>JAFZRU010000053.1 GCA_017619755.1 Prevotella sp.
ACGGGGGGAGGGTAGGTACCCCTCCTTAGGAAAAGGAGGGGGCGGGGTGGTTGTGACCATTCAAGCCGCAGGCTTGGAAAAATGTTATTCGGGGCTTCAGTTTGTGTGTTTCCCAATTCGTTACTCGGAAATGAAAATAAAAAACTACATCTTTTATTTGCATTTCACTCACCTTGCACAACTCTGCTGGCGCGAAGATAGGCGGCGGTTCGGAAATGCAAACAAAAACTTTGTTTTTTGTTTTGCATTCCGCCCAGCATTTGTTATCTTTGCAACACCTTACTAAACCATCACCGCCATGGGAATCTACATCAACACCGGGAACGAGGGATTCCGTTCCGCCCGCAAAAGTGAATACGTCGATAAGTCTGGTCTTATCGCCGTGGTCAACAACACGCTCTTCTCAGAGGCCCGCTTCACCTGCGTGAGCCGCTGCCGCCGCTTTGGAAAATCGATGGCGGCGAAGATGCTCTGCGCCTACTACGACAAATCATGCAATTCACGGGAACTTTTCGCCGACTTGGAGATTGCCAGTCACCCGTCCTTTGAGGAGCATCTCAATAAATACCCGGTCATTTATCTCGACCTGTCGGAATTTGTGATGCGGTTCCACGAAATAGACGTGGTGGACATCTTCGACAAGAGATTGCGGGAAGATGTGCTGCGAGCCTACCCGGACACAGAGCGGTTGGAAGGTGACGACCTGATGGACATCCTCACACGCATCGCCGAGAGTACGGGCGACCGTTTCTTCTTCATCATCGACGAGTGGGATGCCATCTGCCGCGAGCACAAGCCCGGCACACGCACCATGGATCGCTATTTGGACTGGCTGAGACGCATGTTCAAAGGGATGAACGCTGCGAGGGTTTTCGCAGGAGTGTATATGACAGGCATCTTGCCCATCAAGAAATACCAGACGCAGTCGGCCCTGAACAACTTTAGGGAATATTCTATGGTTCAGCCTCGCAGGATGGCAAGTTATTTTGGCTTCACCAAGGAAGAGGTGCTTGCCCTGGCGGAAAAGTATGGTATGGACTTCGACGATTTGGCCAAGTGGTACGACGGCTACCAGATTGGCGATGAGTTGTCGATGTTCAATCCCAACTCGGTGATGCAGGCCTTGGAGGACGGCACGTGCGACAGTTACTGGGCAAGAACGGGTGCCTTTGATTCCGTGTCCGAATACATCTCCATGAACTTCGAGGGGTTGAAGGACGACATTGTGGCGATGTTGGCCGGCGGATGGGCAAAGGTGAACACCACCAAGTTCCAAAACGATATGGCCATCATCAGAAGCCGTGACGACGCGCTCACTGTGCTCATTCACTTGGGCTACCTATCGTTCGATCGGCGAAAGCAAGAATGCCGCATTCCCAACCGCGAGGTAGGAATGGAGATGGAGAATGCCGTGGAGAACACCAACTGGACCAATGTGGTGGAGACCCTCCAAAAGTCGGAACAACTCCTACGTGCCACCCTCGAAGGCGATGCGGAGGCCGTGGCAAGGGGCATCGACGTCGCACATGACGAGGAAACGAGCATCCTCTCCTACAACAACGAGAATTCCATGGCCTGTGTGTTAAGCATCGCCTACTATTACGCCAAAAATGATTACATCATCCACAGGGAGCTGGCGTCTGGCAAGGGTTTTGCCGACCTTGTGCTCATCCCGAGGAAGAACGTCGATTCCCCCGCCCTCGTCGTGGAACTGAAATACGACAAGGATGCCGACACGGCCATCTCGCAAATCAAGCGGAAGAAATACCCGGCCAAGGTGGCGCAATACACCGACAATCTCCTTCTCGTGGGCATCAACTATGACAAGGAGACAAAGACCCATTCGTGCGTCATAGAAAGGTGGAGTGGTATGACATCGTAACCATAAGAAATGACAGCATGGCCAATATGCAAAAATCATTTTACATCTTCGTCACATTGGTCATTATGGCAGGTATGTTTTCTTCATGTCGAAACTATCCGCCAAAAGCATCTTCCTATGTTATAATAGAAGGAGATACCATTCCCCTGTTTGCCGCTGTATTACTTGACTTTAATGCTAACCATGAGGAAAGCAGATATCTGGACTTAGAACGCAGGGCTTATTATCGTAACGATTCTATTATTGTAGATGTTGCAATAGAGAAAGCGAAGGATTACTGGTATCAAGATACAACTGTATATCTGATAAAAGATGATTCTATTATAAATGTAAAAACAAATGAATTTTATTTGCTTAAAAACGGGCATATAATTGCAGAAAATGTTATAGGAGCAAAAGGAATCATAATGAACGAATATGAAACCAATAAGTTAGTTAATATATACGTTGAAGGAAAAATATATTCAAAGTCACATTGGACAAATGGAAATATAGATTCGATGATAGTTAATGATAAAGAAATCAACAGAAGGATAAAAAAGACATTCTACTACAATCCATCTGCAAGTCAGCGTGAAACTAAGAATGGAGGATTGTGCTTCTACATAGACCACCTCGGGTGGGATAGAATTCCATTTATCATTCTTGGGTTATATGGGGACATTCCACAAGCAGATTTAAAGAAAGTCAAAAACGAAGGTTTTCGTTCTGGGAAGGATGATATATATGAGAATCATTTTGACAATGAAGGTAATCTTATTAAGTTTTACTTCCCTGAAAGAGGCGTGTCGCTTGAATTGAACAATTAGTCAACTTTATTTGCAGACGACATCATCTGCTAAGTCAAAGAATCTATTTCCCCAAAAAGTGCTTTTTTCCAATTTTTTGTTTTACCTTTGCAGTGTCAACAGGATAATCATTCATTTCACATTTATGAATCAAGAGAAAAAAGAACTCAATCTGGCTGTGTTGTTCGACGCTGACAACGTTCCGGCATCACACGTGCAGGAAATGCTCAACGAGATAGCAAAATACGGCATGCCCACCATCAAGCGCATTTACGGCGACTGGACAAAACCCAATCTTGGCTCGTGGAAGGCCGTACTCCTTGAAAACGCCATCACACCCATACAGCAATATAGTTACACCACCGGAAAGAACGCCACCGACTCCGCTATGATCATCGATGCCATGGACATCCTGCATAGCAACAAAGTGGAGGGATTCTGCATCATTTCAAGCGACAGCGATTTCACTCGCCTCGCCACCCGCCTACGCGAATCGGGAAAACTGGTCATTGGCATGGGGGAGAAGAAGACACCAAGGCCGTTCATCGTCGCTTGCGACAAGTTCGTTTATATCGAAAACCTCGGAAACGATGATGAGGAGCCGCAAGAGGAGGCACAGGAGGAAATCACGCCACAACTGCCAGTTGGAGGGGAAATGAAAAAAACTGCCGTGCAAAAGGAGAAAATCAACTATGCCGTCATCAAACTTCTTCGCCACACCATCAATGACTTGGCCGATGACAACGACTGGGTGTCGCTGGCAGAGGTGGGTAGTTTGCTGCTCAAAAAACGGCCTGATTTCGACCCACGCAACTACGGATTCCAAAAACTCACTCCGCTCATCGAGTCTTGCCCGAAGCATTTTGAAATTGAGAAGAGAAAGGCGGAGAACGGGCACGCCATACATGTCTTCGTCAAACTCAGAAAAGGGCTGCGAGGACAGGCATGAGGCTTCAGTTGATGAATGGTTGTGAACACTGAAACAAAAAAATGCCCTTTTTGTTTTGAACTTATACCAACATTCACTATATTTGCAAGCAAATTGGAAGAAACATACCATGCAATACATCATCAACGCTCCCTCACGCATTGACACCACCATACAACTTCCATCGTCGAAGAGCATCAGCAACCGGGCACTCGTGATACACGCCCTCTCGGGAGGAACACAACTGCCAGACAACCTCTCCGACTGCGACGACACGGAAGTAATCATTCGCGCACTGCGCGACATGCCACCCACCATCGACATCAAGGCAGCAGGAACGGCCATGCGGTTCATGACGGCTTTCCTTGCTGTCACCGAAAGCGGCGAACACGTCCTCACTGGTACACAGCGCATGAGACACCGTCCCATCGGCATCCTCGTGGACGCACTGCGACAACTCGGTGCCGACATACAATACAAAGGTCGAGAAGGCTTCCCTCCTTTGCGCATTCGTGGGCAACGGCTTGACGGAGGCTATCTTGACGTGGCGGGAAACGTCAGTTCCCAATACATCTCGGCTCTGCTCATCGCGGGGGCGGCCATGCGCAACGGCATGGAACTTCACCTTACAGGGGATGTCATCTCACGACCATACATCGACCTCACACTATGCACCATGCGCGACTTTGGAGCGAAGGTGGAATGGACGGGGCCTGACACCATCGAGGTGGCGCCCGGTGGGTACAAACCTACTCCCTATTTCATTGAGAGCGACTGGAGCGCGGCATCCTATTGGTATGAGGCTCTTTGTCTCTCCGGAGAGGACTCCGTGGTGCGGCTGTCGGGACTTACGGACGGTTCGCGACAAGGTGACTCCGTGGCAAGATACATCTTCAGCCTCTTTGGTGTGAAAACCATCTTCGACGTGAAGGAGAAAGGCGTGCCTACCACCGTGACACTGAAAAAATATGCCATGAACCTCCCTCGATTAGAGTTCAGTTTCATCAATCAACCCGACTTGGCACAGACCTATGTCGTGGCATGCGCTATGCTCGACATTCCCTTCCATTTCAAGGGACTAAGCACCTTGCGCATCAAGGAGACCGACCGCATCGAGGCACTCAAGAGGGAAATGCTCAAACTGGGATACGTGGTGAGAAGCACGGTGGACAACGACCTCATCTGGAACGGCGAGAAATGCCACGCCGACACGCACCCCGTCATCGACACCTACGAGGACCATCGCATGGCTCTCGCCTTCGCACCGGCATGCTGGCGCTTCCCAGGGCTGCGTATCAACAACCCCGGAGTGGTCAGCAAGTCATATCCCAAATACTGGGAACACCTGCGGCAGGCTGGATACGTGATTGAGGAGGTGCTATGACATACGTCGCCATTGTCGTCATCGCGCTGCTGGTTCTCGGCATCGTGGCCGCCGCCGCCCACCTGTTGTCTCACGGTTCGTCAACCCCCGTCACTATACAACCCACGTGTGATTCTTGCGACGGTTCCGACAGCAGCTGCGAGCAGGAGTGCATGCTCAAGGCAGCCGTCAAGGAGGTGGAATATTTCGATGACGAGGAACTGGATGTCTTCCAAGGGAGGGCGGGAGACAGCTACACCGACGAGGAGACAGAGAGTTTCAGGGAGGTGCTTTACACCATGCGACCACAAGAGGTGCCGGCATGGAGCAGAAGTTTGATTTTAAGAGGCATCACTATCCCCGACCAACTTCGCGATGAACTGCTAATGCTTGTCGAGGAGGGACGTTAAGGTTTCCCCGGTCGTCTTTCACGATTGGCCACATACACCCCCAAGAGGATGAGTGCGCTGCCGATATATGCCATCAGCGTCATCGGCTCGTCGAGGAACAAAGCACTGGCTACCACCGTGGTGATGGGATTCAGATAGACATAGTTGCTGGTGGACAAAGCACCTATTTTTTTCACGGCAACGCTCCACCATAGAAAACAAAGGAAGGAAGCCACTATGGAAAGAAACAGCAGGTTCATCCACACCGCCGGTTGCAGAAGACCCTCCAATGGGAATTGCCAAGGCTTTATGAGAAACAGCGGCAAGACGGTCGCTATCCCGTAGAAAAACACCTTGCGAGTGATGAAAACGGCACTGTAACCCTGGGACACCTTCTTGATCGCCAGGCTATAGACGGCCCAGCAGATGGCTGCCGTCAGCGCCAGCATGTCCCCCAAGGGATTCAGCCTCAGCACGAAACTGCCGTTATACACCACCATCCCCACACCTGCCAAGGCAATGGTGGAGCCCACGATGAGCGGCATCGTGGCCTTCACCTCTTTCACAAAGGCAATGGCGAGGAACATGGTGATGAGCGGGGCGGTGCAGACGATGAACGACACGTTGTTGACGTAGGAAAGGCCGAGGGCTGTGTTCTCTGCCACAAAATATGCCGTGCCGCCAAGCAGCCCCAATACAAAAAACAACCCCTCGTCGGCCCACGACTGCGAACGGACGGTTCGGGGTGAAATCGTCCAGATGCAGAGGTATGCCACGATGAAGCGGAGCAGGAATATCTCCATCGGCTGCAAGCCGTGTTGTAGCAACACCTTCGTGTTGACAAACGTCACGCCCCAAATGGCAATGGTCAATATGGCCAGCAGATGATATGAAAAAACGCCAAGTCCCGCCGATGACGATGCATTGGCGGGGCTCGTAGTGTTTACTTGCCGTTTTTTCATTTGATCATTTCCACAGAACGTTTGAGGAAGGCTGACAGAGCGGCTCCCTTGAGCATGCCGTTCTGAAGCAGGGCCAGGTCGATCAACTGGTGAATCACGTCGTAGTCCTTGGCGAACCCGCCGATGATCTCCTTCTTTTTGTCGTTCTGCTCGCCCACTTGGCGCTGGGTGGCTGCCAATTCGTCCTTCTCCTCCTGGGTCACCTCCTCGGGCTTCTTCTTGCCCTGCTCTTGGCGAAGAACCGCCAAGCGGGCCTCCAAGCCCTTGATCTCGGCTTTCACCGGCTTCAAGGCCTCACCGCAAGCGGCCTCCTCGTCTGCCAGCACGCGCTTCACCAACGGGTGGTCGCTGTTGAGCACCATGCTGTAGGAGTCCGGCATTTGGCCGTAGAACCCCATGCCGCTCTGGAAACGGCTGATGTCCTTCATACGACGCATGTACTCGCTTTGGGTGAGCACCACCGGCTGTGCGTCCTCGCCGAGTGCCTGCACCTCCACGTAGAAATTGGTCTTCTCCATGGTGGGGAGTTGCGAGCGGAATGCTTGTGACAGATTGTCAGTCTCCTCGTCGCTCAGCGCACTCTCCTTCTTGTCCTCCTTCACGATGAGGTGGTCGATGATGTCGCTATCAACTCGGGTGAAGCGGCTCTTCTCCAACTTCTGCTCCAGCATCGACACCATGGGTGTGTCGAGGTCGCCGTCCATCAGCAGTACGCTGTAGCCCTTGGCCTTCGCACCCTCGATGTAACTGTATTGGTCCTCTACGTTGTTGGCATACAGATACACCAATGTGTCATCCTTGTCCGTCTGGTTGTCCTTGATGAGTGTGCGGTATTCCTCGTAAGTGTAGTACTTGCCCTCCGTGTCCTTCAGCAGGGCAAAGTCTTTCGCACGGTCGTAGAAGTCCTCCTGGGACAGCATGCCGTAGTTGATGAAGATCTTCAGGTCGTCCCACTTTGACTCATAATCCTTGCGGTCGTCCTTGAAGATGCCGTTCAACCGGTCGGCCACCTTCTTGGTGATGTAGGTGGAGATCTTCTTCACGTTGGCATCGCTTTGCAGGTAGGAGCGGCTTACGTTCAGCGGAATGTCGGGAGAATCAATCACACCATGGAGCAGGGTGAGGAACTCCGGCACGATGCCTTCCACCTGGTCGGTGACGAATACTTGGTTGCAATACAACTGGATTTTGTTGCGTTGCAAGTCGATGTTCGACTGCACGCGGGGGAAATAGAGGATGCCCGTCAAGTTGAAGGGGTAGTCCACGTTGAGGTGAATCCAGAACAGCGGTTCGTCCTGCATCGGGTAGAGCTTGCGGTAGAATTCTTTGTAGTCTTCGTCGGTCAAAGAGCTTGGCGTTTTCGCCCACATGGGCTCCGAGTCGTTGATGATGTTGTCCTCGTCGGTGTCCACCTGCTTGCCGTCCTTCCATTCCGTCTTCTTGCCAAAGGCGATGGGAACAGCCATGAACTTGCAATATTTGTTCAGGAGGCCTTCCACCTTGTCCTTCTCCAAGAACTCCTTGCAGTCCTCGGCAAGGTGCAGGATGATGTCGGTGCCACGGTCGGATTTCTCCGTCTCCACAATCTCATAGGCCGGACTGCCGTCGCAGCTCCATTTCACCGGTACGGCGTCGTCGCGGTAGCTGCGGGTGACAATCTCCACCTTGTCGCTCACCATGAACGCGCTGTAGAAGCCAAGGCCGAAGTGGCCGATGATGGCGTTGGCGTTGTCCTTGTACTTGTCCAAGAAGTCGTTCACACCGGAGAAGGCGATTTGGTTGATGTATTTGTCTATCTCCTCTGCTGTCATGCCGATGCCTCGGTCGCTCACGGTCAGCGTGCCTTGGTCCTTGTCGATGCTGATGTGGATGGTGAGGTCGCCCAATTCGCCTTTCACTTCGCCGCGCTCGGAAAGCGTCTTCAGTTTCTGTGTCGCATCAACGGCGTTGGAAACCATCTCGCGAAGGAAAATCTCATGGTCGGAATAAAGGAATTTCTTAATGACGGGGAAGATGTTCTCCGTCGTCACTCCAATGTTGCCTTTTTGCATATCTTTGTATTTTTATGTTGTATGTTTTGTTTGTTCCGTAACCGTCTCTGCAAAAAATGTGCCAAAGTGGAGGGTGGGGGATTTTCACGCTCAAAAAGATTCTTTGCCTTTTTTCTCCCTCTAATTGCACGTTTTTTGGAAAAAATGCTTATCTTTGCATTCTCAAAAGGAGGCAATTTGCATGAATAGCACCATCATTGGCGGTTTCATCCCTTTGGAACAACCCATGAGCCGTGCTTCCGCTAACGAACATCCTTATCTAACATCGTAACTTTGCAAGTTTTATATTTCAATAGGTAGTTTTTTGAAAGGTAAGCCCCGGCAACAGTAGTGATACTATTTGCCGGGGCATTTCTATGGTCGGGGGTGGGGAACTCACTCGATGTTCTTCAATATTTCAAGCAAGTGGTCCCAAACCATCTGCACCGTAGGGATGAGCAGGCGCTCGTCAGGGGTGTGTACGCCGCGAAGCGTCGGACCAATCGACACCATGTCCATGTGGGGATAGCGTTCGGAGAAAAGGCCGCATTCCAGGCCGGCGTGGATGCCAAGCACCATCGGGTCTTTGTCAAAGAGCTTCTTGTAGGTCTCCACAACCAACTTTGTCAGTTTGCTGTTGGGGTTCATCTTCCACGCGGGGTAGCCGTCGCTTTGCTCTACATCGGCACCAGCCAACTGGAACAAGGCTTTCACCGTTCTCGCTACGTTGCGAAGGTTGCTCATCACGTTGGAGCGCTGGCTTGAAATGACGGTGGCCACATTGTCGGTTGTTTGTACGCTCGCGATGTTGCTACTCGTCTCCACCAACCACGATAACTCCTCGTCCTGGCACATCGACAACACGCCGTTGTCTATGGCTTGGAGGGAGCGGATCAGGCGGCGGGAAACGTCAAGGGGCATCACCGGCTCGGCATCGCAGCTGCCAAAGGTGAACTCCATCTCGGGGTCGGTGACATGGAATTCATCCGACACCTCGCTCGCAAAAACGTTCCAAGCGACCCTCACATCCTCCTTGCGCTCGAAAGGAACGCTGAACACGATGGAGCCGTCGCGGGGGATGGCGTTGTGCAACTTGCCTGAGTTCCATCGTGCAAGGCGGACACCAACGTGTTCGTCCATGGAATAGAGGAAACGGGCAAGCAACTTGATGGCGTTGGCGCGTTTCTTGTCGATGTCGTCGCCGGAGTGACCGCCGGTCAATCCTTTCAACTTGCCACAGAAGAAGAACTGGTCGGGGCCGGCATCCTCAAGGGCGTAGTTGAAACGGGCATGTGTGGTGACACCGCCGGCGCACGACACGAATATCTGCCCCTCGTCCTCCGAGTCAAGGTTGATCAGCATGTCGCCGCTCATGAAACCGGCCTGGAGGCCGAAGGCACCGGTAAGACCCGTCTCCTCATCCACAGTAAAGAGACATTCTATCGGGCCGTGGGCAATGTCGTCGCTGTCCAAAAGGGCAAGCTCCATGGCCACACCTATCCCGTCGTCTGCTCCAAGCGTCGTGCCACGAGCTTTCAGCCATTCGCCATCGACATAGCTTTGTATCGGGTCGGTCTCGAAATTAATCTCAACGTCAACAAGCTTGTCGCACACCATGTCCATGTGGCTCTGAAGAACCACCGTAGGGCGAGACTCGTAGCCGGGGGTGGCTGGCTTGCTAATCAGCACGTTGCCGGTGGCGTCCACTTTTATGGGCAGACCGCGGGTACGGCCAAACTCCAACAGATAGGAAATCATTTTCTCCTCGTGCTTCGAGGGACGGGGGATGGCGTTGATTTTCGCAAATTGCTCGAACACTCGCCGGGGGGGTAACTCTGTCTTGTTCATTTTATTTAAGGATTATGTAAATTGTTGCATCTTGTGACAGGGGAAGAGGAGCCTCTTTTTTACGTCTTTGAACGCATCCATGCCGATTCGCGCTTGGAAAATCACAAATAAATTTGGCTTTTCGCTTCCTTATTCGTAACTTTGCAGCCGAAAAGGCGGAGGAATGGCTTCCCCGCTTTCACGCTGCAAAGTTAGCAAAAAATGACGGAAATCATCATCTCTTCTCTGTTAATTGTTGCTTTGGCCGTGTTATTGCTTGCGGTGAAAGTCATTTTCAAGAAAAATGGCCAATTTGAATCTATGCACATTCATGATAGCAAGCCTATGAGAGACAGGGGAATACACTGTGTCATCGAGCAGGACAGGGAGCAGAGACAGAGAAGAATGGCCGTAGAGGAGAAATCGAAACGAAATAAAAAACTACAATAAAAAGAAGAAATGAACAAAAGAAACTTTTTGCGTCTCATGGCTGTAACAGCCATGGCTACACTCACGCTCACAGCATGTAACGACTCCAACAAGATGGATGACAAACCCGAAAAGGTGGCGGCTCAGACAGCTACACCCGGTTCGCTCAGAATCGCATACGTGGAGGTGGACTCCATCATGACACAGTATGACTTCTGCAAGGATTACACCAAAATTCTTGAGAAGAGGAGCAACAACAGCCAGAGCGCACTCGCAGCACAAGAGAAAAACCTCAACGCTGCCGTGCAGAACTTCCAAAACAAATTGCAGAACAACGGATTCTCATCACAAAGGGAGGCCGAGGGCCAGCAGGCGGCACTGCAGAGACAGCAGGAGCAGCTCCTCGCCACACGTGACAGACTGGCTGGCGAACTACAGTCGCAGACGGAGAAATTCAATCAAGCGCTTCACGACAGCCTTGACCATTTCCTCGCACAATACAACAAGGACAAGAAATACTCCATGATACTCGCCAAGTCGGGGGACAACATTCTCCTGGCAGACAAGGCCCTCGACATCACTGCCGAGGTCGTGGCTGGGCTCAACAAGTCTTACAAGAAAAAGCCCGACGAGAAAGAGACCAAGAAATAAAAGACAAGACAAAGGCCCCGGGAAAGCATGGGGCCTTTTTCGCCATGATAACACAAACACCCGCCATGAATAAGAAACAAAGATACGAGCGCATCCTCCAGCATTTCCGGCAAGAAATGCCGGAGGTTGGCTCGGAACTGCGGTTCACATCGCCTTTCCAACTTCTCGTGGCAACCATCCTCAGTGCGCAGTGTACAGACAAAAGGGTGAACATGGTTACACCACCGCTCTTCCAACGCTTCCCGGATGCAAAGGCCATGGCGGAGGCGCAAATGGACGAGGTGTTGGAATACGTGAAAAGTGTCTCGTACCCTAACTCAAAGGCGGAGCACCTCGTCAGTATGGCACAGATGCTCGTCAACAGGTTTGATGGCGAGGTGCCGCAGGAGATGGAACAGCTCACGCAACTGCCGGGAGTGGGGAGGAAGACAGCCAACGTCGTCATGGCAGTGGCTTTTGGAAAGGCGGCCATGGCGGTGGATACGCATGTGTTCCGTGTCAGCAGAAGACTCGGACTGGTGGGGAAGGCCGACAACACCCCCCTCAAGGTGGAGCAGCAACTGATGAAAAACATCCCGCAGGAGGACGTGCCGAGAGCACACCACTGGCTGCTGTTGCACGGGAGGTATGTTTGCACCAGTAGGGCTCCACACTGCTATGAATGCCCTTTCGACAATTTCTGCCCCAAAAATAATCCGTAAGCACCATGAACACCACTCTCGTCTTGGAATTCCTTAGAAACATTGCGGCAAACAACGACCGCACATGGTTTCAAAACCATCGCGATGAATATATTGCGGCAAGGACGGAGTTTGAGAACTACGTGGAAAAGGCCATCGCTCGCATTGCGCGTTTCGACAACTCCATCGCCCACATCACCGTCAAGGACACGGTGTATCGCTTCTACCGCGACACACGCTTTTCGCCTGACAAGTCGCCATACAAAAGGCATTTAGGAGCATACATCGCCGCCCATGGGAAAAAAGCCTTCCACGGGGGATACTACGTGCATGTGGAACCGGGAAACTGCATGCTTGCGTGCGGATGTTACTACCTGCCCACCAACATTCTCACCGCTTGCAGAAACGAAATCATGGCCAATACGGCCGAGTGGCTCCAGTGCGTGGAAAACAAGAAGTTCCAAAGCCTTTTCAGAAAAGGGGACGATTGCGGCTTCGGACTGGAAAAACTCAAGACGTGCCCGGCGGGATTCCCAAAAGACTTCGAACACTTGGATTACCTGCGCATGAAGGACTACTGCTGCTGGAGAAACGTTGACGACCATTTCTTCGACCATGAGGATGCGCTCGACAGAATGGCGGATGTGTTCAAAACGGCAAAACCCATGCTCGACTTCGTCAACGCCGTCATCGACGACTATGAATAATCTTACCAACTATTTTAATCTTCTAATATCTATCAAAAACTATGAAAATAGGCATTCCAAAAGAAATCAAGAACAATGAGAGCCGAGTGGGAATGACACCCGCCGGAGTGGCTGAACTGGTGAGACACGGGCATGAGGTGTTCGTGCAGCACACCGCAGGGGAGGGGAGTGGCTTCTCCGATGAGGATTACGAAAAAGTCGGTGCCTCCATCCTCGCCACCATCGAGGAGACCTACGAGAAGGCCGACATGATTGTCAAGGTGAAGGAACCCATTGAGCCGGAATACAAATTGGTGAAACCCGGACAGGTGCTGTTCACTTATTTCCATTTCGCATGCGACAAACCTCTCACCGACGCCATGATCAAGGCGGGAGGGGTATGTATCGCTTACGAGACTGTGCAATTGCCCGATAGGTCGCTCCCGCTGCTCATTCCCATGAGCGAGGTGGCTGGAAGGATGGCCACCATCAACGGAGCATACTATCTGCAGAAAACGAAAGGAGGAAAAGGCAAACTCATATCGGGAGTTCCTGGAGTGAAACCCGCCAAGGTGCTCGTGCTTGGTGGAGGTGTCGTGGGACAGGCCGCTGCAAGGGTGGCGGCTGGAATGGGCGCACAGGTGATTATTGCCGACATTTCGCTGCCCTTGCTCAAAAAACTCTCGGCGGAGATGCCGTCCAATGTGGTGCCGCTCTTTTCCAGCAAACACAACATCGAGAAGGAACTGCCCGACGTGGACATCATCGTGGGTTCCGTGCTTATTCCTGGTGACAAAACGCCACACCTCATCACACGCGACATGCTCAAGATGATGCAACCCGGCTCCGTCCTGGTCGATGTGGCCATCGACCAAGGGGGATGCTTCGAGACATCAAGGCCCACCACTCACTCCGAGCCGGTCTATGAGGTGGACGGAATCGTCCATTATGCCGTGGCCAACATTCCTGGTGCCGTACCCAACACCTCCACCATCGCTCTCACCAATGCCACCTTGAAATATGCCGTGGCACTGGCTGACAAGGGTTGGAAAAAGGCGTGCAAGGAGGACAAGGCGCTCTTCCAAGGCCTCAATATCGTAGAAGGAAAGGTCACTTTCAAGGCTGTGGCCGATGTCTTCGGACTGCCTTTTGAGGAATTGACACTCTAAGGAATCGTCATTCCAAGTAACCATCAAGCCACACCTCCAAAAGGTGTGGCTTGATGGTTTTCTCACCCCTTCTTGTTGGGGAATGCCTTTTTCAGGCGCTTGTATTCCTTCTTGGTGATGCGCATGAAGGAGCCGTGCTGCGGGCCGGTCACTCCCTCGATGTCCACCGGGGAAGAGAAATTGCGGAGATATTTGTCTGCCTTGCAGATACGGTAGTGCTTGGGCTTGGAGGAGTATTCGATGTAGGCCACGCGCCAAGTGTCATCGCCGATTAGTTGGAAGGCGGATGACCCCTCGCATTTCTTCTTGCCCTCGAAGTCAACATAGTCGTCCTCCACCGGTTCGCCCCAAGGGCCGGTGAGGTGTTCTGCCGTGGCCGTGTAGATGCCGGGCTTGCCACCTTCCTTCTTGATGAGCATGTGGTATTTCCCATCGGAGGGAAGGTAGTTGATGTCGGCGTCGATGGTGGCGTAGCCCCAGTCGAAGAGCAGGCGAGGCTTTGTCAGACGGGTGAAACTCTCATCGGCATGGGAGTAGTACATGCGGTCGTAACCCTCTTCGGCGCGGTTCCACAAGGAGTAGTAGATCATGTAGCCGCCTTTCTTTCCGTCGCTCCAGATGAAGTCGGGATCCCAGAAAATCTGGGGCGCCCACACGCGGTTGATGGTGCTGTAATCCTTGTAGGGGTCGGGGGATGAGGGGTCGCAGAAGATGGAGGGGCCGCGGCGGAAGTCGAACGTCACCGACTCCCATGTCACCATGTCCTTGCTGCGCAAAAGGTCGATGCCGTAGTTGTCCCACACTTTCGATTTCCTCACGCACATGTCGGTCGTCACCATCAGGTAACCCTTCCCGTCGTGCGTGCGCGTGATGTAGGCGTCGCGAGTGCCTCCCTCGATGCGGGCGTGTTCCTCGGGGGAGAATACGGCCTCCCCGTCGTTCAGGTCCTCATAGTGGTAGCCGTCGCGGCTCACGGCGTAGGCTGTGTATTCACCGCGGTCGCTCATGTGGCAGTAGAGGTAGCCGTATGTTCCCTTTTGGGGATTTTGGCCTGCTACTGTCAGCATGAGGGACAAAGCAGCTATGGTCGATATGGCTCGCATCATTCAGAATGGTTGCAAAACACACCTTAAAGCTTCTTGCGTAGTTCCTCCAAGGAGGCTCTCAGCGAGGCAATTCGCTCCAAGGAGTCGCTGCGCTTCTTGCGCTCCAAGGCTACCACGGCCTCGGGGGCATTGGCCACGAAACGCTCGTTGGAGAGCTTCTTCTCCACACCGGCCAAGAAACCTTCTTGGTGTTTCAGTTCCTTCTCCTGCTTGGCAATCTCGGCGGAGATGTCGATGAGGCTGCCAAGGGGAACGGCGAACTCGTCGGTGCCCACCATGAACTGCGAAGCGTCGGCTGGCTTGGCGGCAACAGTCTCAAACGTGCGCAGGTTGGCCATCTTCATGATGACAGTGGAGTAGGAGTGGTAGAAGGTGGTGTCCACCACTTGGAGGTCGAGGGCCTCGCGGGGAGGGATGTTCCTCGAACTGCGGACGGTGCGAACGCCGGTCACTGCCTGTTTCACACGCTCCACGTCGGCGAGGAGGGCGGAGTCGCCGGCGGCGGGGGAAGGCACATCAAGCAATTCCACCATGATGCTGGCACCTGAGGGGCGGTCGCAGAGGTGCTGCCATAGCTCCTCGGTGATGAACGGCATGAAGGGGTGGAGCATCTTCAGAAGGATGTCGAAGAACCGAAGCGTGGCTTCCATCGTGGCACGGTCCATGGGGCATTGGTAGGCTGGCTTCACCATTTCGAGGTACCAGCTGCTGAACTCGTCCCAGAAGAGGCGATAGACCACCATCAGGGCCTCGGAGATGCGGTATTTGGCGAAGAGGTCGTCCAACTCGGCGGAGGTGCGGCGCAGCACGGCATCAAACCACTCGATGGCGATGCGGCACTCCTCCGGCTGCTCGATGTCGGCCACGGAGAGGCCCTTCACCAAGCGGAAGGCATTCCATATCTTGTTGTTGAAATTGCGGCCCTGCTCGCACAGCGTCTCGTCGAAGAGGATGTCGTTGCCGGCAGGGGCGCAGAGCATCATGCCCATGCGGACGCCGTCGGCGCCGTATTTGTCTATCAGCATCAGAGGGTCGGGGGAGTTGCCAAGGCTCTTGGACATCTTGCGACCCAGCTGGTCGCGCACCACGCCGGTGAAATAGACATTCTTGAATGGGTACTTGCCCATGTATTCCTCGCCGGCCATGATCATGCGGGCCACCCAGAAGAAGATGATGTCGGGGGCTGTCACAAGGTCGCTCGTGGGGTAGTAGTAGCTAATCTCCTCGTTGCCGGGATGGTTGATGCCGTCGAAAAGGGAGATGGGCCACAGCCAGGAGGAGAACCAGGTGTCGAGCGCATCTTCGTCCTGGCGCAAGTCGGAGGCTTTCAGTTCGGCGTTGCCGCTCTGCTCTCGTGCGAGTTCCAAGGCTTTCTCTGCATTCTCAGCCACTACGAAATGGTCTTCATCATCGTAGTAATAGGCGGGAATGCGATGACCCCACCACAGTTGGCGCGAGATGCACCAGTCCTGGATGTTCTCCAACCATGACTTGTAGGTGTTCTTGTATTTCGCGGGGAAGAACTCCATCTCACCGGTCAGCACCGGCGGGAGGGCGATGTCGGCCATATGCTTCATGCTGAGGAACCACTGCAAGGAGAGGCGCGGTTCGATGGCAGTGTCGGGGTTGCGCTGGGAATAGCCCACTTTGTTGGTGTAGTCTTCCACGCGCTCCATCAAGCCGGCGGCCTGCAGGTCTTGGGTGATTTGCTCGCGGCAGGCCATGCGGTCCATGCCGACATAGAGGGGAGACTCCTCCGAGATGGTGGCGTCGGGGTTGAAAATGTCGATGGTCTCCAAGTTGTGGGCCTTGCCGAGCATGTAGTCGTTGGTGTGGTGGGCCGGAGTGACCTTCAGACAACCGGTGCCAAACTCGATATCTACGTAGCGGTCTTCTATCACCGGGATGACGCGTCCCACCAAGGGCACTATCACACGACGGCCTTTCAGCCATTGGTTCTTTGGGTCTTTGGGGTTGATGCACATCGCCGTGTCACCCATGATGGTCTCGGGGCGCGTGGTGGCCACGACGGCGTAGTAGCCCTTCTCATCCTTGTGGATGACGTTGCCCTCAGCTTTCAGGGTGTCTTCATTTGGAAGGGATGTGCAGTCGGCGACGTAGTATTTCAAGTGGTAAAGGTGACTCTGCTCCTCGCGATAGTCCACCTCCTCCGTCGATAGGGCGGTCAGGGCCTTCGGGTCCCAGTTCACCATGCGGAGGCCACGGTAGATGTAACCCTTGTTGTAGAGGTCCACAAACACCTTTATCACACTCTCGCTGCGAGGGCCGTCCATCGTGAAGGCAGTGCGGTCCCAGTCGCAACTGGCGCCCAGGCGGCGAAGCTGCTTCAGGATGATGCCACCATGCTCCTCCGTCCATGACCAGGCATGCTTCAGAAACTCCTCACGGGTGAGGTCGCGCTTCTTGATGCCTTGTTTCGCCAAGCGGTCCACCACTTTCGCCTCAGTGGCTATCGATGCATGGTCGGTGCCAGGTACCCAGCAAGCGTTCTTCCCTTTCATACGGGCACGACGTACCAGGATGTCCTGGATGGTGTTGTTGAGCATGTGGCCCATGTGGAGCACGCCTGTCACGTTGGGTGGCGGGATGACTATCGTGTAGGGCTCACGATCGTCGGGTTTCGAACTGAATAGCTTGTGGTCAAGCCAATACTGATACCATTTCGACTCCACTTCCTGTGGGGTGTACTTGCTTGCTAATTCCATGTTTCTTTTATGCTTCTAATGATGGATTCTGATTCAAATTGCAAAGGTAGTGCAAACCGAGCGGAATGCAAAACAAAAACGAAAGTTTTTGTTTTCATCCCCAAGGTGCCGTCTGCTATCGGTATGACTAAAGTCATCTTCTATTCCCACCTTGTTCCGTTTGTTGCAATATCATTGCAACCCCCCTCCACCTTATTTTAATAGTATATATGCGCAAAATATGCAAAAAACTCAAAAAAGTCACCCGAAAATTTGGAGATGAAGAAAAATAGCATTACCTTTGCACCCGCATTTGAAAAAACATCGCGGAGTGGAGCAGTTGGTAGCTCGCCAGGCTCATAACCTGGAGGTCGCATGTTCGAGTCCTGCCTCCGCAACCAATTATCCCCGCTTGCCCATGGCAAGCGGGGATTGTCGTTTTTATGACCTTAAGGTCCTTAAAGTCTTTAAGGTCTTTAAAGTCCCTAAAGACCTTAAACCCTTAAACTTTTAAACTCTTAAAACTTATAGTCTATTCCCACTCCGAAGACCCCGTTGGTGCGAGAATATTCATCCTTGCCGGCAACGCCCAACTGCTGGTAGTTGCTGCTCTCCACGGTATAGTCGCTGTAGAGGGAGCAGAAATAACTCACGTTGAGCCGCAGGTGCTCGTTCAGGTTGATGGCGCCGCCAAATCCCACGCTGTAGCTGTCGCAGGCGAAGGAGGTGTTCGTCTGGTAGGTGTTGCTCAGGCCGTAGTCGGTGCGCTGGCCACCAGCACTCACGGTGAAGGTCTTGTTGATGTCGTATTCCACACCAGCGAGGAACTCATGGGTGCCGTGGGTAAGCTCTTTCTGGCGGTCGTTGGCCATCTTGGCGTGCTTGTCGTCGAAGTAATGGTATTCCACGGTGGCACGAAGCTTGTCGGTGAACTCATATCCGGCGGCCAAGGTGAACAGGGCGGGCATGTCGTAGCGGGTCTTCACGCCGTCCTTGTAGGGTGTTGTCTTGCTGTCCAAGGCGGTGGCGATGGCGGCCAGCGTCTGGGGGTCGCTCTGCTGAAGCACCGTCTTGAGTGTACCGCCAAGGTCGGCGTTCAATTCATTGGTGGTATTGGGGATGTTGAGTTTCGTGCGGAACTCATACCTTGCGCCAATGGTCAGAGGGCCGTGGTGGTAATCGAGGCTGACGATGGGGGTGAACCCCCAGCCGCGTTGGTCCACGTCGAGTTGGAGAGTGGCGAGGTCGCCAAGGGTGGGGTGGTTGTTGGCAATCACATGGCCGCGGTAATAACCATCGTAGTAGTTGGCACGGAGACCCACGGCGCCGGAGAAGTCCTCCAAAAAGCGGTAGGTGAAATTCAACTGACCACCGTAGATATATTGCTTTCCTTTCATTTCGGAGTCAAGTTTGTACTGGTCGGGCGTGACGCCTTTGCTGGCAAGCATGGAGGCGAGGACCACGTTGAACATGGGCACACCTTCTTTGTACTCCACGAAGCCGCCGCTGCCCACGATGCCCATCATGGCCGACAACGCCCATTTGTCTTGCTTGTAAACGGCGAAGAGAGCGGGGACGAAGGGGGCTGTGGCTTTGCCATGGAACTTGTGCGTAGGCTCTCCGTACATGCTGTTGAGCAAAGGGAAGGTAGAGGTGATGTCGCGGTCTTGTTGGGGACTCTGCCAGTTGAATGACAACTGCCAACCGTCACGCGTCCAAGCCAAACCTGCGGGATTGCTGAAAATGCCGTCAATCTCGCTTGTGGCTCCTCGGGCAAACATGCGGTCGAAGGCGATGTGGTAGTTGGTGTTGGTCATCAGACCACCGGCACGGGATGACAAGGCTGTCAACGCCATCAGTGCAATAAGTAAAAATGCTCTTTTCATATGATATTATTGTTAGATGATATAATGTTCATAAGTGGTTTCACACCACATCGACCACCAATCCTTCGTTGGCCATCGTAACATGGGGGAAGATGGCGAGGGCTTCGGAATGGAGTGACTCCACGTCGTCGTAACGTGAACTGTAGTGACCTAATAGAAGGTGCTTCGCGCCGGCGTCCAAGGCCACACGGGCGGCCTCGGCTGCCGTGCTGTGCCAATAGGCGGTGGCAAGGTGCTGGTAGCTGCTGTCGTAGGTGCTCTCATGGTAGAGCAGGTTGACACCTCGTACCAGTTGGTGAAGCGTGGGGATGTATCGAGTGTCGGAGCAGTAGGCGTAGCTGCGTGGAGGGTCGCCGGGAGTAACGAGTTGCTCGAAGGGGATCACTTCGCCCGAGGGACTGACGTAGTCGGAGCCGTTTTTGATGGCGTCTATCTGCGAGATGGGGATGTGATGAAACTCAAGCATGTCGCGGCGGATGTGGGGCAGCGTGGGTTTCTCGCGAAACAGGTAGCCGCAGCAAGGCACGCGGTGCTCCAAGGGGATGGTCGTCACGGTAAGGCTGTGGTCTTCATAAACCACCTCGGAAATGGTGGTGTCCACAGGGTGGAAGACGACGGGAAACGACAGGTTGGCGCAGAAAAAGTCGAGCATCTGACGAAGCAATGGCTCAAAGGAGGAATGGGCATGGATATGCAGGGGGGCGGAGCGGCCGGAAAGGCCAAAGGAACTGACAAGGCCCACCAAGCCTAAGCAATGGTCGCCGTGAAGGTGGCTCAGGAAGATGTGGGAGAGTTTAGAGAATCGGCAGCGGACACGGCGTATCTCTACTTGGGTGCCTTCGGAGCAGTCCACCAGAAACACCTTGCCACGTAACTCCACCACCTGGGCGGAGGCGTGGTGTCGGGTGGTGGGCTGGGCACTGCCACAACCTAAGACATATACCTTGAACGGCTCCATCCTCCCTTAGTCTGATAGCTTGCGCTTGTAGCCGTAGATACCTTTGTCGTTTTCCAACAGAAGGGAGTCGGGGCCGAGCTCGCAAATCTCAAAGGTGTCCTTCGAGAGGATGAGCTTGCCATTGAAGATGTGCCAGGCGGTGTAGGGGTTGCTCTCTGCCTCAATGCTCGACTTCACTTCACCGCCGTCGAGAATCTCGAAGTCGCGGTCAAGGCTTGTCCAATGTCCTAAGAGGGAGGTGAGGTTGACGATGCAGTCGGCGAGGTTCTCTTCTGCACCGATACGGCCTACAATGGCCATGCGGTCGCCGACGAATTTGCCGCCGCGTATCACGCTGCCCGATGGAGTGCCATCCTCGGTATAGACATCAGCGCAGACATACTGTACCGTGTCGCCGTTGTCCGTGAGGATGGAAACCGTGTTCGACGTGGCGTCAACGCAGGTGCCAAAGACCGTGGTGTCGCTCTCGTTGTTCTTCAAATTGTCCATGTTTACTTGGGGGAGGTTGTCGCCCTGGGGCTTGGTGTCATTGCATTTCGTGCAGCCTCCCAATATGAAAACCAAGGTGAAAACTGACAAAAAGAGGATGATATTTCTCATATTTCTTGGGTTTGATGGTTGTCTTCTCGTTCCATTTTCTTCGCCTCTTCCCACAGTTGGTCCATCTCTTCGAGTGTCATCTCTGTCAGGGGCTTCCCTTGGCGGATGGAATGGGCTTCCACGAAGTTGAAGCGACGGATGAATTTCTGGTTGGTATGCTCCAAAGCATTGTCGGGGTTGAGGTGGTAGAGACGGGCGGCGTTGATTACGCTGAAGAGGAAGTCGCCCAACTCGGCGGTGGAGCGTTCCTTGTCACCGCGTTTCAATTCGGCCTCCAGCTCGTCGAGCTCCTCGCGGACTTTCTTCCATACGTCGTCACGTTCTTCCCAGTCGAAACCTACGTTGCGAGCCTTGTCCTGGATGCGGTAGGCCTTGATGAGGGAGGGGAGGGAGGAGGGGACGCCGGAAAGCACGGTCTTGTTGCCGTCCTTCTCCTTCAGCTTGATCTGCTCCCAGTTCTCAAGCACCTTTTCTGCCGTCTCGGCCTTCACCTCGCCATAGACATGGGGGTGGCGGAATATCAGCTTGTCGGCTTGATGGTTGCAGATGTCGGCTATGTCAAAATGGTCCTTCTCCTGGCCTATCAGGGCGTAGAAACAGACGTGCATCAGTACGTCGCCAAGCTCCTTGCAGATTTCTTTCGTGTCATCGCGAAGGAGGGCGTCGCACAACTCAAATGTCTCCTCTATCGTGTTGGGACGGAGGCTCTCGTTGGTTTGCTTGCGGTCCCAAGGGCATTCCACACGTAGGCGGTCCAGGACGTCCAACAAGCGGCCGAAGGCGGCCAACTTCTCTTCTCTACTATGTCTCATCGTCTCTTTTTCCTTTCATTTTGCAAAGGTAATGAAAGCCGAGCGGAATGCAAAACAAAAGCGAAAGTTTTTGTTTTCATTCCCGAGGCGCATCCTACCTTCGGCGACAGTCAGAGGTAGTGAAAGCCTTCCTACCTTCGGCGACAGCCAGAGGTAGTGTAAAAATCCGATTTAGCGAGCAAAATGCTAATTTATTTGCATTTTCTCCCTGTGCAAATATCGGTTCAGTATGCGGCTGTATTACAGCCGCCCCCAAAAGTCGCCCCTCCCAAGCCCCCCCACAAAAAAATCTCAAAAATTCCCTTAAAAAACTTTGGAGATTTGAAAAATCTTCTTACTTTTGCATCCCCTTTGCGGCTTTTTCACCGCAGATGGGTGCGTAAGTCATTAGCCAAGTCGTTGGCTGCTTGCAAGATAACAAATTTGGGGTTGACTGGATTTGACAGCAAGTTGAGATGGTACGTAAGCACGCGGAGTGACGGCTGTAAACTCCTTAATACATTCGGTCAAAAAATTAATTGGCAACAATGAGTATGCTCTCGCTGCCTAATCGAAGCATAGTAGATTAAGGCTCAATCCGGTCACAAGGTGGCTGGACGGGACGTCGCTCCAAGGGTGTTGTTCCGAATCCAAGGACCAAGCGGCGCAGGTAAATCGGGAATAGTCGTTCATAGCCCCGTATGCACGATGAAATTTAGGGGATAAGGCTCCAGTTGGTGGTCCAGGTCTTGCTGTAGCACGAAAATCAAAGGCTGGAATAAGCGTGTAGAAAGCGTATGGTTTCCTTGTTTGGACGCGGGTTCGATTCCCGCCAGCTCCACAACCCATATCAATTATAAGCCGCTAATCCTCAATGGGTTGGCGGCTTTAATTATGCCCGTGTCCCCAAGATTTTGGATTTTTGGGGGACGCTGTGGGGACGCAAAACGCCATTTTCTGTCCTCCTTTCGGCAACAGGGTTCGCTTCTGACAATGGTTTTTTTGAAAAATCTTGAAATTAAAAAATGTTAAAAGTCGCTAAATAATGTGGCTGGCAAAGGCCTTGATGAAAAATCCTGAAAAAATGCGTGTTTTCCTCTATTTTCCGATGGTTGCCTGTTACGGTTTCGGACTGACGTACTAATTGCCGTTTTTTACCTTTGTTGCTTGTTTTTGCCGTTATGGTGACCTTTCCTAACGAACAAGACACCTATGGATTTGGCCTGCTTGGCTGCATCAAGACTGACTTTTTGCCGATATTTGCTGATGGACACCTGATTTTTCCGATATGGGAAATGGTTCCATTCAACATGGTGCTTAACCCACAAAGTCAGCTTGTATGAAGTTCATTCAAACAGTTTCATGTCTTTTCTCCTTTCTTTTTTCGTTGATGGAGGTTTGATTGACCACCCGTAATCCCTCAAATTTTCTTTCAATACATAGTCCATGATGGCATTGCGCTTGTATTGCCTGGTGCCCGTAATGAACTTGCGTTGCTTCTCCTTCGCTTGAATCACCAGTATCACCTGTGCCCAGCTGTCCTTGCATTTCATAGCCTCCTTTCTTATCTCATTCATATAATAGAGAACTTCCTTGTCGGTAAGATACCGTTTGAGCAAAGTATGGACAACAACTTCCTGATATTCTTTCTGAAGGCCATAATATTCGTTGGCATGAAGCTTTTGGGCCGATGTCTTTTTCTCCATTGGTTCAGGCTTATCCTCAAATGGACACAAGGGTTCGTCCCCGTTCCGCCATGGCAGTTGCTCTCCCTTTTTGGGATGTTCTCTGGTATAGACGTAAAAGACAATGGATGACACCTTTCCCCCACGTCCCTTCCTTTCGCCTGCTTGATAATCAAACCAAACATCCGAAGCTCCCCATTTATACATGGCCAGCAATTCCCTCTGAGCGGCATCCAGAACGAAGTGTCTGATGTTCTTGTAATTCCTATATCTTTCATGCTGCTCGGTCTTGTTTGTCCTTAAATCTTTCACCTCTTCGAAATTGAAGAGATCCCTGAACTTGTCAATGTCCAACACGAACACCCTCTTCTTATAGGTCTTACCCTCAGACTGTTTCTGGCGGTCCATTCTTCTGTACTCGCCACCGTACCGGCAGCACAGCTCATACATCTTCTGCGAATACTTCGAGCGCAGATTCATGGCAGTGCCTACGTCGAAGGACGTGAAGTCCTTGTTGAGGTTGACCAGATATGGCATGATTTCCGGCGACATCCTGACAACATATACATTCTTCTCCTTGTCATAATAGAAGGTGTCCACCCAGTGCGCCAAGCCCTCCATCTTTTTCCCTTGCTCATTGTAGCAACAGACGGGAAGCGCCTTGTTCACCAACGATTTGAGAACCTCGTATGTTCGTGGAACATTCTTCTTGCCTCCGATGATTCCCAGGTCATGGTCGGTGAGGTGGAAATACAGTTCTTTCCATCTCTCGGGAACACCCAGTCCTTCCTCTACGAACTTGTGCTTGACTTCCTTGGTGAGGAAGTACATGGCACGTCGTTCGAGGAGGCTGCAAGCCATTGGCGATTGTATGACAACATTCGACCAACTGACCTTTTCATGATGAATGCCTATCATGCTCATCTTAAGCGGATAACAGTTCTTTTCCTTTTTCATAATAAATATATGAACGGGTGAGTATAAATGATTTGCTGCCAGACTGACATCCTTGTTGATGCAAAAGCCATGACAATCATACCTCTACATAAGTTGTCCGATAAAGACACCCATTCCAATTGTGGCGATGCAAAATTACATCTTTCCATATTGCCTGCAATGGATTGGTTCACCTCCCGAAAATAAGCATGTAAAGATTTTTCCAACTTTACTTCAAACCTTCGTTTGAGCGCATTTTCTACCAAATTCGGCGCATTTTCTACCAAGTTCCAGCGCATTTCCTACCAAGTTCAGCGCATTCCCTACCAAGTTCAGCCCCGATAGTTTCTCAAAACCCCGATGAACAAAGGGTTTTTGCCCACCTTTAAATAAAGCTTGAAAAATACATTCAAAAAATAAAGCTTTATGGAAACCTCGAACCGAAGGGAAAAAGAAGATGCCGAGGTGTCGTCAGTTTGTCCAAATTCCCGCAGCCCTCCCATCTGAATGGGGCCGACGTGCCGCTCGCCGGAAAAAAGTAGGTGAAGATGGTGATGAAGCTGGAGCTTCCGGTAGTTCACCTCATTCCCATGGGGCTATATCATAAATGATGACGGGTGTCAAATCGTGTAATTATGTATGCCCATGCGCTCGTTGATGACACTATATACTTTTCGTATATTTGTAATTTTAATGAAATATAAAAAACTATTTTTTGTATTTTTATAAATACTAAAAATTAC
>JAFZRU010000054.1 GCA_017619755.1 Prevotella sp.
CCATATAGCATTCCCAGTAATGGTACATTTCACGAGAGTTCTTCCAACCAAGTTTTTTGAATTCGTGGAAGACGACATCGAGTTTTTCCCCGACACTTTTGAGAAGGAAGCGGTACACATAATTATGGAGTCTTCTGTTGTCGCAGGTTTTGCCCCATTCATCAGAACATCCTCTTTTGATGGGAGCATGAGTAGCATCACCATAGTGACGAGTGACGTAGGTGCGGTCATACTTGAGGCAATAGCGTTTTGACCTTGTCCTGAGGTCTTTTGCTTTCATTTTCTTATCGGTTCTTTTCATATTTCTAATTACTTTGGTGTAACTAGAGGTGGTGTATGGAACTGATCATTATTTTGTGGAACATGGTTTGATACCCTGTTAACGTGTCGGGCGCAACTTCTAAATGTGAAATGATTTCGGCTCAGGGGGGATTGTCCGTGGATGGCCCCACGCAGGCTAACCAAAAATCATCATGCATCGGTACATGAAGAAGGGCAGGTCTGAGACTCCACGCACCTGTGTCCTGAACCCCTTCATTTTGGAGTTGAGAGACTCCGCAGAAGCGTTGGTTGACCTGTTGTTGAAATAGTTCAGCACAAACTCCTCCTTGCTTTTTATGGTGTCTCTCACTGCAAAGAATTCTCTGATCTGGCTCTTGCCCACGTTCTTATACCAAGCATGCAGTGCCTTCTTGGCTCTTTCGCGGCTCTGTTTCTTCTTGAAGATGTTCCTCAGTGCGCACAGCAGTCCGTATGCTTTCCCCATCCTCGGGTCCAACTCGAAGAGTATCTTCATCTCCTTCTTTTGGAAGTCCGTCCAGTCGTCGCCGCTCTTGAGCAGCGGATAGCGCACGTGCGTCAGCAGGTCAACCTTCGTCTCGCCGTTGTCGAGTTTCTCCGGCACGAATTTCTCGTTCTTGCGCTTGCGCGGCCTGCCAAGCCGCTTGCCGTTCCTGCTCTTCCTGGGCTTGTGTGTCTTGGCGTATCTCGCCCTGGACTTTGCGCGCCTCTGCTGCTTCTTCTTGAATTCGCCCTCCTGCTTCTTCACCTCTTTCCTGGCCGCACGCTTCAGTTTCAGGCGCATCTCCTCGGGAGCCTTGCCCGCAAGCTGAATGATGTGGAAACAGTCGATGACAACCTCGGCGTTGGGGAAAACCTCCCTCACTATGCCCATCATACTGTCCGAGAAGTCCAACGTCACCTCCTTCACCTTCAAGCGAGCCTCCAAAGGGATCTTCTCGAGGATCCTGGTCACGTCGGCGACCGTCGTCCCCTTGACCGCGGCGATGAGCGTGCCCCTCTTGCCATGGCCGTCCTTGTTGGAGAGGAAGGTGAACAGGTCGTTGTGCAACATCGTCTCGTCGATGCTCAGACGCTCTCCCATGTTCTCCGCGAGCAGCACCCAATCGCCTGCGTGAGACTTCTGGTCCCAGGTGTCGAAGTCGCTCAGGTGCTCCTTGTAGGCGCGGCCCAGGTACTTGCCGTCAGTCCGGAAGAAGCGCCCCACGCATTGGGCCGTCACCGGGTAGGTGTCCAACCATTTTTTTTAAGAAATCCGCAAACTCCACCGAGTAGCAGGTCCCATCCGCCACAAGTGGCAGGCTTTCAAGGATGACGTTCCGACCATCCTCGTTCAACCAACGACGGCGACGAACGTGAAGCAGGACCTTGTGCTCACGCTGGGGGAAGTCGTTGAACAGACGAGGCTCCGTGAAACCGTTGGGCTGGAGGTCGTGCCAGGATTTGTCCCGGAGGTCGCGCTCGTCGAGGTAAATGTGAAGAATGCGAATGGTTGTACCCGTCTCGTCTTTCACGTCGGTAATCTCCTCCTCTATCTTTGTAATCTCAAAGTAATCAAGCATGCCTTTGGGAAGCATGTAGCGGACCAATGCCGCATAGTCGAATGTGTTGTGCTTCTTTGCCATGGGGCAAAGGTAATATTTATATTCGACATAGCATAATTCTCCGATGATTTTTGGTTAGCCTGCGTGGGGCCATCCACGGACAATCCCCCCTGAGCCAAAAAAGTCTAAGGAACCAAGGATTTCAGGAAGCACTGCGCCGACGGCGCATTTCCTTGGTTCCTCGATTCCTTAGACCAACCATTTGATTAAGCCAAATGAGCAGAGCCGAACTCGTTCGAGTTATGCCATAGCGGAAAATGGTCGGATGAAATCCAACCGTTTGATTAAGCCATTCCTCCCCTCCACACCCTAATAAAAGAGTTGTGGAGGGGAGGGGAAAAGGGGTCTATACAAGTTTTCAACGACTATTTGATGTTGACTTTCCTATGGCCTTGGATATAGATGCCGCGTTTCGGCTGTGTCACCTTCATGCCTTGGATGTTGTAGTAGTCTCGTTCCGACGGGTTGTCTGCAAAGCTGCCGACCCCTGTTTCAGTGCCTTCAATGTTGTCGGCATCGGGAAGGACAATGGTCTCGAGCATGTCGTTGGTGAGCAGTATGTCGGAAATGGTGACTCGTCCTCTATCCCCCACCACAGCGAGGCGAATCAAGTCTTGAGTCTCACGGAAAGCCTCCCCCTCGTTGGTCCACACCACCACGTTGTATTTGTTGTCATCGACTTGATGATGCATCACCTTGTGCGATGTGTTGCCTCCTGAGAGCGAGACGCCTGTGAGCGTAGCCCCTTCAGGCAGCGTCACGGTCATCTGCAAGGCAGTATAATGCTCGTTGCCTTCGAGCGACAGGCTGTATCCACCCCTTGTCGTCCTTGTGACAATCCTTCCCATTGCCGTGCGGTAGTCCATCGGCATGCTTGTTGGAGTATAGAGGACAATATCGACGATGCCTATGATGTCTGTGATGTTGATGCTGCCGTCGTTGTTGACATCAGCTTGCTCTGGGTAGAAAGGATTCACAGGACTTCCTAACACCTTGCTTACTGTGGCCATCACATCGGCAACAGTCACATGGCCGTCGTGGTTCACATCACCCATGGGATATGCTTTCGTCACTTTGATGTCGAACGACAAGTCGGATACACCCACTTCCTTTCCGTCGTTGCGGCTGAGGAGGAAGTTGCTGATTTCGCCAGGGTATGTTCCCAGACCTGTTTCGCTGTCGGCGGAGATGGAAAGTGAAATGAGATTTCCTTCCGTACCCGTAATCAAGTTCTTGTCAGTAGAGAACACCAACACACGATAATGCCCATCTCCGAAGTCGCTGACGCCGACTTGCATCGGCCCGCTGTATCGGTCGGAGAGTTCATACTTGAATTTACCCCCTTCCTTCACCAATGCAATACCATTGGGGAGGAACAAGTCAAACTGGTATCCCTCGTAAATGCCTTCTTGATTTTCGTCATCAATGTCGAGGCTTACTGACAAGGTTGCCGTACTTCCCGGATGCAGAGATGTCATTTCACATCCCAAAGCCAAGGAAGAGTCGATGTTTGACCCAAGATAATACAGGCGGAAGTCATCGAAGATGACCCAGCCCCAGTCAACGCTCTTGTCGAGGCGGATGCCTAAGAACAAGGAACCATCGGTGATGGTGACGGGCAGTTCATTCTCGTAGCAACTGTTGTTGAACCAACGATAGGCTTCCTCCATGCTGTTGGGAACCCAGCAGGTTGTGCCATCGCTTGTCACTTCAGCACCTCCATTCCCGTTGTTATCAAGTGCACAGTTGGCCTGGTTGACCAATGTGACACTCTCGTCGTTGGCATAGAGTTGCGCCCTGGCGTTGTCTGTGCCTTGCAGGTAGTCGTTGAACACGTCCTGGTTGGATCCTGGACGGTGGAAGCCCTTCACCTTCAGCAGATAATTGCCGTTGGGCAGGCCGGTGAGTTGTTGATGGATGTTGAATGTGGTCTCATAAAACTCAGCATTGTTCCATTTTTGGAACTGCGGGGTGTCGCCTTGCCAGTAGGCATTGGTGTTGATGGTGAACGAGGGGTTGGTGATCAGGCCGGTGGCGTCCACGGGCAGGTCGCCATCCACTGCATTGGAGCAGCGTTCCCTGATTTGCTGCTGCAACTGGGCGATGCCGTTCTCGTAATCTTCCTTGGTGGCCTCTGCATTGCCCAATGTTTCATTGGCTGCGGCCAAGTCGTAACCACCGATGGCCTCCAAGTTCCTTGTCAGTTCCTGTAATAGTTTCATGGCGAGCCATGTGTCTCTGTCGTCACCATCCATGAAGAACTCTTTCCACACATC
>JAFZRU010000055.1 GCA_017619755.1 Prevotella sp.
CGTTTACTTGGCGAGCCAAAAGGATGTGCTCACGAGTCTGAGGCATCGGGCCGTCAGTAGCGGCAACCACCAGGATGGCACCGTCCATCTGGGCAGCACCAGTAACCATGTTCTTCACATAGTCAGCGTGACCCGGGCAGTCCACGTGAGCATAGTGACGCTTCTCAGTCTCATACTCCACGTGAGCAGTATTGATAGTAATACCACGCTCTTTCTCTTCGGGAGCGTTGTCAATCTGGTCGAAGGACTTCACCTTGTCCTTGTTGGCCTCGATCTTCTCTGCAAGCACCTTAGTGATGGCGGCGGTCAAGGTCGTCTTACCATGGTCCACGTGACCAATGGTACCAATGTTAACGTGCGGTTTAGTACGCACAAAACTTTCTTTAGCCATTGCTTATTTTTGTTATAATTTAAATGAAGAATCGTGATTTCTGCTTCTCACACAACTTTGAGCTGTTACCGAGAGTTGAACTCGGGACCTCTTCCTTACCAAGGAAGCGCTCTACCACTGAGCTATAACAGCGACATAGAGCGGAAAACGGGACTCAAACCCGCGACCCCCAGCTTGGAAGGCTAGTGCTCTATCAACTGAGCTATTTCCGCATAATGTCTTTTCGTGGGTGCTGATGGATTCGAACCACCGAAGTCGAAAGACAGCAGATTTACAGTCTGCCCCATTTGGCCACTCTGGAAAACACCCTTGTGCCTGCTTGAGCCTCTTGTCGGATTCGAACCAACGACCCCGAGATTACAAATCACGTGCTCTGGCCAACTGAGCTAAAGAGGCATACCTTTGCAGCCGCAGGACGTGCTCCGTGAGGGACAAGTCGTAAAACGGCTGCAAAGATAGGTATAATTTTCCAACCGACAAAATTTTTTCGGCCTTTTTTTATCTGTTGCGCAGTTTTTCCTTGAATTTCGTCAGCTGCACCTTCATGGAATCGACACACTGGTCAACTCCCTCCTCAAAGGAGTCGCATGTCTTCTCTACGAAGAGCGTCTGCCCCGGAACGGCCACAGTAAGGCTAGTGACCTTGTTGAGGGCAGTGGCAGGCTTGACCACTTTCAGTTGCACCTCTACTTTCTGTATGTCTTCAAATGACTTTTGTAATTTCTCGGCCTTCTTCTGGATGAACAACTCGAGTTTCTCTGTTGCGTCGAAATGAATCGCTTGAATTTTGATTTCCATAGTTACTCCTGGTTTTAAGGGTTAAGCCCGTGGATGGGCACTGTTATATATTCGCTTGAGCTGCTCAAACGTGGCATGTGTATATACCTCCGTCGTGGTGAGGCTCTCATGCCCCAGCAGCTTTTTCACACTTTCCAAACCAGCGCCATGGTTGAGCATGGCGGTGGCAAAGGTATGCCTGAGCACGTGTGGCGTCCGTTGGCGGAGGGTGGTCGCCCCATTGAGCGACTTCTCCACCTCATACCTCACCTGGTTGCGGTTCATGCGCTCCCCCTTCGTGGTGACGAAGAGAGCCTCGCACTGACGCGCCACCTCGGCGTCACGGCATCCCATGTATTGTAGCAACTCCTCCCTCAGTTCGCGGCCGAAGGGGATGACACGCTGCTTGTCCCTCTTGCCCGTCACGCGAAGCTCACAAGCCTCCATGTCAATGTCACCATCGTCGAGAGCCATCAGTTCGGAGAGACGCATACCGGTGGAGTAGAACATTAATAATAATGTACGCGCACGTACCTCTTTAAATTGTTCTCCCTCCGTTTCCTTTGAGAGGGCGGCATCCATCTCCTGTTCCCTGACGAACTTGGGTAGCGGACGGCTTTTCTTCGGCCCTTTCACAGCGTGAGCCGGGTCGGTTTTGGCGAGCCCGGTGCGCATGGCGTATCTATAGAACGTCCTCACGGCGCTTAGCCTGCGGTTGACAGACGTGGCGGAGTTGCCTTTGTCCATCATGTGCTCCATCCACCCCCTGACGACATCGGCATCCACAACATCCCACTCCAATCCCTCATCAAGGCTCTTGAAATATGCCTGGAAATCCTCCAGGTCTTTTCCATAGCCTTCCACGGTGAGCTCGGAGTAGTTGCGCTCGTAACGCAGGTAGTTGAGGAAGCCCTCTATCATGACGTTTGTGGTTTGAAGGATGATTTCGGCAACGAATTTACGGAATAAAATTCAAACCACCAAATTTCCGGGGAGTTTTTTTATTCCTCGGCTTGTCTCAGTTTTTGTACATAGATGGCCTTCTCCATCTTGAGGCGCTTCAAGACAGAGGGTTTGGTGAACTGCTGGCGTGCGCGCAACTCCTTCACCACTCCTGTTTTCTCGAATTTTCTTTTGAATTTCTTCAACGCTCTCTCGATGTTCTCGCCATCTTTTACGGGTACAATAATCATGCCTTTGTTTTTAATTTTTTAATGTTAAACTTGTGGTAAAAAGTAGTCTTTTTTAAAGACGTGGGTGCAAAATTACATCTTATTTTGCTATTTACCAAATTATTAAGTCTTCTTTTTTCTTTTTGGCCTCATTTTTCCTCTTTCACAGGGTTTTTCCATACTCCCAACCACCGATTTCGGCCTTGGGGAAAGCAATAAATGGAGATCTTTCACGTTATAAAGTCATGCATTTCTACCAAGACCCGGAGTTTGTAGGAACCGTTCAACAAACCATAGAGTTTGTCGGCACTTTTGCCTTTGCCATTTCCGGCATCCGCCATGCGGCGGCGTGCCGCTTCGACTGGTTTGGAGGCTTCGTGTGCGGCGTGGCGGTAGCCATCGGAGGCGGCACGCTGCGCGATATGATGCTGGGTGTCACTCCCTTCTGGATGCTGTCGCCGTTCTACCTCCTCTGCACCGCCTTGGCGCAGGTTTTCGTCATCGTCTTCGCCAAATGGCTCAAGCGGCTCGACAACGCATGGTTTGTCTTCGACACCCTCGGACTGGCACTGTTCACCATCGCTGGCTTGCAGAAGACGCTTGACTGCGGGCATCCCATGTGGGTGGCCATCATCATGGGATGCATCACCGGAAGTGCGGGAGGGGTGGTGCGCGACATCTTCCTCAACCGCAAACCGCTCATTTTCCAAAAGGAAATCTACGCCATGGCGAGCATCGCCGGAGGTGTGGCTTATTGGCTCATGCTGAAGACAGACATCAACGTGGGCCTGACCTCCTTTGTCACTTTCTTGCTCATCTGCACCATCCGCTTCCTCGCCATGAAATACCATATCTCCCTGCCGAGACTCCACGCAGAGGAGTGAGCAAGTTACCTCTCATCAATAGTAAAATAATAGGCAACTCAGAAAATAAGAAATGAAAAAGAAAACAAACTTTCCTTTTTCATTTCACTCGTTTTTTCGTAACTTTGGCTGCGCCGAAGTTACTGCCACTCGAAAATGAAAAGAAAACAAACTTTCCTTTTTCATTTCACTCGTTTTTTCGTAACTTTGCACGCGAAAAAACAAAAGCGAAATGTTAAAAATAGGTTTTGACAACGACAAGTATGTAAGGATTCAGTCCGAGCACATCAGAGAGCGCATCTCGCAATTTGGCGGGAAACTATATATGGAACTGGGTGGCAAACTATTCGACGACCACCATGCTTCGCGCGTGCTTCCAGGCTTCAAGCCCGACAGCAAGTTGTGCATGTTGCAGCAGTTGAGCGACAACATCGAGATTGTCATCGTCATCAGTGCGGAGGACATCGAGGCCAACAAGACACGAGCCGACTTAGGCATCACCTACGACGAGGACGTGCTACGGCTTCGCGAGGCCTTCATGGGGCGCGGTTTCATGGTGGGCTCCGTGGTCATCACCCACTACTCCGGGCAACGTGCCGCCGACACCTTCCGCGAGCGGCTACAGCGGATGGGCATCAAAACCTACATCCACTACCTCATCGAAGGGTATCCCCACAACGTGGCCCTCATCGCCTCTGACGAGGGCTTCGGAAAGAACGACTTCGTGGAGACCGAGCGGCCATTGGTAGTCGTCACGGCACCGGGGCCCGGCAGCGGCAAGATGGCTGTATGCCTCAGCCAACTCTACGGCGAGAACAAGCGCGGCGTGCATGCCGGCTATGCCAAGTTCGAGACGTTCCCCGTATGGAGCCTCCCGCTGAAACACCCCGTCAACATCGCCTACGAAGCGGCAACGGCCGACCTCAACGACGTGAACATGATCGACCCCTTCCACCTCGATGCATACGGGAAGGTGGCGGTCAACTACAACCGCGACATAGAAATCTTCCCCGTGCTCAACGCGCTCTTCGAGGGCATTTATGAAGAAAACCCCTATAAGTCGCCCACCGACATGGGCGTCAACATGGTGGGCTTCTGCATCAGCGACGACGAAGTGTGCCGCAAAGCCTCCGAGGCAGAAATCATCCGACGCTACTACGCCGCCACCAACAAGTTGGCCGATGGTGCCTGCAACGACAGCGAAGTACATAAGATACAGATGCTCTTCAACCAGATGAAAATCACCACTGCCAACCGACGCACCACCGTGGCGGCCAATGAGCGGAGGCAACGCAGTGGACACACCTCGGCAGCCATCGAACTGACCGACGGCACCATCATCACCTCGCAGTCGAGCCCACTGTTAGGGTGCTGCGCCGCCCTGCTACTCAACGTCACCAAGCACTTGGCCGGCATCGACCACGACGTGAAACTCATCCCTCAGAGCATGATCGAACCCATACAAAAAACCAAAATCGAATACTTGGGCGGGCACAACCCACGCCTGCACACCGACGAGGTGCTTGTGGCACTCTCCGTCCTCTCACCTCACGACAGCAACTGCCGCCGCGCATTAGAGAGCCTACCGCAACTTCGTGGGGCTCAGATACATTGCACCGTGATGCTGAGCGAAATCGACCGCAAGATTCTGAAAAAGCTCGGATGCGACCTCACTTGCGACCCGGTGAGGAAAAAGCCCCTTCCCAGCTGACGCCGGCCAGTTTTCCCTGCCACAAGCCATGGCTCTCCATATACTCTTCCAAGCGGCGGAGGAACTCGCTGCTCTTCACTCCCCATCCCGGTGCCACGACCATTTTAGGCGGTGAGACATTGACGAAACGCTCCAAGAGCATACTGGCCGGCAACCGAGAGATGTATTCTGCCAACAGGGCGATGTAGCCGTCCACCGAATACACGGGGAAAGGTTCCTTCTCATACATGCCCGCAAGACGCGTGCCGCGAAGCACCTGCAAATGGTGGATTTTCAACACATGCAAGGGCAGTGCCCCCACCACCGTCGCCTGACGAAGGCTCTCCCGCGCATCCTCTCCGGGGAGGCCGAGGATGACGTGCCCCCCTGTGAAAATACCTCTCGCCGCCGTCAACTCGATGGCCTTCCGGCTGCATGCAAAGTCATGCCCGCGATGGATGGCGCGCAAGGTATGGTCGTTGACGCCCTCCACCCCATATTCCACTATGACGAACACCTGACGGCTCAGCCGCTCAAGGTAGTCGAGCACGGCATCGCTCACGCAATCGGGGCGCGTGCCTACTACTATCCCCACCACATCCTCCACCGCCAAGGCTTCCTCGTACCTCCTGCGAAGTGTCTCAACATCGGCGTAAGTGTTGCTGAAAGCCTGGAAATAAGCGAGATACCTCATATCAGGGTATTTCCGTCCAAAGAACGCCTTCCCGTCGGCCAACTGCTGACGGATGCTCTTTCCAGGGTCGCAATAGGAAGGGTTGAAGGCCCGATTGTCACAAAAGATACAACCATCCCAACCCTTTGTGCCATCACGATTGGGACAGGTGAAGCCGGCATCGAGCATCACCTTCTGCACACGGAAAGGAAACCGCTTCCGCAGCCAGTTTCCATAGTCGTTGTATCTTTTCTCATTCACTTTCAACTGCAAAGATACGAAAAACGAGGGTATTTCTTGTGAGGCAAAACAATAAATCGTGCAATATCGCGTTAATATCACGTGTTTAGACAAAAAATCACCATCCTCCTGATGTTGGCGCTTGCCCCTCTGATGGCAAAAGCCCAATACGATGTGCCCTTTAGCCACTATTGGGCCATGGAGCCGTATTTCAACCCCGGTTCCGTGGGCAAGGAGGCCAAACTGAACTTGGCTGCCGCATACGCCATGAGCCTCGTGGGGTTCGAGAACAACCCCAAGACGATGTTCATCAGCGGCGACCTGCCTTTCTTCTTCGCCAACAGCTACCACGGCGCCGGCCTCCAACTTATGAGCGACCAAATCGGACTATTCACCCACCAACGCCTCTCCGGGCAATACGCACACAAGCGGAAATTCTTAGGCGGCACACTCAGCATTGGTGTGCAAGCCGGCATGCTAATGGAGAAATTCGACGGCAGCAAGGTTGACCTCGACAAGACCGACGACGACGCTTTCTCCACCTCCGAACAGAACGGCCAGACAATCGACATTGGCGCCGGCCTCTACTATACACACGGCCCCTGGTACGTCGGGCTCTCCGCCCAGCACCTCACCTCCCCCACCATCGACTTGGGCGAAACCAATGAATTGAAAGTAGATGCCACTTATTATTTGACTGGAGGATACAATATAAAGCTAAGAAATCCGTTTCTTACTATACACCCCACCATGCTCGTGCGCTATGACGGCGTGGAGTACAGGGGTGACATCACCGCCAGGCTCGACTACCACAACGAGAGGAGGCATCTCTATCTCGGAGCGGGGTACAGTCCCGGCACCTCCATCACCGCGTTCGTCGGCGGCAGTTTCCAAGGCATCCAAGTGGGGTACAGCTATGAGTTCTACACCTCGGGCATCAGTATGGGAAACGGCAGCCATGAATTGTTTGTCAACTACCAGACAGACATCAACTTGACAAAAAAAGGAAAGAACAAGCACAAAAGCGTGAGAATATTATAACGATATGAGAACAAGCAACATCTTCGCCGCCATCCTCTCCCTGGCAACCCTCTCCCTCGCCGGGTGCATGAGCGCCGGCTCGGCCTCCTCCTCCGGTCGTGGAGGCGAGGTGGTGGGCGTGGGCGGTGGCCGGTCGTTCAAGGAGCCGGCTCCCTACGGCATGACCATGATCAAGAGAGGCTTCCTCAAGATGGGCATCGACCAGCAAGACACCCTTTGGGGCAAGGAGACCCCCGTGAAGGAAATTTCCGTCGATGGCTTCTGGATAGACGAGACAGAAGTCACCAATTCCAAATACAAGCAGTTCGTCTATTGGGTGCGCGACTCCATCATCCGCGAACGCCTCGCCGACCCCTCCTACGGCGGCGATGACAGCTATAAAATCACCGAGGACAAGAACGGCGACCCCGTGACACCCCACCTCGACTGGAAGAAGTCCATACCCCGCAAGCCCAACGAGGACGAGCAGCGAGCCATCGAGAGCGTCTATGTCACCAACCCCGTCACTGGCGAACGATTGCTCGACGCCAGCCAGATGAACTATCGTTACGAAATCTACGACTACACCACGGCGGCACTGCGTCGCAACCGCCTTGTGCCGGAGGAGCGCAACCTCAACACCGACGTGGTGGTGGACCCCAACGAGGTGGTGATGATCTCCAAGGACACCGCATACATCGACGACGAGGGGCGCATCGTCAGGGAAACCATCAACCGACCCCTCACCGGCCCCTGGGACTTCCTCAACACCTACATCGTCAATGTCTATCCCGACACCACCTGCTGGGTGAACGATTTCCGCAACTCGGAAAACGAGATTTACCTGCGCAACTATTTCAGCAACCCCACCTTCAACGAATACCCCGTGGTGGGCGTGTCGTGGGAGCAAGCCAACGCCTTCTGCGCCTGGCGCACCGAGTACCTGCTCAAGGGTCTGGGCCCCGAAGCACGTTATGTGCAACGCTACCGCCTCCCCACCGAGGCCGAATGGGAGTATGCCGCACGCGGCAAGGACGGGACAGAGTTCCCATGGGAGAATGAGAGCGTGAAGAGCGGCGACGGCTGCTTCTACGCCAACTTCAAGCCCGACAAGGGCAATTACACCAAAGACGGCAACCTCATCACCAGCAAGGTGGGCATCTATTCCGCCAACACCAACGGGCTCTACGACATGGCCGGCAACGTGGCCGAATGGACCAGCACCATCTACACCGAGGCCGGCGTGGACGCTATGAACGACCTCAACCCCCAACTGGAGTACAAGGCCGCCAAGGAAGACCCCTACCGACTGAAGAAGAAAAGCGTCAGGGGAGGTTCGTGGAAAGACCCTGAGTCCTACATCCGCTCCGCCTGGCGGTCGTGGGAATACCAAAACCAGCCGCGCTCCTACATCGGTTTCCGATGTGTAAGGAGCATCGCAACATCATCCAGCGTCAGACAAAAAGCAACAAAGAAGAAATAGCACCATGACAAGGTACAGCAAATACAACATCGTTTACTGGCTCCAGAAATGGATGGACAGCGTCCCAGGCCAGACGTTCCTCAACTACGCCTACAGCTGGGGTGCATCCATCGTGATTTTGGGTACGCTCTTCAAGCTCACCCACATCGAGGGAGCCAACCTCATGCTCTTCATTGGCATGGGCACCGAGGTCTTCGTCTTCTTCATTTCAGCCTTCGACCGGCCCTTCGACAAGACCACTGACGGCATGGACCTGCAGACACACTATGGTGCCGTGGACACCAAGGTGGATGAAGAGGAGACCGACATCTCCGAGGGTGGCGAAACTGACGAGACCTCAGAAGAAATAGAGACCACCGAACAAGGCCAAGTGGCCGCTGCTTATGGCGGTGGAGGATTTGTCATCGGAGGAGGAGGAACCGTCATTGGCGGTGGAGCCGCCGAAGGAGGAACAGCCGAAGGTGGAGTTGCTGGAGGCGGCGGAGGTGGCACCATCATCATTGGCGGCGGAATGCCCGCTGCCGGAGGCGCCACAAACATTGCCGAGGGTGCGGAGACATCTGTCGGCGAGGGAAGTCCGGCGGGCGCTCCTGGTGGAGCCATCGGCGGTGGTGCCGTGGGCGGCGTCGTACCACCCGTGGTGATGGACACCGCCTGGGTGGGCCAGCAGCAGCAAGTGTCACCCGAAATGGCCGAGGCCACCGAAAACTACGTGGAAGCCCTCAAGGAACTCACCGAACTCCTCGGCGAGGTGAACACCCAAAGCTCGCGCCTGCGCAGCGACACGGAGGAGATGGAGAACCTGCACCGCACGCTCACCGGCATCAGCAAGGTGTACGAGATGCAACTCAAGGGCGCCAGCCAGCAGATAGGCACCATCGACCAAATCAACGAGCAGTCCCGCAAACTCGCCCAACAGATAGAGCAACTCAACAAGATTTACGCCCGCATGATAGAGGCCATGACCGTCAACATGCGCGGAGGGGCGCCAGTACAACCCACGCAACCCACCAGCTTGGACATTTAGAGACTAAAAGATGGCTATAAAGAAAAGACCCGTCTCCCCGCGCCAGAAGATGATCAACCTCATGTACGTCGTCTTGATGGCCATGCTTGCGTTGAACGTCTCCACGGAGGTGCTCGACGGTTTCTCCATCGTGGAGGAAAGCCTCAACAGGACGACGGCCAACTCCGCCAAGCAGAACCTGGCCATCATGAATGACCTCGACGCGCAGATGGCCGCCAACCCCGCCAAAGTGCGGGAGTGGTATGAGAAAGCCAAGGGGGTGAAGGACATCAGCGACTCTCTCTACAACATGGCCCAGCAACTCAAGGAAGCCATCGTCAAGGAGGCAGACGGCCCGGAAGGCACCCTCACCGACATTCGAAACAAAGAGGACTTGGAGGCAGCGAGCCACGTCATGCTCGCACCGGGCACAGGAAAGGGCAAGGCTCTCTTCAACGCCGTCAACTCCTACCGCGAGAGAATACTGCAGTTTGTCACCGACCCTGTGCAAAAGGAAATCATCGCCAGCAACCTCTCCACCACCGTGCCCAAGAACACCAAGTCGGTGGGCAAGAACTGGCAAGAGTACATGTTCGAGCAAATGCCCGTCGCCGCCGCCGTCACCATGCTCTCAAAACTGCAGAGCGACATCCGCTACGCCGAGGGCGAAGTGCTGCACTCCCTCGTGGCCAACGTCGGCGTGAAAGACATCCGCGTGAACAAACTCGACGCCTTCGTCGTGCCAGACAAAACCACGCTCTACCCTGGCGAGCGCCTCACCGCCAACATCATTATGGCCGCCATCGATACTACGCAGCAGCCGGAAATCTACGTCAACGGAGCACGCATCAACTCACCCAAAGGCACCTACTCACTCACCGCCGGCGGCGTGGGCGAGCATACCTTCGGAGGATACATCCTCATGCACAACGCCGAGGGCGAAGTCATACGCCGGGATTTCAAGCAGAAGTACAGCGTCATACAACCACCAAGCGGGGCCACCATTGCCGCCGACTTGATGAACGTGCTATACGCTGGTTTCCAGAACCCCATCTCCGTCACATGCTCCGGCATACCGCAAAGCGCCGTGTCGCTCTCCATGTCAGGAGGCTCCCTCACCTCGCAAGGCAACGGGCACTACATCGCCGTGCCATCCGCCGTGGGACAGGACGTCACCTTCACCGTCACCGGCACCGACCGCGGACAGAGCCGCACCATGGGCTCCGCCACCTTCCACGTGCGCAAGCTACCCGACCCCACCGCCTACATCTCACTCGGCACCGACCGCTTCAAGGGCGGGCGCATGGCCAAAGCATCGCTTATGGGCGTGAACAACCTCAAAGCAGCCATCGACGACGGCCTGCTCGACATCGAGTTCCGCGTCGTCAGCTTCGAGACCGTCTTCTATGACAATATGGGCAACGCCGTGCCCATGGCCTCAGCCGGAGCCGCCTTCACCGACCGACAGAAAGAGGCCTTCCGAAAACTCGCACGCAACAAGCGCTTCTATATCACCAACGTCACCGCCACCGGACCCGACGGCATCACCAGAAAGTTGCCGGGGGCCATGGAGGTCATCGTCAACTAACACAATCTTACGACAATGAGACGAATACTGACCATAACGTTGCTCACATTCCTGACCACACTCGCCATGGCACAGCCACAGGCGCGAAGACAGCAGCAACAACAACAGACGCAGAAAACCAACGCCAACAACATCACGACACGGGCGAAAATTGCATTCCCCACCACTGCCGCCATGTCGGAAGACGTGGTGTGGAGGAGAGACATCTACCGTGAGATGAACTTGGAGGACGACGCCAACGCCGGCCTCTACTACCCTGTAGAGCCGGTAGGTTCGCAGATGAACCTTTTCACCTACCTCTTCAAGCTCATGATGACCGGCAACATCAAATGCTACGAGTACCGCCTCGACGGTAACGAGAGTTTCGAGGATTCCGCCAGGGTGAAGCCCCTCAACTTCCTCGACAACTACCACATCTACTACGAGCGAAACAACGGCAAGGTGCGCATCGACAATAGTGACATTCCCTCCAGCGAGGTGAAGGGTTACTACATCAAGGAGAGTGCCTACTACGACCAAGGCACCGCCACCTTCCACCGCAAGGTCATCGCACTATGTCCCATCATGATGCGCATGGACGACTTCGGAGACGGAGCCACCAAATACCCCCTTTTCTGGGTGAAATACGACGACGTGGCTCCCTTCCTCAGCAAGCAAACCATCATGACCAGCAACATCAACAATGCTGCCACTATGAGCATCGACGACTTCTTCACCTTGAACAAATACAAGGGGAAGATCTACAAGACCACCAACATGCTTGGACGAACTCTCGCACAATACTGCCCCGACGACTCCACCATGGCGCAGGAACAGCGGCGAATCGAACAAGAACTCATTGACTTCGAGCGCAACATCTTCGGCGACCAGGCCAAGAAAGACTCCCTCGACAGCATCGCCAAGGCGCAGGCCGAGGTGAAGACAAAGAAGGAGAAGAAAGTGAGCCGCCGCACCAGTGGAGATAACGAAGACAAGGAGGAGAAAGTCACCAAGACGCGACGCTCCACACGACCCTCCGCCACTACGCCAGCCAGAGTCTCCGTCAGGCGTGAAAGACACTGACATCATTTCACCTCACCCCAACCCCTATGAAAAAAGTCATCTTGGCATCATTGGCCATTGCCGCCAACCTCGCCATAGCCACACCGGCCAACGCCCAAGTGCTGAAAATGGGCATCAAGGGCGGTGTCAACCTTTGCGAGACAAAATTCTCACACGGCGATGTGGAAAGCAAGGACAAGAAGGGCTTCTTCATTGGCCCGACACTCAAGATTGCCATACCCTTGCTCCCCTTGGGCTTTGACATCGCCGCCCTTTACGACCAAAGGGAGTTCAAGGTATGCGACAGCGACATGCCTGTCAAACTCAAGCAACTTGCCATCCCTGTCAACGTGCGCCTCACCTTTGGCTCAAGCAAGAGTCTCGCCGCCTTCGTCTTCGCCGGACCACAATACAGCTTCAACATCAACGACAAGGAGACGCTGAAAGACAACTACCACTCGTGGAGTTACGAGGACTCCAACCTCAGCGTCAACCTCGGTGGAGGCATCCTCATTTCCAATTTCCTCCAACTCAGCGCCAACTACAACATCGACTGCGGAAAGACAGGCGAACTGACCGTCGATGACACTTACCAAGCAGCTAAGAAACATTCATCCAAAGCCAACGCCTGGCAATTAGCGGCCACCATCTATTTCTGACATCCCCAACACTGACGCCCATGTATGTCGACGTCATATTGCCACTGCCCTTGGAAGGGCTTTTCACCTACACCGTGCCCGGCAACCTGCAAGACGCTGTTGTGCCGGGCATGCGCGTCAACGTGCCATTGGGAAAGAACAAGACATACATCGCCGTGGTGATGGAGACGCACGAGCACCAACCCGACTTCCAGACCAAGGACATCCTCTCCGTGTGCGACCCACAGCCCATGGTGCAGCAACAACAACTGAAACTATGGCGCTGGATGGCCGACTACTATATGGCTCCCATAGGAGAAGTGTACAACGCCGCATTGCCCGCCGGCCTGAAAGACGAGCGCTACCATCCCAGATACGAGACCTGCGTCACCCTGACACAACAATTCCGAACGGAGAAAGCCCTCCACGTGGCCCTCAACATCCTGTCACGTTCGCCACAGCAGCAGAAAGTGCTGGTTGACTTCCTCGCACTCTCCCATTACGACTCCTTGGACGGCGACACCTGCCAGGAACCCGTAGAGGAAGTCTCCCGTGACGAACTGGTCAACCATTCCCACTGCAAAACCGCCACGGTGAAAGCCCTCGTGGAACGGGGCATCCTCATGACCTATCAGCGAGAGGTGGGGCGGCTCAATCGTGGCGGCGAGCCACACCCGGAAAACATGCAACGCCTCAACCCACCGCAACTTGAGGCATACAACAGCATACTCTTCCAACTATTGCGAAAGAACGTGGTGCTGCTCCACGGCGTCACCTCCAGTGGGAAGACAGAAATCTACATTCACCTCATACAGAAAGCCCTCGACGACCACAAGCAGGTGCTTTACCTCCTGCCGGAAATTGCACTCACTGTGCAGATGACCCAACGTCTGCAGCGCGTCTTCGGCCACCGCTTAGGCATCTACCATTCCAAATACAGCGACGACGAGCGCGTGGAGATATGGAAAAAGCAACTCTCCGCCAACCCTTACGACGTGGTGCTTGGAGCTCGCAGCGCCGTGCTACTCCCCTTCCAACGCTTGGGGTTGGTGGTCATCGACGAGGAGCACGAAGGGTCCTTCAAGCAACAAGACCCGGCCCCGCGTTACCACGCACGCTCCGTGGCCATCATGATGGCCGCCATGGCCGGTGCGAAAACCATCCTCGGCACCGCCACCCCCTCCTTGGAGACCTACCACAACGCCACGATGGGGAAATACGGTCTCGTGAGACTTGCCACCAGGTACAGCGACATGCAACTGCCCGACGTACAGGTGGTGGACATCGCCGACCTGCAACGGCGCAAGCTGATGAACGGTCCCTTCTCGCCGCTGCTGCTCACCTCCGTCAGGGAGGCCCTGTCCAAGGGCGAGCAGGCCATCCTTTTCCAAAACCGAAGGGGTTTTGCACCCATGGTGGAATGCAAGGCCTGCGGATGGGTGCCCAAGTGCCAGAACTGTGACGTCTCGCTCACACTCCACAAGACGATGAGCGTGCTCACCTGCCATTATTGCGGATATACCTACGCCGTTCCTCAGCAATGCCCGTGCTGCGAGGGCAAAGACCTCCGAGGGCGCGGCTTCGGTACGGAGAAGGTGGAGGACAGCATCAGCGAAATCATCCCGGAGGCACGCATCGCACGCATGGACCTCGACACCACGCGCAGCCGTTCCGCTTACGCACGACTGATCAACGACTTCTCCGAGCGACGCACCAACCTCCTCATCGGCACGCAGATGGTGACCAAGGGCCTCGATTTCGACCATGTGAGCGTGGTGGGCATCCTCAACGCCGACAGTCTGCTGCACTATCCCGACTTCCGCGCCGCCGAACACGCCTACATGCTGATGGCACAAGTCAGCGGGCGCGCCGGTCGCAAGGGACATCAGGGGTTGGTGGTGCTGCAGACGAAGTCACCCGAAGACCCGGTCATCCGCCAAGTGGTGGAAAACGACTACGAGGGACTCTTCCACGACTTGATGGAAGAGCGGCGCACCTACAAATACCCACCTTTCACCCACATCGTCAACGTGTTTGTAAAGCACCGCGATGACCATGTGGTGGAATCCGCATCCCTCCTCTTAGGCGGCTACCTGCGTCAGTGGTTCCAAGGGCGGATATTGGGACCTGACAAACCGCCGGTGGCACGGGTGAAAACGCTCAACATCAGAAAAATCGTGGTGAAGTTGGAAAACGGCATCAACCTCCCATTGGCAAAAGAATACCTGCACAAGGCGCAAGGGATGCTTCTTGCCGACCCCCGCTTCCGCCTTGTGCAGATGTACTATGATGTGGACCCGCTATAATGGGAAATCCAGAAAACTCCAGTCTTAGAACACGAAGTCAATACCTGCTCCAAGCACTTTGTTGGTGCGAGTAAAGCGGTCGGTGTTGTGCACTGGTATGCTCTGTCCAGCCAACGTCACCTGGCTGTCGTATTCCTTGTTGAAATGCTCGTAGTCGGTGAAGAAATAGGCGATGTTGACGCATGCGTTTTTCGAGATTCTGAACTTGGCTCCGAAACCGAAGGAATAGCTGCTGGTGACGAATGTCATATCAGAAAGGTATCCACCGTCTCCCAGGCCATATTTGGTGCGCTGTCCACCGACGCTGACAAGGAAATCCTTGGTGATGTCCCATTCCACTCCAGCCAAATATTCCTGCGTGTTGCCGGAGAGTTTCTTCTGCTTGCTGTCGGCCATCTCGGCATTCTTGTCGAAATAGTAGTGCCAACCACCCATCACGCGGAGGGAGGGCAGCACCTCATACTGTGCGCCGATGGTGAGTATGCCGGGAATGTCACTGGGCGTGTTCACGCCATGTCCGAAGAGGCCGGTGTCATCACGCTTGGTATCGTTCTCGATATTGAGGTGGTTGGTGAACTCCAGCCTGGCTCCGAGATTGAGCTTGCCTACGCGGTAGTCCAGTCCTATGATGGGTGTGATGCCCCATCCGTTTTGTGTGCAGTCGAGGTATTTGTCGGCAAACTGCACCTTGGTGCTCTCAAAAGACTGAGCGGCCTGATTGTAGAGTGCCGATGCAGCTTCAAGTTGTGCCTTCGTGGCAGCATCGGTGGTGGCGGCTGCCGTGGCGGCGTAGATGGCGGCAGAAGTCTGTGCCTCTGTGACCTTTGCGTCGAAATAATCGTAGAGGCGCTCATTGTTTCCACCTATGTTGGCACTGATGTCGGTGATGCTTCCCTTATATTTATTAAAGATGTAATTGAAGCGGAAGCCCCCGTAAGCAGACAGGTGCTCGTTGAACTTGTAGGTGGCACCGAGTTGGAAGCCGAAGATATATTGCTGACCCTTGATGTAGCTGTTCACCGAGTATCCGGGGGTGTTGGAGCCGAGACCCAAGTCCACGCCATACTTGCTCTGGTAAGTCTGGTTGGTTTGCGCCAAAAGTGCCGGCACCATGGCGATAGTCCGCTCGAAGGAGCCCAGTCCGTCGTCAAAGGTGCATTTCCCGCCACCCCCTACGAGTGATAAGCCAGCCTGGAAGCCCCACTTGTCATAGTTAAGTGCCGCCTGCACGGAAGGAAGCACCGGGGCTGTGGCCTTTCCCTCGAAAGTTTTCACACCATCGGCATCGCCGCCATTGAGTGTGAAGGGCTGATAGAAAGGAGTGCCTTGTAGCGACGGTACAGAGACGCCGCTATTGATGGTACGTGTCTGATAGACGTTCTGGATATTGAGCGAGAGGTGGAAGCCGTTGGGGAGGAAAGCCACACCGGCAGGGTTGCTATACACACCGTCGATGGCAATGACACCGTCGCGGGCGAAGTTTCTATTAAAGGCGATGTTGGTGTTGGTGTTGGTCAGCAAACCGCCGGCCAGCATTGTTCCTGAAAACATGGCGGCAAGGGCCGTCAGATACAATCTATTTTTACCCATTTTAAACAAATTTAATTATCTCTTGACTTGAAATTGGTTGCAAAGGTATATTAATTGTTCTGAATTTCCATTTTTTCGGCAATTAAATTAACGTTTGTTAAACAAAAAGCATACATTTTTTGCACAAAAATGGCACTTTGTGCAAAAAAAAACGGATGTTTGTGTACGCAAACAGACCTCGGTCATACTACGCCTTGGACATAGATTCCCTCTTCAAGAAGTATGCACGGCCTACACATCATACCCTTCACTCCTCTTCATTGAGTTTGGGGTATGTTATTCTGGTGTGGTAGATGCTCTTGAGTCTTTCAGTTAGCACTTGCTTGGCCACGGCGATGTCCCTGAATGTGATGGAACATTCCTCGAAATACCCTGCCTTCACCTGTGCATCGATGAGTTCTCCCACCTTCTTGCTGATGGTCTCGTCGTTGTAGGTGGTGAGCGACTTGACGGCCGCCTCCACGGTGTCGGCCATCATGAGGATGGCCTGCTCCCGCGTGTGAGGATTGGGTCCTGGATAGGTGAAAGCCGCGGTATCCACCTCCTCTTCTGGATGTTTGTTTTTGTATAATACATAGAAGAAGCGAGCCATCCCCTTGCCATGGTGGGTGCGTATGAAGTCGGTGATGACATCGGGCAAGTCATAATGCTCCGCCAATTTAAGCCCCTCTGTGACATGGCTGATGATGATGCGTGCGCTCTCCTTCTCCGCCCCTCTCTCGGAGAGTTTGTTGTGAGGATTGATGCCTACCTGGTTCTCAGTGAAAAACACAGCATTCTCCATTTTTCCGATGTCGTGGTAGAGGGCTCCGGTACGCACGAGAAGAGCATTGGCCCCGATGCGGTTGGCCACCTCCGCTGCGAGATTGCCCACGGTGGTGGAGTGTGCAAAGGTGCCGGGTGCCTTCTCGCTAAGCATCCGCAGCAGTTCCTGGTTGGTGTCGGAGAGTTCGAAGAAAGTGATGTTGGAAGTGAAGCCAAAAACTTTTTCAATGACATACATCAGTGGATATGCCAGCAATGAGAGCACACCGCTGATAACAAGATAGGCAAACATGCTTCGGTCGCGTGGCAAAAACTCACTGCCGGAGATGAGCTGCATGGCGTAATAGATGAATGCGGAGCACAAGGTGGCCATGATGGAGGCACCGAAGAGTTGTGCACGTTTCGACATATCGCTGAGGGCGTAGATGGCAGCCATGCCTCCCGCCATCTCCACAATGATGAACTCATATTGGTAGTTGGTTGCGACAGCGGAAATGAGCACGGTGGTGGTGAGCGTAATGAATGCCGTTCTGGAGTCAAAGAACACCTGTGTGATGATGGGCACGACGGCAAAGGGGAGAATGTAGAAGCTGGCGTAGGGATGACTGGCGAGTTGCGACACGGCAATGGGGAAAATGGCGATGAGCAGGTATAGCATGACAATGTTGAGCGGCTTGGCGAAATACCTTTTCCGAAAGATTTGGAGGTAGCAAGTAAACAAAAGAATGAAGATTCCCACGAACAACACCTGTCCCATAAGGTGACTCAGATGGTCATTCATACCATGGTTTTCCTTCTCATATTCCTTCTCAAGTGACCAAATTTTCTTCGCAGCGAGGGTATCGACAAGCTCCCCCCGGTCGATGATTTTCTCATCTTTTTCCACAACTCCCTCGACAGATGCAACACCACCAAGAAGATCATCCAGCACGGAGGCGTTACGTTTTTCGTCGTATTTCAAGTTGGGACGCACAAAACTGAAAAGATTGAATCTTGTCAGCTGCGCCCTATGCGATTTCAATTCTTCGTCTGAGAAGATGCGGTCGTAGGCCCTCATTACCGGCAAGACGCTGCTGATCTCCGTGGGGGTCTCTATCTTATCCCTCACGATACGTATGACATTCGACGTGTCGGTAGAAGCCAAGTTGTATTCTTGGTCACTCATAATGCCCTGTTCATAAAGAAAATGCAGCCTTCGCTCGATGAGTTCGCTGTAGTTTTTCAGCACGCCGGTGGTGTCCTTCTCCAAAGCTTTGTGGAAGTCGGAAAGTGCCTTCTCCTCCACCACCTCCTCCATAATGTAATAGGGTCTGAATTCCTTGAGCAGCTGATCTTGCTCCCTCTTGATGGCCTCCTCAGGTTTTACTATATAAAAATTGAAAGGGGCGATGAGCGTGGTGTGTGACCACGGCTTTCCCACTTCTAATTTAAAATGTGGGTTGGGCTTCTCGGGAAAAGCCAAGACAATGATGAAAGTGGCGACTGCCACAATGACCAGATTGGTGAGCAGCGTGAGCCAATTCAAGTTCCATTTTTTGCTGAACATGCCCATATTGATAAGAGGATTTTGTTTGTTCGGGGCGAAAGTACGAAAAAAATATGAGAATTAGGAAAAAAAACATTAATTTTGCACGAAAATTCACATTATGGAAGAAAGGAAAGTGAGGGTGCGCTTTGCACCCAGCCCCACGGGGCCCCTGCATATTGGCGGCGTCCGCACCGCATTGTACAATTATCTCTTTGCCAAGCAGCACGACGGAAGCCTCGTGCTTCGCATCGAGGACACCGACTCCACACGTCTCGTTCCAGGGGCTGAGGAGTACATCGTGGAGGCCTTCCAATGGTTGGGGGTGAAGTTCGACGAAGGTGTGTCGATAGGAGGTGCTTACGGCCCCTACCGCCAGAGCGAGCGTCGCAAGATCTACCGCCGTTACGTGGATCAGCTGCTTGAGGACGGCAAAGCTTACATTGCCTTCGACACGCCCGAGGAGCTTGACGCCCGCCGTGCGGAGACACCCAATTTCCAGTATGACGCCCGCACCCGAGGCTCGATGCGCAACTCCCTGACACTTCCCCCGGAGGAAGTGTCGGCTCTCATCGATGACGGCACACAATTTGTGGTGCGTTTCAAGGTGGAGCCAGGGCAGGAGGTGCTCATCGACGACATCATCCGCGGCGAAGTGCGTTTCATGAGCGACGTGGTGGATGACAAGGTGCTCTACAAGAGTGCCGACGAACTTCCCACCTACCACTTGGCCAACATCGTGGACGACCACCTGATGGAAATCACCCATGTGATTCGCGGTGAGGAATGGCTTCCCAGTTCCCCGCTCCACGTACTGCTTTACCGCGCCTTGGGTTGGGCCGACACGATGCCCCGCTTCGCCCACCTTCCCTTGTTGCTCAAGCCGGAGGGCAAAGGCAAGCTCTCCAAGCGCGACGGCGACCGGTTGGGCTTCCCTGTGTTCCCTTTGGAATGGACAGACCCGAAGACGGGCGAGGTGTCGGCAGGCTACCGCGAGAACGGCTATTTCCCGGAGGCCATCATCAATTTCCTCGCACTTTTAGGATGGAACCCTGGAACCGACCAGGAGGTGTTCACCCTCGACAAGCTTGTACGCCTCTTCGACATCAACAAGTGTTCTAAATCGGGTGCCCGCTTCGACTACAAGAAATGCGTGTGGTTCAACCACGAGTACATGCTCCACAAGAGCAACGAGGAGGTGGCGAGCCTCTTCGCACCCATCGTGGCCGGCCATGGCGTTGACGAGCCCTTCGAGCGCGTGGTGGAAGTGGTGGCCATGATGAAGGACCGTGTGAACTTCGTCAAGGAGCTGTGGCCTCTTTGCTCCTTCTTCTTCGTGCCGCCTACTTCGTACGATGAGAAGACGGTGCGCAAGCGTTGGAAGGAGGACTCCCCTCGCGTGATGGGCGAATTGGCCGATCTTTTGGAAAGTCTTTCCGATTTCTCCGTCGCTGGTCAGGAAAAGGTGGTCTTGGCCTGGGTGGAGAGAAAAGGCTACAAGTTGGGCGACGTGATGAACGCCTTCCGTCTGGCTTTGGTGGGTATCGGCAAGGGGCCGGGGATGTTCGACATCTCCGCATTCCTTGGCAAGGATGAAACTGTCAGGCGGATACGCAAGGCCATCGCCACGATATAGCAACAACTACCGGCTCAACCGGTATAAAACAAGTGCCTCGTGTACAACCTCTTGATCTACCTCTACCTCCTCGGCGTAGCCATCTACAGTCTATTCGACAAGAAGGTGCGCAAGATGTGGCGTGGCGAGCGCGACGCCTTTGCCGTGTTGCGCGAGAAAGTGGAGCCAAATGCGGAGTATGTGTGGTTTCACGCGGCATCCTTAGGAGAGTTCGAACAAGGCCGACCGCTGATGGAGCGCCTTCGCAAGGATCATCCTGAATACAAAATTCTCCTCACCTTCTTCTCACCCTCCGGCTATGAGGTGCGCAAGAACTACGAGGGAGCCGACATCATCTGCTACCTGCCACTCGACACCATCGTCAACGCCCGCCGCTTCCTGCGGTTGGTGAGGCCAGTGAAGGCCTTTTTCATCAAGTATGAATTCTGGTACAACTACCTCCATATCCTCCGCCACCGCAAGGTGCCGGTGTATAGCGTGTCGAGCATCTTCCGTCCGGAGCAGGTGTTTTTCAGATGGTACGGGCACGAGTACTCCCGCGTGTTGAAATGCGTCACCCATTTCTACGTTCAGAACGAGACAAGCCGTCGCCTTTTGGGGAGTTTGGGTTTGGAGAATGTCACCGTAGTGGGCGACACACGTTTCGACCGCGTGCTGCAGATACGGGATGCAGCCAAGGAGCTGCCTATCGCCGAAGCTTTCGCCCATGGGCATCGCGTCTTCGTCGCTGGTTCCAGCTGGCCTCCCGACGAGGATGTCTTCATCCCTTATTTCAACGAGCATCCTGAGTGGCGTCTCATCATCGCCCCTCATGTGATAGGTGCCGACCACCTGCGACAAATACGTTCCAGTTTGAAGATGCCGTCGGTGCTCTACACCGAGACCACACTGGAAGAGGCGGCACAGGCCCGATGCCTCATCATCAATTGCTTCGGCCTCCTTTCGAGCATCTACCGTTATGGTGAAGTGGCTTACGTGGGTGGTGGCTTCGGCGTGGGCATCCACAATGTGCTGGAAGCCGCCGTGTGGGACATGCCGGTGATCTTCGGTCCCAACAACAAGCGTTTTCAAGAGGCACAGGGGCTGCTCTCCGTCGGCGGTGGTTTCGAGGTGGACGGAAAAGACACCTTCCGTCAGACGATGAACCGCCTGGCAGGCGACAGCGAATACCTCGCAAAGTCAAGCAGCGCAGCTGGGCAGTTCGTCAAGGGGCAGGCGGGCGCTACGGAAAAAGTGATGGAAGCTGTGGGTCTATAATTCCCTTTACGGGCGCTTACCCACCATTTGCAGGATGATTTTGGCATCCTCGTCGCCATTGGCGGCGTCCTTTCTCAGTTCGGCAAGAATTTCATCCCCACCTTTTTCGTTTTTCACAGCCTTCAAGCACCACATCTTCGCTTTTTCCTTGTCGGCCGTCACTCCCTTTCCTTTGAGATAACATTTTCCCAATGCGAGTTGGGCGTTGGCATTTCCCTGCTTAGCCGACAAGTTGTAATATTTCAAGGCTTTGGCCATATCCTTGGTCGTTCCCTCGCCTTTCTTGTAGCACTGCCCCAGTTGATATTGAGCTTTGGCATGTCCTTGTGCGGCCGCCTTTTCATACCAATAGAAGGCTTTTTTGTCATCTTCTGCCACTCCCTTTCCCTTGTCGTAGCAGAAACCGAGACGGTATTGCGCTTTCTTGTGTCCCTTTTCCGCAGCTTGCAACAATTTATCCACGGCTTGCGTGTATTTCTTGGCATCATAGAGGGATTTGCCCTCCTCATACAATTTGTTGGAGCTTTGCGCACTTGCAACCATGCAAGTCATCAGCATCAGCCATAAAAGAAAAGGTTTCATAAATTAAAGCAATTAAAGATGGAAATGGAAGATGAATTTATTATAAAATAAGGTGTGTATTATGATAGTCCCACAATTTCTCCGTTCACCACATCAATGCGCTCAGCCTGTGGCATCTTGGGCAATCCGGGCATTCGCATCATCTTCCCCGCCACAGCGACGAGCATCTCCGCTCCGGCGTTGACGATGATTTCCCTGATGAAGATGTCGAAGTCTCGGGGACATCCATACTGCTTTGAATCGGCGGAGAAGGAAAATTGTGTCTTGGCGATGCAGACAGGGTATCTCCACACGTCGCTCTCCGGAGCGTATATGCGTTTCATCTCATGGAGCTGTGCCATTGCCTTCTCGCTGAGCGTGACCGTTGCCGCCCCGTATATGTTCTTGCACACCTTCTCAATCTTGGTGACGATGTCATCATCATCGTTGTATGCGTATGTAAGTGGTTTTGAAGGCCTTCGCTCAATGTTGTCCACCACTATCCGAGCCAGTTCCCGTGCGCCTTCCCCACCCTCGGCAAAGGCATTGTTCATTGCGCAATCCACGCCCAGCTCCCTGCAATGGTCTTTTATCATATCGAGTTCCTCCTGGCTGTCGAAGTCGAAGCGGTTGATGGCTACGACGACAGTCTGTCCGAATGAATGGAGGTTGGCGATGTGCCTGTCCATATTTTTAAAGCCTTCCACCAAACCCTTCTTGTTGGGTTCCTTGATACGGTCGAGGGGTATGCCGCCGTGCATCTTCAGCCCTTGGGTGGTTGCCACGAGTAGCGTCAGTGCGGGTTGCAACCCCGTTTTCCGACACTTGATGTCAAAGAATTTCTCCGCTCCCAAGTCTGCTCCGAAGCCAGCCTCCGTCACCACGTAATCGCAGAATGTAAGGGCAATCTTGGTGGCGAGCACCGACGAACAGCCATGGGCAATGTTGGCGAACGGCCCTCCATGAATAAGAGCCGGTGTTTGTTCGGTAGTTTGCACGAGGTTGGGGTGTATGGCATCGAGGAGCAGTGCGGTGACGGCTCCGGTGGCCCCCAGGTCGTTGATGGTGAAAGGTGTGGAGTCGCGTGTGATGGCAAGCACAATGTTTCCTATGCGCCTTCTGAGGTCTTCAATGCTTCCTGCGAGACACAATATGGCCATAAGTTCCGAGGCTGGTGTGATGTCGAAGCCCGTCTGCCGCTCCACGCCCTCGCCCTGTTGTCCGATGGTGACGTTTCTTAGCGCACGGTCGTTGACGTCGAGCACGCGCTTCCAGTATATTTCCTTAAGAAATCCCTCTCCCTGATGATGGAAGATATAGTTGTCGAGCAACGCCGCGATGGTGTTGTGTGCCGATGTGACAGCATGGAAATCACCGGTGAAATGGAGGTTGATCTTCTCCATGGGCAATACTTGTGCATAGCCTCCTCCGGCCGCACCTCCCTTGATGCCGAAACATGGTCCGAGCGACGGCTCCCTAAGTGCCACCGTGGCACTATGGCCGTTTTTGTTCAAGCCCAGAGACAAACCTATGCTGACGGTGGTCTTACCTATTCCCGCTTTCGTGGGACTGATGGAGGTGACCAAGATGAGTTTGTGCTTCTTCACCCTCTCCTCGTCAATCATCCTCTCGTCAATCTTGGCAATGTAATTGCCATAATTCTCCACCCCTTCCGATGGAATTCCCATTTTCCCTGCCACCTCTGTAATGGGAGCCAATTTTGTCGCTCGTGCGATTTCTATGTCTGTCATGCTATGGTAGTATATCTATTTTCTATATAAGATGTGAAAAACGTGTGCAAAGTTAGTGTATTTTTCGCAAAACTCGCAGCATATCGGTGTATTCTTGTCATAAAGCATCGATGTTTTTTTCAATGACATAATTCATTTCAACAAAATAATTGCTTTTTTGTTTTGTATTGTGTTCGGCTTGCACTAACTTTGCTGACGCGAAATTAGGCTGCGCCTAAACAATAAAAACAAAAAATTTGCTTTTTTGTTTTGTATTGTGTTCGGCTTGCACTAACTTTGCAGGCCGAAACGTTTTGACAAGCATCATCAAGTCATGGAATACAATTCACTTCTGTTTATTACTTTATATCCACTCATTTTCCTTTTCTATTATGCCATCCCCGCCGGTTGGCTCCGCACACGCAATTTATTCCTACTTCTGGCAAGTTATGCGCTCTACATAAACTGGAAGCCTTCATACGCTTTGGTGCTCCTTCTCGTCACCATCGTCACCTACGCCGGGGCAAGGTTGTTGGGGCAAGTACGTAGTCCTCGTGTACTGCTGGGAGCAACCATAGTCCTGTCCCTCCTTCCCTTGCTTGTTTTCAAGTACCTGGGATTCATCAACGACACCCTCACGCGGTTTCTGGAAGCCGTCGGTCTGCATGTGGACCTTCCTGGCCTCAACTGGGCCATCCCTGTAGGCATATCGTTTTTCACCCTGCAGGCGATAGGTTATTGTTATGACGTTTACAAGAAGCGCATCCCGGCAGAGCGCGACTTCCTCACCTACGCCTTGTTCATTTCCTTCTTTCCTTCTATCCTCTCCGGCCCCATCAACAAGGCTTCTCTGATGCTGCCACAATTCAAATGCCGCCGCCCCCACCTGAACTACCCAAAATGCGTGGAGGGATTGAAGATGCTCCTGTGGGGCATGGTGATGAAGACCGTGGTTGCCGACCGAGCCGGCCTTTATGTCGATACGGTCATGCCTTCCTTCCATTTCTTCAGCGGTCTGACCTGCTTCGTCGCAAGCCTGCTCTACACCATTCAGATTTATGCCGACTTCGCTGGCTACTCGCTGATGGCCATCGGCGTGGGCAAGACACTTGGCTTCGAACTGACAGAAAACTTCCGACGTCCCTATTTCTCCTACAGCGTGACCAATTTCTGGAGGCGCTGGCACATCTCGTTAAGCACCTGGTTGAAAGACTACATTTACATTCCCCTTGGCGGCAACCGCTGCAGCAAGTTTCGTAACTACATGAACATCCTTGCCACCTTCCTGGTGAGCGGCATCTGGCACGGTGCCAACTGGACCTTCATCGTGTGGGGCTTGTGGCACGGTCTGGCACAAGTAGTGGAGAAGATGACGGGGCAGCAGAAATGCGAATACGGCCCTTGGGGCAAGACGGTGAAAATCCTCATCACCTTCCTCTTGGTCAATTTCGCCTGGATATTCTTCCGCATGCCTACGCTTGAGTCGGCCTGCCGCTTTATCGCCCATATCTTCGATTTCTCTTCACCGCTCACCCTCTTCTACGACGACCCGCAGACACTGGCCCTCACCACTCTCGCCGTGGTATTGCTTGTCGTGAAAGACATTCGCGACGAGTTCTTCCCCAATCATCTGCCGCTGATGAACAGCCGTCACCTTTTGGTGAGATGGGGTACATACGTTTTCCTGATATTCGCCATCCTTCTGATGGGAGCCTTTGGTGCAGAACAATTCATTTATGCTAATTTCTGAGAGATGAAACGCTTGCTTTTAAAGATACTGGTTTTCTTTGGGATTATCGTCATCTGCGATATGGCAGTGGGTGCTATCTTCTACCATATTACCAACAATATACGCACAGGCGGCCAGGGTCGCGACAACTACATTAGTAATGAATGTATGGACGACGTGCTGGTGTTCGGCTCATCCAGAGCGCTGCACCATTACGACACAGAAATCCTTGCGGACTCTTTCGGCCTCTCCGTTTACAATTGCGGAGCTGACGGCTGCGGAATATTGCAGGCATACGCACGTTTGAAGATGGTCAGAGAACGCCACCAACCCAAATACATCATCTTGGATGTCGTCCCCGGATACGACTTGCTGCCAGGTAAGAACGACCAGCAACTGATATGGCTGAAAAACCGATACGATAGGGACGGAATGGGAGAATTGTTCCAAGACGTTGACCCCAAAAATCGCTTCAAAATGTTTTCTAAGGCATACCGATACAATTCCTCTTTCATCAAGAGCGCTTTCGTCTATTTTACCGGTATTTCTGAAGAAGAAAACATCAGAGGTTTTGCACCCATATATTCCAAGAAAATGAGACCTGTGGCCACTTTAACCGAAGAGGGGTCGGACACCATTGAATACGACCAAGTGAAATTGAAATACTTGGACAAGTTCATCCAGCTATCCAAAGGCTCTCGCCTGTATTTTGCCAAGTCTCCTATATGGTATGAGTCCGATGCGGCGAAAATCCGTGAATTACAGTTGTTGAAAGAGCGTTGCAAGCGTGAGGGCATTCCCTTTTTCGATTTCACCAACCATCCCAAATATATGCATGTGGATAAATATTTTGCCGACGGCAAGCACATGAACGCCACAGGTGCTCGGGAGTTCACCCGTGACCTTTATGCCGTCATCAAGGCATACGAGGAGTCAAAGGTTGACAGCACCAACAATCCATTTTAAAACAACTATATGGCAACGGCCCGAAAACATTTTTATCAAGAGATTGACATCATCAAGGGTGTAGCCATCCTTTTGGTGCTACTTGCTCATTCAGGAGGTGTGAAATATATTTCCATGGATCAATATGGTTGGTACAACATCTTTACCGGCCTTTTGCGGGATTTTTCGATGCCCCCGTTTTTCATCATTTCCGGATTTCTGTTTGGCAACTCCGGCAGGAAGCCTTTTTGGCAATCGATGAAAAGTAAAGTGGACAGGCTGGTAGTGCCCTATTTTGTCATGTCGTTTATCATATTAGGCGTTCGGCTGCTTGCGCCAGCATTATTCAACCGACCCACCGGCAACTTAGGTGTTGCCCTCATCCTGATTTTTTTCTATGGTTACTGGTACTGGTTCATATACACCTTGTTCATACTCCATGTAGTCTTCACCCTCGCAAGGCCCAAGCTGACGCCGCGAATAGCCGTCGTTTTGATGGTGGTGCTTTTAGTAATTAGGGAAATGCACCTGGCACATATCGGCTTTCTCAAGATACACCAGGCTATTTACTTTGGCTTTTTCTTCCTCTTGGGCTACATCATACACACCCATTACGCCCGCCTGAAGAAATGGCTTGCCCATCCTTACACCATCATCATCCTTTCGTTGGTCTATGTCTTGGGATGCTATTATTGCCTCACAGACCACATAGGCTCGTTGTTATATTATTGGCTCATGCCCGTTTGCTTCAGCCTGGCCATTTGGGGTGTTTGCATCCGTTTGGTACCATTCACCCACCTCAACAAGGCATTTTCCTATTGCGGCAAATACTCATTGCAGTTCTATCTCTTCAACGGCTTCACATTGGGTGTTTCCCGGGAAATCTTCGTCAGGGTCTTGCACGTTTATCACCCAAAACTACTGATGGCGCTGGTATTTGTCAGCACCTTGATGTTATCCGTGGCCATAGTGGAAACCATACGGAGAATGCCAAAGGTGAAATACTTTTTTGGCTTCGGCAAGCCATCAAAAAACCCATAAACATTTAAATGTTCCTACCTTGCAACCAGCCCAAGGTGATGGATGCTCATATCTCACCTATCATCTGCCACAGGTTTCTTGTAGTGATAAGCACCTATGTATTTCCATGAAGCAGGGATGATGCGATTTAACAGCTTGTCCATCGTGCTGAGGACATGCCTTACCTTGGCATTACGACAAAAGCAACCAAGAAAACCAAAATATTTCTCATCCATCATCTCCATATCGGAAAAAAGCGCATGGATGCTATTCCGATCTTGGTAAACCCATGTAAATTCATTCGACTTTCTTAACAACTGATGGATTTTGGTGGCTTTCAAATTCTCGGAAAAGAACAAGATGCCCCCAGGCTTCAAAACCTTCTTGATGTTTTCGGACATTAACCGACCGCTATTGGCATCACCATGGGCTTCTACCGACCCTATGACCGATTTGAACACAACGATGTCAAAATAATTCTTATATTTGTCAGGAATGGCCGTAACATTCATCTGTTCGTACCTGACTTTGTCAGAAACGCCATATCTATGGTGAAGCACAATGGCTTTGGGTGAAGGAGGAAGTTTGTCTGTACACAATATTTCCGCCCCCCCTACCAAGGCACAATACAAGGAAAGGCCTCCATTTCGACCGCCAATGTCCAAAATGCGCTTCCCCTTGAAATCCACATTGGAATGGTTGATGAAATCGATAAAATTCCACCAGTTTTCCACATCCCATTCTACAATATCCTTTCTCGTATCTTTAGTAAATACCATATTACCTGTAATTATCGTGCAAAAATACTCTTTTTTTTGTAAATCCCAAAATGATGAGACATTTTATCCTACTCTAATGCGTATGAGATGTCGCATCACGAGTCCTTAGATTCAACATACGCTTTAACATCATGTGCAAATATAGCTGAATATATTCTGGCTCCTTCGTCCCATAAATGGGCTTTGTCCCTGAAATACTCAGGGTGGTCAAAGAAAAGCCCGGCAGAATGATAGTCTATGAACGGGATATTGTTCTGCTTGGCCATGGATTTTATTACATCATAGCAATCAGAGTCTATCTTGGCATACATTGGAGAAATCATAAACAACAATTTCACATTATTATTATGACAAAGGTTGATGAAACGTTGAACATACTCCAATTTCAGACTATCCACCTTTGCCGGTGTACGCTTATGAACCAATGAGTGAGGATGATGGGCAGGTTTGGGATTGGGGATGTAACCATTATCGCCTCCTTCATTCCTGTCAACAGCAAGCCCCGCAATATTTGACGCCGCTTTTGCATTGTATCGATATAAATGTGACAAATTGTATTGCCAGTATTTACCAGCTAATCGAAAAATGGAATCCGCATTTTCATTGCGTCCGAAATAGGGAGCGAAGAAAGATACTGTGGCAAAAGGGTCTTTTTGCTGAGCAAAGTCACTTGTCATCACTTCAAGACATATTACTTTTGGTTTGTGAATGGACAGAATATGATTCAGTATGAAGTAATGCGCATAGATGTTGTCAGATGCATCAATGCCTCCATTATACACACTGACGCCAAGCGTGTCGCTGATGATTGACGGAACATAATGCGAATTGCAACGCGAGGTGCCCATCAACACCATATCTTCATGAACATCGTTCACAAGGTATTTTATTTTTGGCCCAGAGACATCATGGGTGTGCTGATTCACCCACCACATCACCATCCCGCCGAGACGGTCAACGGCGAAGAGACCAACAAGTACGAACAGAATGCTTGTCAACAACTTTTTCATATCTTCTGTACTTTAAAACTGAAAATAAATAAATTGGTCACCACCCAACACCCCGAAAAGGATGATGTAGGCTATCATCATGACAAGATAGACGTGCCGGACAATCCAAGAATTTGATTCTGCAATGTGTGTCTTCCACTGGTATTCATCTGCAAATTCTTTGATTAACAATACAGTCATAGCCAACATAATAGCGATAAAACTGGCATAGTCAAGATATGGTGCGCCTGGATTTGTAAAGATGCCGGCAACTACTGTCATGGCATCCGACAAATTGTTTGCTCTAAACATAATCCATGCAAAGCAGATGATGACGAAAGTAACAGCCCAATGAAAAAATTTCCTCATGCCTGAAAAACGACGCTTACTAAAACCAAGCGCCTTCTCGATGCAGAGTAGCACTCCATGCAAACTACCCCAACAAAGAAAAGTCCAGTTAGCTCCGTGCCAGATACCGCTAACCACAAATGTAACAAAAAGGTTGAAATAGTTGCGCATGCGACCTACCCGGTTCCCACCAAGCGGGATATAAACGTAGTCCTTGAACCAAGTGGAAAGTGATATGTGCCAACGATGCCAAAACTCGCCCACGGTGCATGCGAAATAAGGTCGACGGAAATTCTCCATTAAACGAAAGCCCAACACACGTGCCACACCAATGGCTATGAGCGAATAACCTGCAAAATCACCATATATTTGAAAAGGGAAAAGCAAAGATGCAACTAAATAAGAGCCGCCATTGTGTTTATCCACATTATTGAAAATGGCGTCAACGTATAGCCCGCAACGGTCGGCTAAAACCAATTTCATAAAGTAGCCCCACAACATCAGTCGCACGCCGGACATCACCGCCTCGTAGTCAAAGCGATGCTCTTGTTTGAACTGTGGAAGGAGATTGTTGGAACGTTCTATAGGGCCTGCCACCAACTGTGGAAAGAAAGACACAAACAAAGCGTATGTGAAAAAGTCACGCTCCACCTTTGTTGTGCCACGATAAACATCAATGGAATAGCCCAATGCCTGAAATGTGTAGAACGAGATGCCCACTGGCAAAAGCAAGCCAAAATCCGGCATGTTTATTCCCAAACCAAAAGATTGAAAGGCCGCCTCTATATTCGACGAAAGAAAATTATAATACTTAAACAAAAAAAGAATGGCGAGATTCAACACCAGACTGCTTACAAGGCACATTTTTTTCTTTCGCTTTTCCGCAAAGTGTCCGATGCCAAGAGCTGAGAGATAAGTCACAGCAGTACTTGTCAACAGCAACAGCGCGTATGCTGGTTTCCAGTTCATATAGAAATAATAACTGGCAACAAGCAGCATCATATTTCTTGTCCTTATCTGTCTGGAAGGAATGAAAAAATATAATGTACACACTATTGGAAAGAACAATAGGAACGCGATGGAATTAAACAACATATATCTTATAGTTTTGCTTTTTTGTATATGGATGAACTGCTTGTATTCATATTTTCACCATCTTAGTCCAGTCGTAGGGCTTGTCGGAGAATGTCTGAAGGATAAAGCGTGCCAGGCATCGTGTCAGATAGGCCAAAGCCAGCGCTTCAGCGAAGACAATCAAAATGTTGAGAGGAAAGAGATGGTTGAGTTTTGTAGTAATCACGCTGAATTGTATCAGGTAGATTTCCAAACACAACCCACCCACAAACCGTATGATGGATTGGGCGAAGGGATGACGGTAAATGCTCGCCGCCCATTTGGAGCGAAACACCTTATAAAAATAATAGATTGTTCCAAGAGCGGGGAAATAACAGAAAAACTGCAACATCGTGGGTTGGTCATTCCTCATGCTGAAATAGATAATGAGGTAGTAAGCCACGATGCATAGCATCAGCATCAGCGCATCGACAACAGGCCGAATTTTAATCTTATCAACAGATAACCCTGTCATTGCTCCCATGAGCATGAAGAGGAAGAAAGGTATCCGCTGAAAAGGATCGGTGAACATGAAAAAACCTGGCTGATGATACGCATGGAGAAAACATACTGCCACAAGGACGGGCCATAGAATGGCCACCCATTTAAGTCGGTTTTTCAGGTAACTGCCGATGAAGAAAATGATGACATAATAGACCATGATGCACTGCACGAACCATCCACAACCGGTAAAGATGACCGTGACGATGTCGCGATGATTGTGGAAAAACGCCCCGTCAATGATGGCAAATGCAAACACCGTGGGGTAAATACGAATGATACGCCGCTTATACCATTCGGGAAAATGCCTGACACCCTCCATCGGTTTGAGCAGCAATGTAAAACCAGAACAGAAAAAAAACAAGCCCACACCAATCATCCCGCCAGTAGCCATAAAGCCCATGGAACCATAAAGATGCTCCAGATGTGAGTTGAAAACAAACAATACAGCCATCACTTTTAGCCAATCGATGCTGATGTCTCTGCCTTTCATAAAATGATGAGGTTTTGAGAAAGACCTTTTCCTTGATTATCCCCCAAAAAAACATTACACTTCGACGTGGTCCTCAAAATGGCCACTTCGTGCGATTTCTCATATATCTTGGCAGCATATATCAAGATAGAATTGCCACTCCCAATAACAGTAATTCTCATATTATTTGTTGAAAATTGTGAATCAATTTGTCACGTTTGCTCTAACTGCGCGGTTCAAGGTTGCAAAAATACCTATTTCATCTGACTTCCCCAAAAAAAGTCGCAAAAAGATGGTATGGCAATAAAACAAACAAGCAAAATTTGAATTTTTGGTTTTTATTGCGCTCGTTTTGCACTATCTTTTGATAAGATAGGCGGCTACTCGGCAATAAAAATAAAAAAATGCTTATTTATTTTGTATTGCGCTCGTTTTGCACTATCTTTGCACCCGAAAATGCAAAATAGTAGTCGATTGTAAATACTGCGAGAGTTGGAATTGAATGACCCCATCCGTCTTTGTTGGACTCCCAACAGGCTGGAAACCAAATAATTGGTATGAAAACTATTTCCTTCTCTCCAATGCGGTTATGGCATTTGGCACAATGATATGTTACTCTTCGCCCATCAAAGATGTGCGAAGGAGACAGATTGTGTATAATGTCATAGACCGTATTCCCCGGCTGCTATCATCAAATCCATCCCACTAATGCTCAAACAATACGACCATCGGGAAAAGGCGATAATCATTGCCACCTTCCTACTATATTGTTCCTTCGTCATCTTAGACAACACCTCGTATGGAGCCTCTTTCATGCTTGGCTTGGCTATTTTTGTCATAGGCATATCCAACTTACATTTCAAATTCACTCCATACCTTTTGTTCACATTGCAATTTTGCTTGTATTGCTATGCCACCACTTTCTGGGCTCTTAACGGCCGTATGACTATTACGATGGGCAATACCATCTTGCAAACCATTATAGTGATGAGCGTGTTTTACACTGCCTTTTCACCGATGAAAGACAACATTAACACGCTGATTAAAATCATCATGTTCGCAGGATACACCGTCGTGGTATACACCTATTTTTTTTACGGATTTGGAAGTATTTTGTCCCTTTCTTCGGATTCCAGTCGCATTGGCAATACCTATAACAATGTGAACGTTATCGGGATGTTGGCAGCCTTAACTGTTATTATCCACTTTTACCTCCACCTTTTCGAGAAAAAGCGTAAAGACATTTTCTTTGTCATACCAGCAATTATCATCGTCGGTGCCACTGAGAGCCGAAAGGCCATCTTCATGGTGGTTGTCGGCGTCTTCCTGCTCTTCTTTTTCAAAGCTCGTTTAGGACCACGCCACAACATGCTTCCCATCATCAAGTTTCTCGCAGCAGGTGTCGTCATTGCCATCTTGGTGGAGTCACTGGCACATACAGGATTGTTCTCAGGTGCCAGCGAGCGCGTACAGGGGTTGATTGCGTCTATTACCGGCGAGGGCGAAGTGGACTCCTCCACCTCCCTTCGTGAATATTACCGTCAAGTGGGATGGGACCAATTTTTGAAAACCCCCGTCGCGGGCATCGGCATCAACAACAGCTCTGTGCTGCTGTCCATGGTAGGTAGCGACCACATCACTTATCTACACTGCAACTATGCCGAATTGGCTGCATGTGGTGGCCTCTTAGGCCTCATTTCCTATTACTCCATCCACGTTTACTTGATGGTGAACGAGTTGAAATACATCAAGATAGACAAGTCTGCCATTTTTTTTGTCATTTGGCTTTTCCTGATGCTGACAACCGATTGGGGCGCTGTCTCCTATTACACCAAGCGTAACTATTTCAGCCTGATGGTGTTCTTCCTCCACGTACAGCAAATGCGACAGCGCCATCCCCACATCAGATGACTTACCATTTCTTACTGCCCGACCTTGGCGTGGGTGGTGCGGAGCGTGTATGCTTCCGCCTGGCCCACATTCTCAAGGAGGCGGGCGAGGATGTGCGCTTTGTCTGCCTCTGTGGCGATGGCGAAGATTCTCACAACTGGCTTTCCGGCGAGTTCAAAGTGTCGATACTAAGATGTTCACGCGTCTTCGCCTCCTTCCCCCGGCTCCTCCGTTTCCTGAGCCATCATCGAGACACGCTGCTCTTCTCCACCCATGAGCACGTCTCTATCGTTGCATTGCTCGCAGGCAAACTCTTGAGCATCCCTGTCGTTGTCCGGATGCCGACAATGCCCTCCAACAAGTTGTACAGCGGACTGACGGGTATGAAATGGCGTTTCATTCATACCATCAACCATTGGTTGCTGCCCCAGGCCAAGGCTATTGTGGCACAAACTGACGAAATGCGCAAGCAAGTGGAGGAGCGATACCATCTCCCTAAAGGGAAGGTGGTGACCATCAACAACCCCATAGACCCGGATGACATACGCGCCCGCGCCGCCGGCACACCCAGCCCCTTTGTGGGTGCCGGACCTCATTTCCTTTCCGTGGGCAACATCTCCCTCCCCAAGGGCGTGGACACCCTGGTGGAGGCATTCCATCAAGTGAGGCATCAACTGCCTGAGGCACGTCTCACCATCGTGGGTCGCAACGACAGCGCCTATGCCCGCAACCTGTTAGGGAAGCTCAACATTGACGAAAGCATCAACCTTGTCGGTTTTCAAAGCAACCCCTACCCTTTTATGAAGTATTGCGACGTTTTCGTCCTTTCTTCAAGGATGGAAGGCTTTCCCAATGTGCTGTTGGAAGCAATGTGCTTCGACAAGCCAATAGCAAGCACTACCTGCGTACCTATCGTCAAGGAGTTGGTGAAGCCCGGTGTCAACGGATATTATTGCAACATCGAGGCTCCCTCCGAATTGGCTGACTGCATGGTTGAAGCCACCCATCTCACCAACATCCACAACCACTACGACCTGTTCGACAAATCGCGCTTCGTCCAACTCTTCCATTAGCCATGCAGCCCTCCACCCCAAACCAACTGGTGAGCGTGCTGCTCATATCCAACCAAGTGCGCAACGCCGAGGGTGTAGGCAACCCCATCATAGAGCGGATGACTCGCTCCTTGAACAGAGACAAACGCATTTCGACAGCACATTTCGAACCTTTCCTCAAGGGCAACACGGTCGCCAGTCTGCGGCGCATCGCAAAGGAAGCACGACGGCACGACGTGGCACACGTGCATTTTGGAGGTCTATATGCCCTGCTCGTGCGTCTCGCACTCGCCGGATCCAGAAAGCCGACCCTCATCACCTTCCATGGCACCGACATCCATGCCAAGGCGGTGCAGACTGCAAGCAGCAAGTTGGAGAAAATTAAGATACGCCTCAACCAGTGGGCCTCGTTTGCATGCATACTCCTCTACGGAAATGTCGGCTTCGTGGCCGGAGAATTGAAAGCATACGTTCCTTCCCTGCTGCGCAAACGCCTGAAGCGCCGCTCCTTCACGCAGCTATTGGGGGTGGACTACGAGACGTTCTTTCCGATGGAACAAGGTGATGCCCGAGGACGGCTCGGTCTTGGCGATGGCCGTCTCGCGCTCTTCTCCGACATCAGCCGGACAAATGTGAAACGCCGCGACTTGGCAGAGAAAATCACTTCGCTTCTTGACAACACACGCCTCTTGGTGATGAGCGGCGTGAAAGCCGAAGAGACGCCCTTGTGGGTCAATGCCTGCGACATACTGCTGCTTACCTCCGACGAAGAGGGTTCCCCCAACATCATCCGCGAGTGTTTGGCTCTCAACAAGAGAGTGTTCAGCGTGGACGTAGGTGACGCACGACAGCAACTACACGGCCTGTCCAACTCCATGGTCATCAGCCGAGACCCGGAAACTGCCGCCCGACAGATAGAGGCCTCGCTCCAAAAGCCTTACACCGACAACACCCGCGATTGCCTCAGAAGCCGCCTCGACATCGACCTCCTTAACAACAACGTGGTGAACCTCTATCAAAGAGTGTCGCACCACACCACCAAACATCGCTCTTTTGTCTGAAAGTCTGAAAATAGTCAACATAGCCGGAGGGTTGGGCAACCAAATGTTCCAATACGCCTTCGCCATGATGCTCCAGCACCACTTCCCCTCTGACCGAGTGATGGTGGACACCCAGCATTATCACACACTTTTTTTCAAGAAATTGGGTTCCATCAACATGCACAATGGTTACGAGTTGGGGCGTCTCTTCGCCAACGCCACCCTCCCCGTGGCCCGTCGCAAAGACCTGCGCCGCGTGACACGACACATTCCCAACTATGTGCTCTCACGCATGGCGCGTCACCTCCTCCCCCCGTTGAAGACGGAATATGTGGCACCCTACACAGATAATTTCATGTTCCGCGACGACGTGTTTGTTCCCGGCGACAAATACTACGAGGGCTACTGGGAATGCCAGGCCTACTATGCCGACATAAAACCCCTGCTGCGGCACGTGTTCACCCCCCCGCAACCCAACTCCTACAATGAGGAAATGTGCCATCGCATCGAGCAAACTGACAGCATAGGCTTGCATGTCAGGCGCGGCGACTACAAAAACGCACCAGAATTCAACGACATTTGCACACCTGAATACTACATTGAAGCCCTCCGACGAGCCATACGGCCCGGCCGCAAGCACACCATCTTCGTATTCTCCAACGACTTGCAGTGGTGTGGTGCAAACATCCCATCCATGTCTCAAGGACAAGAAATAGTGTTTGTCGATGGCAACCGCGGTGCCGACAGTTGTTGGGACATGTTCCTGATGACCCACTGCCGCCAATTGGTCATTGCCAACAGTTCCTTCAGTTGGTGGGGTGCCTACCTCAACCCACATGCGGAGCAAGTCTTCGCACCCGCCATCTGGCTACGTCGCAACTGCCCCATCGACATCCACGCCCCAGAATGGGAGAAAATCAACTAAACCCATGCAGCCTTTCGTTTCCATCATAGTTCCCATCTACAAGGAGGAGAAATTCATTGAGCAATGTCTCCTTTCCATCCTTGCCCAAGACTACGAGAAGGGTCGTTATGAAATGATTTTCATCGATGGAATGAGCCCCGACCGCACACGCGAAATCGTGGGAAGATATGCCAATGAATATCCCTTCATCCACCTCCTCGACAACCCCTTGCAGGTGACACCATACGCCCTGAACAAAGGCATCAAAGCCTCCAAGGGAGAGGTCATCATCCGCCTCGACGGACATAGCGTCTATCCACCCAACTATGTCTCCACCCTGGTGAGATACCTCTACGAGTTGAATGCCGACAACGTCGGAGGTATCTGGTGCACCATGCCAGCCAAAGACACGGTCGAATGCCATGCCATTGCCATCTGCTCCAGCCATCCCTTCGGTGTGGGTGGCTCGATACACAAAATAGGCTCGCACGAAATCAAACAGACCGACACCGTGCCTTTCGGCTGTTACCGGCGAGAGATTTTCGACCGCATTGGCCTGTTCGATGAAAACCTCGTCCGCAACCAAGACGACGAATTCAACGCACGCCTCATCAACCATGGAGGCAAGATATACATCATACCTGAGTTGGTCATCAACTACACTGCCCGAGACAGCATGGATAAGATGCGAAGAATGTATTACCAATACGGATTGTTCAAGCCGCTGGTCAACAAGAAGCTCGGCAAGCCTGCCACCATCAGGCAGTTCTTCCCCGTGGTCTTCGTGGGAAGCATCGCCCTGGGAAGCATTCTTGGATGCTTCAGCACCACCATCCTGCACATCTTTATGGCCATGATGGCCCTCTATTTCATCATCGGCACCACCATCGGCGTGGAGAATGCCATCAAGCTGCACAAGCCTGCCCTAACACTTTATATGCCCTACACCTTCCTCAACATACACCTCAGCTATGGCATCGGATATTTCACCGGCATATACAAACTGATGTTCCACAAGAAATTCGAGGTGAAAGCCAACAGATGAACACATCACACGAAAACATCATACTAAAGACACATAAATAAAAACAAAAGATATGAAGATACCCTTCTCACCCCCATACGTGGACGACAACGTTGTCAACGAGGTGGTTGACTCATTGCGCTCCGGTTGGATCACCACCGGTCCCAAAGTGAAAGCCCTTGAAAGCGAGGTCATGAGGTTTACCGGCTCACAGGCCGCCTTAGGCGTTAATTCCTGGACCTCCGGCACCATCATGATGCTGCGCTGGCTGGGATTGAAAACCGACGACGAGGTCATCATCCCCGCCTACACCTACTGCGCTACGGCCATGGCCGTATTGTGGGCCGGTGGAAAGGTGGTGATGGTGGACTCCGGCGACGACTTCAACATCTCCATCGATGCCATACGCCGTGCCATCACCCCCCGCACGAAAGCCATCATCCCCGTGGACATCGCCGGCTATCCTTGCGACTACCCCGCCATCATGGCCTTGGTGGAGGAGCCGGAGGTAAAAAGACTGTTCACACCGGAGAGCGACGTGCAGCAGAAACTGGGTCGCATCCTTGTGCTTAGCGACTCCGCCCATTCCTTAGGTGCTTGGAACGGCACACGCCGGACGGGAGCCGACACCGACATCGCCATATTCTCATTGCATGCCGTGAAGAACATCACCACGGCAGAGGGCGGTATCGTTTGCTTCAACATGCCCGCACCCTTCGACAACAGCCAACTCTACAAAGACATGCGCCTCATGACACTCAATTGCCAGACGAAGGACGCCTTCACCAAGAGCCAGGCCGGAGGATGGCGCTATGACATCGTGGGCAAGGGGATGAAGGTGAACATGGCCGACATCAACGCTGCCATCGGCCTGGCGCAAATCAGGCAGTACGACAAACTCCTGGCCGAGCGCAAACGCATCTTCGAACGTTATAACACAGCCTTCGCCACATGCCCCTGGGCCATCATCCCACCATCCAACACTTGTGGCAGGGAAAGTTCATACCACCTCTATGCCTTGCGCGTGAAGGGCTTCACCGAGGCGCAGCGTGATGCCATGATCAACGAGGTGGCCCGCAGCGAGGTGGCCGTGAACGTGCATTTTGTGCCACTTCCCATGCTCACCTATTATAAACAACTGGGTTACGACATCGCCGACTACCCCCAAGCTTATCACAACTACGAACACGAGATTTCCCTACCTGTCTATCCGCAACTCGACAACGAAAAGGTGGACTTCGTCATCAAGACCGTGAAAGCGGCCTACGAGACAGTTTGTTCCGAAAAAGGCTGATGATACGCTTCTTCGACATACTTCTTTCTGGCATAGGCCTACTGCTCATCTCTCCGCTGCTCATGCTGATATACATCATTATCAGGTGCGACAGCAGAGGACCTGGTTTCTACTCACAACAGCGGATAGGAAAAGACGGCATACCTTTCAGACTGCTCAAGTTCCGAACCATGCGCATAGGTTCCGACAAAGGGCGGCTCATCACGGTGGGAGGGCGAGACACGCGCATCACCAAGGTAGGTTATTTCCTCCGCAAATACAAACTCGACGAACTGCCACAACTGTGGAACGTGCTGAAGGGTGACATGAGTCTGGTGGGTCCCCGTCCGGAGGTGGAAAAATATGTCAGGCTCTACACCCCGGAGCAGCGCGTGGTGCTAAGCATACGCCCCGGCATCACAGACCACGCCTCCATCACCTTCTCCAACGAGAACGAAATCCTGGGTCAGGCAGAAGACCCGGAGCAAATGTACATTGAGGAAATCATGCCACTGAAGATAGAGTACAACATGAAATACATCAACAACCCCACGTTGAAAGAGTATTTCAAAATCATCCTCGTGACATTCATCAAGATATTGAAACACTGAAAGCAGCCCACTCAATGAGGCTTGCCGTGAACAACCATACAACAGTAATGGACGATACAAGAAAATATATGGAATTGTTGAGGTTCTGCCTCAACGACAATGTTGCCGTACCAGAGAGCATCAAGGAAATCAACTGGCACAAACTGCTCGAATTCTCCACAGCTCAAACCATCCAGGGCGTGTTCGCACGCACCATCCTCATGCAAGACGGCAAGATGCGCAAGGAAGACTTCATGGGCAACAAGCCCACCGACGACGACGTCATGGAATGGGTCTTCGAGGCACATCGCCTGCGCAAGGAGAACGAAATACTCTTCAAAAGAGCCGACAAAGCATCGGAATGGTTCTTGGAGAACGGATTTCCCAACTGCATCCTCAAGGGACAAGGCAACGCCCTCATGTACCCCGATCCCTACGCGCGCGTGGCGGGCGACATCGACATCTGGCTCGACGGAGGCCGGGAGAAAATCCTCGAATTCACCACCAAATACTACCAACACAAGCCCACATCCATCCATGTGGATTTCCCTATGTTCGCTGACGCTGGCGTGGAGGTGCATTTCCGGCCATCTTATATGCTTAACCCCTTCATTGACAAGAAACTGGTGAAATATTTTGAGGAGGTCAAGGCATCGCAATTCGGAAATGTGACAGTCACGCCCGACGGTAAATACAAGTTCTTCACCCCCACCAACGATTTCAACGTATTCTACCAGTTGCTCCACCTCTACCGCCATTTGGCCAACGAGGGCATCGGGCTGCGGCAAATCATCGACTATTTCTACCTCCTACGCAAATGCAAGGCCGACGGCATGGGAAAGGAAGAGAAAGAGAATTTCATCCGCCTCATCAAGAAATTCAAGATGACCCGCTTCACCAGCGCCATCATGTACATCGTGCACCAGGTGTTTGGTCTGCCGGAAGACTATCTCCTCTACCAACCCGACAAGAAAGAGGGTGAATTCCTCCTCAACGAGGTGCTGCTAATGGGTAATTTTGGAAAGGCGGAGACACGCAAGGCGGCTTTAGAGACTGCCGAGGGGCATTTCAAGCGTTTCCTCATCTACGAGGGATATAACATGCGCTTGCTGAAGCATTATCCCAGCGAAGTAATATGGCGTCCCTGGCGTGACATCAAAGCCAGTTGGAAAAGGCGCAAGGAAGAAAAGGAAGAATGACAACATAAAATCAAACTGACATGGCATCATCAAGAACACACCTCGTCATCATGGCCGGCGGCATAGGCAGTCGCTTCTGGCCCATGAGCACCGAAGAGCGCCCCAAGCAGTTCATCGACATCCTCGGAGTGGGGCGAACACTCATCCAACTCACCTACGACCGCTTTGCCGGCATCTGCAAGCCGGAGAACGTGTGGGTTGTCACCAATGCCAGATACGCCGACATCGTGCGCACACAGCTACCCGAAATCAAGCCAGGGCACATCCTCCTTGAGCCTTGTCGCCGCAACACCGCACCATGCATCGCATACGTCAGCTGGCGCATCAAAAAAGAAGACCCCAAGGCCAATGTCGTAGTAACACCCAGCGACCACGTGGTGACCAACGAGGGTGAGTTCCGTCGTGTCGTCACAGCATGCCTCAAATTCACCGGGGAGACCGACGCCATCGTCACATTGGGAATGAAACCCACCCGGCCGGAGACCGGTTATGGCTACATCCAGGCAGATCTTACCACCAGCTCTGCCCGCAACAAGGAAATCTTCCGAGTGGACTCCTTCCGCGAGAAGCCCGACCTGGCCACCGCCGAGCAATACATCCGTAACAAGAGCTATTTCTGGAACGCCGGCATCTTCATTTGGAGCGTAAGCACCATTGTCAACGCCTTCCGCATCTACAAGCCCGTCATGTCGAAACTCTTCGAGGGAATGACACCCATCTACGACACGCCTGAAGAGCAACCGACCATCGACCGCCGTTATCCGGAATGTGAAAACATCTCCGTCGATTACGCCATTATGGAAAAAGCCTCCGAGATCTTCGTCTGCCCCGCCGACTTCGGATGGAGCGACCTTGGCACATGGGGCTCGCTCATGACCCACACCCCCAAGGACTTGTATGGCAACTGCAAAATTGGGCCCAACATCTCTCTCTTCGACACCCACAACTGCATCATCCACACCACAGAAGAGCGGAGGGTGGTGGTACAAGGGCTCGACGGGTACATCATCGCCGAGAAAGACGGCACGCTGCTCATCTGCAAACTCAGCGAAGAGCAGAAAATCAAACAATACAGCGAACAGCCATGACACCAAAGACAAGCAAGAAAGCTCTCATCACCGGCATCACGGGTCAAGACGGCTCCTACTTAGCGGAATTTCTCATCGAGAAAGGCTACGAGGTTCACGGCTTGCTGCGCCGCTCTTCATCATTCAACACCGGCCGCATAGAGCACCTCTATCTCGACGAGTGGGTGCGCGATATGAAAAAACAGCGACTGGTCAACCTCCACTGGGCTGACATGACCGACTCCTCCTCCCTCATACGCATCATAGCAGAGGTGAAACCCACCGAGATTTACAACCTGGCGGCGCAAAGCCACGTCAAGGTGTCTTTCGACGTACCGGAATACACCGCCGACACCGACGCTGTGGGTGTTTTGCGCCTCTTGGAAGCTGTGCGCATCTGCGGATTGGAGAAAAGCTGCCGCATCTACCAAGCCTCCACATCGGAACTCTACGGAAAAGTGCAGGAAGTGCCACAAAAGGAGACGACGCCTTTCTATCCGCGCTCGCCATACGCCGTGGCCAAACTCTACGGCTTCTGGATCATGAAGAACTACCGAGAGAGCTACGGCATGTTCTGCGCCAACGGCATCCTCTTCAACCACGAGAGCGAGCGGAGGGGTGAGAATTTTGTCACAAGAAAAATCACCCTCGCTGCAGCACGCATCGCACAAGGGTTGCAGGACAAACTCTACTTGGGCAACCTCAACTCACTGCGTGACTGGGGCTACGCCCGCGACTACATTGAGTGCATGTGGCTCATCCTGCAACAGCCACAGCCCGACGACTTCGTCATCGCCACCGGTGAATACCACACCGTCAGGGAGTTCGCCACACTCGCTTTCCAGGCGGTAGGCATCACCTTGGATTGGCAAGGAGAGGGAGTGGATGAAAAAGGCATCGATACAGCCACCGGTCGCATATTGGTGGAGGTGGACCCCAAATATTTCCGCCCAGCGGAGGTGGACCAACTCTTAGGCGACCCCACCAAGGCTCGTGAGAAACTGGGATGGAACCCCCGGAAGACCCCCTTCACGCAGTTGGTGAAACTGATGGTGGAGCACGATATGGAATTTGTGAAAAAATAAAACGATGACACTCGACAAAAACGCAAAAATCTACGTGGCAGGCCATCGCGGACTGGTGGGTTCCGCCATCTGGGCCAACCTTTTAGCCCGTGGCTACACCAACCTGATTGGTCGCACACACGCCGAGCTCGACTTGCTTGTCTCCGCCGCCGTGAAGCAGTTCTTCGACAACGAGCGCCCCGACGCCGTGGTGCTCGCCGCAGCCCATGTGGGGGGCATCATGGCCAACCTGAAATACCGTGCCGACTTCATCTACCAAAACCTGCAGATACAGCAGAACGTCATCGGGGAGAGTTTCCGTCACGATGTTAAAAAACTTCTTTTCCTCGGCTCCACATGCATCTACCCACGCATGGCCCCGCAACCCATCAAGGAGGAGGCCTTGCTCACCTCTGAGTTGGAATACACCAACGAACCATACGCCATCGCCAAAATTGCAGGGTTGAAGATGTGCGAGAGCTTCGCCATCCAATATGGTTGCAACTACGTGGCCGTCATGCCCACGAACCTCTACGGCCCCAACGACAACTTCCACTTGGAGCGCAGCCACGTGCTGCCGGCGATGATACGCAAGGTGCACCTGGCAAAATGCCTCAACGAGGACGACTGGGCCACCGTGCGCAGAGACCTTGACAAACGCCCCGTAGAGGGTGTGGACGGCAAGGCCACCGAGCAGGAAATCCTGCACATCCTCGAAAAATATGGCATCACGCCGGATGCTGTCACCTTGTGGGGTACTGGTTCACCCCTGCGCGAGTTCCTGTGGAGCGAGGACATGGCCGATGCCAGCGCATACGTGCTGCTCAACGTCGATTTCACCGACACCTACAATCCAAAGGAGACGGAGATACGCAACTGCCACATCAACATTGGCTCCGGCAAGGAATTGACCATCCGCGAATTAGCCGAAAAGGTGGTGGAAGCCACCGATTTCCAAGGCGAACTGAAATGGGATGCCACCAAGCCCGACGGCACGCCACGCAAGCTCACCGACGTAAGTAAGATACACCGCTTGGGATGGCATCACAAGGTGGAGATAGACGACGGCATACGGAGGCTGAGGCAATGGTATTGTGATGACCTGGGGGTCTGACCTCTTTAAGGCATAGGAGACAGGCACAAAGGATGCAACTGCCTCCTATTTTTCATTATAAGACCCACCTCGGTAGAAGATTCAAAATGGATGAGGACATCTTAGAGGTCACCGATATGCCGCCGCAAGTGACACTCACCGCTTCCTTGACAACGATGACAACCCCATACCCGCCAAGGTGTTCCGAAACCATCAAAGAATCATGCTCGCCAAACATTTCATCAAGAAAATAATGCTATGGAGAAGATCGTGGTGAAGGAAAAGCCCGAGAATATATCGTGGGATGAGATACACGACTTGCTATGGACCGCCCATGCGAAAAACCGGGAGGCTGGTATGTATATGAAAGCGCCTGCCATGTCCAGTGAAGAAATGAAGGCACACGTGGGGGAAAACGGCAAATGCTTCGTGGCCATGGACGGAGAGAAATTAGTGGGCACTTGTTCCTTCAAAATCGTCTGCAAAAACAAATGGTATGCCAAAGGGTGCAAAGTGGCCTACTGCATGCTTGAAGGCGTCCTTCCGGAATACCAAGGCAGAGGGGTTTATTCACAACTCATCACCTTCAGAGAAGAGCACATCAGACAATGTCATGCCGATCTTATGGAAATGAACACAGCCGAGCACAACCTCCCTGTTCAAAAAGCACTGCTACGAAAGGGATGGACCTATGTGGATTTCATCGCCTACAAAACCACTCACTACTCTGTGGTGATGGTGAAATGGCTCAACGACTGCCCCTTCAGCAAATGGAAATGCTGGTGGATGTTCACCAGCAACAAATGGAAGGAAAAAATCAAATACAAACCCGGAAGGGTGAAGAGGTTCAAGAAATGACCCCATGGTACAAAAAGTTGTCATCGTAGGCATAGGATATACATCCCGACTCGGTCTCATCCGTGCAGTGGCAGAAATTGGCTGCGAGGTGGTGGTGGTGACTTTGGAAAACCATAACAAGCGACCCATTGACACTTATAGCAAATATGTGTCAGAAGTCATCCACTTCCCCCAGCGCAACGGCAACGAAGCATTGGTTCGAATGCTGATGGTACGTTGCAAGCTCGAAGAGGGCAAGGCCATCCTCATCCCTAACAGCGACTGGGCGGTGGCAGCCATTGACAACCACCACGACCTGCTAAAGGAGCATTTCCACCTTCCTCACGTAGGCGACCGTCAAGGGGCATTGGTGGAATGGATGGACAAAGAACGGCAGAAAGACCTTGCCCAAAAGCTGGGTATGGAAGTGGCCCAAGCCGTCAACATCGAAATCACTGACGGGGAATACAAACTGCCTACCGGCATCAACTATCCCTGCTTTACCAAGACCCGCGCCTACACACCAGGCTACAAAAGCACCCTGCATCGCTGTGACAACGAAGGCGAACTATGCCAAGCACTCAACCAAATGGCTCGCCGTCTGCGCAACCTCACTATCATGGTCGAGGACTACAAGGAAATAGACACCGAATACGCCGTGGTGGGATTCTCCGATGGCAGACAAGTGGTCATCCCTGGAGTAATAGAAATGCTGAGAATGACAGAAAAGGGAGACAAGGGCGTGGCCATACAAGGAAAAATAAGCCCGTCAGGGCATCTGCAGCTCCTCCTCAACCAATTCGTCTCATTGGTGAGGGAAATCGGGCTCACTGGCCTCTTCGACATCGACTTCTATCTGTGCAACGGGAAATATTACTTCGACGAACTCAACCTGCGCGTGGGAGGCTCTGCCACCGCAGTGATGAAGACGGGGGTCAACCTCCCCGCCATGCTGGTGAAAACCACATTCGGCGAACCCATCACCGACATGTCAACGCAAGTGTCACATACCGCCACCTTTGTCAACGAACGCACTTGCACCGATAGTTGGGATGAGGGATGTCTGACCACCCAGGAATACCTCCACATCCTGCGTACCTCCGACATACGCTTCCTCGACGACTACAACGACCCCATGCCCGCTAAGGTGTTCCAAAACAGGCAAAGGATAAAGCGCATCAAACATATCATCAAGCAAATTCTCCCATGGAAAAAAACGTGATGATGAAAAAGCCCGAATACATATCGTGAAACGACATACACGACCTATTGTGGGCTACCAAACCACTCTCAACTCTATGTTAATGGTGATATGGTTGAATGGTCGGCTCTTCAGCAATGCTGGTGGATGTTCATCAGCAACAAATGGAAAGAGATAATTAAACACAAACCCCGAAGGGTAAAGAGATTCGGAAAATGAAGATTGACACTAATAAACCTCTGGCCATTGTGATGTGCCGCAATTACTCCATGCGGCTGGGTATGATACGCGCCGCCGGCATGGCCGGCTGTGATGTGGTGGTGATACAAACACTGAAAAGAGATCTTCAATTACCCATCGACACCGTAAGCAAATATGTGGTTGAAAGCAAATTATCAAGAGAGCCCGACGGCAATGCCCTCATAGAGACCATCATGGGCTACCGCAACGACGAACGCCCCGTCATCCTCCTCCCTTCCGACGACTGGACAGCATCCGTTGTAGATAGCCATCTCGACTTGCTCAGCCCATATTTCCTAATGCCCCATGTGGAGCATCGACAAGGTGCCATGCTTGACATCATGGACAAATGGAGGCAGAAAGAATTGGCCAAAGCCGCCGGTGCCAACGTGGCCAAGGGATGGATTTGCCACCGCGGAGAACAAGGCTACCTCATCCCTGACGAAGTGACCTACCCTTGCTTCACCAAACCCGTGGAGAGCTACACCAGCGCAATGAAAGACTTTCTCCGACGATGCAACAACAAACAGCAATTGAAGGACCTGCTGCAATCCATACCGCCCAGCCACCAAAAAGACATCCTCTTAGAGGAATACCATCCCATCGACAAGGAGTATGCTGTGCTGGGGCTCTCTTTAGGCGACCGCAGTATCATACCCGCTTTCATACAAATGGAGAACAGCTTGGAGGGCGTGACAGCCACTGGTAGCGTGCACCCCATAGCCCAACTGCCAGGAATAGGGGAAGTGCTTTCCCGCTTTATGGTCTCCACACACCTCACCGGCCTCTTCGACATCGACCTCTATGAAAGCGGAGGGAAGACATACTTCAACGAACTCAACGCCCGCTTCGGTGCCAGCGGCTTTGCAGTCACCAAGGGAGTAGTCAACCTACCCGGTCTCTTCATATGGCATCTCTTGGGAGAGCCTGAAGACAGCGACATCCCATCCAACTTCCCCATTCAAACCTTTGTCAACGAGAAGGTTTGCTTCGATATGCTTTACGAAGGCTTTGCGGGATATCGCCAATATAAGCAATGGCTCAACAACGCCGACATACGCTTCATCCACCAACCCGACGACCCCGAACCGACGCGTATGTTCGAAAAAGAAACGAGATGTTTGTTTTTGAGACTTCTGGTGTGGAGACTCAAGAAGAAACGTTATAAACTAACATTCAACAACCAAAGCTCCAACCATTAGAAAGATGAAGCCCTACGATTACCTCATCGTCGGCTCTGGCCTCTATGGAGCCACCTTTGCCCACATAGCACACCTAAAAGGCAAGAAATGCTTGGTGATAGACAAGCGTCAGCACTTAGGTGGAAACGTGTATTGCAAGGACGTGGAAGGAATCCACGTACACGTCTATGGCGCACACATCTTCCACACTTCCAACAAGGCAGTGTGGGATTTCGTCAACTCCATCACCCCTTTCAACCGATATACCAATTCCCCCGTGGCCAACTACAAGGGAAGGCTCTACAACCTCCCCTTCAACATGAACACCTTCTATCAGATGTGGGGAGTCACCACCCCGGAGGAAGCCCAAGCCAAAATCGACGAGCAACGCCGACAGACGATGGAGGCCATGCAAGCCGCCGGCATCACTGAGCCACGCAATTTAGAAGAGCAGGCTCTCACCTTGGTGGGTCGTGACATCTATGAGCGTCTTGTCAAAGGCTACACCGAAAAGCAATGGGGTAGGAAATGCACCGACCTCCCCGCATTCATCATCCGCAGACTCCCCGTGCGCCTCGTCTTCGACAACAATTATTTCAACGATGCCTACCAAGGCATACCCATCGGAGGCTACAACCGCTTGGTGGAAGGATTGCTTGAAGGCGTGGAGTGCCGCGTGGACGCCGACTTCTTCGACAACCGCCCCCACTGGGAGGCGATGGCCGACAAAGTGGTATATACAGGGAAAATAGATGAGTATTTCGACTACCAGTTGGGCAAACTCAACTACCGCACGGTGCGTTTCGAGCACGAGACACTCGACCGGCCCAACTTCCAAGGCAACGCCGTGGTGAACTACACGGATGCGGAGACGCCCTGGACCCGTATCATTGAGCACAAGCATTTCGAAATGTTTGGACAGCAGGTCTATGACAACCCGTACACCGTCGTATCACGAGAATACTCCACCGAGTGGAAGGAAGGCATGGAGCCTTATTACCCCGTGAACGACGACACCAACAACCGTCTTGCGCAACGCTACCGCGATATGGCAGCAGTCCAACCTAACGTACTCTTCGGCGGACGGTTGGCAGAATACAAATATTACGATATGGCACCCATCATCGAAAAGGTGCTGCAGCTCGACATATAAACCCCATCATGGAATGTTTCAAGACCCTTTATGAATATTCCATGCTGCACAGTCACCCCATCAACACCCCAAAAACCATGAGAAAAACAACCCTTGCACTCCTGCTGGCATGCACGGTATTGTCGTTACAGGCACAACGCATCGACCGAGAGGCTGTGGTCAGACGCAACAACCCGCACGTCAACTCGCTTGACACCTTGGCCTCCCTCACCGTGGGCAACGGAGGCTTCGCATTCACCGTCGATGCCACCGGCCTGCAGTCATTCCCAAAATTGTATGCCAACGGCGTACCATTGGGAACCATGAGCGACTGGGGATGGCACAGTTTCGACAATCCCGAAAACTACCGTCCCGAAGAGGCGCTCAAAGCCTACGATTTCGGACACGGACACACGGAATTCTACTCCACACAGTTCAAGGAAGGCCGCCCGCATGGCGCCTCGGAATGGTACCGCCAAAACCCCCACCGCATGCACTTGGGAGCCTTGGGTTTGGAATTGGAAGCCGGTGAGGTCAGCGACATCGAGCAGACCCTCGACATGTGGACCGGCGTCATAGAGAGCCGCTTCACTTACCGAGGCCACCGCTACCACGTCACCACCGTCTGTCACCCCGAGCGCGACATGGTGGCCACTCGCATCGTGAGCGACGCCCCCGACAAGCAACTCACGCTCAAGTTTCCCTACCCCACCGGCAAGCATAGCGATGATGCTTGCAACTGGGAGGAATGGGAGCGCAACATCACCAGTTTCGAGGGCATTGGCAACACCTGCACCGACACGCTCAAACGCATCCTCGACGGCAAGTCACGATTTGACAAGGCTGCCTATTACGTCACCCTGCATTGGAGCAAGGGACGCCACCAGTACTGCAAGCGCGAGGGCACAAAGCCGCTATGGAACGAGCAATATTTCAACTGCCCCGACACGGTGACGGAACTCACCTGTGAGTTCTACGAGCAGAAAGACCCGACACGCCAACTCCTCTCCTTCGACGAGGTGCTGGCAGCATCCCGCGAATACTGGCAACACTATTGGCAGCAAGGAGCCATTGTGGACTTCTCCGCCTGCACCGACCCAAGAGCCAAGGAACTGGAACGGCGCGTCGTACTCAGCCAATATCTTCTGGCTGTCAACGACGGAGGCGACACTCCACCCCAGGAAACCGGACTGACCTACAACTCCTGGTTCGGGAAATTCCATCTCGAAATGATATGGTGGCACCAGGCACCTTTCGCCTTGTGGGGGCATCCTGAAATCCTGGAGCACTCCCTCGACTGGTATTTCACCGTGATGCCCGTGGCACGTGAGATTGCAAGCCGCCAGGGTTTCAAGGGAGTGAGGTGGATGAAAATGACCGACCCCTCCGGCACTGAGGCACCATCAAAGGTGGGTAGTTTCCTCATCTGGCAACAGCCACATCCCATCTACTTGGCCGAACTGCTTTACCGTGCCGCCGACACTGCCGGAAAAGAGCGGTTGCTGAAAAAATACAAAGACATCGTGGAGGAAACCGCCTTGTTCATGGCTTCTTTCGCCACCTACGACAAGGCGAACGACCGATATGTGCTGAAAGGTTGCATCCCGGCCCAGGAGACGCTGAGGGCCGACGAGACCGTCAACCCACCCTTCGAACTGTCCTATTGGCGCTTCGCACTCGGCGTGGCACAACAATGGCGGGAACGTGCCGGCGAAGCACGCTCGGCGGAATGGGACGACATCATCGCACGTCTCTCGCCTCTCGCTTCCAAAGACAACCTCTACTTGGCGGCAGAGACAGCACCCCAAACCTACCAGGACATCAGGTTCACCAGCGACCACATGGCCGTCTTGGGAGCCGTGGGCATCCTGCCCGAAACGCCACAGGCCAATAACGACATCATGCGCAACACCCTGCACTGGGTACTTGAAAACTGGAACTGGGACAAGACCTGGGGGTGGGACTTTCCTATGACGGCGATGAACGCCGCACGCTTGGGAGAACCAGCCAACGCCGTCAACGCACTGCTCACACCGCAGCGCACCAACACCTACCTCGTCAACGGGCACAACTACCAGGACAACCGTCTGCGATGCTACCTCCCCGGCAATGGAGGACTGCTCACCGCCGTGGCGATGATGTGCGCCGGATGGGACGGCACGTCACGAAACAACCCCGGCTTCCCCGATGACGGGACATGGGAGGTGAAATGGGAAGGGCTGCTGCCACTGCCATGAACACCCTCCTCGCGTTGCAACAGCAGCGGCTGCTGCTCGAACTTGAATACGCCACGGAGCGCGAAGCCTACCGCCGACAGACGGAGGCGATGGGGCTGATGCGCAAGGTGAAGCGCGGCGACGCCTGGTATCCCGTCCGAGGAGGACGCTCCTACTACAACTCGCTCAACCAACTCGTCGTGGAGGTGCACCGCACACAAGATGACGACATCGAGCACAATTTCGAGTACGGGCGTCCCGTCTGTTTCTTCCACGTGAGCGACGACGGAAAGGGCGGGGAGAAAGTCAGCTACTTCAAGCAAACCGGCACGGTGAACTACGTGGACGGCGACCGGATGGTGGTCATCGTTCCCGACAGTGCGACAGCTGCCGAGGTGCAGAACGCCAACCACCTTGGCGTACAACTCTATTTCGACGAGACCACCTACCGCCTGATGTTCGAGGCCCTCGACAGGGTGACCAACGCCAAAGGCAACCGCCTGGCCTACCTGCGCGACCTCTTCTACTCCCACCAGCCGGCAGCACATTTCACCTTCTCACCACTCCGTTTCCCATGGCTCAACCCCACCCAGGAGAAAGCCGTCAACGAGGTGCTGAGGGCAAAGGACGTGATGGTGGTGCACGGACCTCCCGGAACGGGAAAGACCACCACCTTGGTGGAGGCCATCAACGAGACGCTGCATCGCGAGAGCCAGGTGATGGTGTGCGCACAAAGCAACATGGCAGTGGACTGGATTGCCGAGCAACTCACCGACCGAGGCATCAACGTGCTGCGCATCGGCAACCCCACCCGGGTGAACGACAAGATGCTGTCCTTCACTTATGAGCGACGCTTTGAGGCACATCCCGACTACCCGCAGCTGTGGAGCATCAGGAAAGCCATCCGTGAATTGCGCCAGCAGCACCGGCGGGGCGACAACTTCCATCAAAAGAAAGACCGCCTGCAATCACGTGCCACCGAACTGGAGTTGCGCATCCAGGCACAACTTTTCGGCGAGGCACGTGTGATTGCTTGCACGCTCGCCGGGTCGGCCAACCGTCTCCTCGACGGACAGAAATACGCCACGCTGTTCATCGACGAGGCAGCACAAGCCCTTGAGGCCGCATGTTGGATTGCCATACGCAAAGCCACACGCGTGGTTTTCGCCGGCGACCACTGCCAATTGCCACCGACCGTGAAAAGCATCGCCGCCATAAAGGGTGGTCTTGGGAAAACCCTCATGGAGCGCATCGTGGAGAACAAGCCGGAGGTGGTGACGCTTCTCCGCGTACAATACCGTATGCACGAGGACATCATGCGCTTCTCCTCCGACTATTTCTACGGAGGCATGGTGGAGACGGCACCGCAAGTGAAGCACCGTGGCATCCTCGACTACGACCACCCCATGATGTGGGTGGACACCGCCGGCATGGACTGCCGCGAGGAGTTCGTAGGCGAGACTTTCGGTCGCATCAACAAGGAGGAGGCCCAACTCACCATCGACACCCTCGTCAACTACCTCAAAAAGATAGGCAAGGAGCGCATCCTCGAGGAACGCATCGACATAGGGGTCATCTCGCCCTATCGCGCACAGGTGCAGCACCTGCGGCGACTGATAGCCAAAAACGCAGACCTCAAACCCTTCCGGCATCTCATCTCCGTCAACACCGTCGATGGCTTCCAAGGCCAGGAGCGCGACATCATCCTCATCTCGCTCGTCCGTGCCAACGATGAGGGTCAGATAGGTTTCCTGCGCGACCTCCGACGTATGAACGTGGCCATCACGCGAGCACGTATGAAACTCATCATCCTCGGCGACTCCGGCACGCTGACACGCTACCCTTTCTATAAGCGTCTATATAATCACATCATATCTGGGGAAAAACAAACTCAAGTCTTCAAATACGATGTGTGACTGTTCAACGAGCAAAACATATCCAAGTAAGAATTGCGAGCTGCCAAAAGAAAATATTAATGTGGTTTACCATACTTTTTAAGAACTTTTTATTGTTATGAAAATAGCCCTTATAAAAGAAACAAAGACTCCTGTAGATAATCGTGTTCCTTTGACCCCTGACCAAGTGGCAACATTAAACCATGAATATCCAGGTTCGGAAATCGTAGTGCAGTCGAGCGACATTCGTGCCTTTTCTGATGAAGAATATCTTCAAGCAGGAGTGAAAGTAGTAGAAGATGTGTCCGATTGCGACATTCTATTTGGAATCAAAGAAGCCAAAATATCCACACTAATTCCACAGAAGCACTATTTTTTCTTTGGTCATATTGCCAAAATGCAAGAATACAATCGCCCACTTCTGCAAACATTCCTAAGTCAAGACATCACTTTCTCTGATTATGAATACTTGGTTGACGATGAAGGCATTCGTCTCTGTGCTTTTGGATGGTGGGCTGGTGCAGTTGGCATCTATTATACATTGAGAGGCTATGGCTTGAAGACAAAAACTTTCGAATTACCACAACCTGACATACACTTTACATTGGTTAAGTTGATTGAAAACCTGAAAGCAACACCCCTTCCCCAAGTCAGACTATTAGTGACAGGCACAGGCAGGGTGTCACAAGGTGCCCAATACGTACTTGAAAACATTGGTGCCCAAAGGATGTCAGAGGATGCGTACCTTAGCAATCGACCTGTGGATAAACTCTCTTTTTTCGTGGCTTCATTACCAAACATAGTATGTCGTAAAGATGGCGGCAACTATTCCAGGCACGATTTTGCAAATAATCCTCAAGCCTACAAAAGTGACTTCATGCGCTGGGCCAGACATACCGATATCCTTGTGACCGCCCATTATTGGGATTCTAACGCCCCTATATATTTGGATGAGAGCGATTTGCAAAACCCTGACAATCACATTCGCACAATTGGTGATGTGACATGTGACATCATGGGTAGTATAAAATCTACAATCCGTCCATCCACTCATGCCGCACCTTTTTACGATTATGACCCTCAAACGAAACAAGAGGCTCCTTTATTTTCCAACATCAACAACATCACAGTGATGGCCGTGGACACATGCCCTAACGCTTTGCCAAGAGATGCAAGCCGTTATTTTGGGGACATGCTAATTCCACACGTATTCAAACCATTGCTTGAAGGACTTGGCGATTCCTCTAAAGTCATAAACGAATCCACAATAGTAAAAGACGGTAAATTGACACCGCATTTCTCCTATCTTACAAACTTTTCAAAAGGATAAACAATGGCTGACAACCTTAAAAAGAAGACATTGTCTGGTGTGATATGGAGTAGCATCCACAAGATAGCTATCATGCTTCTTGGGTTTATCTCCGGCATTGTCTTGGCGCGTTTATTGACCCCACATGATTATGGGGTGATAGGCATGCTTACTATTTTTTTGGCTGTATCACAAACATTTATCGATGGCGGTTTTGGCTCAGCCCTCATACAAAAAAAGACCCCCACAAGCGAAGATTACTCAACCATTCTTTATTGGAATCTGGCGCTTTCTTTATTCCTATATATTCTCCTTTATGCTTGCGCGCCAGTTGTAGCACGTTTTTACAACCTATCTTTGCTTTGTGATGTGTTAAGGGTACAAGGTCTCGTACTTATCATCAATGCTGCCCGAATTGTGCAACGCAATCAATTGCGTAAGCAGTTGCAGTTCAAGAAGATTGCCATCATCAATGTTTCATCTAATGTCATTGCTCTTGCTTTCACCATCTATTGGGCTTGGAAAGGATGGGGAGTATGGGCTTTAGTTGCCCAGCAACTACTCGTCAGTTTGCTCACAACCAGCCTGTATTGGGCAACAGCCAAATGGAAACCTTTGTTGGTTTTTTCTAAGAAATCATTTATGGAACTTTTCGGTTTTGGCGGTTTTATCTTGCTCTCCAATCTGTTCAACACATTATGCAACAACATCCAACCCCTTTTGATTGGCAAAGTATATAATTCATCTACATTAGGTTTTTATTCCAAGGCACGTTCAACAGAAAGCTACGCTTCGACATTTCTTTCAAGCGTGCTCAGCCAGGTGACATATCCTGTCTTTTCTGAAGCACAAAACGACAAAATGCGAATCATCTCCATATTGAAAAAAATCATTGGTGCTTCATCCTTCATAACTTTTCCTCTTATGCTTCTGATGATACTGCTTGCCAAGCCTATTTTCACATTGCTCTATACAGAGAAATGGCTTCCATGTGTACCTTATTTCCAGTTATTATGTATAGCAGGAATAGCCATTTCACTCCAAAACATCAACTATTTTGCAGTGGCGGCGATAGGCAAAAGCAAAGCAATCATGAAATGGACTATTGTCAAAAGGGTTTCCGGCTTGGTACTAACCATTGCAGGTTTATGGCTTTTTGGCATATACGGCATGATTGTGGGATCAGTTATAACCTCATGGCTTATCTACATTATCAATGCCATGATGGTTTCAAAATATATAGGTTATACTAATTGGCAACAATTGAAGGACCTTATGCCCATACTTCTATCTTCCAGCATTGCTTTCATACTGACATATATTGTTGGTTTCATATTGCCTTGGTCGGATTCTTTCATAGCTATCATTCAATTCATCATTTATACCACCATATATTTGACAATATCCATTTTATTCAAAGTAGAGGCATATACGTTTACCAAAGAAATCTTGAATATATTATTGAATAAATTCAAGAGAGGAAGGACTTCCTTATCGTAAATCTGTATGCGTAATTGCCCTACGAATAATAAATCTTATTCATTTGTACAACTCAACTTGTTACGAACAAATTCAATCTAATTCAACATAAAGATATGAACCTCAAGCAATTGTTGAAAAAAATACCTGTCATAGAAGAATACGCTAAGCGACGGGATTATGAAAAGAAGCCTGACCTTAGGCTATTATCCTTAGAAGAGAAGAAGAAAGCCTTGATGGACAAATATGAACGGAAGGCAGGTTATCGCATGGATTTGGAGCATCCTAAGACTTTCACCGAAAAACTTCAATGGTACAAGTTGTATTATGAAGGTGATGGCCATTTGGAAAGACTGGTTGACAAGTATCTGATGAAAGAATATGTCAAAGAGAAATTGGGAGAAGGCCATACCATTCCACTCATAGGAGCATGGACCAACATTAAAGACTTGGAAAAAGACTGGCCCAACTTGCCAGAGGAGTTTTGCTTGAAGTCCACCCTCCAAAGTGAAGCAAAATGTATAAAGTTTATCCATAAAAAGTCTTCCATTGAATTCAAATCATTGAAAAAAGAAGTGGAACAATGGTTTCTGTTCAAGAACACTTTGGCCAATTCCTATTGCAGAGCATACACCAATGCTTTGCCTCGTGTTCTCGCTGAACAATATTTGGAAAACGTTAAAAATCAACTTTTTGACTATAAACTATTCTGTTTCGACGGCAAACCCTTTTGCGCCTACGTAGCTCAAGAGCATTTCAGCGAAAAAGGCTCTACCATCACGTTTTATGATATGGAGTGGAACAAACTCGACGTGCAATACGGAGCACACGAGGTGGGCGACATGCCCAAGCCCAAGCATTGGGAGGAAATGATTGAAATAGCAAAAAAACTTTCTGCAGGTTTTCCCCATATTAGGGTGGACTTCTTCGATACAGATAAAAAACTATATGTGGCAGAATTGACCATGTATCCCGGCGGCGGATACACTCATTATTATCCAGAATCCTTCAATGAAAAGATGGGAGATTTATTTAACATAACCACCTAATAGTTATGTTTAGGAATTTTCTATTCAACTTGAAGAAGCAACTTGACAAAATGCATTAAAACTCTTTGGCCACAAGTCTATCAACAAATGTTCAGTTTGTCAGACAAACAATACGAAGATTACAAGAAAAAAAGTCTGCTTTATTAGATTTGCATAAACATTTATGAAATTGTTTTTTTGTGGTGACTTTTGCTCCAAGCCTTCCACCCGTTCCATTACGGTATCAGACGAGTTGAGGCAGTTGATACAATCATGCGATATCAAGGTCGTAAATTTTGAAGTCCCACTGAAGCCTGATGTTACCATGCCTCCACAACGACGGGAAAGATTTTATCAGAACGATGACACTCCTGATTTTCTTCGTAATATTGGGTTTAATGTTTTCTCTCTCGCCAACAACCATACTTTTGATTGGGGCATTGATGGCTTTGAAAAAACAAAGACTGCATTGGGTGATACTACTTTTGGAGCAGGCTCTTACGAAGAAGCCTTTACTGTCAAAGTAATGACTGTTCTAGGTTTGAAAATAGGCTTTCTTGGTTTCACATTTGCAGCATATACTGGCGTTTTTGATGACGTATTACACCATGAAGGTTTGGGATGTGCCTACATCAATGATTTAAAGGTGAACCATACCATCATGAAAGCAAAAAAAGAAGTTGATTATTTGTTCATTTTGCCCCACGACGGCATAGAATACATCGACATTCCCATGCCAGAAACGATTGCCCGGTATCGCGATTTCATCGATTATGGTGCAGACGGAGTAATAGGCTCCCATCCACATTGCCCACAAGGATGGGAGATATATAAGGGAAAGCCCATTTTTTATAGCCTTGGCAATTTCTTATTCAACAGTAAAGAAAACTACGACTATAGAGCTACCCGACCACATTGGTATGAAGGCTTGGGGGTCATATTGAATATTGATGATAGAAATATGACTTGGGATGTCATAAGTACTAAAAATGTGGGCAATCTATTCATTGATATAGACCATAATGAAAAAAGGATTGCACATAATGAAAAGTTGTGCAATTACATTCATGATAAAGAAGCATATATGGAATGTTTCAATCAAATATGCACAAAACAAGTATATGGTAAAGAGATGAAGATCATAGACTATACATTCCATTCTTCAACCTTGGGTGAATGTACGAAATTGTTGATGAAGGATTGGATATTCAAGATTATCGGAAAGGATTTCACCAATGATTATCCCCTTATGCGACTACTCACTCATGATGGACGAAAAAATCTTATGAAACACGCAATCAAACATAATATCAAAAATCAATGACAAAATGAGTATTATAGGCAAGTTATTGACAGCATACGAGAAACATCGTGAGATGAAAAAATGGGAAAAGGTCATCATCAGCAATTTCAAAGATTTGAAAAATCATAAAAAACTGACCAAAGACCAAAAAAAGGAAATACAAGATTTTTATGTAGGCATGATTGGAAAGAAAATTCCACTTTACAGCCATGAATATTTCTATTCACGAACAGGAGTATTTAACAAAGAATATGTGCCTACCAACATTTACCATTGTGAATTGTTACCAAAAGCCAACCTTCATTATTTACGAAGAGCTTATGGCGACAAAAATGCATGCGACTTTTTATTTCATAATGAAAATGTTGTCCATACCATATTGAAAAACATAAATGGATACTACTATTTCGAAAACCGCCCTGTTTCTGAAGAAGAAGCCATTGCACTTTGTCAAAATATGGAAAAGGTAATTATCAAACCTTCGCAAGATTCAAAAGGCAATGGAGTTCGACTCATATCAATAAAAGATGGAATAACCAATGTGGACGGCAAATCCATTGGCGACCTGTTCAAGCAATATGATAAAAATTTTCTCATTCAACCATGTGTAAAGCAACATAAAGACATGGCTGCTTTAAATCCTTCTTCACTTAACACATTGAGGATTTTGTCCTATCGCTCCGATATGGAAATACTCATCATTTATTCAGTTATTCGCATCGGACGAAAAGGCCAAATAATCGACAACCAATGTGCTGGAGGCATAAGCACTGTTATAACAAGCGAAGGAAGACTTGGGAAAACTGCATTTGGAGGGTATAGCACAGACAATATTACCAAAACTGACACAGGCATCACACTTGATGGATACCAAGTACCTTCTTATGACAAAGCTATTGAATTGGTAAAACATCTACATTTGCGGCTACCCTTTTTCAATCTAATAGGATGGGATGTTGCCATCCAAGAAAATGGAGAGCCGCTGCTAATTGAATTCAACACCAATCCTGGCTTGAGCCAGTCTGCGTTCTGTTCTGGAATGGGGAAATATACAGAAAGAATTATTAGAGAACTGTGGCCTCGACCTAATTCATGGTTCAAGGACTAAATGATTTCCATATCACGATCATTTCACCCATTGCAAAGGGAACAATATGCAACTGCCACCTGACGGAAACAGATACCCTGTCACGGTGACATATACCACTGGCAATCCAATAACCATACCTTATGCTCCAACAAGACTATTTCATCCGCGTTCTTCGTGAGTTCTTCGACGCGCTGGCGCGTGCCATGCGCAAGGACGGCGAAGACCGCAGCCGCGCCGTGCACGAGCTGTACACACAATACTTGGGCGAGTATGAGTGCTGGCAGAACGCCAACGTAGAGGAGGCCATGAAGTTGCTCTCACAATACCCGGAGGAGCAACGCCTGAGCCGCATGGAGATGCTCGCAGAATTGTATTACGCCGAAGCGGAACTGCGCCCCTACCCTGTTAGCGAAACATTGCTCTCCCGCGCACTCACACTCTTCGAGTACATCGACAGCCACAGCGACACCTTCTCCATCAGTCGCGGGATGAAGGTGGAAGACATCCGCAGACGCCTGCGCACCATGTGATGGCCCCCACCAGCGACATGACGGTAGGAAGCCCCACGCGGCGCATCCTGCTCTTCGCCCTGCCGCTGATTGGCGGCAACCTCCTCCAACAGCTATACACCGTCGTCGATGCCATCATCGTGGGGCGCTTTCTCGGTGTGGGCGCCTTGGCAGCCGTTGGAGCTTCGTGGGCTGTCATGTTTCTCATCATGGGCTTCTGCATCGGCGCTTGCGCCGGTTTCGCCATTCCTGTAGCTCAAGCCTTTGGCGCACACGACCACGCCCTTATGCGCCGCCACGTGGCCTGTTCGCTACGCTTGGCGGCCATCATCTCCCTGACCATCACCGCCGTCACCACGTTGTTGTGCCGGCACATCCTCCTCTTGGTGCGCACGCCCGCCGACATTATGGCCGACGCACACACCTTCTTCCTCCTTCAACTCCTCTCCATCCCCTTCATCATCGCCTACAACATCCTCGCCAGTCTGCTGCGAGCCGTAGGCAATTCCCGCCAACCTTTTTACTACCTCATCATAGCCTCCATGCTCAACATCGTGCTGGCCGTGGTCTTCATCGTCTTCATGGGGATGGGTGTGGCCGGCGTGGGCTTGGCCACGATGATCTCACAAGCGGCGGCGGCCTTGGCATGTATGGCATACATACGGCGGCGAGCCACCCTGCTCATCCCACGGCGTGGCGAGTGGCGGCGCGAGGTGGGTGAGACATACCACATCTTGGCCAACGGCGTACCCATGGGCCTGCAGTTCTCCATCACCGGCATAGGCATCATCATGCTGCAGACGGCCAACAACTCCTTGGGAACTACATACGTGGCTGCCTTCACTGCTTCCATGCGTGTGAAATACCTGTTCACCTGTGTCTTCGAGAACATCGGCGCGGCGATGGCCACCTACTGCGGACAGAACATCGGCGCCCGACGCCTCGACCGCGTGGGACGGGGCTTGCGTTCAGCCCTGTTGCTCTCCATGGCCTATTTCATCATCACGGCCCTGATCATCCAACCTTTCGCCGACGACATCATGAGCCTCTTCGTGGAAAGCGGCAACGAGGCGGTGACCTCCAATGCGGCAATGCTCATGCGCATCGCATGCTGGTTCTACCCGGCACTCGGCATCCTCACCGTCATGCGCTACTCCATCCAAGGCTTGGGATGGTCGAGACTCGCCGTCTGCTCCGGTGTCATGGAGATGTTTGCTCGCGGTGCGGTGAGCCTGTGGCTCGTGCCGTCAATCCACTATCTCGGTGTGTGCTACGGCGACCCGGTGGCGTGGCTCGCCGCCGACTGTTTCCTCATCCCCACCATAGCCTGGCTCTATCTGAAAGGCATACCAAAACAGCTGCAGCAGGCGGAAGGATTGCAAGGACTCTAAGGACGCTAAGGTCTTTAAGGACTTTAAAGACCCTAAGGACTTTAAGGTCTTTAACGATAAAATGTCAAAATGGTGGAGTATCTGAAAAAAAATTCGTAACTTTGCAGCCCAAAATCAAAAAGGAAAAGACATGGTCATAGAGAAAGACATCTGCATGGCAGCGAAAAGCGCCATCAAGGAACTATACGGGCACGATGTGCCGGAGAGCATGCTCCAACTTCAGAAAACACGAAGCGAGTTTGAGGGGCACCTCACGCTCGTGGTGTTCCCCTTCCTCAAACTCTCCCGCAAGAAGCCGGAGGAGACGGCGAAGGAGATAGGCGACTACTTGGTGTCGCACAGTCCGGTGGTGTCGGGGTTCAACGTGGTGAAGGGCTTCCTCAACCTCACCGTCTCCCCTGCCGCGTGGATAGCATTGCTCAACAACATCCATGCCGACCCGCATTTCGGCGAGAAGCCCGTCACTGACGAATCTCCGTTGGTGATGGTGGAGTACTCCTCGCCCAACACCAACAAACCGCTGCACTTGGGCCATGTTCGCAACAACCTCTTGGGATGGTCGCTGGCGCAAATCATGGCCGCCAACGGCAACAAGGTGGTGAAGACCAACATTGTCAACGACCGCGGCATACACATCTGCAAGTCGATGCTCGCATGGCAGAAATGGGGCAACGGTGAGACGCCGGAGAGCAGTGGCAAGAAAGGCGACCACCTCATCGGCGACTACTACGTGGCCTTCGACAAGCACTACCGCGAGGAGGTGAAAGACCTCACGCAGAAGTTCATCGAAGAGGGCATGGACCCCGAGGCAGCCGAGAAGCGCGCCAAGGAGGAGGCCCCGCTCATCCAGGAGGCACATGACATGCTGGTGAAATGGGAGCAGGGCGACCGCGAGGTGCGTGACCTGTGGGAGAAGATGAATTCCTGGGTGTATGCCGGTTTCGACGAGACCTACCGCGCTCTCGGCGTATCCTTCGACAAAATCTACTATGAGTCAGAGACCTACCTCGAAGGAAAGGCCAAGGTGGAGGAAGGTTTGGGAAAAGGCCTCTTCTTCCGCAAGGAGGACAACAGCGTGTGGGCCGACCTCTCCGGCGACGGCCTCGACCAGAAACTCCTCCTCCGCTCCGACGGCACCTCCGTGTATATGACGCAGGACATCGGCACCGCCGCCATGCGCTTCCGCGACTACCCCATCGACAAGATGATCTATGTGGTGGGCAACGAGCAGAACTACCATTTCCAAGTGCTTTCCATCCTCCTCGACCGCTTGGGCTTCAAGTGGGGGAAGGAACTGGTGCATTTCTCCTACGGCATGGTGGAGTTGCCCAACGGCAAGATGAAGAGCCGCGAGGGCACAGTGGTGGACGCCGACGACCTCATCGCCACGATGATAGCCGACGCCGCCCAGATGAGCGAGGACAAGGTGAACAAGCTACAGGACATCAGCGAGGAAGAGAAGGCCGACATCGCACGCATCGTGGGGATGGGCGCCCTGAAATATTTCATCCTCAAGGTAGATGCCCGCAAAAACATGCTCTTCAACCCGGAGGAGAGCATCGACTTCAACGGCAACACCGGCCCCTTCATCCAATACACCCACGCCCGCATCAGGAGCATCCTGCGCAAGGCGGAGGCTGCCGGCATCAACGTTCCAGACGCCCTGACCCCCGACATGCCGGTGAACGACAAGGAGACGGAGCTCATCCAGAAACTCAGCGAATACGCCGCCGCCGTGGAACAGGCCGGCAAGGACTACTCCCCCAGCGGCATCGCCAACTACTGCTACGAGTTGACGAAGCAGTTCAACCAATTCTACCACGATTTCAGCATCCTCAACGCCGACAGCGAGGCAGAGAAGACGGTGCGATTGGTGTTGGCCGCCAACGTGGCCAAAGTGCTGCGCAACGGCATGCGCCTCTTGGGCATCGAGGTGCCTGAAAGGATGTAAGACATGGCAAAGGAACTATTCCCGGAGAACCCGCCCGACTACCGTCACGACACGGTGCTACCCCTCCCGCCGGAGGTGAATGCAGACGCCTGGGCGGTGGACGCCGCCTGCTCCGGCAACCCGGGGCGGATGGAGTACCAATGCATAGACCTTGCCACCGGCGCCCAAGTGTTCCGTTTCGGCCCCGTCTTCGGCACCAACAACATCGGGGAGTTTCTCGCCATCGTCCACGCCTTGGCGCTGATGGAGCGGCAAGGCATCCGCAAAACCATCTATTCCGACAGCTACAATGCCATCCTGTGGGTGTCGAAGAAAAAATGCAAGACCACCCTGGAGCGCAGCGAGCGCACACGACAGCTATACGACATCATCGCACGGGCGGAGAACTGGCTTCGCATCCACCCGATACAAGTTCCCATCCAGAAATGGGAGACAAACCTGTGGGGGGAAATCCCGGCTGACTTCGGACGGAAGAAATAGTCATCTTCACCCCCTCACATACCACTCCACGAGATTGCCATCCTGCCACTCCCTTGAGCGCAGGGTGGCATTTTCGGGAATAGAGGGTGCCTCCGTGCCGTCTCCCACGACGACCGTGCCCGTCTCCACGCGCACCTCGTCCCACAAGTCCGCCTCGATGAACGACTTCAACGTGAGACGCCCGCCTTCCACCAATAGTGTCAGCAGACCACGTTCCACACATTCGTTCATCACGGCCTCCATCCCATGGTCGTGGCTGAGCGTCATGCTCACCGGCGAGGGACCTGCCCAATGGCGCACGTCAAGCCTTGGGTGCTCACGCTCCCGGGTGACACGCCCCACGAGGATGGCATCACATTCCGCCCTCAACCGATGGACGAGCATCCGGGTGTAGGAGGTGGAGATGGCCGTGGCTTTCCCGTGGTCGTCGAGGAAGCCGTCGGCGGTCTTCGCCCATTTCAAGATGATGTAGGGTCGGTGCAACTGATGGAAAGTGAAGAAACGGCGGTTGAGCCACCGGCACTCCTCTTCCAACACGCCCACTGTCACCTCGATGCCCGCCTCGCGGAGGATGGCGATGCCACGCCCTTGCACCTTGGCGAAAGGGTCCGTGCAACCCACCACCACGCGTCGCACCCCTTTCCTCACGATGAGGTCGGCGCAAGGCGGCGTCCGCCCTTGGTGGGCGCAAGGTTCCAGACTAACATAAATGGTGGCCTGCGGCAACAGCGCCTCGTCGGTCGGTGTCACGGCGGCAAAAGCGTTCACCTCGGCATGGGTCTCGCCGCAACGCACATGGTAGCCCTCCCCGATGATGCGCCCATCTGCCACGATGACAGCCCCCACCATGGGGTTGGGTCGTGTGGTGAGCAACCCGTTGGAGGCTAACTGCAGGCAACGGCGCATAAAATGCTTGTCAATATTCTCTTGCTCTTTCATGCATGCAAAAATAGCAAGAAAAAGGCGCACCGCAAAACATAACAAGGGTTTTATTTTACCATCCCCCGGCCATCACCCATGCATGCGCGTACAAAACTACCGCCTTTTCATACTTTTCACCCATGGGCAAGCGTCCCGTTTTTATTATTTTTGCACCAACATAGACACCCTCTTATGAAACAGCACATCCACCTGATGAAAAGAACACTTTCCTTGTGCGCGGCTCTCGCACTCGCCGCCATCACCCATGCCGTCACCTTCGACGTGAGAGACTACGGAGCGAAAGGCGACGGAAAGACGCTCGACAGCCCCTCCATCAACGCCGCCATCGAAGCCTGTGCGGCACAAGGCGGGGGCACGGTGACGCTGCCCGCCGGCAACTACCTCTGCGGGAGCATACACCTGAAAAGCAACATCGAGTTGCACCTCGACCCAGGGGCGGTCATCACCGCCACCGACCAAAAAGGGGCATACGACCCCTCGGAGGAATTCGGCTTCCCCGAATACCAGGACGGCGGACACACCTATTTCCACAACTCGCTCATCTGGGCCGAAGGGCAGACCAACATCGCCATCACCGGAAGGGGGATGATCGACGGGCAAGGTCTCACGCGGCGCGACACCGAGACCGCTGGCAACGTGCAAGGAGGGAGCATCGGCATGGGCGACAAGGCTATCGCCCTCAAGCTATGCCGCAACGTCCTCATTCGCGACATCACCATCTACCGGGGAGGGCATTTCGCCATCATCATCACCGGCTGCGAGTACGCCACCATCGACAACGTCCTCATCGACACCAACCGCGACGGCATCGACATCGACTGCTGCAAGAACACCACCGTGAGCAACACCAAGGTGAACACGCCGCACGACGACGCCATCGTCCTGAAAAGTTCCTACGCCCTGAAGAAAGCCGTCACCTGCGAGAACATCCTCATCACCAACTGCACCGTCACCGGGTACAAGTTAGGCACCACCCTCGACGGCACCTACGTTCCGGAGACCGTCAACTGGGTCTGCGGGCGCATCAAACTCGGCACGGAGAGCAACGGTGGCTACCGCAACATCACCATCAGCAACTGCACCTGCATCCACAGCAGCGGCCTGGCCTTCGAGGAGGTGGACCAAGGGGCAATGGAAAACATCGTCGTCACCGGCATCTCCATGAGCCACGTCCACCACTACCCCATCTACATCACCACGGGGCGGCGCAACCGCGGACCCAAGGAGCGCACGGACGTCTCCTCCGCAAGGGACATCTCCATCAGCAATGTCGTCGCCGACGACTGCGACGCACTCTCCGGCATCCAAGTCACCGGCATGGAGGGCTACCCCATCGAGAACGTGCGGCTAAGCAACATCCTCCTTCGCTTCCGGGGAGGAGGGAAGAAAGTGGACGAAAACTATCCCGAACTGGGCGAGAAATACCCGGAGGTGGCCAAGTTCCTCGGCACATGCCCGGCCTACGGTCTCTTCGCCCGTCACGTGAGGGGTCTCCAACTCACCGACGTCACCTTCATCCTCCAGCAGCCCGACGAGCGGCCATGCATCATCACCAACGACGTGGAAGACCTGCGCATGCGCAACGTCAAGACCCCGGAGGGGTGGATGGTCAAGTGATTACCATATATTTATTCGTGCTGTGCGGTTGAAAACGGCCTAAAAGGCCAGAAGCAATCAGCCCAGGGCAACGCCCTGGGGAAGAGAGTGAGCCAATAATCGCCCTGCAAGGGCAAAAGCATTATGACATCTATAATGCTTTTGCCCTTGCAGGGCGCAATCCTCTCCGTTATTTACCCAGGGCGTTGCCCTGGGCTGGTATCTTGTTGGCCTTTCAGGCCGTCTTTGCGCAAAATCCAACCGCACTGCACGTAATTATTCGTTAATTGTAACTCAAGGACGTTCAAAATAGAGTGGATAAAATGATTTACGGCCATTCCAATAATTTATGATTAATTCGTGGAAATTCGTGTTGAAATAAAGAATCTCTGAATTGTTACGCAAATTCGTGTTGAAATAAACAATCTCTGAATTGTTACCAATGTGGCATGCAGGGTGAAAAAGCCGAAAAAAGTCCATATCAAGGTATGTTTCGGACAAAAATGCCATGAAATCGTATTTTTTTATCAGTTGTCCACCCTTGCTTATCCTTACTTTTGTGCCATCATTCGTATGTCTCATATTTTGGAAAGATATTACCTAATCATTCACCTAAAAAACAACCTATGTCAAAGAAACAAAAGATTTGGATGCTTTTCATCTGCCTAAGCATGCTTTTCGGCGTGCAGCAGGCGATGTTTGCGCAAGGTGCGCAGAAGCAGAAAGTGACAGGAACGGTGACCGATGAGACGGGAGAGCCGCTCATCGGTGTGACGGTCATCGAGAATGGTGCCAGCGTCGGCGCCATCACCGACCTGGACGGAAAGTTCTCCCTCGAGGCCCCCGCCAACGCCACCCTGACATTTAGTTATGTGGGATACCTCACCCAAAACGTGAAGCTGGGTGGTAAGTCCACGCTCAATGTCGTACTCAAGGAAGACAACGCCCTCCTCGACGAGGTGGTTGTCGTGGGATACGGCATCCAGCGCAAGAGCGACGTCACCGGCGCCCTCACACGTGTCAATGAGGAACAACTCAACAGCCGCCCGGTGAGCAACGCCTTCGAGGCCCTCCAAGGCAAGGCCGCCGGTGTGGACATCACCACCAGCGAGCGCCCCGGAACGATGGGAAGCATCCTCATCCGCGGCTCACGCTCCATCAACGCCTCCAACTCACCCCTCTACGTGGTGGACGGCATCCCCATGAGCGACGGCATCGACAACCTCAACCCCCGCGACATTGAGGCCATCGACATCTTGAAAGACGCCTCCTCCACCGCCATCTACGGTTCGCGTGGTGCCAACGGCGTGGTGCTCATCACCACCAAGCGCGGCAAGGAGGGCAAGATGCAGCTCACCTACTCCGGCAGCATGACCTTTGAGAAACTGGTGGACAAGAGTCCGGCCTTCAGTGCCAGCGACTACATCACCTGGAGACGCTGGGCCTACTACAACGCCGACCCGGAGAAGAACCCCCGAGGCGACCAACCCAACTACGAGCGTGACCAGGACTATTTCTCCGGCGACCCCTACGCACTTGCCAATGTGAACAAGGGCTGGGCCAACGGCTCATGGGACGGTTCCTTGGTGAGCAACACCGACTGGGCAGGCTTCGTCACACAGACCGGCATCACGCAAGAACACAATCTGAGAGCCTCCGGCGGCACGAAAGACATACAGACATCGTTCTCCTTCGGTTATCTCGACAACGAGGGTACGCAGAAAGGCCAGGAGTACAAGCGCTACAACACGGCCATCACCACCGACATCCAAGCCACCAAGTGGTTCAAGATGGGCGGCTCCATCAACGCCTCCTGGAGCAAGCAGAAATACGGCTACTCCCGTACCGGCCAGGTAGGCACCAGCTCCGGCCCCACCGACATCTACAACGCAGCCAAGGCACTGCCCCGCTACACCGTGCCATTCGATGAGTCCGGCGAGATCATCGACCAGCCCGGCGGCTCCGTGGTCAACGCCTACACCGTCATCGACGAATGGAAGAAATCGAGCGACAACCGCGAGTATTTCCGCGCCATAGGCAGCTTCTACGCCCAACTCGACTTCGGGAAGATTTTCGAGCCGCTGCAGGGCCTCGTCTATAAGATGCAGTTCGGCCCCGACTTCCGCTACTCCCGCTCCGGCATCTTCCTCGACGCAAGTTCCGCCACCCGCAAGGGCGGCAACAACTACGCCCGCAGGAACGACGACCGCCACTTCACTTGGACGCTCGACAACATGCTCCTCTACAACCGCATCTTCGGCGACCACTCCATCGGCGTCACCCTGCTCCACAGTGCTACCAAGTACCACTCGGAGAGCAGCGGCATGAGCGCGGAGCGCATCTACATGCCCTCCTTCCTGTGGAACAACTTCGGCGACATCGATGTCACCAACACCAGCAACAAGGCCAGCATGAGCTCCGGCCTGTCACAGAACACCCTCCTCTCCTACATGGCCCGCCTCAACTACTCCTTCATGGACCGCTACCTGCTCACCGTCTCCGGACGTTATGACGGCGCCTCCGTCCTTGCAGAAGGCAACAAGTGGGCATTCTTCCCCTCCATGGCCATCGGTTGGCGCATGGAGCAGGAGAGCTTCCTCAAGGATGTCGATTGGCTCGACCAGTTGAAGCTCCGCTTCGGCGTGGGCACCACCGGCAACTCCGCAGTGGGCGCCTACGGCACATTGGGCACCATCCAGTCGTTCTACATGCCATTCAGCACCGCCAATGAGCGCATCCTCATCACCAACGAGCCTTATTACACCAACAACCAGACCCGCATGGCCAACAAGAAGCTCGGTTGGGAGAAGACCACACAATACAACTTCGGTATCGACTTCAGCTTCCTTCGCGGACGCATCAACGGTGCCCTCGACATCTACACCTCCAAAACCAAGGACCTGCTCCTCAGCGTAAGCCTTCCCTCGCTCACCGGCTATCCCTCCATGATGGACAACATCGGCGAGACGAAGAACAAAGGTTTCGACTTGACCCTCAACGTCATCCCCGTGCGCGTGGCTGACTTCGAGTGGAGCAGCACCCTCAACGCCGCCTACCAGAAAGACGAAATCGTCTCTTTGGCCAACGGCAAGGAAGACGACATCGCCAACTCCTGGTTCATCGGTGAGAGCATCGCCGTCTATTACGGTTACGACAACGATGGCCTCTGGCAGGAGAGCGACGCAGCAGAGATGGCCAAGTTCAACGAAAACGGTCACAAGTTCACTCCGGGTAGCGTGAAGCCCGTGGACCAGAACGGCGACTACAAGATTGACGACAAAGACCGCGTCATCCTCGGCAACCGCAACCCACGTTGGACACTCGGATGGAGCAACACCTTCTCCTGGAAGGGTCTGGAACTCACCATCGACCTCTTCGGCCGCTTCAAATACATGATCAGCACCGGCGGCGAAGGCCAGTATGGTATGTACGCCCAGCGTGAGATTGACTATTGGAGACCCGACAACACCGGCGCCGATTGGCAGAAGCCCGTCTATAGCACCGCCGGCGGCGACTCCTACTCCAGCCTCCTCGGCTTCAAGGACGCCTCCTTCATCAAGGTGCGCAACCTCTCTCTTGGCTACCGCTTCGACAAAGCCCTCTGCAACAAGATTGGCATCAACGGCGCAAAGGTCTATATCCAAGGCAGGAACCTCGGCATGCTGACCTCGTCCGTGGATTTCATGGACCTCGACACCGGAGCCACCTATTTCAACAGAGGCTTCACCGTAGGTCTGCAAGTAGATTTCTAAACTCACATCGTCTAACAATCCCAGAAAGAACATTATCATGAAATACTTCAATCATTTCGTTACGGGCGCACTCGCATTCCTGCTCACCATCGGAGGAGCCACCTCGTGCACCGACAGCTTCCTGGAGGAGAACGGAGGCCACCTCCTCTCCGAAGACTTGCTCAAGACAGAGGAGGGCGCCCTGGCCATGGCCGCCGGCCTCTACGGAAACATACGCTGGCATTTCGGATATGAGTGGGCCTACGGCATCACCCTCTACGGATGCGACGAGTTCACCAACGGCGCCGACCTGACCTCCGAGCCTTGGAACAACTACGACAACCGCCTCCAGCCGCTCGACTGCACCAGAGCCTTGGGTGCAGCCAACAACAACTGCCCCCCCGTCTCCGGCCTGTGGAACCAGATGTACTATGGCATCTCCACCGCCAACCTCGTGCTCGACCGTGCTGAACAAGTGAGCAACGAGACCTCTCGCAAGAGTGCGATGGGCGAGGCATACTTCCTTCGTGGCTACAACTACTACCGCCTCTTCGCCCAGTACGGCGGCGTGGTGTTGCAGACGAAACCTGCCGAAGGCGTGACCAAGAACTTCACCCGTGCTTCCGAGGAGGAGACCCTCAACCAAGTCATCTCCGACTTCGAGCAAGCCTACAACCTTCTTCGCACCGACAAGTGGCGCGGCAACGGCACATGGACCAAATACACCGCCGCCCACTTCCTTGCCAAGGCCCTCCTCTTCCGCCAGAGCGAGCGCTGCTCCAAATGGAACGGCTCCTACGACAAGAAGACCGACCTGGACCGCGTCATCGCCCTCTGCAACGAGGTCATCAACGCATGCCCCTTGGAGGCCGACTACGCCAACCTCTATGCCAACTGGACCGGCGTGGACTGCAAGATTGAGTCCTCATCGGAAATCCTCATGTGCGCCGAGCACAACGACGCCACCTCCACCCAAGGACGTTTTGGCAACCGCACCTACAACTATTTCGGTCCGCAGTTCTCCAACTTCTCCGGCTCATGGGTGAAGAGAGGCCAGTTCATCGGAGAGATGGACTTCCAACGCTGCCGCCCCACGGAATATACCTACGCCGTCTTCGACAACGTGAACGACGCCCGCATGTGGAAGACCTTCAAGACCGTCTATGGTCTCAACAACATCCCCAAGATGAAGAAGGTGACCAACGCCGCCGGCAAGGAAGTGTCAGTGTATGACCCCGACAAGGTGGCAGAGGAGAACGGCATCAGCCTCAGCCAGGTGCCCTACATCGGCGACTACGCCATTGTCTTCATCCTCAACAAGAAGGACGACCCACGCTTCAAGGACGAGAGCACCTTCGGCACCTTCGGCCGCGGCGCCCAACCCCACACCTTCGTGCATCCTGAGACTGGCAAGTGGGTGCCCAACGTCTTCCCCGTCTATCTCGGCGGCGAGTATGTCATGTATAACTACGGCGTGAGCGGCAACACCGCCACCTCCAACGTCTTCTGCGGCATCAACAAGACCACCGACGGCTCCCGCACGGCAGAGAAGGGCGATGCTCACCGCGACGTCATCATGGCTCGCACCGGCGAGACCTACCTCATCAAGGCCGAGGCCCAGGTGAGGCTTGGCAACTACCAGGACGCCCTCACCACCGTCAACCAGCTCCGTGCCCGTGGTCAGTGGAAGGCCGGCGAGGACCGCGAGTATTATGTCGATGGCTCCATCGCCTTCGCATCCAACTCCACCAACGGTGCCACCAGTGCTTGCGTGGATGAGACCAACACCAAGATGACCAACCAGAAGGTATGGGAAGTGTCCAACCCATGGAAGAGCTCCTACTACCTCTCCACCGGCATCGCCCGCACCACCGACGCCTCCAACCTCCAAATCACCAGCATCAACAACCTGCCGGCAGAGGACGAGGCTGTGCTTTCCGCACTGGGCTGCACCGGCGACTACGACCGCATGCTCAACTTCATCTTCAACGAGCGCACCCGCGAGTTGCTTGGTGAGTGGAACCGCTGGGAAGAGCTGAGCCGCGCCGGCCTGCTTATCCGCCGCGCCAGGGCATTCAATCCCGAGGCCGCACCCAGAATCACCGCCAACAAGCACGAACTGAGGCCCATCCCGCAGACATTCATCGACGTGCTGCAGAACGAGGACGGCACCAACCTGAGCGACGAGCAGAAGCAAGCCTGGCAGAACCCCGGCTATTGATCATCAATTAGAACCGCAATTCAGAATAGGTATATGTATTAGGTTTTTTTTGTAAAAAGAGACGCGGTGGTTGTCTGTGACAGACGGCCACCGCATTTTTTTGATGGGGCACTTGTTTCCACATGCACATCGTTGCCAAAAGGCAAACACCAAGAACCTGGTGCTACTGTAGGGGTGGACTTTATGTCCATCCGCTCGTCCGTCAGGACGAATGTTTGACACAGAGCCTTCCATATAACAAATGGCTCCATAACCCCTGTTTCTATCAGGCGGGCGAAGCCCATAAAAAATCGCAACTCTGTTGCGTAAAAATCACCCCGACCCTTTGACCTTCGGTCGAAGGCACTTACGCTCGGCAAAGAGAAAATTGCATTTTCTCTTTGCTCTCGCTTACTCGTGCCTTTTTATGGGTCGAGGGTACCTTAATGTCAGAGCGACGAGTAGACAATTATTTCGATAAGCCAAATGAGCAAAGTGAAACTTGTTTCGACTTTGCCATGGCGAGAAATAATCGCCGTAGGCAACGGTTGAGCCCCCTCCCGATGTCGGGAGGGGGACGGGGGGTGAGTAGGTACCCCTCCTTAGGATAAGGAGGGGGCGGGGTGGTTGTGACCATCCAAGCCGTAGGCTTGGGAAAACGTTATTCGGGGCTTCATTTTGTGTGTTACCCAATTCGTTACTCAACAAAACCAAAATAAAAAAGCATTTTTTATTTTGCATTTCGCTCACCTTGCACTACTCTGCTGACGCGAAGATAGGCGGCGCCTCAACAAACAAAATAAAAATTGCTTTTTTATTTTGATTTGTCTTCGGCTTGCACTATCTTTGCAAGAAAAAAGGAGCCATGGGTAAATACATTAACACGGGAAACGAAGGGTTTTGTTCCGCACGCAAAGGCGAATACGTGGACAAGTCGGGACTGATTGCCTTGGTGAACAACAAGCTTTTCTCTGAAATGCGTTTCACATGCGTGAGCCGCTGCCGCCGTTTCGGAAAGTCGATGGCGGCAAAGATGCTCTGCGCCTACTACGACAAATCCTGTGACTCAAGAGCGCTCTTCGCCGACTTGGAGATAGCCCATGCCCCGTCGTTTGAGGAGCACCTCAACAAATACCCGGTCATCTACCTCGACCTGACCTCCTTCATCGTGCGTTACAAGGACGAAAGCATCGTGGCGCAGATGGACAAGGCCTTGAGGGAGGAGGTCGTGGAGGCATACCCCAACGTGGAGGTGAAGGAGACCGACGACCTGATGGACTGCCTCTTCCGCATCGCCGACGCCACGGGCGAGCGGTTCATTTTCATCATCGATGAGTGGGATGCCATCTGCCGCGAGTTTCCTTCCGGCACCACGGCCATGGACCGCTACGTGGGGTGGCTGCGCCGCATGTTCAAGGACGTCATCGCCAACAGGGTCTTCGCCGGCGTCTATATGACCGGCATCCTCCCCATCAAGAAATACCAAACACAATCTGCCCTGAACAACTTCCAAGAATACTCCATGGTGAAGCCCGGCGGAATGGCCCGCTTTTTCGGCTTCACCAAGGACGAGGTGCGAGCATTGGCAGAAAAACATAGTATGGACTTCGACGAGTTGGAGAAATGGTACGACGGCTACCAGATAGGCAACGAACTGTCCATCTTCAACCCCAACTCGGTGATGACGGCCATCAAAGAACAATGGTGCGAGGGATACTGGAGCCGCACGGGAGCCGCAGATTCCGTGACCCACTACATCCAGATGAACTACGACGGTCTGAAGGACGACATCATCGCCATGCTCGCCGGGGAGCGGCGACCCGTCAACCCCGTCGGCTTCAAGAACGACACATCCATCATTCTCAGCCGCGACGACGTGCTCACCGTTCTCATACATTTGGGATATCTCACCTACGACCGCGTTCACCAGGAGTGCAACATCCCCAATCGCGAGGTGGCGGGCGAGATGGAGATTGCCGTCAGGGACACAGGATGGAGCAACGTAGCCGAAGCCCTGAAACAATCAAAGCAACTCCTCCAAGCCACCCTTAATGGCGACGCAGATGCCGTGGCGCAGGGTGTCGATGCTGCACACGACGACAACACCAGCATTCTCTCCTATAATAATGAGAACTCCATGGCTTGTGTGCTGAGCATCGCATACTATTATGCGAAAAACGATTACATCATCCATAGAGAATTAGCATCCGGTAGGGGTTTCGCAGATTTGGTGCTGCTTCCCCGCAAGAACGTCTCCTCCCCCGCCCTCGTGTTGGAGCTGAAATACGACAAGGAAGCCGACACCGCCATCGAGCAAATCAAGCGGAAGAAATACCCTGCCAAGGTGGCGCAACACACTGGCGAACTCCTCCTTGTGGGCATCAATTACGACAAGGATACAAAGACCCACACCTGCATCATCGAGCGGTGGGAGAAAGAATAGCCTCATATCCATCACATCACCAAAAGGCAAACACCAAGAACCTGGTGCTACTGTAGGGGTGGACTTTATGTCCATCCGCTCGTCCGTCAGGACGAATTCCTGCCACGAGGCTGAACCACACCAAGACCGAAACGCGGTCTCCGCTCAATAACCCGGGGTGCTCACTGCACTCGTACCCCGGGATGCCATAACGGTGATGACAACGACCCTAACGGGGTTGCCCTGAAACATACCTATACGGAAACATACTAACAATCAAAAAACTATGCTACCAATAATAAAGCAGCAATAATGCCAAACCCTTCCGCAGCCTTCATTCCACTCCACAAGTCATCAGTCAACTTATGCTCAATGATGTAATCGCGCAACTTTATCCGCCAAACTTTGTTTTGTAACAATATCCATAATGCTTCATCGAAGTAAGCATATTCAACATTTTCTTTTAACCATGCCAAAGATGGAGTTCGGCTCTTACGGTGATGGTCTCCAGGACAATTCAGATGCCAAAAGCCATCACTTTCAAGATGCCAGAAAGGTTTCTCAATACCCGTCTTATTCTCAAACTGTGATTCTTTAGCATATTGTGACATCAACATTTTGTATCTCCCTTCAAGCCAGTCATTGATGATAAACTGATTGTTACTGAACACATTAGCTTCAATTCCATCGATGATAGCCACCATTAACACAGGCTTAGCTAAGATGGTCTCACCATGTATTTTTGCTTGCCTTATGTTCATTATTCGTTTCGTGTAGTACTGATAGCACTGCTCGTAACTGAAGAATTGTATCACTTTATTCATAGCCCTTATAATGTCGATTTGCAAGGGCAAAGATACTAATATTTTAGAACAAATCCAAATGCAATTATTTTAATAGACAAGAATAAAGTTCACAACTGCCTTTACCGATTCTTTCGTAGTATAAAATTACCCTCAATAGATTCAACCTCCGATATTGTGCTGATGATTTCTTCTACGTCTTTATCCTTAATGGTTGCCCCCCATGCTGATCTACTAATTGTTCTAACAATATCTTTTATTTTGGCTGGTTTCCTAAAAAAACCCATAGCTCGAAGAATAGCTTGTTTCCTTGCCTCATATTGTGGACTCTTAATAATTCTCAATTGATTACTACTCAGATTTTGGCTATTGTCCGTTTCTGTTGTATTCGCTGTGGTATCAGAAACCAAAACTCCTTGATAGTTATACCATTCACCTTTAACTTTCAATTTGCACTCTTCAAAACAAGGACTATCGACAATTTCCTCCACTACCTCACTATAGTCATAAGCGGCATCCACAACCCTATACAACTTTGAATTTGGATACGCTATTATCTTTTTACCACCTTTCATCCACGCTTCACCATTATACAACATAACCTTTATTGTGAAGCATTCTTTCTTCAAGTTTAGCCGGTAGAGATTTCCACCCATATATTTGAATTTTCCATCAGTTGAAAAAACTTTCTCACCATATTTATTTAGAATAAAGGCTCTTGAAAGCGTATTATTAATATTGAACTCGTTTGAACTTTCATTCTTCTCAACCAGACTTTCGAGTGGCTGACTAATAATATCCTCTTGCCCATAAGTATATTCTATCAGACCGAGTTTATCTAAGCGAGCCTTTATAGCCAGCTCTGATCTTCCAACAATTGCAGCGATTGTGGCGAAATCTAAACCTTGTTGAAATAATCTTTCCAATTGTTTCTCTTCATTTTTTGTCCAAGGTTTACCTTTTCTATTCTCTTTAGCATAGTCTCTTTCTGGAATGACATTATGGATTGCTATTGGTATATCGTTTGAAACCGTCTCTGACTGTAAAGACTCTTTTATTGGTAAATCTGCAACTTTTTTTTCATTTATAGGTTCTATATCCACTTCAATATTATTATTGCCACGCAATTCATCGATAGCTTTTTCAATCTTATCTATTATCCCCAATGAACCATATTCACTCATTAGAGAAATCTTCAAATCAGACAAGAAATTATCATAGGTGAATGCAAACGATGGTAAAATATCGCCCTGTCTAACAGGTTGATTAACTATCTTGTCAAGCAAATCATATACTGTAGGACAAATTTCTTTAAACAATCCTCTTTCATAACGATGATTCTTTAAGAAGGAGAAATATTCAATATTTAGAACTATTTGCAAATCTTCATTTAGTTCCTGAAACTGGCGTATTAATCCATCATCGACTTCCATAGAAACTTTTCTTTCATCATCTTCTTTTTGCGAAATAATTCTTTGGTACTCAGAAAGAGCAGCGATAGAATGGTCTATTATGTTATCCGCACTATCTGCCATTCTATCTATCTGCTCTTCAGATAATGTTGTATATGTTTCCAATAATGCTCGTTTCAGCAATGAGCGGCCTGAAGCAATTGTCATCAAAAAATACAAATCATCATCAAGTTCTGCACATCTAATGGATTCTTTTAATTTCGCTTCTGATGGCTTAATTTTGGTGTCTCGCATAAGAGAAAGAATTTCCTCTTTTCCTCTAATAGGTACAATATGCCAAAAACTGTCATTCTGTAAATACCAAAATGGCAAGTATGCATCTGGATGGAAAAGGGGCTCTTCTGGCAAGACTCTATTCCATACTTTCAAAAACATCGACTTTAACGTGTCATTGTAGAAGATTTCGTTATCCACCAAGATGCTCTGCTCATACAGTTCTATTATTGTTAGCATTAAAACTGCCTTATGAGGAGATTTTCGCCCATATTTATTATTGGTTCTAAGGTTTTTGAAAGTTTCAACGTAGTCCATATTTTACTATGTTACAATTCTTCTGGAATATCATCGTTTTCTTCAGCAACTCTATGTTTATCCGTCAATTGGAGGAAAATATCAAGAAAAGCTCTATTTGAGAAAAAATAAGCCGGATCATCTTTTAGTTTCTCTTCCATAACAGAAAAGCCATAGTTGGCATATTCTTCCATTGTGGTTACTAAGGCAGATGCCGCACTTTCAACTTTAACATCGCCTTTGTCAACAGCAATCCAATCTATTTCAGTCATTGCAACTAAGGCAATAAAAAGATAAGATCGTAATCCAGAATATGCTTTTCTGAATTTCTTCGAATCAAGATTCCCCCACTTATTTATAGGTTGACCAAGTTTTTTGTTTTCATCTGATAAAGGCAATTTTTTTCTAGCATACAAGCCAATGAAAAAAGCCATAATGTATACCTCATATCCCGAACCGAGTATTTTTCCTTTAGCCGTTGTATTCTCCGAAGCTCCTATCCCGTAATCAGATAGTACTCTAAGGACACTTTGTTCATATTTTGTTTCAAAATATGCATCTTTACGACCCCAGATGTCTATAAGTTTCTCATCCTTTTTAATAAGGTCTTCTATTTCACTGAATGTTTTAGCCATAGTTTACTTGATTTTTGTAATTACTGTTTGAATAGTTCCCAATTTTTTATCATCAAAAGGTTTCTTTTTCTCAATGTGGAAAATACGACCATTAATACCGTTTATTCTATTTATGTCCAAAACAACCTCACCGTTGTTGGCATCTCGTAAAAAACTTTTTGTTACGATGATTACCTGTTTATCCAACTTGGTTATCACGTTAAAAAACTCATTTTCTTTTGCATCTGTAAACGATGATGTTGGTGCGTCAAATATTAGTGGCAATTCTGATTTATCTTTTTCATAAGACAGTTTCCCTATAGCAAACAAGACGGACATAAGATATGTTGTTTTAAGAGCTGTGTTAGGATTGAAGATACGAGCATGGTCATTATTCATCAAAACAGCCTCTCCCTGTCCATTCAACTTTTCTAGAATCCTAATAGTACCTTTGAAGTCGTTAGTATTCAATTTCTCTAAGAAAATATTCGATTCATCTTCTATTGCACTTAACAATCGTTTCTTGTTTTCCTCTTTTGCAGCCTTAAATGCTTCAGAAATTTGACGGATAATCAAAGCGGTCTTTGCATAGATAGCTGCTGAAGTTCCTTCTGAAAGATTACTAAGTGACAACTGAGCCTCCTCAAGTAAACTTTGATGAATTTTCCGTTGTCGCTTCAATTCATCAATCCTGTATTCTGCTCGGTTCTTTTGCTCCATCCAGCTTGAGATATTTTCATAATTAGCCAACAATTGTTCTTCCGATAGACCATCTGTTTGAGCAAGAATTCGTTTCTTTTGCTCAAACTCCATATCCAAATTGGCCTCAATTTTCTTTATGTCATTATGAAGGCGATTGTTGAAAGCGATAATCTCTTGAATTTTATGTCGCAATTTTGTAATATCAGCCAGATTATCATTCAAACTTGTATCTCGTTTCTGTAATTCATCCACATAGTTATTTTTGTAAAAAGGCTCTATTCCTTCATCGGCCTTTCCTACAAGTGAAGCTTTGTACTCTTCTAAACGTTCCAACATAAAGTTCCATGCATCAGACCCTTTTTCTGCTTTTCGTCCACAAAATTTACACACTTCTTCCTTTAGCATATCTTCCATTATTTTCCGTCCCGGAATATGAGCAGGCAATGCAGTAAAACCTCTTTCTGCCCCTTTAATGGCTTTTTCTATCCCCGCCATAATAAGATATTGGTCTTCTTGCTTTTTTCGCTCATTCATAAGACTATTTATCTTGGAAGAATACTCTTCTGCTGTATCCTCAAATCCCATCAAAATCCACATATCGTCAAGTAAATTGATGGTGTAGTTTTCTTTTATCCTGCCCGCTGTTTCCGCTCTCTTTTGTGACAGGCTTTCAATTCTTCGATTTACAGCAATAAGTAATTTTGACGCTTCTTTGCTTTGTTCCAAATTCTTTAACAGGCCCTCAAAATTTACAGCTTCGTTTTCTTTGATTTTGATTTCTCTCTCAATATTTGCCAATAATCCCAACTCTTGATCAATTGTCCCATTCAGTTGTTTAATTCTATTAATGTTTTTCTTATCTAATTTTTGTGCATTATCGCGAGCTTGATCTGCTTTACTTGTCGCATATTTCATAAATTCAAAATATGCATCAAAATCTTTCACATCACTAAAACTATCAACAAGAAATTTCATTGCATTTGATGATTGTAGAACATCAAGATCGCCTTCTCCTTTAAACATTACAAATCTACGCATTTCAGATGGAATGTCTCGGTCAAAATAGACACCATCTTTTTTTATGCGTTCAACTCCATTTTTTTCTATCAACGAATAAGAATAATTCGAAGTACTTACTTCTCCATCGAAAGATTTGGTAAAGTGAAACATCTTTTCCAATATCTTTATTTTTCCTTTATGTTCATAGGTCATTGCAACACGAACATCATCAGAATCATTGGCAAACAATTCTTCAATACGTTTTTTGGATATAAACTTTGTATCCATTTTATTTGTCCCATCAGTACGGAACAACCACTCCAGAGCCTCATAGAATGTTGTTTTACCATCTCCATTAGAACCAATAATAAGATTGAAACCATTTATCAGTTCAAATGAGTTTTCCTTATAATAGCTTCTGAAATTTTGTATTTCAATCTTCTGTATAATCATAAGAGATAATTATCATTAATATAGTTAAACACTGTCATGTAAACTTTCTTCTGGTCACTCTCATCTGTAGAGCCGTTAAGGTTCTTAATAATTCGAGCAACAGCTGCAACAACGACATTCTCAGAATTCAGAGCCGTATAAAGATCTTCATACTCAGATTTGTCATAGTCGTATAATTCTTGAAGTTTCTTATCATCAAGAACCATGTGTAGCATTCTTTCTTTATTTGTCATAGGTTATTTTGTTATTAGATAAATTCAAACCATAAAAATCTAAAACCTCCCTCAACTCTAATTCAGAATAAGAGGGATTCTCTGATAACTGCGCAAAGTTATTAACCCTTGCCAATTCTCCTCTTAAAAGAGATTGTTCCATTCTGTAACTATCACTATATGGATTGACTTCTGGAACAACAACCAAGTCGTGGAGTTCTGCCATTCTCTTTTCGGGATGAGTTCTTAACACACGACCTCTTCGTTGAATAAACTGACGAGGATTACCTGTACTTGAACAAAAGATAGCAAGTTCACTTCGTGGAACATCAACACCTTCATCTAAACATTTCATAGAGGTAAGCACATGTAGTTTACCTTGGGCAAAGTCAGACAATATTTCATCTCGGTCTTTCTGACCAGAAACAAATTTTCTTACTGTTACATGATCATCAATCTCTGTAACTACCTGGGTATATTGATTAATAAGATGATCCATATCTTTATCATCACCGATATCTTCCGATGAATCAAAGTCATCACCTCCCCCAATGTAATCAGGTTTGTTACCTTCGGGAACATATATCAAGGAATATTTCAGATTACCCTTTTCTTCGAAGCGTTTCTTGATAATGCTTCTAAAGATTTCAAGTTTGTTTTCTGCCTTATGTACTATTCGTTTGCGAGCCAGCAGCAACATCTTCAAAACATCATCAATTTGGTCAAAGGACTCTGTGTTATAGTTGAAATATCTGGCTATCTTGTCAGACAATTCAACATAAGCATCCATTTCATCGGAAGTGAGTTTTACTATATGCGGATAATACATATATTTACAGAGGACGCCATTCTGTATCGCTTCTTCCATACTGTATTCATAAGTATAATGTTCCTTACACCCAAAGAAGTTTTTAAGCTTCTCATTTCCTTTATCATCAAACTGGCGCTTAGGTGTTGCAGAAAGACCTATCCGTCGCAAATATGGTATTTCCCTCAATCGTTTAACTAATGATTCAGAACCCATATTGTGACACTCATCAGCAATCATCAAAAGTCTCCTTCGGTCAAAACTATTCAACGCTTTAAACACCCTATCTCTTGAATAGGAAGCATAAGTACAAATAATGATATAGGATATTTCTGGTTCTTTTTCCGATTTGTATTTCTCATTGAATCTGATTAATTCCACTTCATCACGCCAAGTTAGGTTCTTTGAGTAAACCTTTGTAATATTTGAAAACTGGAACTTTCTACACTCTTGTTCCCACTGATTGACAAGCGTAATGGTCGGTACCAGAATTATTGCTTTGTAATATCCCTTGCGCTTATAGATTTCCAGAAGGCAGTTGAGTGAAGTTATTGTCTTACCAGTTCCTGTTGCCATTGCGAATAGACCTTTCTGCTGATTATTCTTCCAATTCTCAAAGGCAGTTTTCTGATATTCACGCGGCCCTGTAGGATATGGAAATTTCGGCTCTAAATCAGCAATGTCATCACAAACCACATCTTTATGCCTTTGCCTTTCTTGAATTGCCTTTTCTTCCTTTATCTTTCGAAGCTTCTTTTCCACATCGAGTAGTTCCTCAATATCCTTGTCGCCGAAGTTTGTCTGAATGGCAGAAATAAGATTTTCAGGCGAAAGATACTCTATGTTGCGCTTCTTGCATTTCATAATAGAGTCAAATTCTTCACGCTGGCTGGCAATACGATTCTGTACCATTTTGTCAATAGAGTCACTGCGGTCTATCTTGATTTCTTCAAGATTATTGAAAAGACCGTTTATAGTAAAGTTGGCAGAACCAGTGAAAGAAGTAATGCTATCGCCATCACGGAATTGACCAGATTTTGTATGAGAAATACCTTTCTTATTCCTTGGCTTGATAATTCGTATCTCAATACGTTTATTGTAAATTAGGAACGCTAAGCAATCAAAAAACTGTTGTTGGTATTCATCAAACGTTTGGCGTAATAATTCGAAGTTTGTTAAGTCGAAACAATCAATGACTCCCCCATAAATACCTTTTCTTATGGCTTCTTTATCCTCTTCAGATACAATATGATTGATAACAAGCCGCATTCTCCCTCCATTAGAGATAAACGTAGCAAAGCCATCAGCAAGTATGCTAATTGTTGCCGAACTGAAGTAGCCTAATTGAAGGTCAAACTCCTTGCTGTTCTCCAAACAATCGTTGAAGAACTTCTCCGGTGAATTGTATTCCCCTGGCCTATACGTCCCATCTTCTGCCCATTCTACTTCGTACAACATAAGCAACACCTTATATAAAACAGTTAGTACACATAATATCATCACCAAGGATTTCGGCAAGGGTGGTTCCCTTGTTGCTGGCTTGGCTTTCTTTCTGGCGACGAATGATATCGAGTTTTATTTGGCGGATACGCTCTGGCTTAATGAGATCTGCAAGACTCTCATTTTGATTCCACGTATAGCCATCTTTCTCAAATTCCATCGCTTTCGCATAGAGGTCAGGATGCTGCTCATAAAGCCATATCCATTCTATTTTCTGTTGGAAGAAGCAGAAGTAGCAACCAGAACGGCTGCGGCAATAAGTTCCTTTCTCACCATCTACTTCAAAGGGAATTTCTTCATAATATGCGGGAACGCCCACACCACTTTCACGGAGCAATCTGAAAATATCATCTTTTACAAGCACGTCAGTATTGTCAAGCAAAGGGAAAGAATCCAATTTACCAACAGGATATTCTGTTGTTTTCAGGAACTCAAAGACTACATAATTGAATAGCTTGATATCGTAGTCAAGGAGTGCATTCATCTTCTTTGAATAGTAGAACTGTTTGGTGATAGGCGTCTTCACAGTTTCAATAATATCATCGCGTAAAAATCCTTCAGGACACAACCTTTCATAAATATCTACAATCTGGTCCAAGTTCTCCTTATGCAGGAACTTGTTAATAACATCGAGACTCCAGATATTCTTGCGAAAAGGAAAGATAGCTTGTATATTTGGCTTTGAAGAGATATATCCGTCTCTGTCCTCGTCACCGCGAATGCCAACGTATGATACAGCATAATCATTACCCACATATTCTTCAAGCTTATCCAACTTCATCTTCTTCGTACACCAACGGGCTTGTGGTGAAGGAAGGAAACCACCCATAGCTTTCAAGAAATGGTGGAAAGGTGTTGGCTCTGGACTACCTTCAGCAGCCCTAAGTCTTTCTATCTTTCCCAAATAGGCTTCAAGGCGATTTATCAGCGTTTCAGTTTCTGTCAGTTCACAGCCTGTATCTGAGTTAAAGTACTCAATCTTCAGAGATGGGTACTTCTGCTTCAGATAGATAGCAAGAGCCGCACTATCCTTACCACCTGATATTCCTAATATATGCCTTACATTCATTTGTTCACTTTCTTATTAAGGATTGATAGCAGGGTACATATATCCACATTGTTGTCGCCAGACAATAGCCTACTTATTTTTTTCTCCAACTCGTCGGCTTTCGATTTATCCTTTTCAGGAAGTACATAAGTCTGTGTCCTTATGTTGAATCCCTTGTTTGTTACCAAATCAAAGGAGTAAGCATCGTTTTTTTCTGCATCACCTATCTTCTTTGATATGTCAGCATATTTCTCGCATTCCCTAAAAAGATAAATGAGATCATCTACAAGTTTATCTTCCTGCTCATCTCTTATGGAATCAAGTCTTTGTTCAAGTATGGTGTAGCAGATGGATTGATACCATAGAGTTCGATTATCGTATTCAGTCATCACGTGGTGATAGAATTCGCGCTGCTTGTCTGTAAGCAGATAGACTTTGACATTAGACAGTCTTTCTCGAATCTCAACAACATACTCAGAATAATCGTAACTCTGCAAGCCTAATTCATCCACCAATCGTTCTTCTATGCGATCGATTAATTGAGAATAGCAAGAACGTAGTTCTTTGATGGCACGCTGAATGATTTTACCATACTCATTGATAAATTCTTCCTGTTTTAGTTTCTCCTGAGTGAAACCAAGTGCTTCTGGCAAGTCCTCAAAGAAAGCTTTCTCTGGGTCTTTGGCCTTAGCCAGCACATCACGGAACTTCATCGTTGACTTATGGTCGAACTTACGAGTATGTTTAGTGTATTCGTTTAGCCGAACATAAAAACTGAGGAATGGTTTAATGGTTTCAATGAAACTTGTATTGGTGATAGTAAACTCATCGCCAAGATTAATATAATGTCGATATTGATTGAAGAACCTTAGTTTTACACCATCGACAGCAAATTTTTTGATTTCAAAATCGCCAGGATGTTTTTGTAGCAAGTCAAAGAATTCCATATTGACATTGGGCATAAATGCTCCTTTAGATGCATCATATAATGCAAAGTCCTGACGTTTGATAAACAGATAGGTAGGAATCCAGAATTCGAGGAAGCCCTGCTTCAATTTATAGGGCTGGGTAGAAAGCAACTTGATTAACTCTGAAATCTTTCTTGCCTTATTCTCTGTGCTATGTAAGAAATCCTCGCAAGCTACCCATAACGGCATAAATCCCATATTGGTAGGTGCATCTGCAAAATCACCATTTTGGTGAAGACCAGTATTCAACAACAACGAAGAATAGATGGTTTTCTCTGGTGGGAACTTGTCAGCAGGGAAGCCCATCCCAAATTCAGAGTAATGTTCTATCAGGTAATTGAGATATCCCTTTCTGGCTTGTGAAATCGTACCGCTGAGTTTATGCTTGTTGAACAACTCATTGACCATAACAGGAGTCTTGCTATAGATTTCATTGCAGACCTTTGATAGCAATTGATTGAAGTCACGATGCGATTCAATCTTTTGTTCTTTGCCTCCAAACACCCACACAACTCTATTCTTATAGGAGAAAAGATTATCACTGATGGCCTTGTTGAGCAAAGTCTCCTCATACTCTTTCAACTTCTGTATTTCTGTCACAGCCACTCTGTCATTTTTATCGAGAACACGCTCCAACAGATACATATACTTCTTAATATTATAGAGATGGTCTATAATGTCTTCCGTATTCGTGAAATAGGCAAATATCAGCGCATGGTCGGTCTCCGAACTAAATTTCTTGATTTCTTCCAAAGCATTCTTATGAGTGGAGAAAATCAATTCAATGTAACCGTCCGTATCGCCTGTAGGTACTACATCCAAAGGCTCTTCTCGAATTAGATAGTCGAAGAATCTTGGTGTTCCTTTTTGATAAAAGTGAGCTTTGACTGGGGAGATTCTGCGATTGAAGAACACATTTAGTTCGTCCACAAAAGCCACAGGTCGTGACACCATCAAACCAGCTTCACGTATCACTGCTTCGATGTCTATATCTGTTCCTTCAAACAGCATTAGGCGCTCTTTGTAAACGGCATACCTTATAATCTTTTTGGCCGTCAATTTCTGCAACACTTCTTCAGCATTGGGGATGGACATTGCTTCCTTCGCATATACAGAAAGTTGTTTTATAGTAAGTTTGAATCCTGCTGTACCAAAAAGATTCAAAAGCCCGATGGCTTTTATCAGGTTCACTGCATAGAGCATTTCCTCTTTGCTATCCCAGTCTTGTCCCTCCACTCTCTCAATAGATACTTGAATGGTACTCCAACTCATAGAGTCCGCATTGGCATCCTTCAGATAAGAATAGAAATTGTAAAGAATATAGTCATAGACCTTAGGAAGATTGTAGGTCAAATGATTGGTTGCTTTGAATTCAGAAATAGAGTTTGTGCCTTTAGCTGCGAGGAATGTAAAGAGTGAACGCTCATTCTGTCCATATCGTTGGATAGCAGTAGTGATAGTATAGGCAGAGAAGAGGTCCATTGGGAAAAGCTGAGTGGCTGTTTCTAAGGGAAAGTCCTTGGACACATATTTGGTTTCCTTTGCTAAGTCATAAAGCACCTTTATGTTCTCTGCATTATTTGTCTTCTTTTCTTCGTTCAGTTGGGCAGATGCCAAATGTAGCAATTGTTCTACTGGCTCCACAAAAGTAATTTCCTTGAAACGGCCTTTTACTTTAATCCATTCGTTTGATTGTTCCTCAGTCAAACCTTTCGCGTAAGCTCCAAAGTTCTGATGTAGCGTTGTCAAGAGCATCATCTGACGAGTAGGAACATTCACAAGTTCTGAAAACTTCTGTAAAAAATACAGTTCCTTCTCTGGATTATTTTTGGCTGCATGTTCCAACACCTTACCAAATTCATCAACCACAATCAGTAGGAATTTCCCTTTCTTCTGACACTGTGAATAATAGTTCTTTAAACTATCGAGGATACTATTGGTATTGCCTTCTACATTCAGGGCTTTGCTCAGAAGTGTTGACATCTCAGCATAATCTCCTACGATGTTCATAATCTCAAATGACTTAGCATCTGAGAGATTCTTTGAGTCCAAAAGATATTTCTGCTTTCCTGTCTTTTTTAAATCAGCTTCTAATGCTAACAAGAAACTCGATTTACCCGTTCCGTATGAACCTATGATTGTGAAAGAGTGAATGCCAGAGCGATAATCATTCACAATATTGTGAATTGCCTTCTGCGCATTAGGTGTTACGAGGTATTGGCTTCCCTCGACAAAACCATTTTCTATATTTGCGGATAAACTAAATGTCCGTGCCATAATAGTCATCTAAAACCTGTTTCGCGTCTAAGTCCTTTATGAACTGGACTTGTTTGATGCCAGCCACGTCACTATATGCGAAATATTGATTATATTTGCTTTCCAACCGCTTTAGCATTTCTATTGTCTCATAGTCCTGCATACAAAAAATCAACCCAATTCTTTCTTGGATAATTTCGAAAGAGATGGTATTGTCGCTCTCCAACTCCTTTAATTTCAGCAAACCATAAAGGAAAATCTCCTTTGTAACCTTACGTTTGCCGTCAATATTAAAGAAGTAACCCTTATTTTCTGCATTCTGACGAATCAAATCAAGGTCTATCAACAACGATGAGAAATCTTCATTGGATTGTGCTTTACGAGGCAGGGAATAGTTTTGCAAAAGCACCCCTACATCTTTCCTAACTGTATTGGCATTGAAAAGAGTCAACTTACCGGCTTCAACCATTTTCAGTTTGACAAATGTAACAACTTGCTCTCTCTCAAAATGCGTTCTCTCACGCTGTAATCCACAGAAAAACAACTTGTACAGAGTGGCCTTTTCAAAGAAAACAAGATTGAAATGAAGAAGCCAAAGTGTTGCGATATCTTCAAGGTAGCAATCCTTTCCTGTTTTGTCATCAAAAAGATAATCAGCCAATGGGGTATTTTTGTCATTTTCTGTTATGCCAAATGCCTTTAGCCAAAATCTGATAGATGCAACCATATTTTTACCAACACCCAAGTTCATTACAGCACTTGGACTATTGAAATCATTTCCTGCAACCACAAAATCATACCCCTTCTTCAACCATAGTGATTTGCAAGGAAATGACTCGTGTCCAGAAAATGTATATTTCAGGCCTTTTGTCTTATTATTGACATTCATAGGTTTAAGATTCAAATATTGGAAAAAGAAGAACGTACCCCTCTCCTTAGTGTATTTCCTCTGCACCTGTCCTGGAATTAGGCTTGAACGAAATACGAAGAAAGGGTACGCCTATGGGGCGTACCTACTTCCTCCGAGGCTCGTTCAATTAAAGTTTTTCCAGGACTTCGCAGATGGAACCTCTTCAGATTATAGATACATGATCTATTCCACAAAAATGTTGCACCGTAGTCATTACTCTCTAAGAGTTCTGTTTATACCACTATGCATCTGCAAAGGTACACAATTTTCCACAATATTCCTACAAGGATGCAAAAAAATAAATAAGGTGTCCTCATGTTTCCGAAAAGATTTATTGACGACTACAGGAAACAAATCGCTATGGTCGCTCGCAAAATATTAAAAAATGCGTGCAATTACGAGCGTTTTTGCGAGCGAACCATTTGACAAATCTACATAACTATCTGTTAATCAATTAGTATTTCGCACACAGAAAATTAAAAATTCCGAGCAATTACGAGCGTTTTTGCGAGCGAATAAATAAGACAAGGTATTTTGCAACAAGTTGAGACATAAGGACGCACCACACAAAGCTGCACAAGGAAATTTTCATTTTCTTGAATAGGGCTTTTGGCCTTACAGGCCGTTTCGATGACTGCCTTTCACCCAGGGCGATGCCCTGGGCTGATATCTCGTTGGCCTTACAGGCCGTCTTTGCACAAAATCCATTCGTACAGGTCGGAATAGTTCGGAGAAAAACGGTTTTGATTCGGAGAAAACGAGGTCAAGTTCGGAGAAAAATGGTGTAGATTCGGAGAAAAGTTCGGAGAAAAAGGTTTTGATTCGGAAGAAAATGCCATTGATTCGGAAGAAAGTTCGGAAGAAATGAGGTTGGATTCGGAAGAAATGAGGCGTGAGGAATGCATGATCTAATTGCTCCTTTACGTGAAAAATGTCTCTGAATGGGGTGCTTTTCCCGGATTATTGATTATCTTTGTATCCTACATCCGAGAAATACTGATAAATCATCACTCACAAAACACCCTAACCTTATGAACAACTTTTATTATCCCCCATCTCCACAAAATCTTACGGCATCTGTCGCTGACATCATCAAGATAAGAAGACTTTTATTCTTAGGCTTCCTCCTCATAGCCTTCATATCATCTGCCCAAGCAAGAAACGACATAGGACATTGGCCGTCACTTCCAGACGAAGAGCAAATAGCACCGCCGTCGGGGGAGTTCGACACCCCCTTGGACTCCATCCGCCTGAGCGACCCTGCCATACTGGCGGACAAGAAAACGCAGATGTATTATATGACTGGCACAGGTGGCATGATGTGGTGCAGCAAAGACCTGAGGCTGTGGGACGGCCCTTACCGCGTGACGGAGTTCGACAAGGATTCGTGGATGGGGCCACGTCCGATGATCTGGGCGGCAGAACCGCATCTCATCAACGGCACATACTATTACTTCGCCACATTCACCAACCGCGAGGTGAAAATCGACACCGTGCGTGGAAACGTCATCGAGCGACGTGCCTGTCAGGTGCTGCGAGCGGACAACCCTATGGGGCCTTATCGCACCTTTGGCGACGCCACCTATCTGCCAGCCAATCGCCCCACGCTCGACGGGACGTTCTGGCGCGACACCGACGGCAAACCCTACATGGTGTTCTGCGGCGAGTGGTTGCAGAACTGGAACGGGACGATAGAGAAAATCGAACTGAAGCCCGACTTCAGCGGCACTATAGGTTCGCCGAAGGTGCTCTTCCGTGCCAGCGACTCCCCCTGGAGCCGTGAGAAGGACGAGGATGGCAACGTGACATGGAACAAGGTGACGGACGGCCCCTGGCTGTTCCGCACGGAAACGGGGCGCCTCGGCATGCTATGGACTTCGTGGGTGTTTGGCGACTACACACAGGGGGTGGCTTATTCTGAAAGCGGCACGCTTGACGGGCCATGGATACAGGAGCCGAATCCTATCACGCCTCCCAATTTCGGGCATAGCATGCTCTTCCAACGGTTCGACGGGCAATGGATGATGGCCGTCCACAGCCATGCCAAGGACAGCAGAGGAAGGACTGTCCGCATCCCTCACCTCTTCGAGGTTGACCTGACGGGTGACAAAATCGTTGTCAAAACGGAATAGGAGGGGAGGAGTGCCCTACGGGCAGAAATCTCACAAATCTTTTCAAATCTTACAAATCTTAAAGATTTTGGAAATGATAAGAACGGAGGGGAGTGCCCTACGGGCAGAACCAACGGTCGACGTAGTCAAATCTTACAAATCTTTTCATATCTAACAAAATCTTTTCATATCTCAAAAAATCAAATGCTTATGGAAATGACAAGGAGTATGAGGGAGTGCCCTGCGGGCAGAACCAAAGGTCGACGTAAGTCAAATCATACAAATCTTTTCAAATCTAACAAAATCTTTTCAAATCTCAAAAAATCAAATGCTTATGGAAATGACAAGGAGTATGAGGGAGTGCCCTACGGGCAGAAATCTCACAAATCTATTCAAATCCTACAAATCTATTCAAATCTTACAAATTAAAAATATAAGAAACTTATGGAATTGAGAGAAGAATATAACAAGAAGTACGAGTTCTTTAGGAAGATAACGGGAGTGGCGATGAAAGTTCATAGCAAATACCGCTACGGACTACTGGAATCAGCCTACGAAGCTGCCATGAAATATCTTCTGGAGCAACTGGGGCATAAAGTGGAAAGGCAAGTATTCCTGCCTATCTATTGGGATGACGTACAACTTGACCAAAGCTACAGAATGGACTTGGTGATTGACGACAACATTATAGTTGAATTGAAAGCCATAACCCACATCGACACATCCCATCGCCGCCAGCTTTGGAACTATATGAACCTGACTCATCTTCCTTATGGAATGCTCATCAACTTCAGCCCTGACGGCCTTTACTCTGAATGGTATCATCGTGATCCGACAAATGGCATCATAGATAAAGTAAAACTAATGTAAAAGAATATTTGTAAGATTTGAAAAGATTTGTAAGATTTGACTTCCGCTTCGCACGTCGACCGTTGGTTCTCGCGAAGCGACCCCCAAAAACACAAGTATAACGTAAAAAGATTTGTAAGATTTGAAAAGATTTGTATAATTTGACTTCCGCTTCGCACGTCGACCGTTGGTTCTCGCGAAGCGACCCCAATAACACAAGTGTGATGTAAAAAGATTTGTAAGATTTGAAAAGATTTGTAAGATTTCTCGCGAAGCGACCCCATAATAGAAGCGACCCCATAATAGAAGCGACCCCATAATAGAAGCGACCCCATGCTACCCCTTCTGGTATTTCGAGGGGGTGACGCCGAAATGCTGCTTGAAGCAGCGGCTGAAATAGAGGGCGTCGGTGAAGCCAACTTTGTAGGCCACCTCGGCAACGGTGACCATCTCGCCGCTGCGGAGCAGTTCGGCGGCGCGGGCCATGCGCTTCGTGCGGATGTAGTCCTTGGGCGTGGTGCCGGTGACCTCCATCATCTTGCCATAGAACTGAGAGCGGCCGTAGCCCGTGGCCTGTGCCAAGTCGTCCACCATGAGGTCGGGATTGTCTATGTTGCTGTCAATCTTCTTGTCCACGATTTCGCGGAATTTGCGATCGCGCTCGCTGCGGATGAGCGGAGTCTCGGCGGTCGCACCGGCTGTCGTCTCCCCCGTTTCGGAGGTGGTGCGCGAACTGTAGGCGGCCTTGAGGCGCTCCCTGTGCTCGATGAGACTGATGCTCTTGCCCACGAGCAGGGCAGGACTGAAGGGCTTGGGCAAGTAGGCGTCGGCGCCGAAGCGCACACCCTGCAACTGCTTCTCCACACTGTCGAGGGCAGTGAGGAGGATGAGGGGGATGTCGAAGATGCTGTCATCGGCGCGGAGCTTCTTCAGCAAGGTGATGCCGTCCATGACAGGCATGCGTATGTCGCTCACCACGAGGTCGATGGCATGGTTGGAGCGCACCATCTCCAAGGCTTCCTCGCCGTTGGAGGCCGTCTCGACGGTGAAATAGGGGGCCAACTCGCTCTTGATGTATTCCCTCACATCGTCGTCATCCTCCACCACTAATACGACGCGGTCGTTGAGCGGGGCGGACATCAACTCGCGGTAGTGGCGCAAGTCGTCGCCGGAGGTCGGCGGCTCGTCGGCCAAGCCGCCCAAGTCGAGGTACTCGCCAGGTTGGTAGCACCCGGGGCTCTCGGGGATGTCCACGATGAAGATGCTTCCTCCTCCCGGGTTCTCCTCATACCTGATGCTGCCGTGGTGAGCCTTGACGAGCTGTTGCGTGAAATGCAGCCCGATGCCCATGCTGTCGGCCACGGTGTTGGTTTGCATAAATCGGGTGAAGAGCTGTTCCTGCTTGTCCTTGGGCACGCCCACGCCGTTGTCTTCCACGCGGATGACGAGGCCCTCCTCCTCGTGCTTCACCCGCACCACGACGTCACCCTTCCGGGGGGTGTACTTGAGGGCGTTGCTCAACAGGTTGTGGAGGATTTTGTCGAGGAAGCCGCGGTCGATGAACATGTCATAGTGCTGCGCGAAAGGCACGAACTGAAGGTTCGTCTGCCGGTTTTGCGCCACGTCGCTGAAACTCATCGTGATGTCGCGCAGGAATTTCACCACGTCGGTCTGCTGAAGCCTCAGGGTGAGCTTGCCATGCTCATGTTTGTGGAATTCGAGCAGTTGGTTGACCAACCGCATCATCCGGTCGGTGCTCCGCTGCATGTTGCTGATGGGCTGCTTGAGGGCGGCGGGCAGTTCGCCGGTTTTGCCAATGCGCTCCATGGCTCCCTGGATAAGGGTGAGCGGCGTGCGGAACTCATGGCTGACGTCCATGAAGAAGCGCTGCTTGAACTCGGAGATTTCCTTGTCCATGCGTATGCGGTTGCGCATGGAGTAAGTGATGAGCAGCAGTCGGGCGATGTACCAGACGAGGCCGGCGGTGGCGAGGAGGTAGAACAGCCACGCCCACCACGTATTCCACCATGGCTGCTGGATGGTCACTTGCATGGTGGCCTCTCGGTCACTGTCGGCCAAGCGCACGTGGAAGACGTAGTTACCCGGTGCCAGGTCCTTGTAAACAGCTTCGTTCTGACGGGTGGGGAGGCTCCAATGACGGTCGGCGCCCTCCAACATGTACTCGTACTCGGTGTCGTGGGGGAAATCGAACTTCAAGTCTGAGAAGCGGAAGGTGAGGGAGTTCTGGCGGTGCTTGAGGCTGATGGTCTCCGCCTCGTCGTATTCGTTGTACATCGCCCCGTTGACCAAGAGGTTGGTGATGGTGGGCTGTGCTTTCCGCCCGTCTTCAGGCAGTGTGTTATCTGGCTTGAAGCATACGATGCCGTTGTTGGTGCCGAAGACAAGCGTGCCGTCGTCAAGGCGGCAGGCGGAGTGCTCACTATAGACGTCGCCAAGGAGGTCGGTGGAGAGGTAGTGCGTGGTGAACTGCATCGTGCGCGTGTCGAGACGCGAGAGGCCGTAGTGCGTGCCTATCCACAGCAGGCCGCCGGCATCCTCCACGAGGGAGTTGGCGGTGTTGTCGGCCAACCCTTGGTGGGTGGTGAGTTGTTCGAAGGTGAGATGTGCGGCGTCGGAGAGGTTGCCCACCTTGTAGAGCCCTCCTCCGGCGGAGGCGAGCCACACCACGCCATTGTGGTCTTCGAGGATGTCGCGTATCTCGAAATAGCCGAGCGTGCTGTTGGAGGAGTTGTAGTAGTGGTATGCCTTGGGGTTGGCGGCGAGTTGTGACGGATGGAAGACGAAGACGCCGTCGCCGCACCCAGCGAAGACCAGGCCGGAGCGCGTCTGCACCAGTCGCGTGACGTTGCGCATGAGCGGGGTGTCGTCGAGGAATTTCCTGAACTGCCAAGTGCCGTCGGACTGCTGCGTGGCGAGGCACAACGCCCCCATGTTGACAGCCACCCACATCCTGTGGTCGCGGTCTTCAAGGATGTCGAACACCTTCCCCCCCGCTATCGAGTGCGGGTCGTCAGGCTGGTGGGAGTGGAAACGTCCGTCGATGGCGAGGCCGCTTTTCCTCGTGCCCACCCACAGTCGTCCCTTGGAGTCGCGGCAGACAGCCAGCATGTCATCATCCACGCCGATGCTTGTCTTCATCAGCGCGTCGCCCGCCAACTGGTAGGTGCCGCCCATGAAATTGCCGCCCCACACCTTGCCATCGGAGGTCATGCGCACCACGCGGAAGAGGTTGGCATAGTCGGGGGTGGAACTGCCGGTGGCATAGTGGCGCCTCACCCCTCCGGGCATGGTGGTGATGACGCTCAGTCCCATGTTTTCCTGCGACACCCAGATGTTGCCGGAGCGGTCCACCATTTCGCCATAGAGGTAGTCGCTCTTGATGGGCGAGGAGGTGCCGTGGCGTGGGGAGAAATGGGTGAGCTGACGGGTGGAGGGCATGTATGAGAAGAGGCCGTTGCCGATGGTGGAGACCCAGATGGTGCCATCGTGGTCAACCACCAGCCCGTAGGGTTGTATTCCCCGTTTGTGCAGCAACTGACTGTCGAGGATGTGAAAGGAATAGACCTGCCCTCGGGGATTGTCGTAATAGTAGATGTTGACGGTGTTGTCGGCCACGTAGTAGTTGCCGATGTTGTCTCGATAGACGGTGCCTCCCGGTATTTGTTCCTTGTTGGGCGTCACGGCGCCGCTGCGTGTGTCAACGCGGTAGGTGGGGCCTTGGGTGACGACGACGAGGCTGCCGGTGGAAGGCACCAGGCCTCGAATGTAGTTGTCGGGGAGCCATCCGGGTATCGCCTTCACATCGGTGTGCAACTTGCCCTCCTTGTCGGCGTGCATCACCTGGTGGTCGGTGGTGGAGAAGAAGATGGTGTCGCCACTGACGGCGGCAGAAGTGAAGCCCTGCTGGCGGCTGACGCATCTCAGGGCACCTCCCTCCTTCACATGAAGGCTCTTGTCGGTGCCTATCCACACACGCCCCTTGCTGTCGGCCTCGATGAACCTCACGTTGTTCGACGGCAGCTGGCCGTTGCCCACGTTGAACTCCCTACCCTCCACCTTGCCGTCCTTGTAGGTCACCTCGATGCAGCCGGTGTATTCATACCACAGCCAGGTGGCTCCGTCGGGCGTGAAGGTGCAGTTGCAGTAGTTCTTGCCGTTGTTGCCATCGGGAATGAACGGAACGAAGCGGCGGCGATGGGTGTCGTAGCAGCTGTAATGCTCGCCTTGGAGGCGTATGAAGAGCAGGCCGTTGGGGTTCTGGTGGAGTTCGCGCAGACGGTTGCTTAGCAACAGGGAGTCGTTGCCAGTATCGGAATGGCGCAGCACGTCGAAGGAGTAGCCGTCGTACCGGCACAGGCCGTCAGACGTCGCCATCCAGATGTAGCCACGGGGGTCCTGCACCATGTTGATGACATAGTTGCTGGGGAGGCCGTCCTTGGTGTTCAGGTCGCGGCTCTTCAACCACTCCTGGCACCACGCACCGGCGGCGACAAGCAGCAGAATGAGGGTCATGAGACTTCGCATGGGCGCAAAATTACACATTTTTTGTACAAATTTACCAAGAAATCGTACTTTTCACCCACTTTCGCCATATTTTTTGTCGTAATTTTGCGGAAAATTGCTTGAAAGATGAAAAAAGTATTCCTCACATTGATGATGGCTGTGATGGCCATGGCAGCAGGGGCACAGCCTGTCGCCGGTGCCAACCAGCCCGTCAGTTCCGACCAGGTGCTGGCAGTGGCGAAAAAGGTGAACAAGTATTTCATGAACAAGTATGCCGACCCGACGACCCCCACCAACGTGAATCGCATACGCCCAAGCAATTTGTGGACCCGTGCGGTGTATTACGAGGGACTGATGGCTCTCCATGAGTTGGCTCCCGACCCCGGCTACATCGACTACACCGACCGCTGGGCGAACTTCCACCAATGGACTCCGCGCAACGGTGTGAAGACGACCGATGCCGACGACCAGTGCTGCGGCCAGACCTACCTCGACCGCTACATGGCGACCAAGGACAGCCGGATGATGGAGCATGTGAGGGAGAACCTGGACCTCCAAATGGGCACCGGGAAATTGGGTTATTGGACATGGATTGACGCCATCCAGATGGCCATGCCTGTATATAGTAAGATGTATCGCGCCACGGGTGAGCGCAAATACCTCGACCACGCGATGAAGATGTACACCTGGAGCCGCGACACCTGCGGCGGGGGGTTGTTCAACGTGGCGGAGGGACTGTGGTGGCGCGACGCCGATTATGTGCCGCCTTACAAGGAGAGCGACGGCAACAACTGTTACTGGAGCCGTGGCAGCGGATGGGTGTATGCCGCTCTTGTGAGGGTGATGGGCGACATCGGAAAGAAGGACAAGTATTTCAAGCGGCTCAAGAAGGATTTCGTCGCCATGAGCGAGGCCCTGCTGCTCTGCCAGCGGGAGGACGGCCTGTGGAACCCGTCGCTCGTCTCGCCCGTCACCTACGGGGGGAAGGAACTCACCGGCACGGCGCTCTTCCTCTATGGCATGAGTTGGGGTATCAACAACGGTATCCTCAAAGCGAAGAAATACAAGGGGGCATGCGACAGGGCATGGCAGGCGATGGTGCGCGACTGCGTGCATCCCGACGGCTTCCTCGGCTTCGTGCAGGGAACGGGGAAAGACCCTTCCGCTGGACAACCACTCTCTTATACCAAGGTGCCTGACTTCGAGGACTACGGCACGGGCTGCTTCCTCCTCGGGGCGGTGGAATACTGCAAACTGCTGAAATAGGAAACGCCAAGAGGGCGAGGTTGCTGTAGGGAATTACTTTATGTAATTCCTTCCAACACAGATGGTTGTCTCGATTTGGCGTTAGGAATTACATAAAGTAATTCCCTACGTGCGCAACAGGCTCTAACGCCAAGAACCTGCATCCAATGTAGGGAATTACTTCATGTAATTCCTTCCAACACAGATGATTGTCTCGATTTGGCGTTTGCATAATCGATATGCCATATTACGGATGAATGAGATAATCAAAATAATATCAGATAAGACAATAAAATCAAAAAACAGCGTTATTTATATGATTTATTTGCCTTATGAAACCTATGGAAAAACCCTTTTACAATCGTAAAAAAAACAGAAAAGACGGATACGACTACTCTATTAACGCAAACTATTTCGTTACTGTTGTAGTCCAAGACCGCTTATGCTTGTTTGGTGATATTGTCGATGGTGAAATGAAACTCAACCAAGCAGGCATAGCCATAGATGAAGCCATACGAAATCTCCCTGAAATATATGATATGTGTTTGGTGCCTATTTACGTAGTTATGCCCAACCATATTCATTTCATTTTCACAAAGTTGAATGAGATTTCCTTGTGTGAGGTCTTAAGGCGATTTAAAAGTTACACAACGCATCTTTATATTGAGGGAGTGAAGAACAAAGGGTGGAAAAATTTTCACAACAGATTATGGCAACATAGTTATTATGACCATATCATCCGCAATCAAAGGTCGTATGATTTTATTTCCAATTACATTTATATGAATCCACAGCGATGGACAAAAGATGACATCAATCCATACCATGATACCGATGCCGATGAAATAATGAAGCATGTAATGGAATTGATGTAATTTGCCTCTTGACCCTGTAGGCCGTCTGTGCCATAAACTTTTGCGTTAGGAAATGCAAAAAGTAATTCCTTGTGACACAGATGGTTGTATAACTATTGTATTAGGAATAACGCCAAGAACCAGCATACAATGTAGGGAATTACTTTATGTAATTCCTTGCAACACAGATGGTTGTCTCGATTTGGCGTTAGGAATAACGCCAAGAACCAGCATACAATGTAGGGAATTACTTTATGTAATTCCTTGCAACACAGATGGTTGTCTCGATTTGGCGTTAGGAATTACATAAAGTAATTCCCTACGTGATTACCGTCCTCTTGGCGTTTGCCTCTTAGTGTTAGGAATTATATGAAGTAATTCCCTACGTGAACACCGCCCTCTTGGAGTTTGCCTCTTGACCTTATAGGCCGTCTATGCTATAAAAAACAAAAAAGAATTATACAAAGACCATAATAATATCATAATTATCCAAATTAGGATAATCCTATTTAGGATAATTTAATGAAATAATGTAAAAGTGTAACTATCTTCAGCGAATAACATTTAAACATAAAATGCCAAAAACAAGGAATTTATGAATAATTCGTGGACATTCGTGTTGAAACATATCTCGTATTTATGATTATTCCATACGTTGTTTTTTCACATATAATTACCATGTAATTGAACATATAATTTCGCAAAACAAGAAATTTATGAATAATTCGTGGACATTCGTGTTGAAACATATCTCGTATTTATGATTATTCCATACGTTGTTTTTTCACATATAATTACCATGTAATTGAACATATAATTTCGCAAAACAAGAAATTTATGAATA
>JAFZRU010000056.1 GCA_017619755.1 Prevotella sp.
GGCCACATCGCCTTCAACGAGCCGGGCTCATCGCTCTCTTCCAAGACACGTGTCAAGACCCTCACTACCGACACCATCATCGCCAACTCGCGCTTCTTCGACAACGACATCAACAAGGTGCCGAAACTCGCTCTCACCGTCGGCGTGGGTACCGTCATGGCCGCCCGCGAGGTGATGATCCTCGTCAACGGCCACCACAAGGCACGCGCTCTACAAGCCGCCATCGAAGGTAGCGTCAACCACATGTGGACCATTAGCGCACTGCAGATGCACCAGCACGGCATCATCGTTTGCGACGAACCGGCCACAGACGAACTCAAGGTGGGCACCTACAAGTATTTCAAGGACATTGAGAAAGACAACCTCATCTGATTTCAATTCAACGATAATGACGGGCGGCTCCAATCGGGCCGCCCGTTTTGTGATGCAACGCCAAAACCGTTTTCAAACATTTTTTCTGAAGAAAAACGCTTTGTTTGAAAAAATATCACTAACTTTACACCAAATTTCAAATACTCATCTGCAAAACATGAAATACTTTACGATTATGAGGAAAACCATACTTCTCACATTCGCCGCCATCGCTTTGGTGGCAAAAGGGGCCGACACGGCAACCATCACCTCTCCGGGAGGCAATCTGAAAGTAAGCATCAGCGTGGAGCAGGGAAAACCACGTTACCAGGTGGAATGCCAAGGGAGGCTGCTTGTCGCCACGTCTGCCTTTGGTTTCGTGGCAAACATCGGAGACTTCTCGCAAAACCTCCGATTGGACGACACGCGAACGAACGAGATAGAGAAAAACTACACCCTCGCACAGGCCAAGGCCTCCCACGTGCATTTCAAGGCCAACCAGCTCGACCTCGACTTCTCCAACGCCAAGGGAGGGAGGATGACCGTCACCTTCGTCGTCTCCGACAACGACGTGGCTTTCAGGTACACCGTCCCAAGGCAGAAGGACGACAATCCCAAGTGCGCCGTCATCCTACGGGAGGAGAGTGCCTTCAACTTCCCGGAGTACACGACGACTTTCCTGTGCCCGCAGATAGGCCCCTCCACCGGATGGGAGCGAACCAAACCCTCCTACGAGGAGGAGTACACCGCCGACGCACCTATGACAAAAAAGTCGCAATTCGGACTGGGCTACACCTTCCCCTGCCTCTTCCGCGTGGGTGACGACGGTTGGGCTCTTGTCGGCGAGACAGGAGTGGGAAGCAACTACTGCGCTTCAAGGCTCTCCGACTACGAAATAGGAAAAGGCTACACCATCGCATTCCCCGAACAGGGGGAGTTCAACGGTATTGGCAGCGCTTCCCCCGGCATCCCGTTGCCGGGAAGCACGCCTTGGCGCACCCTCACCCTTGGCACCACGCTGAAGCCCATCGTAGAGACCACCATACCTTTCGACCTCGTGGAGCCGCTTTACCAACCCACAAAACCCTTCGCCCCGGGAAGATATACCTGGAGTTGGCTCATCGGACAGGACAACTCCATCAACTACGACGACCAGGTGAGATTCATCGACCTGGCATCCGCCATGGGGTTTGAATACTGCCTCGTGGACAACTGGTGGGACGAACGAATAGGCAGGGAGCGCATGGTGCAACTTTCCAACTACGCAAGGGGAAAGGGTGTCAAACTGATGCTGTGGTACAACTCCAACGGCTTCTGGAACGACGCACCCCAGACCCCTCGCGACCGCATGTCCACTTCTGTGGCACGTGATAAGGAGATGGCGTGGCTCCAGAGCATTGGCGCCGTTGGCATCAAAGTCGATTTCTTCGGAAGCGACAAGCAGGAGACGATGAGACTCTATGAGGACATCCTGGCAGACGCCAACAGGTATGGACTGTTTGTCGTCTTCCATGGTTGCACCATCCCAAGGGGTTGGGAGCGCATGTACCCCAACTATGCCGCGAGCGAGGCCGCTTTGGCATCCGAAAACCTCTTCTTCACACAGCACCACTGCGACAAGGAGGGCTTCGAACTTACCATGCATCCATTCTCCAGGAACGCTCTCGGAGCATTCGACTGGGGAGGCATCATCATGAACAAGCGCATGAGCCCCGACAACAAGAGCCGGAACTACAGGCGCTCGTCGGACACCTTCGAGATGGCCACGGGCATCGTCCTCCAGACGGCGGTCAACTGCGTGGCCATGCAGCCCAACAACTTGGAGGAACTGCCATCATTCGAACTCGACTTCCTCAGACAGTTGCCCACCACATGGGACGAGACGCGCTTCATCGACGGATTTCCCACTCGCTATGCCGTCATCGCCAGAAGACACGCCGACACATGGTATGTGGCTGGCATCAACGGCACCAACCAGCCTATGACGCTCAACCTCGACCTCCCCATGTTTGCAGGAAAAACAGTGAGTTGCTACATCGACCAACCGGCGGCGAAGACGGAAAACGCACTGCCTGAGCCATGTCTCACCACGCTCAAGGTCGATAAGAAAGGAAGGGCGAAGGTGACCATCCAACCTATGGGAGGTGTGATTCTCAAGTAGCATGAGGCTGTTGCAGTTTGTCAAGGAGTGGACTTTGCCCGTCGCCATGGTGGCGGGCACGGCAATCTATTTCCTTTTCGCACTCACTCCGGCGCTACAGGGGGCGGCATCATTTTTCGGGCCGGTCATCGATGACATCTTCCCGTTGTTCATGTTCCTCATCCTGTTCGCCACCTTCTGCAAGGTGGACTTCCGGCGGCTCCGACCCGTGGCATGGCACCTATGGGTGGGGGCTTTCCAAGTGCTTTTCGTGGTCATCATTGCCACCATCATTCTCGCCTTTCATCTCAAGGGCGACAAACTCATCCTCATGGAGTCTGTGCTTACTTGCATCATTGGGCCCTGTGCGGCGGCGGCAGCGGTGGTCACCAGCAAACTGGGCGGAAACTTGGAGGAGATGACCTCATACACCTTCCTCTCCAATTTCCTCACCGCCCTCATGGTGCCGGTGTGCTTCCCGCTCATCGACACCTCCGTCGGCATGGACTTCCTCCACGCTTTCTGGCTCATATTATATAAGGTGTGTCTCGTCCTTGTCGTGCCAATGGCCTTGGCATTCGTTGTCAAGCATTACATGCACACGCTCCATCGATGGATTGTAGGCGTAAAGGACCTCTCCTTCTATTTGTGGGGCTTCTCATTGGCCATCGTCACAGGCACCACGGTGAAAAACATCGTGCATGCCGAGACGACCACGCGCTTCCTCTGTCTCATCGCCGGTATGGGCTTGCTGCTTTGCATCGTGCAGTTCGCCGTGGGGCGTTACCTTGGCCATTTCTTCAACCGTACACAGGAGGCCGGGCAGGCCTTGGGGCAGAAGAACACCAACTTCGCCATCTGGATAGCATACACTTATCTCAACCCCCTCGCCTCCGTAGGCCCCGGCTGTTACATCCTCTGGCAAAACGTCATCAACAGCATCGAGCTATGGCAGCACGAGAGGTCACATCCATGTTAATCTGTTCTCCGCAGGCGGCGGCTTCGCCGTCGCAAAAACTTCACCATCATGCTTAAAACCATCCTCACCACCCTTTTCACCCTCTCCCTTTCCACCGCCCTCACGGCGCAAGTCATCGACGACGACATCCTCGACAGCCTTGTCAGCGACATCCAGCAGGGAAAGCCCGTGGAAAATGTCGTCATCGACAACCCGTCCGAACCCGTCCAGCACCGCATCCTCGTCTTCGGCGACGAACTGCTCCAGGGTCTCGGGCCTTGGATTTACAACCACGCATGGGCCACAGGCTATCCCTGCTTCACCTCTATCTGGCAGGAGTCCACCACCAAACGGTGGGCGTACTCCGCCGACCTTCAGAACCTCATTCGCAAGGTAAAACCCACCTTCATCATCGTATGCCTCGGCACCCACGACCAAGGCGAAGTTGACTTGTCCACACGCGAGGCTGCGGTGAAAACCATTTTGCTCGACATGGGTGACATCCCTTTCGTGTGGATAGGGCCTATTGCCGTGAAGACGATGAAGGATGACAGAAGCATCGCCGACCTCATACGACAACTTGTGGGGGCTGACCGTTTCTACGACAGCTACAACCTGCGCTTGGCCAGGGAGGACGAACTGCATCCCACCACGGAGGCCTGTCGGAGATGGGCGGAGGGCTTCGTGGCTTGGCTTGACAGCGGTGAGGCGGCCCATCCTCTTCATTTCATCCCGCCCACCACATCCGTGCCTTTCAAAAACGTAGAAACCCACAAAGCCACCTACCAGGGGAAAAAAAGGTGACACCACCAGCCACTTCTTGCCGTTGACAATTTAGGCACCCTTCCGTTCTCCGCAAGCAGCGGTTGTGCCGCTGCCCCAACCCCGTAAAAAAGCCATCCCCTACCGCTTAACACGGCAGGGGATGGCTTTATATCATAAGCGAGCTGGCATTATGGCTTGGTGCCTATGCCCGACCCTCCAATCTCTGCGTAGGTCACACTCTTGACACCTGTCGTGCCGAAGTATTTCTCGATGTTGCCATAGAGGAGCACTTGCTTGCCGAGGTTGCCAGGATTGTCTTGCAAGTTGAGGCCTGTGCGCACGTTGCCACTGGGGAGTTGCACGGGGATGCAGTTGGCGACATTCGTCTCTGAAGACGAGTCTGCGATGAGAAGGTTGGTCTTCACATTGCAACCGTCAGCGGTGAAGTGTGCGCCTTCTGCCAGCACCTGGCCCTCTACATAGCCCACGATGTAGGCCTTCACATAAACGCCGGAGCCTGAACCTGCCTCCACAGCTGCTGCAACGCTATAGGGGGCATCATAGCTGCCTGCGCCGGTTTGTTCACCGCCGCCGCCACCGCCGCTGCCGTCGTCACTCGTCTTCCCGTTGAGCGAGTAGATGTAGCTCTCGTTTTGCTGCGTCTCGGGCGTGTTGCCCCTATAGTTGACGAGCTTGCCGTAAATCACGACCTCGTCGCCCACCTTGATCTGGGTGTTTCCATCTACCCATTTGTTGTTCCCAAGGTAAAGTGTGCGGAAGACGTAGAAGGTGTTCTCGTCTTTGCCGTCGTCGGAGATGTAGAAGGAGGCATTGCCATATTGTGCGTTGAACTGCCCGTTGTTGGCTATCTTGGCAATCTTGCCCTTGATGTAGTAACTATCAGAAGAGGGTGAGTCAGCCGCCAAGGACTTGGCGAAGTTGTTGGCTGCAACAGCGTTCCAGGGGTCGCTTTGCGTACCGCTGCCCTTGGCCTCGCCTTCGCCGCCCGGAGTATCACCGCCGCCACCGCCTTCAGATTTACCGTTGAGCGAGTAGATGTAGCTCTTGTTCTGCACCGTCTCGGGCGTGTTGCCTTGGTAGTTGGTCACCCTTCCACAGATAATCACCTCGTCGCCCTTCTGGATTTGGGTGTCGCTCGCAGTGAATTTCTTGTTGCCAAGGTAGAGTGTGCGGAAGACATAGAACTGCCCGGCTTCGTTGCCGTCATCGGAGATGTAGAAGGAGGCATTGCCATATTGTGTGCTGAACTCCTCTCTGATGGATGAAATCTTGCCTTTGATATATACGTCCTTGTCGCTTTCTTCTCCTGAGGCCAGCGATTTGGCATAGTTGTTGGCAGCAACAGAGTTGAATGGATTGGTCAGGGAGCCGTCGCCGGTGGCCTCGCCCGGGGTGTCGCCGCCACCGCCGCCGCCAGCGGTCGTGCCGTTGAGCGAGTAGAGGTAGGCCTTGTTTTGCTGCGTCTCAAGGGTGCCGTTGTAGTTGGTCACGGTGCCGCAGATGATCACCTCGTCGCCCTCTTGGATTTGCGTGTCGCTTGCGGTGAATTTCTTGTTGCCAAGGTAGAGTGCGCGATAGATGAGGAAGGTGTTCTGCCCGGAGCCGTCGTCGGAGATGTAGAAGGTGCCGTTGCCATACTGTGCGGTGTATGCCTCGCGGATGGACGAGATTTTTCCTTTGATGTAGATGGTGGTGGGGCTTTCTGTTCCGGGTTCGAGTTGTTGTGTGAACTCGATGGCTGCCGCCACGTTGTAGGGGTCGGCCTGTGTGCCGCTACCTGCCGGGTCGATGGTCGGTGCGGGCGTGTCGCCGCCGGGGTTGGGGAAGTCGAAGGGTGCCGGCACGTCCTCGCAACTACTGAATGTCATGGCTGTCGTAGCCAGGATGAACAATGAATAAAAAAGCTTTTTCATATCGTTGGTGTTTTTTGGTTTCTTTATTTGCTAAGGTCTCTGAGGGGCTTCATTGAGCAGGTTGTATGTCGCTCTCTGTGCGCATGAGAATCTGCCACGTGTTGCGGAAGCGGGTGAAGATGCCGGTGACGTCCACCTTTCCGGTGGGCATCACGTTGCCGGCGAAGTCAGCGAAGGTGCTTGTGCGGAGTACAAGTGAGTTGCTGCTGATGCCCTTGAAATTGCGGTTGGCGCAGTTAGCGGTCAGCGTCACGCTCCCATCGTCCGGTGCGAAGGTGGCCTTGCCATCGGCGGCGGCGATTTCCACGCCGCGAAGGGTCATCAACTTGCCGCAGTGCGAGGCGAGGTAGTTGGCGTCGGTCATACGGTTGAGGTTGAAATCCTCTGGTACTACGGCGCCCGGGTTGGCGGTGCCAATGAGGCGGTAATGCTGGCTCCAGAGGAAGCGGCTCATGCGGCTCACGTAGGTGGAACCGCTCTTGCTCGTGTAGGGAGTGCCTACCTCGCCCTGCATGCCGTAGGCTCCGATGTAAAGCCCCTTCAGCTCGATGAGGATTTCCTGGCCCACGGGGAGGTAGCCGTAGAGGCCGCCTTGTGCGATGCAGATGATGAAGGCTCCGGTGCCGTCGTCGATAATCACCTCGTTGTAGATGTTGCCCTCGATGTCGTTGCCTATGACGGTGCCTTTGATTTGAAGTTCCTCGGTCACCTCCTTCATGGCGCTGTTGCTGATGGTGGAGCTGTAGAGTGACTTCAGGGCCGCGATGCTCACTACGTTGCTCTCGGTGAGTGACTGGTTGCCGTAAGCCTCATAGGCTTGTGTGCCGGGGTCGTCGTAACTGTCGGCCATGCACGACGCCATCATGGCGGTGGCGGCCAGCAAGAATAATTGGATATATGGTCTCATATCAGTCGTGTTTTAGAATCTATAGGTCAGGTTGAGCATGCCGTTGATGCCGTAGGCGTAGTATTTCTTTGGGTTGAGCGAGAACTTGTAAGCCCTCACGTTGTTCATCAGGGTCTGTCCGTTCTCCTCCTTCACGGTGTAGTCGCTGCGGCTTTGTTCGTAGCCACCGGTGCAAATCTTCGTGTTGTTGAGGATGTTGGTCAGCGACAGGTTGATGGAGAGTTGGCGACCTTGCTTCAGTCGCAGGGTCTTGCCTATGGAGCTGTCAAGCATGAAGCCGCCCTTGCCCTCGGCCTGGTCGGGCACGTTGAAGGTGCCGTCGTTGTTCACGTTGCCCATCGTGGTGAGCGTGCTTTGGTAGCGGTAGCTTGGCGAGTAGCTCAGGTAGATGCGGTCGTAGTAGTTGCCCTTCACGTCGATGAACCATCCTCCTGAGTGGTAGGAGAGGATGAGGCTTGCAGCGGTGAGCGGCGTGCCTGCCTCGCGCATGCCCTTGTTCATCACGATGTCGTTGGTGTAAGTGGCCTTGGTGGAGTTCATGTAGCGCACATGGGCGTTGTTGATGTTCTTCCCCTCAGCGATGGTGCCTATGGCCTTGATGTTGAATGCCGACGACACTTTCACATCGATGCCGGCCTCCACGCCGTAATACCGCTTGCGTATGTCGGTGAGTGAGACGTATGAGAAGGAGTTGATGTCATCGAAATAGAAGTTCTGCCACTCGGTGACGTTGCTCAGGTAGTTGTAGTAAGCGCTGAGGTTGACGTGCAGGCGTGAGTTTTGGAACTGGTAGCCCAACTCGCTGCTGAAGATGCGCTCGTTATGCAGGTTGGTGACGAAGTCGTTGTTCATCTCCGGCGAAACGAAAGCAGTGGTGATTTGCGGGGCGCGGTGCTCGTAGCCGATGCCGGCCATGAGGGTGTTGCCGCCACCCAAGTTGAGGCTGGAGTTGAACTTGCCTCCTCCGCTGACGAATTTGGCCGTCTCGCTCTTACCGTAGGAATAGTTGGCGAACATACCGTTGCGCATCTTGCCGTCGCGTTGCATGTCATCGTAACCGATTTTGCCGGCCACGCTGTAGTGCAACAGGCCGAAATTCTCGGTGTAGTTGGCCCACAGGAGCCCTCGGCGGGCCAGGAGGTTGTAGTCGTAGCCGAAGCGGTCGTCTTCCTTGATCACCTTGTTGGGATTGTTCAGGTCATACTGCACGGCGTCGCTCAGCGAGGAATAGTTGCCCATCGCGTAGGTGTTCACGTTGTGGTAGGCATTGGCTCCGAGCAGGTCGTCCATCGTCTTGTAGTGCATGCCTTTGTTGCTGCCAAGCATCACGCCGATGTTGGCGCGGGACTTGTTGGTGATCTGCTTGGTGAGCGTGGAGGAGAGGGTGAGATAGAGGTTGTCGTTGTGCTTCGCCTCGACGAAGTACATGGCGTCTGCGCCTTGGACATTGGCGTTGCGGTTGGCGGCGTAGAGACGGTCCCAGTCTATCTGGCGTGCCTCCTTCGAGTCTTTCAGGTAGTTGTAGGTGTTGAGGAAGTCGTTGTAGCACTGGGTTGTGCGGTTGTTGGCATCTTCCACGTCCCACACGTCATAGTAACTGCTCGGGAGGTTTTTCCAATAGTCGGGCTGGGGGTTGTCGGCATTGTTGTAGTTCAGGCGCGTGCTCTTGTACATGGCATATTTCCCATGGAGTGTCGTGGTGAGCTTGGTCGTATTGTTGATTTTCCAGTCCCACGTCAATACGGCGCTTGGTGCGAAATCGTTGATGACACGGGAGTTGCGCTTCTCGCCGTTCTGGTATCCCCAATAAGGGTTGTACTGACGGTTGTTGGCTATCCAGTAGCTCTCATCGGTGGCCGCTCCCTGTGAGGCACGCTCCGTGGGATTGCCCCAGGTGGAGAGGGAGAGGGAGTGGTCGCCCATCAGCTTCTGCACGCCGAGGTAGTAGGAGAGTGAGTTGTAGAACGTGCCTTCCACATAGCCGGGGTTGGCCCAGCGGTAGCACACCAGACCGGCGAAGGCCCATCCGGAACTGGTGATTCCCGTGCCGAAGGTGTAGGCGGCGCGGGCGGTGTAGCTGCGGTTGGCGCCACTAAGCGTCAGACGGTTGCCGGCGGCCACTTGCGAGGCACGGAAATTGTAGTTGTTGCTCCCCCCGATGTTCGACATGGAGAAATTGTTGTCCTCGAAGGGGAGCGTGGCGTCGAGATTGCGCGTGATGTAATTGATACCGCCAACATTGGAGTATCTGAACTGGCCAGACTCCATGTCGTTCATCAATGCGCCGTTCACGTAGATGTCATTGTATTTCTGGTTCAGCGCTCGATACCGGAAACGTGTGGGGGAGAAGGTGAAACCCACCTCATTGGCATATACGTTGGTGTTGCTGCTGAGGATTGTCACGTTCTGAGACATGTCGTCATCCTCTCCCAACTGGGCCTCCGTGAACGTGAAGGCCGACTCGTCCAACGTACTGGTCTGCTCCAATGAGTCTAACTCCTGCCCAAAGGCTAAAGGGGTGTAGCAGAGTGCAAACACTGCTATTTTCAGCATTTTTCGCATAGACAATAGTTGTTGATTTAAGTTGTTTGGATGCAAAGTAAATAAATATTTTCGAAAAAAAAAAGCATTATCCTAAATTTTTTTGGACAAACGTGCGTTTTTGTCGATTTTTTTTCGGATATTTGCAAACTCTTAATTCACTCGCACGTATGAGGCGGGGATACTAAACACTATTGCTAACTAAAATCAATGTGATATGAAAAGACATTTGCTCATTCTGGCGGCCATGATCGCACTCGCCATACCGGCAGTTGCGCAGAAAACTTTCAACCTTTATGGCGTAGGGTTTTACAATCTCGAAAACCTTTTTGACACCTGCCACGACGTGGGGAAGAACGACTACGACTTCCTCCCCGATGGCTCTTATAAGTGGAACAAGCTCAAATATGAGAAAAAACTCCATAATATGGCTTACGCACTGGCCGACCTTGGTACTGACAAGCTACCGATAGGATGCGCCATCATCGGAGTCTCGGAGGTGGAGAACAGTCGTGCTCTTGACGACCTCGTGGCGCAGCCGGAGCTTGCACAAAGAGGGTACAAGTACGCACACATCGAAGGACCTGATAGAAGAGGTGTGGACTGCGCCATGCTATACAACCCGGCGCTCTTCACCCTGCGTGATGTCAAACTTCATCCATACATTCCGGAATTGGAGAAGGACAGCGATTTCTTCACCAGGGGCTTCCTCGAGGTTTCAGGCGTCCTCGCTGACGAACCTCTCACCGTCATCGTATGTCACTGGCCCAGCCGTTTCTCAGGCTCCTTCTACAGGGAGTCCGCCGGAAGGCAGGTGAAGGTCATCAAGGACTCCATCATGCATGCCAACAAGAAAAACAAGGTCATTGTCATGGGTGACTTGAACGATGACCCGCAAAACCTTAGTTTGAAGGAGTTGGGTGCAAAGGGAAAACTCGAGGAAGTGGAAAAAGGAGACATGTTCAACCCTTGGTGGAAGATACTCGACAGTGGAACGGGTACCCTTAGCTATCAAGGGAGTTGGAACCTCTTCGACCAAATCATTCTCTCACACAACTTGGTGGACACAAAAGCTTCGAGAGACTACAGACTCCTCACCTATTATACTTGTCAGATACAGCGGCGCGACTATCTCTTGCAAAGCGAGGGGCAGTATAAAGGCTCGCCCAAGCGAACCACGGCGAGTGGTGTGTGGCTCGACGGCTACTCCGACCACTTGCCCACGGTCGTGTATCTCATCAAGGAGAAGAAATGACATCCTTCGAGGAAACAACTGGAGGGAAAGCCATCGAGACGCATCCCTGGGAACCGTTCCTGCCCAAAAACACCAGGATGCTCTTCTTGGGAAGCTTTCCTCCGGCTTCTCGTAGATGGGCCATGGATTTCTTCTATCCCAACTACATCAACGATATGTGGCGCATCTTCGGCATCTGTCTCTTCGGGGACAAAAACCGGCTGGTGGACGAGGAGAACAAAACCTTCCGCCTTGAAGACATCAAACACATGCTGAGGGAGTGGGGAATAGGACTGTATGACACGGCGGTGAAGGTGAGGCGAACACGCAACACGGCCTCTGACAAGGACCTGGAGGTGCTGCAGGCCACCGACTTCGACCGCCTCCTGTCCGCCATCCCGGAGTGCCACACCGTGGTAACAACGGGGCAGAAGGCCACGGACATCTTCACAGCTCATTTCTCCATCTCACCGCCCAAGGTGGGGGGAGCGGTGACGTTCTTGTTTGATGACAGGAAAATGACGCTGTACCGCATGCCGAGCAGCAGCAGGGCATACCCCATGGCACTGGAGAAGAAGGCGATGTGCTACATGACGCTCTTCCAAAGGCTCGAAAAAGTGGAAAAACTTTAAAAATACATAATTGCCATGACCATTATCGGAATCGCCGGAGGAACCGGCTCGGGAAAGACCACCGTGGTGAGGAAAATCGCCAACGCACTGCCACCACACTATGTGGCGGTCGTACCACTCGACTCCTACTACAACGACACGTCTCACATGACGGAGGAGGAGCGACACGCCATCAATTTCGACCACCCCGACGCATTCGACTGGAAATTGCTCCACAAGCAAATCAACATGCTGAGAAGCGGGCAGGCCATCGAGCAGCCCACCTATTCTTATATATTATGCAACCGTCTCAAGGAGACCGTGCACGTGGAGCCAAAGCCGGTGATCATCATCGAGGGCATCATGACTCTCATCAACAAGAAACTGAGAGACCTCATGGACCTCAAAATCTTCGTCGATACCGACAGCGACGAGCGGCTCATACGCAACATCCAGCGCGACGTGGTGGAGAGGGGGCGCACCGTCGACATGGTGCTCGAAAGGTACCTCAACGTCCTCAAGCCCATGCATGAGCAATTCATCGAGCCAACCAAAAAATACGCCGACCTCATCATCCCGCAGGGAGGGGAAAACCTCAAGGGCATCGCCATCCTCTGCAAGTACATAGAGGGACTCGTGCCTACGCTCCCCAAGGTGGAATGAGCAGGCATTTCAGATTGTCTTTAATCACAAAACCATAACATCATGAAAAAAATTCAATTGCAAGTGGCCGCCATCCTCTTGAGCGGCTGTTTCTTGGCGAGTTCGTGCATCGGCTCCTTCAGCCTCTTCAACCAGTATCAAGAGTGGCAGAGGGATATGACGAGCAACAAGTATGTCAATGCCATCGTGGGCTTCTTCCTCATGCCCGTCGTGGGTTCGGTCACGCTGTTCATCGATGCCGTCATCCTCAACACCGTCGAGTTCTGGACTGGTGAGAATCCCATCGCGTCCAACGTGGGGAACACCCAGCAGATCATGGGTCAGGACGGGCGTCTCTATGCCGTGAAGACCCTCCGCAACGGTTACAAAATCACCGCTCCCGACGGTGTGGTGACACGTCTCGTCTATGACAAGAAAAACGACAGCTGGTCTATCACCCAGAACGGCGTCACGCAGGAGCTCTTCCGCTTCAACGAGGATGGCAAGAGCATCAAGGTGACAGTCAATGGCGAATCCCGCGACTTCTCCCTCAACGAGCAGGGTGTCTCGCAGGCACGCCAAGCCGCCCTGGAGGGTTGGTCGCTCGCTGCAAGGTAGCCCCGATTTTTCCTCTGCATTTTCATTTTGAGGGTGTTGTCATTTTGACACACCCTCAATGCTATCATATAGCGTTAAATCGGTTGTCGCGGATATAAATTGACTTCCACTTCGTACGTCTATTTGTGGTTGCGTCTGCTTTGCATCCGCTATTTGTGGTTGCGTCTGCTTTGCATCCGCTATTTGTGTTTGCGTCTGCTTTGCATCCGCGACCGTTGGTTCTTAAATTCTATTATTCTTGATAGAAAAAACAACATATTGGACACCCTGTTTGGGGAATCGGGAAAAATGATTAATTATGGGGCGACAAACCAGATATATGGAGAGCGCCATGGCAGAAAAAGAGCAAATAACCTGAGTTCGGGATAAGCACCACGTTCCACGTGAAACAATTTTTGTAAATATTCCTTACTTAAATATTGTTAATTTGATGAAAATATATTCCTGAATATTTGGGAAATAGGGCTA
>JAFZRU010000057.1 GCA_017619755.1 Prevotella sp.
GGTACAATAATATGAGTTTACGTCATTATGAGCAATATGAAGTTACGACGCGCCCCTCAGGTTCTGCATATTTACAACGGTGCCGGCTCCCTGGTCGCTGACAAGAGCCGCGGCATCGCGTTCGTCACCTACGATGCCAGCAACAACCCGGGCGCCATATATTTCACCAACGGCAGTGTGACGAAGTACGCCTATGATTCCTCCGGGCAGAAGCTGCGCGTGATGCACCATACGGCAAAGCCTAACATCACGAGGACGTTCGGCGTGATGCCTCCCGAGCTGACCCCGTCTCAGACCTTGAGTGCGGACACCACCGACTACCTCCTTGGCGGAAGCCTCGTCGCGACGAACGGCACGGTGGACAAGGTCCTCTTTGACGGCGGCTTCGCCGACGTGAGTTCATCCGGCAGTTTCGTGTTGTTCTACTACAACAAGGACCACCTCGGCAACAACCGCGAGGCACTAATAAGGAGCGGCAAGTGGGATAGCTAAAGACTATTATGTTACCAACGATAAGGGAGAAGAAACAGTTATTTTTCTCAATAATCAAAGATATGAAGATATTGTTAATAATGATTTTTTATGGAATATTTGGTCACTTGTCTGTTTTATCTCAAGAGACCGCTATTTTTCATATACGTAAAATAAAGAAAATAGAGAATAGTTGTTATAAGTTGACTGCAAAAAAGAATGGAGAAAAATATACCATATACACACATTATGATGATGAGGAAAAGAATAATGGAGAAAAAATACAACTTTATGAGTATTTAGAGTTAACCATCATCCCATTTTTCAAAACAGAGCATACGACTTTGGCTGAGTTCAAAAATGCGATGGGTCTTCAAGTCAACTCGGAGGATAGCACACGTTTTATAGATGTGACTTTGCCGTTAAACCATCAGTTTATTAATATTGATTATTATGGCAATCTATTAAAAGTCAAGAAAAAGATGTTGTACTACACAACTGATATAAATGGAGTCTATAAGAAAAAATACAGTAGGTCAATGAACTCAAATCTGTCAACCCCCTGGCCGGAATCGAGTACCAGATGCTGCCGAATGGATATACCATTCATTATGAGTATGACGGTTTCGGTAGATTGACAACGTTCATCGACCATGACGGGAATGTCATTTCCACCAACAGCTACAATTATGGGAGGTCATGAAAATGAACAAGACACTTGTTCTTTTGCCCTGTCAGGGCGCGTTGCACATCTGCCATTTACAATACCCAGGGTGCTACCCTGGCTGATATCTGTTGGCCTTGCAGGCCGTCGTTGACCAAGCACATGTCATCATGCTCCCAAACTACCATGTATTCAAGATATTTCTTTGCAAATGGCCTGGTACGAAAGTAGGGACAGACATTATGTCGTCCTACCCCTACAGCAGCCCTGACCTCTTGGCATTTTTTTGAATAACTCTGTTGGTGCGAAGATAGGCTTCACCTTGCACTACTCTGCTGGCGCGAAGATAGGCTTCACCTTGCACTACTCTGCTGGCGCCGCTTCGGAAAGTCGATGGCGGCGAAGATGCTCTGCGCATACTACGACAAGTCGTGCAATTCGCGAGAACTCTTCGCTGACTTGGAGATTGCCAGCCACCCATCTTTTGAGGAGCATCTCAACAAATACCCGGTCATCTACCTCGACTTGTCGGAGTTTGTGATGCAGTTCCATGAAACAGACGTGGTGGACATCCTCGACAAGAGATTGCGGGAAGATGTGCTCCTTATCGGAAACTGTCGGTGAGGAGCTTGATCTCTATTTGTGGCGAGATGCGCTCGTATAGGATGTTATAGACGGCGTCGAGGATGGGCATGTTGACATGGAGGTGGCGGTTGATTTCCTTCATGCACTTGGTGCCGAAGAAGCCTTCGGCTATCATCTCCATTTCAATTTGTGCACTCTTCACGCTGTAGCCCTTGCCAATCATCGTGCCGAAGACGCGGTTGCGGGAGAAATTGGAGTAGCCGGTGACGAGCAAGTCGCCCAAATAGACGGAGTCATAGACGTTGCGCTCTGCGGAGGGGCTGATGACTTTGAGAAAGCGGCTCATTTCCTGCACGGCGTTCGACATGAGGACGGCTTGGAAGTTGTCGCCGTATTTCAGTCCGCTGCAGATGCCGGCGGCGATGGCATAGACGTTTTTCAGCACCGAAGAGTACTCGATGCCGATGATGTCGCTGCTCGTCTTGGTCTTGATGAAATTGCTCGACAGCAACTGGGTGAAGGCTTGTGCCTTGTCCAGGTCGGTGCAACCCACGGTGAGGTAGGAGAGGCGCTCCAAGGCCACCTCCTCGGCATGTGAGGGGCCTCCGATGCAGGCCAGGTTCTCGTAAGGCACGTCATACACTTGGTGGAAATACTCCGAGCAGACCAGGTTCTCGTCGGGTACGATGCCCTTGATGGCTGTGATGATGAACTTGTCGCGTATGCGCGTCTTGAGTTTCTTGAGGTGGTTTTTCAGGTAGGGCGACGGGGTGACGAAGACAAGCGTGTCGTATTGGTCCACCACCTTGTTGATATCGCTGGAGAAATAGATTTCGTTGGTGTCGAAATGCACGCTGGTGAGGTAGGCCGGGTTGTGGCCCATCCGCAGGAAGTCGGTGATGCGGTCGTCGCGGCGCATATACCACCCGATGTGATGGGTGTGCCCCACCACGATTTTGGCGATGGCGGTGGCCCAGCTGCCACCGCCGATGATGGCTGTCTTTCCGCAGTTGTGCATGTCTCGATGCGTTGTGCCACCGGGTATGGCTGTCCGGCGGCGGGTTGTTGGCTACTTATTCTGTTTTTGCGGCCTCAATCCACTTGGCGAACTCCTCCACCTTGGGGTTGTCGTAGCCAAGTTTGTATTTCTTGTTCACGCCGCAGACGTCCATCTGCAACTTCTGGGGATTCACCTCTCGGATGTCTCCCACGAGGTAGTAGCCGCACTTGTTGAACACTGGCACCCATTGCTCCGGCACGCCGAGGGCTGCCCATTCAGCCACGGTGCTGCGTGGAGCCTTTTTCTCCGGGCGCATTTGCGGGAAGAGGAGCACCTCCTGGATGTAGGTCTTGCCCGTCATGAGCATGGTGAGGCGGTCGATGCCGATGCCGATGCCGCTGGTGGGAGGCATGCCGTATTGCAGGGCGCGGAGAAAGTCCTGGTCGATGATCATCGCCTCGTCGTCGCCCTTGTCGGCAAGGCGCATCTGCTCCTTGAAGCGCTCCTCCTGGTCCAGCGGGTCGTTGAGCTCGGAGTAGGCGTTGGCCAGTTCCTTGCCGTTTACCATCAACTCGAAACGCTCCGTGAGGCCGGGCTTTGAGCGGTGCATCTTCGTAAGGGGGGACATCTCCACAGGGTAGTCGGTGATGAAGGTGGGCTGAATGAAACTGCCCTCGCAGGTTTCGCCGAAAATCTCGTCTATCAGCTTTCCCTTGCCCATCGTCTCGTCAACCTCGATGCCCAAACTCTTCGCCACGGTGCGGATTTCGTCCTCGCTCTTGCCGTAGAGGTCGTGACCGGTTTTCTCCTTGATAGCATCGAGGATGGGCAGGCGGCGGTAGGGAGCCTTGAAGCTCACCATGCGTCCGTCTATTTCACGCTCCGTGCTGCCATTGACGGCGATGCAGATGGTCTCAAGCAACTTCTCGGTGAACGACATCATCCACTCGTAGTCCTTGTATTGCACGTAAAGTTCCATGCATGTGAACTCCGGGTTGTGGTTGCGGTCCATACCCTCGTTGCGGAAGTTCTTGCCTATCTCATACACTCCCTCGAAACCACCCACGATGAGGCGCTTGAGGTAGAGCTCGGTGGCGATGCGCATGTACATATCCTGGTCCAGGGCATTGAAATGGGTCATGAAGGGGCGGGCACTGGCACCGCCGGCTATCATCTGGAGAGTGGGCGTCTCCACTTCGGTGTAGCCGGCCTCGTCGAGCACGCGGCGCATGGTGCGTATCACCGTGGCGCGTTGGAGGAAGGTCTCCTTCACACCCTCGTTCACCACCAAATCGACATAGCGTTGGCGGTAGCGAAGCTCTGGGTCGTCGAACTTGTCGTAGGCCACGCCGTCCTTGTATTTCACGATGGGGAGGGGCTTGAGGCTCTTGGAGAGTAGCGTCAGTTCTTGCGCGTGTACGCTGATTTCTCCTGTTTCCGTGCGGAAGACGAAGCCCTTGACTCCTACAAAGTCGCCGATGTCGAGCAGTTTCTTGAAGACGGTGTTGTAGAGCGTCTTGTCCTCGCCGGGGCAGATGTCGTCGCGTTTGACATAGACCTGGATGCGTCCCTTGGAGTCTTGCAACTCCATGAAGCTGGCCTTGCCCATCACGCGGCGGCCCATCATGCGACCGGCCACCACCACGGCGCGAGGCTCAGCGTCGTCGCTGAACTCCTCGCGAATGTCGGTGGAGAAGGCGTTAGTAGGGTATGCGGCGGCCGGGTAGGGGTCGATGCCTAATTTGCGCAGCTCTTCCAAACTCTGCCGGCGGCCTATCTCTTGTTCGCTTAATTCCAATATGTTCATCTCTTGACTGATTTTTGCTTTAGCGGTGCAAAATTAATCATTTTTTTCGAAGTGGGCATCACTTCACACCTTTTTTCGGCGAAAAATAAGGAAAAAGAATCCCAAGACGATTTTTCTGAATTGGCAATTATGATTGCAAAAATTCAAATATTTATGGTAATGTGGCATCTTTCCATCAAAAAAGTTCGCTTTCCATGATTTTATTGGATTTATATTATTAATTTTGCCCTTTGATAAAGAGAAAACACCATGAATGTAGAAAACATCAAGGAAATTATCGAAAGCAGCCCCAACCTCTCCACGCATTTGGGAATGAACTTTATCTCCACACCCGACGACGACATGGTGATGGCCACCATGAGGGTGGATGAGCGCAACCGCCAGCCCTTCGGCTTCCTTAGTGGAGGGGCCACGCTTGCATTGGCTGAGAACCTTGCCGGAGTGGGCTCCTCGGCGCTTTGCCCGGGGAAGATTTGCGTGGGCATCAGTGTCAGTGGAAGCCATGTCAAGGCCGTGGTGGAGGGCGACACCGTCACCGCCTTGGCACATTTGGTGCAGAGGGGGAAGCGGCTGCATGTGTGGAACGTGGAAATCAACAACTCCGCTGGAGAACTCATCTCCACCGTTACTGTCACCAACTATGTGATACAACCCAAAAACCAACACAATTGATATGGGAGCTTTTGCCATTTACAGACTGCCATACGAGAGCACGTGCCGCCTTGTAATGCAGGAAGAGGGTCAGCCGGAGGAACTGCCGTCTGTCTTTGCACTTGGAGGGAAGAATGGCTTTGTCATGGCCCCTTTCGCTACTGACCAACGTCATCCCGTACTGCTCATTCAACCTCAGACATGCGTCAACCTCGCACCGGAAATGCTGGAAACCACCGATATGGAATGGTGTGGGAAGATGGAACGCATCCTTGGCGAGCCGAAACAGGAGGAGAATACCAAGGCCGGCACCCATACGCATTATGCCATCGACTTCGCCAATTTCCACTCGCACATCATGGAAGGGGAATTTTCCAAAATCGTCCTCGCCAGATGCTGCCGGGAGGAACGTCCGAAAGAACTCACCCCCTTGAGGATGTTCACGAGGGCCTGTGGGCTATATCCAAGAATGTTTGTCGCTCTCGTCTCGGCACAACGGTGCGGCACGTGGCTCATGGCCACGCCGGAGGTGCTGTTAGAGGGTAATGGGCGGCAGTGGCGCACCATGTCGCTCGCCGGGACGATGAAGCTTGATGACAAGCAGCTCGACTTCGACGAGCCGCCTATGCCACAGCCGACCGACAGCCACGACATCCTCTGGAGCATCAAGAACATACAAGAGCAGCGCTTCGTCTCTACCTTCATCACCGAGAGCCTTGAACAAGTGGCCGGGGATATCGAGGAGAAGGGGCCGTTCACCATGCGGGCCGGAAATCTCGTGCATTTGCGAAGCGACTTCCTTTTCACCATGGAACAGGCAGACGACATCGGAAAGCTGCTCGCCATACTCTATCCCACGCCCGCCGTGTGCGGACTGCCCAAGGACAGCGCACGCGACTTCATCTTGCGCAATGAGTTCGCACCAAGACAATACTACAGCGGTTTCGCCGGACCCATGGCCACGCAGGACGACACCCACCTCTACGTCTCGCTGCGCTGTATGCGCATCGATGCAAGCGGGTGTTTTCTTTATGCCGGTGGTGGCATCATGGCCGACAGCGAGCAGGAAGCGGAATGGAAGGAGACGGAAGACAAAATGGGCACCATGAGGGCCGTATTGCAGTCGCCTTGACCAAAAGACACAAATATGTATTCGGATAAGGAAAACCTCAACATCCTCACCGCCTTGCTCGTCAAGCACGGCATACGACACGCCGTGGTGTGTCCGGGAAGTCGCAATGCGCCCATCGCCCACAACCTTCACGAGGCTGGCATCCGTTGCGTGCCTGTCACCGACGAGCGAAGTGCTGGCTTCCAAGCCCTCGGCATGGCACAAGCCACCGGACTGCCCGTCGTCGTATGCGTCACCTCCGGCACGGCGCTGCTCAACCTGGCACCTGCCGTGGCGGAAGCCTTCTACCAGCAACAGCCTTTGATGGTGGTGTCGGCTGACCGGCCTCTAAGATGGATTGACCAGCTCGACGGACAGACCCTCCCTCAGGAAAATGCCTTGAAACCCTTTGTGAGAAAGGCCGTCGCCCTGCCCGGCATCATCACTTGCGACGAGGAACGATGGCATTGCAACCGACTTGTCAACGAGGCTCTCGTAGAGGTTGGAGGGCGGATGGCAAGCCTCAAGAGCGAAGTGGCCGGTCCGGTACACATCAACGTGCCGTTGGAAGAGCCGCTCTTCGAGTTCAACACCGGGAGCCTGCCCGAACAAAGGGTGGTGATGAAAATCGACAAGGGGGTGGGAAAGGCCAACTACCGCTTCCTCGCACAACTGCTAAGCAGGGCGGAGAGGCCCATGGTTGTCGTGGGACAGCACGAGCCGATGGATGAAGCCAAGACACTGGGGGCGGCGTTGCTGCGTACCAAGTCTGTCATTCTGGCGGAGAGGCTCGCGGGGTGTCACGACTTCGCCGTACCGGTGGACGAGGCATTGTTGCTCGTGAAGGATGACGAGGCCTATCAGCCCGACACCATTTTCTATTTCGGAGGGACGCTTGTCAGCAAGCGTCTCAAACACTTTCTGAGAAAAGCGGGAGCCAAAGGCACCGTTGTTCAAGTTGCCCCTGACGGACAACTGAGGGATGTGACCATGCACCTCGACTACCTCTGCGTCGGAACGCTTCAAGGCTTCATCGCATACTTGGGTCAGGAGGCATCGGTAAGTTCTGAGTCCACTGCCTTCCATCAACGGTGGGAGAAGGTGTTTGCACAAGTCCGGCAGACAACCGACGATGAGCAGCCGCCCTTCTCGCAATTAGCAGTCGTGAAGTATTTCGAGCAACAACTCGACGATATGGAATATCCCTTCCATCTGCATTACGCCAACAGCACGCCCGTCAGGCTCGCCAACAGTTTGGTTGGTCAGCATGTATGGTGCAATCGAGGGGTGAACGGCATTGAAGGCTCTCTCTCCACCGCCGTCGGGTTCTCCATCGCCACCGATGACCGGGTTTTCTGTGTCATCGGAGACCTCAGCTTCTTCTACGACCAAAATGCCTTGTGGAACCAGAACCTCCGGGGAAACCTGCGCATCATACTGCTCAACAACGGAGGGGGAGGAATCTTCCACACGCTGCCAGGATTAGAAAAAAGTCCCGTGCGCGACACTTTGGTGACGGCGGGCCACCACACCTCGGCGCAGGGCATCTGCACACAAAACGACGTGGGTTATCTCAAGGCCGACAATATGGTAGATATGAAAAGGGGAATCGTGGCATTGCTCACCGAAAACCGCCAACGCCCCATGCTCCTCGAAGTATTCACCAATCCCGAAACCGATGCAAAAGCCCTCGCCAATCATTACAAGCTTCTGAATGACAGTCCTTAAAGTCCTTAAAGACCTTAAACTCCTTAAACCCTTAAACCCTTAAACTCTTAAACCCTTAAACTCTTAAACCCCTACCTCCCTTATGAATACAAGACAATGGAAAAAAATCAGAGATTTTGAAGAGATCCTCCTCGAAGAATATCACGGCATTGCCAAAATCACCATCAACCGGCCGCGCTACCGCAACGCCTTCACTCCAAGGACAACCTTGGAACTCTCGCAGGCCTTCGACTACTGCAGGGAGGCGCAGGATATCAGCGTCGTGCTGCTCACCGGAGCGGGTGACAAGGCTTTCTGCTCCGGAGGTGACATGCACGTGAAAGGACGTGGAGGATATGTGGACGAGGAGGGTGTGCCAAGGCTCAGCGTCCTTGACGTGCAGATGCAGATCAGGAGGCTGCCCAAGCCCGTCATTGCCATGGTCAACGGATATGCCATCGGCGGGGGTCATGTGTTGCACCTCGTCTGCGACCTCACCATAGCCAGTGAAAACGCCATCTTCGGTCAGACAGGACCAAAGGTTGGCTCCTTCGACGCCGGTTTCGGTGCCTCGTATCTGGCTCGCATCGTAGGGCAGAAAAAGGCACGGGAGATTTGGTTCCTTTGTCGGCAGTACACCGCCAAGGAGGCCGAGCAGATGGGGATGGTCAACAAGGTGGTGCCGTTGGAAAGGTTGGAGGATGAATGTGTGGAATGGGCGGAAACCATGATGGAAAGAAGTCCGCTTGCACTCAGGATGATCAAGGCCGGCCTCAATGCAGAATTGGACGGACAGGCTGGCATCCAGCAGCTCGCCGGCGACTGTACCATGCTCTATTATTTCCTCGACGAGGCCCAAGAGGGAGGGAAAGCTTTCCTTGAAAAGCGGAAACCCGACTTCAAGAAATACCCCAAACTGCCATAACCCCAAACGTTTCTCCATGTTGAAACTCACCATCACCGAGCGAACTTTTCATTTCAAACAGCCGGCGGGTACGTCGAGAGGCGTTTACACCACCCGGCGCTCCTGGTTTGTCACAGCCACAGACACCAACCATCCTGAGGTGACGGGGGTGGGGGAGTGTGCCCCACTGCCAAAACTGAGTTGTGACGACTTGCCCGATTATGCCGTTGTGCTGAGGACGATGTGCGACAAGGTGGAGCAAGAGGGGAAGCTCGACCTTGGCGGTGCGCTGCGTCATTTCCCCTCTATGCTCTTCGGATTGGAAACAGCCCTCATACGTCTCAGGACGGCCTCCGACATCATCTTTGACACACCGTTTACAAGAGGGGAAATGGGAATACCCATCAACGGCCTCGTGTGGATGGGCGACTATGAGCAGATGCTCCATAGAATGGAGGAGAAGATGGAGAGGGGATTCAGATGCGTGAAAATCAAAATCGGAGCCATCGACTTCGAGAAAGAGCTTGACTTGGTGAGCCGTGTCAGAGACCGTTTCACGAAAGAGGACATCCAACTGAGGCTCGACGCCAACGGGGCTTTCACGCCCGGTGAGGTGATGGACGTGCTGCAACGATTGGCTAAATACAACATCCACTCCATTGAGCAGCCCATCCGACAGGGGCAGTGGGGGGAGATGGCCGATGTGTGCGCCAAGTCGCCCATACCCATCGCACTCGACGAGGAACTCATCGGCGTGAACGACAGGCAGGAAAAGGAAAGGCTTTTGGAGCAAATCAAACCCCAGTACATCATCCTCAAGCCTTCGCTCCACGGAGGGGTGGCGGGAACCACCGAATGGGTGAATCTGGCTCGTGAAAGGGGCATTGGCTCCTGGATGACCAGTGCCTTGGAGAGCAACGTGGGGCTGTCGGCCATCGCTCAGTTGGCAGCACAGCTTTATGGATGCCCGCCCACCATGCCACAGGGATTAGGAACAGGACAACTCTTCACCGACAACATCGACCGTCCGCTGAAAGTGGTGGGCGACCAACTCTTCTACACCAAGGAAGGCACATGACACTCCGGGAATTTTATGACGAATGGAACGCTCCGACATCCACCATCCTCGTTCACACCAGCGGTTCCACAGGTGAACCAAAACCTCTGCTGGTAGAGAAAAGGAGGATGGTGGCAAGCGCAACGATGACCTGCGATTTCTTCGGACTCAGACCCGGGGACACCGCACTTCTCTGCATGCCCCTCGAATACATCGCAGGGAAGATGATGGTGGTCAGGGCAATCACCAGGGGGATGAAACTTATCGACGTGGAACCGTCCGGGCATCCCATGGCAAGGCTCACGGACGAGCAACCCATACATTTGGCAGCGATGGTGCCGCTGCAGGTGTTCAACACCTTGGCGGTGGAGGAGGAGTGTGAGCGGCTGAAAAGGGTGAAGCACCTCATCATAGGGGGAGGGCCGCTTGACGAGCGAGTGGAACAGCAGTTGAATAGCTTCCCCAACCATGTGTGGGCAACATACGGGATGACGGAGACACTTTCACACGTGGCTATGAGAAGGGTAAACGGACCAGAAGGCACCAAATGGTACACGCCCATGCCGGGGGTGAAGATGGAGACTGCAGATGATGGTTGCTTGGTGGTGAAAGCCCCGGCACTATGCCAAGATGTGCTTCACACGCATGACATCGTGGAGTGGCATCCCGACGGGAAAAGATTCAAGGTGGTGGGAAGAAGCGACAACATTGCTTGTTCCGGAGGGGTGAAGATACAAATGGAAAAGGTGGAGGAGGCACTCAGACCCTATCTCAAGTTTCCTTTTTTCGTGGCTAAGACAAAGGATGAGAAATTTGGGGAAATACTTGTCCTTGTAACCGAAGGGGGAGACAAACAAGAAATAGAAGACATTTTCAACCATGTCCTCCCACCATATTGGAAGCCGCGAAAAATCGTTTTTGTGAAGGTGCTACCGCTTACGGAAACGGGAAAGCCTTTGAGAAGAGTTGTTTTAGGTTGAATGGCAGAAGGCCATAGCCCATCTGCCATCCAACACTTAATTTTTTCTTATTCCTCTTCTGGCTGCTCGCCCCAGACACTCTTTCCGGTCGGCAGTTTGCCATCGGCATTCTCGTCCCATACGTGTACTTCGTTACTAAGGCCACCTGATTGGGGTATGGGTTCACCACCCTCCAAAACGGAGTCGATGAGGTTGATATCTACAAATCTTGCTTCAGGCTTGAAATAATTTTTTTTCATGATGCAATTATATTTTGTTGTTGTTATTGTTTCAATGTCGGTCGTCTTGGAGAATGGGCTTGCCATTACATTTCCTAAAACGATGCAAATTTATAAAAAATTTTGTTTGCTGCAAAGAATTTCACACGATTTTTATGAATTTATTTTCTTTTCTTAGGAATGAAGGGTGATATACACTACATCCATCAAGTCGGAAACGTCTATTTCACCATCGACATTCGTGTCGCCGTTGTTGAAGTTGAAGTAGTCAACAGGTTTCTTCAGAATGTAATTCACTATCGTCATCACGTCAACAACATCTACCAAGCCGTCGTCGTTGACATCTCCAAGAAGGTTGCCGCTGTATTGGGTGAAGTCCAACTCTTCCGGAAGGTCGTGTCCCGTGATGTCAAGGTAGCAAGTGTTGTTGGCGATGTATTCCAGCACCACGTTGCCATGGGCGTCGTCCTTGTTGTTCACCGCCACAAAGGAGCCTTTCTCGTCGCTCAGCACGCGCATGGTGGCAGGGTCGAACTTGGTGCGGTAAGTGCTCTCTTCATTTTTTCCGTCAATCAGCCAGATTTCACCCTTGAGGAGGTTGGGGGTCGTCAATGCCTCTGGGTCGCTTGTCAACGGCAGCAAGCGGTTGGAAGATGGCTCCGTGGAGGTGCACTCCAACAGGACGGCGGTGTAGGCAGGAACGATGCCGTCGGGAACTTCCACGATGTGGATGCTGCCATCGTCGAGGATGGCATCCACGGTGTAGGCCTTCACATTGTCCAAGCATTGGTAGGGGAAAGCGGTGTACATTGTTGTGTAGTATTTCCCATCCTTCAGCGTGCCGGCGGAGGGTATGGCGCCAAAATAGTTCTCGCTCAAGTGTTCCTCGTCGATGATGTGGAATTTCCAGCGATATTGCGTGCTGTTGTTGGGGCGGTTGTAGAGGTTGGGATAGCGGATGCTTCCTATCAGCTCCATATCACCTTTGGTGGTGTAGTCGGCATTGTCTTTCAAGTAGCCGGTGAAACCCTTCGCACTGCCATAGATGAAATAGTCAATGGTATCGAATTTCTCCACCTTGAATTTCAAGTTGCTGATGTCGTAGGTGGAGATGCCCTGGCCGGTCATATCGACGGCGATAAGTCCACCGGTGCCGGTGGGTGTGCCTTTCAGACGCAATACCAAGGCGGGGAGCGAATGGCTCTTCTTGTGGCTCTTGTCCACAAGCATCATCGTGTTGGTGAAGTTGCGCTGATCCTCGGTAATGCTATCCTCCGACGTGCCGGTGACACCTAATAGCTTGTGGGAATAGGTGTTTTCCAAATAGACGTAGATGCCGTTTGTTTTAATCCCACGTTCCTCGAAAACAGCTGTGTAGGCACCTTGATTGTTGTTCGTGACTGTCAGGGTGTATGGGTTGGAGGTAATTATGCGGCTGGAGTTGGGTCGGCGCCAGCCCACGAACTTGCCATTGAGGTTGTCGGGGTAAGCGCGGATGGTTACCTTGTCGCCGACCTTGTTGGACGGGTTGTCAATCTCCACCGTGCCGAGCGTCTCGTCCTCCGACACGGGATAGACAAGGCCTTTTTCTACAAAATAGGCCTTGTAATAAGTATTCTTGGCGGTGCTGCTGGTGGTGGCGGTAGTGGTCACCAAGTCCGTGGTGTTTTTGGCGTGGCTGAACACCGTCTCAGTGCCGTTGTCATTCACCTTCGACCAATGGCTAAAGAAATAACCCTCGTTGGGTTTGGCGTAGAGGTAGGCAGTGACGGTGGCAGCCTTTACTTCCACTTTGGTTTCCTGAGAGAAGGGGACTGTCTGGTACCAATTGCTTTTCCACTTGATGTTTTCCATGGCCTCATCCTGATTGGAGGCGTAAACCAGTCCCGCGCCATCGGGGGATGGTTCGACAGTGAATTTGTAATAGAATGTCGGACCGATTGCGTGGGTCAACGTGATGGCGCTGATCAGGGTCAGGAGGGATGCTAATAATCTCTTCATTTTTATTCTTGATTTCTTCCAATGCAAAATATTTTGCAAAAGTACGAAAATCGTGGCGTTAACAAGGCATGTCGCCACGTTTTTTTTGATTTTTTAAGACCTTAAAGTCTTTAAAGTCCTTAAAGTCATTACAAAAAAATGGCGGGTTGTAGCCCGCCATTTTTTATCTCAGATTCAGGATGATTTACTCCCAGGTCGTCTTGTTGCTGAACATGTCGTCCACTGCATCCTCGTACTCGTTGTCACCTACGACATTGCCCACGGGGATGAAGGAAGTGTTACCAAAAAGACTGTCAAGCACATGCTGCTTCGTGTTCAAGGTCATCACCTTGCAAACCGGATTGATATATTGCTTCTTCATAATTTCTATGATGTTTTTTTATTTATCAAAAGAATTGTTTGTTATTTAACAACCATTTTCTTTCCGTTCATGATGTAGAGACCCTTGACAGGATTGCTCACCTGACGGCCCTGGATGTCATAGATGGTGGCGTTCTCAGCATTCTCGGTGGTCACTTCGGTGATGCCCAGGAGGAAGTCCTCGTCTACGATGCGGATGCTGTTGGCGTAAGCCTCGTCTTCGCTGAGGATCATGAAGGCCTGGTTGGGCTTCACGGTCTTGCCCTTGTACTTGAAGAAGCCAAGCGGGTTGAGGGTGTTTTTGCCGCTGTTGAACACGCGGAGAACCTTCCTGCTGATGGAGGTGCCGGCGTCGGTTGGACGGATGTGATAGATGAACTCGTCGTTATTGTCAGCGGAGACAGGTGAGTTGGCATCGAATTCGCTGGCGAAGAAGATACCTCTCAGGAACGAACGGTCGGTTTCCTCTTGGATGGCCTTGTTCAACTCCTCTTCAATATAAGGTTCGTCAATGGCGGGATGGAGCAGGTTGTTGGTGAAGCTGGTGGTCTTGCACTCTACAACAACAGGAGTACGGGCGGGAACGATGTCCTTGTACTCTTTGGTTACCACGTAGCCTACGATGTCACCGGGGTTCGGCTGAACGCTGCCGAAGGTTCCGAGCTGCGGGCCATTCTGGATGCCCCATACACGTACGGTGTTGGCACCGTTGTCCACGATTTCCATGGGGAAGTCAGTGTAAAGAGTCTGATAGAAGTGACCGTCAAGACCTTCAATGTAGCTGTTGAGGGCGAAGTAGTTGGTGGTCTCAGTCTCAGTGCCTGGAACGATGGGCTCCAGATACCACTTGGAGAAGTCGCCGGCAACCTGGATTTCCGGGGTGTAGCCTGTATAGGGATAGTCAACCTTGTTCTCGTTGGCGAAGCTGACGAACTCACCAGCAACAGGACCCATGTCGAATTTCTGTGTGTGGGTGCGGAAGTTGGTCTTCACGTGGCCGCCGATGAGATAATAGGTGTGACCCATGTGGATGCGGTTGGTGTAGTCGGAGAGTTCATACTCGAAGAAATATTCCCACTCGGTCCAGAGTTGGTCCTGACCGTACTCTTCGCAGTAAGTCCTCACGTTGTCGAACAACTCGTCCCAGAGCCACTCGGTGTCGGGCCTTGTTCCACTCGGAACCTCGATGCCCTTCTCTTTCAGAAGGTTGGCAAGTGGGCGGGGATCGGGAGTGGTGCTCTTCAGATAGAAGGCAGTCTTGCCCTGTGAGTCAGTGGTTCTCTCAAGATACATCTTCGTGAAGAAGAACATCTCGTCGATAGCACCTTCCAGTTCCTCGTTGGTCAGGTTCCATCCGTAGATGCGGTTCATTGTCTTCAAGGAGCCGGTGAAGCCAGCCTTCATCGTACGAGCCATTGGGCTATAGACCTCTGCGGAGGCGTCAACAGCTTGTGAACGAAGGTGAGAAACCACGAAGTCACCCTCTTTGTAGTCATTGTAACCACTTCCGGGATTGGGCACATGACCCTCTTCCACGTCGGCTTCGATGTACATCACAGTACCCGGCATGGTGATGGCGTCCAGCTGTTTGGCCTGTGGCTGAGCAGTAGTGGGGGAGGTGACGTTCATCACGCCAGTTCCTCTTGCATTCAGATAGCCTACGTTGATTACGCGGAAGTAGCCCTCGAAACCATCGATGCCTTCGAGTTGGTCCCAAGCGTCAAGAGCGACTTGAGCCATAGCTCCAGTACTCATTGCGGTAGCAACAAGCGTCATTAATAAACCTTTTGTAAATTTTCTCATAATTTTTAAATTATTTAAGTTTATGTATAAGAATTCCTCTGTTGGGGAGGGGTTTCATACTCGCAGAATATCATCTTTGTTTCAGGTATGTTCCCTTGATTTTCACTTTTACGCGTATTTTGGTGCAAATTTATAAACTCTTTCTGAAATGACAAAGAAATTCCTTTTATTTATTTCTTAAAAAACGTAAAAAGTACCCTGATTGGGTAATTTTTGTTTTTTTTTCATTTTTTTTTCTTTCTAAAGGATGGATTTCGATGTCGTCTTCCAACAATTGAAACACTGTCATCCTTCGCGGATGAAGTCCAGAGCCTCCAAAATCAGCTCCCTTTCGGCTGTCTGGTTGATGCGTATGTCGCCTACATCACCCAAGAGGGTGAAATTGATGCTGCCCGACATGTTCTTCTTGTCGTGGCGCATCAGTTCGACCAATTTGGGGTAGTCGTCGCAGGTGATGGACGGGCGACCGTAGTGCTCGTGGATGTAGCTCACCGTGGAGCGGAGCTTGTCCAAGGGGAAGTCGCAAAGCACACTGCCCAAGTAAAGCTCGCCCACAAGTCCGTGAGCCACGGCAATCCCGTGGAGCAACGGGCTGCCGGTGGCCATACTCCACGATTCTATGGCGTGGCCGATGGTGTGTCCCAAATTGAGGGCCTTGCGAATGCCATGCTCGCGGGGGTCAGCCTCCACGATGTGTTGCTTGACTGTAACCGACTGACCCACCATCGTTTGCAATTGGTGAAGTTCTGGTCGGCTGATGTCGAAGGAGAGCAGTTTCGACCATGTGTCCAAGTTGGAGATGAGGCCGTGCTTGAGCATCTCCGCATAGCCGGAGCGAAGGTTGTCGTTGTCAAGCGTGGAGAGGAAGTTGGTGTCTATGATGACAAACTGTGCGTCGGCGAACACGCCCACCTCGTTCTTCAGTCCGTGGAAGTTGAAGCCGGTCTTCCCTCCGACGGAGGCGTCCACCATGGAGAGCAGTGTCGTGGGGATGTTCACGTAGTCAATGCCGCGCTTGAATGTGCTGGCGGCGAAGCCACCCAGGTCGGTCACCATGCCGCCTCCAAGGCATATCATGCAAGAGTGGCGGGTGGCGCCTCCTTCCACCAAGGCCTCCCACACGCGCGTTACGTTTTCAAGCGTCTTTGAACTGTCACCGGAGGGGATGGTGACATGCACCGCATCCCGGAGGCCGATGAAGCCGTCGAGAAGCGGCCAGCACTTCTCACGCGTGGTGTTGTCGGTAAGCACGAAAATCTTGTCGTGGCTGCATTCCGCCAATGCCTTCGACAAGTCTTCATACAACGACGTGGATAAAATCACTCCATTACTCATGTGCTCTCTCTTATTCCTATACCTTATTATTATATATAATCATAAACACACCGGGCAGGTTTCCCGTGCAGGATATTCTTATGCAATGCTGACTTTTCAGCCGCAAAGGTAGCAACTCTTGCCCAAATATGAAAATTTTTCAAGGAAAAACAGTTTGTTTCGATGGATTTCTTTTAAACCTTGGAAAGGATTGAGCGTCAAAAGTACAACAATCCAACACACGGCGCATGGCGCCATAGAGTTATTTAGGAAAAAAAAGATGAAGAAATTTTTGGCATTTATCTGTTTGTGGATGGCTTTCACTGCCACCACGCACGCCCAGCAGGCCATCACCGGCCGCGTTGTGGACAAGGAGACCAAGGAAGGCATGTTCCAAGCCACCTTGCAGCTCCTGAAAAAGGACTCCACTTTTGTCACTGGTGTCTTGTCCAATGACGATGGTTATTTCAACCTGCCCGTTGAGACTCCCGGTAACTATATCCTCAAAATCACCAGCATAGGCTATGTCACCTATACTAAGGATGTCACCGTGGCAAGTGGCAAGAAACTTGAAATGGGCACCATCAGCCTTGGCACCGATGCCATTCTCCTCAAGGAGGTGACAGCGACGGGCATGGCTGCAAAGGTGGTGGTGAAGGAAGACACCTTTGTCTATAACTCAGCCGCCTACCGCACGCCGGAAGGCTCCGTCGTGGAGGAGCTGGTGAGGAAACTCCCCGGCGCCCAGGTGGACGACGATGGGAAGATCACCATCAACGGCAAGCAGGTGAAGAAAATCCTCGTCGATGGCAAGGAGTTTATGACAGGTGACACGCAGACGGCGCTGAAGAACCTTCCCACGTCCATTGTGGACAGAATCAAGGCATACGACGAGCGGAGCGACCTCGCACGCATCACCGGCATTGACGATGGTGAGGAGCAGACCGTGCTTGACTTTGGCCTCAAGGCCGGTATGAACAGGGGATTTTTTGGAAATGTGGACCTCGGCATCGGCACCAAAGGACGTTATGCTGAGCGAGTGATGGCAGCCCTCTTCAAGGACAAGTACAGGATCATGCTCATGGGAAGTGCCAACAACGTCAACGACCAAGGCTTCCCCGGTGGCGGTGGCCGTCGAGGCGGTGGCGGAATGGGCGGAATGGGCGGTGGCGGCCGCAATTCCAACAAGATGATAGGTCTCAACTTCAACTATGAGGATACCGACAAGCTTGAGATGGATGCCAGCGTCAGGTGGAACCACGGCAACGGCGATGTCTTCTCGAAGCAGTCAACGCAGAATTTCGTGGGCTCGCAGAGTTTTGACAATAGCATCAGCCAAAACTACACACGCCGCAACTCATGGAACGGACAGATGCGTTTGGAGTGGATGCCCGACAGCATGACCAACATCATGTTCAGGCCAAGCTTCTCCATCTCTTCGAACGATGGCAACCAGACCAACGTGTCAGCCACTTTCAACGATGACCCCTACAAGTATGTTGAAGATCCTCTCGACACCTTGGAAATGGCAATCCTTGAGAAGAATGGCATTATGGTCAACGACCAGAGAACCATCAACCTCTCCTATGGTGAGTCGAAATCCCTCAATGGCATGTTGCAGTACAACCGCAAGCTCAACAACCGAGGGCGCAATGTCACTCTCCGTGTTGATGGCAACTACAGCGACAACGACAACACCAGCTTCTCCATCAATAGGGTGAATTACTATCAGCTGGGGCTCGATTCCACCTACATGCCTTCGACGAGGACCAACCGCTACAGCCTCACGCCGAGCACCAGGAAGGGATACTCCCTCCAAACCACTTATACCGAGCCTATTGCTCGCACCATGTTCATGCAGTTGAGCTACAAATACAGCTACAGCCTGAACGAGAGCGACCGCTCCACCTATGATATCTTGGACAGTGGTATTAGTCCGGGAATGGATTTCGCCAGCATTACACCGAGATACCGCACTTGGGACCCATACCTCTCCAGGTTATTGCAACCTCTTGACAGTTACAAGGATATCAACTTGAGCCGCTATTCTGAATATACCAACTTCATTCATGACATCCAACTCACTTATCGATGGATCCAGCCCAAGTTCCAACTCAATGCCGGATTCTTGGTACAGCCGCAGCGTTCACGTTATGAACAGAATTATTTGGGGCTTGATACTGTAACTGTCAGGAATGTGACCAATATGTCGCCGACACTTGACTTCCGCTATCGTTTCAATCAGTTGAGCAACTTGCGCATCCAGTATCGTGGAACAACCTCGCAGCCGAGCATGTCCGACCTGTTGGACATCGTCGATGACAGCAACCCGATGAACATCACAAGGGGTAACCCCGGGTTGAAACCCTCGTTCACCAACAACTTCATGCTCTTCTACAACACCTATCTGCAAGCCCACCAGCGGTCCATCATGTCGTTCGTCAATTTCAGCACCACACGCAACAACATCAGCAACATGGTGACTTATGACAAAAATACCGGTGGACGTACGACACGACCGGAGAACATCAACGGCAACTGGAATGTCAACTCCGCCTTTATGTTCAACACCGCCCTCGACAGCGTTGGTTACTGGAATGTCAACACCTTCACCAACTTGAACTATGCCAACAATGTGAGCTACCTGTTCTTGGACAATGTGACGAGGAAGAACAGCACGCGCACCACGACGGTGATGGAGCGTCTCTCGCTGTCCTATCGCAATTCCTGGATCGAGGTGGAGCCCAATGGTTCGCTCACCTACACCCATGCCCGCAACAAGTTGCAGAGCAGCAGCGACCTCGACACATGGATGTTCTCATACGGTGTCAACGTTAATCTATACATGCCTTGGGGAACCAGTCTCTCCACCAGCATCAGCGAGAACTCTCGCAGAGGCTACAACGACAAATCGATGAACAACAACGAACTGTTGTGGAATGCACAGGTTAGCCACGGATTCCTCAAGGGCAAGGCTTTGACCGTCAGTCTCCAACTCTATGACATCCTCCATCAGCAGAGCAGCTTCAGCCGCGTCATCAACGCCATGCAGCGTAGTGATACGGAATACAACACCATCAACAGCTACGCCATGCTGCATGTTATCTACCGCTTCAACGCTTTTGGCGGCAAGCAGGCAAGGCAAGGTATGATGCCGGGTATGATGCCGGGCATGGGCATGCCTCCGGGTGGAATGCCTGGCGGTGGTCGTCCCGGTGGTAACGGTGGTGGTCGCCCCGGTGGTTTCGGTGGTGGCGGCGGCTTTGGCGGTGGCTTCGGTGGCGGCTTCGGCGGCGGACGTCCTGGAGGTGGCTTCTGATACCATTGATTATTCCGGTTACTCCGATAAAAAACCGGCCATCGTCCTCAAAAGGGCGATGGCCGGTTTTTTTTGCATCAAGGCAGGTCTTCATTCTTCATCCTCGTCATCTTCGTCGAAGAAGCCGAAGAGGGAAGGCTCCACGAAGGCGTCCATCTGACGGCGGTCCTTCTTCGTGGGGCGACCGGTGCCTCGGGCGCGGTCCACAAAGCCGCTGATACGGCTCATCTCCAAAATCTCATATTGCTTCGGGTCGGTCACGTTCTCGTAAATCTCCGGGACAAGTTTCGCACCCACACGGTGCTCTATGCATTGTAGGATGCGGAACGAGTAGGTCACGGGAGGTTTCTTCACGTCCACCACTTCGCCCGCCTTCACCAAGCGGGAGGGCTTCACGTTCATGCCGCCTATGGTCACGCGGCCGCTCTTGCAAGCCTCTGCCGCTATCGAACGGGTCTTGAAAATACGGGCGGCCCAGAGCCATTTGTCAATTCGTGCTTCAAGCGTGCTCATCGGAAGAAGAAGTAGAAGGTGGGACGGCAAGCTTACGCTTGTTGTAATGGTTCATCGTATAGTCGATGCCGACAAGGACGAAACTTTTCACCATCTCGACCGCCGTGTCGATGCTCGGCTGCAACTGCTCCAACTCCTCCGCGCAGAAACGCCCCAGCACGTAGTCAACCTGCGCCCCTCGGGGAAAATCGTTGCCGATGCCGATGCGAAGGCGGGCGTATTGCTGCCCTATGAGTTGCTGGATATGCCCCAAGCCGTTGTGCGTGCCAGCGCTTCCGTTGCCCTTCAAGCGGATGCCACCAAGGGGGAGGGAGAGATCATCGACAACGACTAAAAGTCGCGATTCATCCACCTTCTCCTTGTTCAACCAATAACGGACAGCGTTGCCGCTCAGGTTCATATAGGTCGTTGGTTTTAGCAGGAACAATTTTCGACCGCGAAGGGAGGTCTCTGCCACATAGCCGTAGCGGCGGTCGTCGAAAACAATATTGGACGCCTTGGCGAAGGCGTCCAATACCATGTATCCTATGTTGTGGCGGGTGCCGGCATATTCCGCGCCGGGATTTCCCAACCCAACAATCAGGTATTTGTCCATTGCGATGCTCTTTCATTGGCCCGACGGGATGCCGGGGCGGTGAATGCTTACTCCTCGGCGGCCTCCTCAGTGGCGGCGGCGTTCTTCGAGGCGGCGCGTGTCATCTTGATGGAGCATACCACGACCTCCTTGCTGGTGGCAAACTCAAGGCCTTCGTAGCTCAAATCGCCAACCTTGATGCTCTTGCCAATCAACAGATGGGTGACGTCCACGTCAAGCTGCTCTGGAATCTGCTGGAAGGGAGCGGTGACCTCGATTTTGCGGATGGACAAGTTCATACGACCACCATCGCGGATACCTTGGGCAAGACCCACCAAGTGCACGGGAATGCCGATGGTGAGAGGCTTCTCCTCGTTGATCTCATAAAAGTCGATGTGAAGCACGGCGTCGGTGGTGGGGTGGAACTGCAGCTCCTTCATGACAGCCGTATGGTGCTCGCCGTCGATGTCGAGGTTGATCACGTAAACGTGGGGGGTGTAAATCACCTTGCGCAAGTCGGTGGCGGCGACGGCGAAAGCCATCGCCTCGGGCTTGCCGTTCTCATCGCGAGCCTCGCCATAGAGATTGCAGGGCACCAAGCCCTCCTTACGCATCTGTTTCGTGGCCTTCTTGCCGGTAGCGGCGCGTTTCTGGCCTTTCAAACTGATTTCTTTCATACTTTTTTTAATGTGTTACTCTAAATTAAGTGATTGGGTTGCTTAATTCGCCATCACACGAAACGGTAGAGCCGTTGTGCAAAAAGCGGTGCAAAGGTAAGCAAATATTCCCGAATATGGAAAACCAAACAGGGATTTTTCATCTAAACTCACACATTTTTTCCCGATTTCTTGCAAATAACGATGAAAATACGTATTTTTGCATCATTGTTTCGCAAATATCAAAAACACAAACGTCTAATTCTTACGATTTCACATGATAAACAGGGAATTAATCAGAATCAAAGTCGTACAGCTCACATACGCCTATTACCAAAATGGCAGCAACAACCTCACCAAAGCTGAGAACGAACTGATTTACAGCCTTTCCATGTCATATTCCCTCTACAACTATATGCTCATGCTCATCGTGGCTATCTCCAAGGAGATGAGACATAGGGTAGAGGTGGCGACCAACAGGGCGAAGAGAGAGAACACCGAGCCGCCTACAACCAAGTTTGTTGACAACAGGTTTGCAAGGCAGTTGGAGGACAACCTTATGCTCCTCGACTTCGCCGACGAGCAGAAACTCTCATGGGCAGAGGACATCGAGTTCGTAAGGAAATTGTGCAACATGGTGGAGCAAAGCCAGATTTACCAGGAATACTTGGGAGAGGAGGAGAGCTCCTACGAGGCCGACCGCGAGGTGTGGAGAAAACTTTACAAGGCCATCATTCAGGAAAACGATGACCTCGACGCACTTCTTGAGGAGAAAAGCCTGTATTGGAACGACGACAAGGAGGTGGTGGACACTTTTGTACTCAAAACCATCAAGAGGTTCGACCCGGCAAACGGAAAGAAGCAGGAACTGCTGCCTGAATACGACGACGAGGAGGACAAGGTCTTCGCATGCAAGCTCTTCAGGGCCACCATTCTCAATGCCGACCAGTATCAGCGTTACATGAGCGACGCCTCTCGCAACTGGGACTTCTCCCGTTTGGCGTACATGGATGTCGTCATCATGCAAATTGCCATAGCAGAGATGATGACCTTCCCCAACATTCCTGTCAGCGTCACCATCAATGAGTTCGTTGACTTGGCCAAACTCTACAGCACGTTCAAGAGCGGGGGGTACATCAACGGGATGCTCGACACCATCGCCCGCTTCCTCATCGACTGCGGAGAACTAAAGAAAACCATCGACCCGCCCAAGCCAAGGAGATTCTAAGCATGGGAGGGAAAAGAAAACAAACATCACAAATAAAATAGAAAAAACATGAACATTCATTTCGCACTTGCAGCGCAATCAGCAGCCGGAGGCGGTTTCGACTTCCTCCTCATCATGCTGGTCGTATTCGGCATCATGTGGTTCTTCATGATCAGACCACAACAGAAAAAGCAGAAGGAAATACGGAATTTCCAAAATACATTGGAAAAGGGAGCCAAGGTGGTCACCGGAGGGGGCATTTACGGCACCGTCAGCCGCATCGACACTGAGACTGGAAAGGTGGAGGTGGAGATTGCCAAAGGGGTTGTCGTCTCTGTGGACAGGTCATACGTCTTCGCAGACTCCAAAGCCCTGCAACCCACGTGACCCTACCCAAGAACATCATGAGAGGCTCAAGAAAGGATGTCAACAAAACGTTAAGGAACTTCTTTCTCTGGATCAAGAGCAAGGAGTTTCTCGTTTTTTTGTTCTTCCTTCTTGTCAGCGGACTTTTCTGGGTGGTGCTGGCTGTCAAGGAGCCGGCCGAGAAGGAGATAGAGTTGCTCTTCACCGTCACCAACCAACCCTCCAACGTTGTCATCACAAGCGAAAAGGTGGACACCATCAAAGTCATTGTCAGGGACAATGGCTACAACCTTATCGGATATTTATTCGAAAGGCCCGAGCCCATTCAAATCAAGTTCGCATCATACGCCAAGGATGACGGGAAAATATCCGTCAACAACGCGGAGCTGATCAAGTTGGTGAGGAAAAGACTGGAACGGTCGGCGGAAATCGTGGCCATCAAACCCGAGAGATTGGAACTCTATTTCAACTATGGAGACAACAAGGTGGTGCCAGTGGCCCTCGACGCCGACATCAAGGCCGCCGACAAGTATTTCATCACTCTCAAGAGATTGGAACCCGACACTGTCAAAATCTATGCCTCCAAGGACATTCTGGCTTCCATCGACTCCGCCAAGACAAGGTACACACGCATCACCAACATCTCCGGGGAGACCACCTATCACGTAGCATTGAAGAAAATCAACGGGGTGAAATACGAACCGGCACAGGTGACGCTCCACGTCAATGCCGACTTGCAGAGAGATGTCACGCTCGACGTTCCCGTGGAGATGGTTAACGTGCCAGACAGCGTCTTGTTGAGAGTGTTCCCATCGAAAGTCCGCGTCTCGTTTGTCACCGGCACCAGTTTGGTGGACAACATCTCTGCCGAGGACTTCAGGGTGGAGGTGGACTACAACGACGTGGAGCAGAACACCGACCAGAAGACACTGCCGCTGAAGCTCGTGACAAGCCCCAGCATGGCCAAGAGGCCAAAGATGGAGACCACAAAAGTGGACTATCTCATAGAGAAACTCTAAGATGGAGACAAAAGTGGCTGTCACCGGTGGCATAGGAAGCGGTAAGTCGCACGTATGCCATTTGCTCTCCCAAAGGGGGGTGAGGGTGTATGACTGCGATGCCGCTGCCAAGCGCCTCATGCGGTGCGACCCTGAAATCAAGAGTCGCCTCACTGCTCTCGTGGGAAGCGACGCCTACATCGACGGCTCGCTCAACAAGGCGGCCATCGCGCAATTCATCATGGCCGGGGAGGAAAACGTCGGCAAGGTGAACAGCATCGTCCATCCCGCCGTGGCGAGGGACTTCATCAACTCTGGCATGAAATGGATGGAGTGCGCCATACTCTTCGAAAGCGGTTTCCAACAGTATGTCGATGTCGTGGTGTGCGTCACCGCGCCTTTGGAAACACGCATCAGGCGAGTCGTCAACAGAGACGGCATCTCCACGGAGAAGGCTTTGGAGTGGATGGCCAGGCAGTGGCCACAGGAGCAAGTGGCTGCGCATAGCCATTTCATCATCGTCAACGACGGCATCACAGACATCGACCCGCAAATCAACAGGCTCTTCGAATATCTTGGAGAGACAGAACAACATTTTTAACGACCATACAACAACAAGGAAAATGAAAGAAACCATCATGTCCATAGCCGGAAAGCCAGGGCTTTACAAACTGGTGTCAAGAGGAAAGAACAACCTTGTAGTGGAGACGTTGGACAACACGAAAAGGAGAATGCCCGTCTTCAACTCCAGCAGGCCCGTCAGCTTGGCCGACATCGCCATTTACACTGAAACCGAAGACGTGCCACTCATGAAGGTGCTGCTCGCTGTCAAGGAAAAGGAGGAGGCCAAGCCTTGCTCCATCAACTACAAGAAAGCTTCAGGGCCGGAACTCAGGGAGTATTTCGCAGAAATACTGCCCAATTTCGACCGTGACCGCGTGCATGACAGCGACATCAGGAAACTCCTCCAGTGGTACAACATTCTCGTGGAGGCAGGCCTCACCGACTTCGAGGAAGACCTGCAACCCACCGAGGGCGACAACATCGACGACCGAAAGGAGCAATAGAATATGAACAAGCAACTCGTTGAGAGATTTATCAACTACACCAAGTTCGACACTCAGTCGAGCGAGGATTCCACTACCGTGCCAAGCACTTCCAAGCAACTCGTCTTCGCAGAATACCTGCGCAAGGAATTGGAGAAGGAGGGACTCTCCGACGTGGAAATGGATGACAAGGGATATGTCTATGCCACGCTCAAGGCCAACACCAAGCGAAAGGCACCCGTCATCGGCTTCATCTCGCATTACGACACCAGTCCCGACTGTAGCGGATGTGGTGTCAAGCCACGTATCGTGGAGAATTACGACGGGGGAGACATCACCTTGTCTGAAGGCATCGTGTCGTCACCCAAGAAGTTTCCCGAACTGACCGCACACGTGGGGGAAGACCTCATCGTCACCGACGGGAAGACGCTCCTCGGAGCCGACGACAAGGCCGGCATCGCTGAAATCGTGCAGGCTCTATGCTTCCTGCGCGACCATGACGAGATAGAGCATGGAGACATCAGGGTGGCTTTCAACCCCGATGAGGAAATAGGAATGGGAGCGCACCATTTCGACGTGGAGAAATTCGGATGCCAATGGGCCTACACCATCGACGGCGGAGACCTCGGAGAACTGGAGTTCGAGAATTTTAACGCTGCGTCGGCCAAGGTGAAAATCAAGGGAGTGAGTGTGCATCCCGGCTATGCCAAGGGGAAGATGGTGAACGCCAACCGCTTGGCGGCGGAGTTCGCAGCACTCCTGCCCCAGGACGAAACCCCGGAGGCCACGGAAGGCTACCAGGGCTTCTACCACCTCCTCGGCATACAGTCCAACATCGAGGGAGCGCAGCTCAGCTACATCATTCGAGACCACGACAGGGAGAAGTTCGAGGCCAGGAAGAAGGTCGTCCAACAGTGTGGAAAGGCCATCAACGACAAGTATGGTGAGGGCACGTGCCAGGTGGAGGTTAGTGACCAATACTACAACATGAAGGAGAAAATCGACCCCAACATGCACGTCATCGACCTTGTCCTCATGGCCATGCAGCAGTGCGGCGTGCCGCCCAAGGTGATGCCCATCCGAGGTGGCACCGACGGAGCACAACTGTCGTTCAAGGGTCTGCCATGCCCCAACATCTTCGCAGGAGGGGTCAATTTCCACGGGCCTTTCGAGTTCGTTTCCATACAAGTCATGGAGAAAGCCATGGAAGTCATCGTGAAAATTTGCGAACTCACTGCACACTACAACGATTGATATCAACCTGTGACGGTTGGCCGCTGGTCAACCGTCTTTTTTTCATCCAATACCTCAAGCAGAATGTCAGAACTGGCTCCCCTTGTCACCGACCTCGCGCTCATCCTCGTCGTGGCGGGCGTGGTGACCATCGTCTTCAAAAAACTCAAGCAACCCCTTGTCCTGGGCTATATCGTCGCGGGATTCCTCGTCAGTCCACACATGCCGCTCACCATGTCGGTCACCGACTCCGCCGACATTGAGATATGGGCCAACATCGGCGTGATGTTCACGCTCTTCTCACTCGGCCTGGATTTCTCATTCAAGAAAATATTCAAGATGGGAGCCGCCCCCTTCATCGCCACCATCACCATCGTCTTCTGCATGATGACGACCGGCATTTTGGTGGGGCATCTCTTCGGGTGGACGAAGATGAACTGCATCTTCTTGGGTGGAATGCTTGCCATGAGTTCCACCACCATCATTTACAAGGCATTCGACGACTTGGCGCTTCGCCAGCAAAATTTTGCCGGCCTCGTCATGGGGGTGCTCATCCTGGAGGATATCCTCGCCATCGTCCTCATGGTCATGCTCGCCGCCATCAGCGGGGGAGGAGCGGGAAGTGGCGAGATGCTCGCCAGTGTGCTCAAACTGGTCTTCTTCCTCGTCTTGTGGTTCGTCGTCGGCATCTTCATCATACCGCTCTTCCTTAGGTCCACGCGAAGGCTCACCAATGCGGAGACACTGCTCATTGTTTCGCTCGGACTGTGCTGCCTCATGGCGGTCGTTTCCACCAAGGCGGGCTTCAGCAGTGCTTTCGGGGCCTTTGTCATGGGATCCATTCTGGCGGAGACCGTAGAGGCGGAGAAAATCATCAAGGTCGTTGAGCCGGTGAAAAACCTCTTCGGGGCCATCTTCTTCGTTTCCGTGGGAATGCTTGTCGATCCCAACGTCATTGTGGAGTATGCCGTGCCCATTATGGTCCTTGTCGCCACCATCCTCCTGGGGCAGGCCATCTTCGGCACTATGGGCTTCCTCTTCTCCGGGCAGTCGCTCAAGTCGGCCATGAGGTGTGGGTTCTCCATGGCGCAAATCGGAGAATTCTCTTTCATCATCGCCACGCTTGGATGCGACCTCAAGGTCATCGAGAACTTCCTCTATCCCGTCGTGGTGGCCGTCTCGGTCATCACCACTTTCCTCACACCTTATATGATAAAGGCAGCGGTGCCGTGCCACGATTTCTTGGAGAAACGGCTGCCGCGGTCATGGGTGAAGTGGCTCAACCACCTCGCCATGAGCCAGAACACCACCAAGGTGGAGGACAGGAAATGGAGGAGGCTACTTTTGGAACTCGGCGGATACACCCTCGTCTATTCCATCCTCTCGGCTGCCACCATCGCCGTGATGTTCACTTTCATGCTCCCATTTATGAAGAGGCTTATGCCGCTATCTTGGGCCAATATCCTATGCGGACTGCTCACCATCGGCACCATATCGCCCTTCCTCAGGGCCATCATGGTGAAGAAAAACCACAGCGAGGAGTTCAAGGCCCTATGGACGGAGAACCGCCTCAACCGACTTCCACTCGTCTTCACCATCGTTGTCAGGATAGCCATCGCACTGGCTTTCGTCTTTTTCGTGTGCAACAAGGTCACCCACTTCTCCCATGCCGTGCTCATCTGCTTGGGATTGGTCTTCATCGTCATCATCGTGATGTCAAGATGGTTGAAGCATAGGAGCATCACGTTGGAGAGAACTTTTGTCAAGAACTTGCGGTCGAGGGACATCGAGGCGCAAGTGAGAGGGAAGAGAAAGCCGCTTTTTGAAGGGAAACTGCTCGACAGAGACATCCACATCTCTGATTTCGAGGTGCCGGCAGGTTCGTTATGGTCGGGAAAAACGCTCAAGGAGTTGGAATTGGGTAAAAAATACGGCATCCATGTGAGCAGCATCCTCAGGGCGGGGAGAAGGCTTAACATTCCCGACGGCGATTCCATCATCTTCCCAGCCGACAAATTGCAGGTTATTGGAAGTGACGAACAACTCGCTACATTTGGAAAAGCACTCGAACAGGAACTCTTCTCCGAGGATTACGACTTGGAGAAGAGGGAGATGAAACTCAAGAGAATGGTCATCAGCGGCAATTGCCCGTTCTTTGGGAAAACATTGGAGCAGAGCGGTATCAGGCAAATCTACAACTGCATGGTGGTGGGGCTTGAAGAAGGAAAGGAGAACCTTTCCACCGTGAAAGCCTCCTACAAGTTTGACAAGGGGGACATTATCTGGGTGGTAGGAGAGGAAGAAGACCTCGAACGACTCCTCGCCCTGTGAGATGAGATGGACGAATATGCCAACTTTGTATGAAAAAGCCCTCGCCTTGAATGGGAGGGCTTTTTGCTTATCGTAAAATTTTCTTTCTGTCCTGAATGTAAATGCCTTTGTCAGGGGCGTGGGAGAGGGAACGGCCTTGCAGGTCGTGCATATTGGAAGAATGACTTTCGTGTCGACCTGTCTGATGAATGGCGGAGGGGTTGGGGGTGAGTTCGATGTAGTCGATGTCGGGCATCCAGGACTTGGCGTTCGACAACCGTATGGTGTTGTCGCCTTTCTCCAAATGGATGGTGATGCGCTTCTTGCCCACGGTCTGCCAGCCGCCGGAATTGACGTTGACGGTTTGCACTTCCTTGCCGTTCACGCTGACGGTGATGTTGCGGTTCTCTCCCGAGATATAGGCGATGTCGAGGTCGTATTCGCCACCGTTGACGCTATAAACATCCCTCCACAGCAAGTCGTTGGCCTCGCTGTAACCCAGCCATCCGGCTTTGAAGCCGGCGGAGCAGAAGGTGGCGGCTTCATAGATGCCGGTCCTCTCCTGCTGGTTGTTGAGCAACTCCTGGTAGTCGCTGATGTAGCCTGTCTCCGCCTCATAGCGTGTGCGCTCCAACCGTGTCTCTGCCTCCGCCACGTAGATGCGTGTGCCGTGGGTGGGAACGATTACGTCAAAGCTGTTCTCATATTCGCCGAGGTCGTTTCTTTCAAATACATCGCGCAGTTTCACTCGGCCTCCAAGGTCAAGTTTGGAGAAATCCACTGTGACTTTCCGCAGTCCGTCGCCGGGGTTATAGACTGCAAAGGCTCGGCGGTTGCCATGAAGGGTTTCGATGTCTTTCACCAGGATGTGGCAGTTGTTGCTCAGGTCGGCTACATACGCTTGCAGGCAAAGCGTGTCTTGGTTGAGGGCTATCAGTTCGCTGTTTTTCAGCAGGTTGAGCGTGTTGGCCCTGATGTTGCTCAGGTCGCACCCTATGAGCAGTGGCGACGACATGATGCACCATAGGCCGAAATGGGTCTTGTCTTCTTCCTGGCTCATCGAGCGTCCCACTTCGAGCATGTCCATGTCATTGTAATGTCCGTCGTAGCAGTAGGCGGAGAGATAGAGGTTCTCCGCCAAGATGCCCTTTACGGAGTTCCAACTGTCGTTGATGTCGTGGGTGGTGCGCCACGAGAAAGCCACGTCGTGCACCCACGTGCCGGGGTAGTTCCACCGGCATACGTTCATCCTCACATCATCGCGCCCGGTGTTCTTGATGGCCTGGCTGATGGCAGTGTAACGCTCCTGTGGGTCGAGGGCCAGGCGCTGGGAGTTCTGGGGTGCGTCGCCCCCGCAGAAGTCAACCTTGATGAAGTCGAAGCCACATTCCTTGAAATAGAAGTCGGCGTCATGCTGGTCGTAGTGGTAGAACCCCACGTTCACGCTTTGTGTGTCGCCATTGTAATAATTGCCGCAGGTGTTGCATCCGGCATCGCTGTAGATGCCGGCTTTCAACCCCTTCGTATGAATGTATTCCACCAACGGCTTCAGTCCGTTGGGAAAGCGTGTGCTGTGTATGAGCAGTTCACCGGTGGTAGTGTTGCGTCCTCCGAAGAAGCCGTCGTCGATGTTGATGTGGTCAAACCCCACGTCTTTCAGGCCTTTTGACACCATGGCGTCGGCCTGTCGCTTGATGAGTTGTTCGTTGATGTTCACACCGTAGGTGTTCCATGAGCTCCACCCCATGGTGGGGCCGTTCTGGGCATAGGCACTGCCGCCCGTCAGGAGACAGCCGCCTGTCAGTATGAGTGATAGAAGAGTTCTTTTCATGGATTTGTTATGGTTGACGGAGTTGTTGGACGGGGAAGGTGAAGTAGGTGTCGTAGATTTTTGGCAGTAACTCATTGATTCTTATTTGTAGGTTGGATATTCAATACCATCTCACGGCGTTGCTGTAACCGCTTCGCTTGTCGTATTTCAATGCGTCGGTGAGGGTGGATGCGTTGCACCTGAAGGTGAAATTGTAACTTGTGTAGGGTGCGAGCACCACGGAGCACGACATGTTGAAGCAGTGCAGGTCTCGGGAGAGTGATGCCGTGGTCATCGACATCTTCTTGTTCTCGAAGTCGTAGCCGGAGGAAAAGCTGATGTTCCACCCCTCGCTCAGACGGACGTTTCCGCTGACGTTGAGTGTTTGGGTGAACTTGTATGGGTACCGCATGGTGTGTTTGTTGAACTTCCCGCCGGTGTTCTCTCGCATGGAGATGCCGTATCCAAAGCTCAGCGACCAAGGCATGCTGAAGAGCATGTATCCGTCGTCGTCGGTCTCCGCCTTGCCGCCGCTTTTCTTGCTCGCTCCTTTTTGCCCACGCACCATGTCGTCGTCGATGTTGCTCTCGATGTCGGTGTCGATGCCCTCGTCATCGTCAAGGTCCTCGTCGTCCTTGTCTTTCTTCCCCTCGCCGCTGAACCATTTCTTCAGCTTGTCGGGCGTGAGGGTGAAGGAGACGTTTTGCGACATTCCCTGGAAGCGTCCGAAACGACCGTAGCCATATTCGGTGTGGTTGCCTATGTAGGGGCGCCCGTTGTCGTCAAGTTCGTAGGCGTAGGTGGCAAAGAGGGCGTTGAGGTTGAACGTGTAGCGCTTCCACCATTTCAGTCGCAACTGCATGCTCAAGTCGGAGAGGGGGTGGTATTTGGCGGCCATGTTGTAGCCCATGCTGAGGCCGAGCATGTCGATGAGGCTGATTTTCTTGAAGCCGGTGGAATCGTTGTCCGACTTGATTTTCATCTCCAAGTTGTTCTCTAAGTTCACTTGGATGCTCTGTCGCATGCCGGAGCTGGGTGCGCCCCAGAGGCTGTTTTCGTAGGGGGAATATTCCACCAGTCTGACAGTGCCATCGGCGTCGGTTACTTGGTAGCTGTCGCGGTAGCCGTAGCGATGGGAGCCGAAATTGGGCTGGTAGGTGTAGCTGATGTTGGGTGTGAGCACGTGGCGAATGGCCTGGATTTTGTCTCCGAAGATTTTCCGGCTGGGGATGTAGGTGCCGTAGAGTTTTGTAGAGAGCGACATGCTCAGGTTCCAGTCGTAAACGTTGTAGAAGCCGTAGGTGGTGTCGGTCACCTCCGTCTGGCGTGCATTGTCCCAGTAGCGGCGCACCTTGCTGCTGTACATGCGGTCGGTGAAGTTGAACGATGGCGTGACGTTCAGGTAGTCGAAGAGGGTGAATGAGCCGCTCACCGGGATTTTGTGAATCATGCCATTGCGCCAGTCCTTGATCAGGTTGGCTTTCAGCAGTTGGTCTTCCTTCGAGGTGATGGAGTTGCTGAACTGTCCGGTGTAAGTGACGGCAATTTTCTCATACCATCGCTCCTTGCCTACCATCTTTTTCCGTTTGAAGGGGTTGAAGCGTGAGATGGAGACGTTCAGGTCGGGGAGGGTCATCGTGATGATGGAGTCGCGCATGTTTTGGGAGAGGTTGAACGTGGTGTTCAGCGACAGGCCGATGCTTGAGAAATTGGTGCCGTAGTTCACTGAGGAGGTACGCGTGCTTTGTGTCATCGCCTGGGGGTTGTACATGCTCGTGAGGTTGTTGCGCTCATAGCTTGACGTGGCGAAGTTGACACTGGCCGACAGTGTGCTGAAGGGGTTGGCTTTCGGGTCCTGGCGATGGCTCCACTGCACCTTGAAACTCTCCTGCTCTTGGAAGTCGGGCATTCCCTTGTCACCTGTCTTCGTGTCTTGGTAGTTGAAATAGAAGGAGCCGCCGTAGCGGTAGCGCTTCTTGTAGTTGGTGGCGGCGGAGATGCCCCAGGAGCCTTTGGTGTAGATCTCGCCTAAGATCTTGAGGTCCCACTTGTCGTTGATGGCAAAATAGTAGCCTCCGTTTTGCAGGTAGAAGCCGCGTGTGTTCTCGTCGCCGTAGGAGGGCATGATGAAACCGCTGGAGTAGCTCTTGGTGAAGGGGAAGAAGCCGTAGGGGATGGCCAAGGGCAGCGGCACGTCGGCCACCACCAAATAGGCGGAGCCGAAGACGACGTCCTTGCCGGGGCGCACCTTGGCGCGGGAGAGGGCGATGTAGAAGTCGGGATGCTCGGCGTCGCAGGTGGTGTAGGTGCCGTGTTCCAAGTAGAGGTTGCCCTCAGAGTCGCGCTTCGAGTGCTGGCTGAAGAGGAATCCGTCCTCCTGCTCGGTGTAGGCGTTGGCGATGAATCCTTTTTTGCTCTTGAAATTGTACATCATGCTGTCGCTCTGATACTCATCCTTGCCCATCTTGAACACCGGCGTTCCGCGCTGGCCCTTGCGCTCCGTGCTGTCTGGCACGCCATTGGCTTCCACCAAACTCTGGTCCAGGTTCATGTGCACGCGCTCGCTGGTGAGGTTCATCTCCTCGTAGTCCACCTTGGAACTACCGTAGAGGAAGGCGTTTTTCGTCGAAGCGTCATACACAATGGAGTCGCTCGCGCTGAATGTCACTGGGGAGTCGATGCCGTTGGGTTTCGCACGGTTGATGGAATCCTGCCGCAGGGAGTCGTCTATAGCCTTGTTGTGGTGGTAGATGGCCAAATGGAGGGAGTCCATGGAAAGTGTGTCGATTTCCAAAGAGGTGTTTTCTGCGTCGAGAGTGTCAGTCTCGATGGCATTGCCAGATCCTACGAGGTTGTCGGCGGCTACGACGATACTGTCTTTTGAGAGGCTGTCGAGGCCGAGGCTGTCAGGCACGGCATAAATGCCATCCCCTCCCTTCACGCGGTATCGAGAGGGGTATGGTGTAGAGGCCAGCATCACCATGATGACGGCGAACAACAGTATGATAACCGATTTGATTTTCATTTCGATGTGCAAAGGTAGTGCAAGCCGAACACAAAACAAAATAAAAATAGCTTTTTATTTAGTTTTGTTGAGGCGCAGCCTACTTTCGGCGTTGACAAAGGTAGTGCAAACTGAGCGGAATACAAAAAGAATAACATTCTTTTTTATTCCTGAAGTGCCGCCTACCTTATTCAAAGTATTATAAAATAGGAGATGATAGGAGGAAATAGGAGATGATAGGAGATGATAGGAGTTTCCTATCCTATACCCACCTATTTCCTCCTATCTCTTCCTATCACCTCCTATCTCCTTGCTTTTCTTAGCTCTTCTTCCATGACTTGTAATCGCAGCTTTAGGGTTGCTATTTCTGCTTTCAGCTGCTGGTTTTCTGCTTCCAGGGCTTTTATATGGGTATCTTGAGCCTTTCGGTAGCCTGTGCGGGCGGCATGCATGCGCTCTTTGATACCACCCTCTTCCACAAAAATGCGCTCCAGACGCGCTAAATAGCCACGCATCATCGTGTCGGTCTGATGGCAAAGGGTGATGGCCATATTAGCCATCTCCTCATCGTTCATCTTAGTCAACAATGGTGCGTAGGCGCTGTAGTCGTTATGGGAGTGGCAAAACTCCCGAAGGCGCTGCTGACGTGGACTGTCTGTCGGCCAAAGGTCGAGATGATGGGTGTTCAGATAGTCTTGATAGTCGGAACAAAGTTCTTGGATACTGCCACGAGCTGCGTTGATTAGCTTGATTTCTACCTCTGAACTGGTTTTACCATCTTCACTGCCTTCCACAATGTTTTGCTTTCCGCTACGGGCAGCTTGAACCATTTGGTCCACAGTACGATCACCATAGAGGGGGAGGTAACGATGACAGAATTCTACTGTCATCTGGTAAAGGACGTCACTCTTGCGGTAGAAGAATAGCTGCTTCCAATCAACGTCTTTTTTCAGTACTCCTCCCTTGGTATCGTATTCCATAGTGTCATAGTGTTTCACTCAAACATCTTCTCCCATTGCAGGAAGCGCTGGAGGCCCTCCTCGCCAAATTTTGCGATGCTCCGCTCCGCCTGCTCCAAGGTTTTCTCGCGCTCAGGGTGTGATTTGGAGAAAAACTTGTCGGCGTAGCAGATGAGTTGCTCCTCCAAGGTCTCTGGGAGGAAATCACGGTGGGGGAGGGGAAGGTTTTGGGTGACGATGTCGCAGAGGGAAAGTCCCGCCCCGGTGTGTCGCTCGCACACCCTTGCGTGACGCTCCAACCCCTCGGCGCGGAGCATGGCAGCCCCTAAGATGCCATGGCAGATGTAGGGATGTGTGCCGTGGCAGTGTATGCCGGGTGCGTCGGTCTGACAGATGCCGATGTCATGCAGCATCGCCGCCTCCTCGATGAACTGCAGGTCGAGGCCCGGCCAGGGATGAGAAACAGCAATCTGCAGCGCCTTTTGCGCCACAGACTGGCTATGCATAAGGAGGAGGCGGCGCAATGCGCCGTCCTCCGGATAATGCTTGTAGATGAGCTGCAGGTAGTCCATCCTGCAGAGGTCATTCGGCGTTGGGCCGCTCGATGTAGGCGATGACATCGCCCTTCATCACCTTGCTGCCGCGCTTGGCGTTGATTTCCACCAATCTGCCACCTAAGGCCGCCGGCACCTCCACAATCTCGCCCCATGGAGCTTGGATGTAGCAGAACTTGTCGCCTTCCTTATACTCCTTGCCGATGTATGGCTCGACGGTGGGCGCACATTCGCCGTCGCCGTTGAACTCCCAGTAGATAGCCCCCTTCACCGGTGCCACGATGGCGTCGGCCCTGGCGTGCTTGAAGGCGCTGATCTGCTCCGGCGTGAGTTTTGCGCCGAGGCGGGCGTCCTTCGCCTTCTGCAGGTCGGCGAGGAAGTTTTTCTTCGCCTGCCCACTCTTGAAGTTGCGGTATTGCTCCGGGTGCATGCCCAGTTCGTAAAGCTCCTCGTCGTCCGGTCCGTACTCCCAGCCGTTTTCGTCCATCTCCTTGCGGAAGTCGTCCAAGGCATTGGGGATGAGGGTGTGCGGGTCGGCATCGGTGAACTCCCTTCCTTGCTTGGCGGCAAGCTCCTTGAGTTCCGGGGCGATTTCGCCGGGGATGCGTCCGCTCTTGCCCAGCACTATGCCCCACATGGCATCGTCCATCATCACGTAACGGCCCTTGCCTTGTTCGAGGGTGAGGAGGTTGGTCAGTGCTATGTTCTTCACATACTGTGAGAAAGGTGTCACCAAGGGTGGGTATCCCACCTTCGGCCACACATAGGCCACTTCGTCGAAGAGCTGCACCAAGAGGTCGTCGATGCTCAGCTCCGGCTCGCCCTTCTTCGCACGTGTCTTGTTGATGATCTGGTGGATGCCGCCGAGGTCGGCCATCATAGAGCCCATCATGCCACCGGGAAGGCCGCAGCCCAAGAGCAGCGAACTCATGTGCTTGTTGCCTGGGTTGATGAAATAGCCCAACCATTCGTCGATGAACTCCTGTGTGAGCGAGCGGGCCTTCATGTAGGCCTTCATGTTGATGTCGGCCACCTCGAAGCCCTCGTTCTTCAGCATGCTCTGCACGGAGATGATGTCGGGATGTACCTTGCCCCATGACAGCGGTTCGATGGCCGTGTCGATGATGTCGCCACCATTGTTGCACACCTCCAAGATGGAAGCCATAGAAAGGCCGGGGCCGGAGTGGCCGTGATACTGGATGATGACCTCGGGGTGCTTGTCCTTGATGGACTTGGTGAGTTTGCCCAGCATGGCCGGCTGGCCGATGCCCGCCATGTCCTTTAGACAGATTTCTGAGGCTCCGGCGGCAATCACCTCGTCAGCGATGCGGCTGTAGTATTCCACGGTGTGCACCGGGGAGGTGGTGATGCACAGCGTTGCCTGGGGCGTCATGCCTGCCTCCAAGGCCCATTTGATGCTCGGGATGATGTTACGGGTGTCGTTCAGGCCGCAGAAGATGCGGGGGATGTCCACTCCTTGTGCATGCTTCACCTTATATTGTAGTTGGCGCACGTCGTCGGGCACCGGGTACATGCGAAGCGCGGTGAGGCCGCGGTCGAGCATGTGTGTCTTGATGCCCACCTGGTTGAAGGGCTTGCAGAATGCGCGGACGGCTGCGTTGGGGTTCTCGCCGGCCAGGAGGTTCACCTGCTCGAAGGCACCGCCATTGGTTTCCACACGGGAGAAGCATCCCATGTCGATGATGACCGGGGCGATGCGCTCCAACTGGTCTTTGCGGGGTTGGAACTTGCCTGATGACTGCCACATGTCACGATAGACAAGACTGAACTGGATTTTCTTTTTCATTCGTTATCAGTTTAAAGTTGGATGTAAGGCTAATAGCATTCCGTGTTTCACTAACACGCCACAAAGATAGCGAAAATTTCTTCATCCGCAACGTCCAAGAGCGTTTTTTTGCGCAAAAACCGATGTTTTTTCATATTTTATGCGGTCAAGATGTCCTGAGGGGGTAAAAAGTGAACAATTCATTTTTGCAAATAACTCTCACGGAAATAAAAAAATGTCGTGTTGTTTTGTGGAATCAACTAAAAGGAGTATTTTTGCAACTTCAATTAGGTAATGTCACGACAAATACAACCAAATGAAAACTTCTTCCTTGCTCACATTGCTGCCCATGCTCCTGCTCTTCATCGCCTGTGGCAGGACGGAACGGCAGCCAGAGTCCTTGGAGACGACGCCGGCTACGAAAAGCTATGTCTCCGTGGGTGACTCAATGCTCTACGGACTGGCTTGCGACGGTTGCTCCGACTCCGTGCTTGTGTTCCTGCCCGACAAAGGGGGAGACCCTGTCAATTTCAGTATCGTGGAGGCCAGGCTCAACCACAAGGTTTTCGGCAGGCCCCGCATAGGAGACCGCATGGCTGTCCTGGTGGACACCGTCAACCCAAAAGTGCTTATGCTGGCCATCAACATGGAGCAGGTGAAAGGCACCTGGTTTTATGAGGAACTGCCCCAACTGCGTCGCCGCATACCCACTCCCGACAACAATGAGGTGGCACGGGAAGTGAAGGAAAAGGAGCAACATCGGCGAGACTCTTTCCTGCAAACGTTCATGGTGCCTCGGGAGTATGTCTATACGTTGAAGCGCGACCACACCGTGAGTACACAGGGAGGGCCGCCGCGCACCACTTCGCTCGACGGCAACACCCCCGTGGAGTACCCCCCTATGAAGAGGTACGCCGAATGGCATCTGTGCAACGGGAAAATCATTTTCACTTATTCCTCCTTCCCCGTTCCCGGCGACAACGACTCCGTGACCTTGGTCAACGACACGGCGGAGTTCGTCATGCTCAGGCGCGACACCATGGCCCTGCGCTTCAGCGACCGCATACAAGGCTTTAAACTCAAGCCTGACAGCTTGAATTAATTGATAATTAATTATTTACAATAGATTTTAAGGAAAAAGTATTTACGTCTCTCTATGCCAAATACCAACAATATTGTAACAAATTGGCAAAAAATTTGGTGTTTCAATTAGAATTTCGTACTTTTGCCGCTTGTTAAATAATTACATGATACTATCAACTTAATAAATTAAAAATTGCTTATGAAAAGATTATCTCTTCTAACCCTGCTCGTTGCGCTGTTGAGTGTAACGGCATTCGCACAAAAGGGCGTCAACCCACGCCTGGTGCAAAAATCAATTCAAAGCCAAAGTCCTGTGATGATGAACATGAGTCCAAGGATGATGAAGGCGAAACCACAGATGTTAACGGCAACTCCAAAGAAGGTGAAGACGAGTCCAAGGATGATGAAAGGGGCACTCCGTCAATCTCAGACCGTCACCAACAAGCCGAGGCGCATTGCCGCCGCTAACGAACTGGTGACTCCTCCTGAAACGGCTACCACCGAGACCCTCTACACCTATCAGGGCAAATTCTATGTTAATACCAGTAGTGGTTGGTCGAATGCCACGTCATACAAAGAGAGCATCACTATAGCTATCGACGGTGAAGACTTCTACATCCAGGGACTGGCTTACTGGTTTGAGGATGCTTGGATCAAAGGTACAATCGATGGTGATAAGGTAGTTTTTGAAAACTCACAGTTCATTGGTGAGGATGATTATGGGTCAGAGTATCTTGTCGGCACCGATGATTGGGAGACTTTGTCCGACAACATTGTCTTCAGCTACGATGCCGAGGAGGGTATTCTGGCGGCTGAAACCACCTACATCCTTGAAAATGGTTCGGAGGATGAGATTGAAGCTTATTGCTACTGGAGCTCACCCACGTTCTTAAGAGAGCTTCCCGAGGTGGTACCACCTTCTACGGAACTGGTGACTCCTCCTGAAACGGCTACCATGGAGACTTTCTACACCTTTGATGGCATTTTCTATGTTTACAGTAGTGGTTGGAAGAATGCCACATCATTGATGGAGAGCATCACTGTAGCTATAGACGGCAACGACATTTACATCCAGGGCCTGGCTTATTGGTTTGAGGATGCTTGGATAAAAGGTACGATTGATGGTAACATGGCTATTTTTGCAGGTCCACAATTTATTGGCGAGGATGAATATGGGGCTGAGTATCTCGTAGGCTCTGACGATGGGGAAACTTTCTCCGACATCGTCTTCTACTACGATGCCGAGGAAGGCATTTTGTACGGAGACACTCCTTTTATCATTGAGAATGCTTCGTATGAAGAGGTTGATCCTTATTGCTATTGGTCTATGCCCACATTCTTTAAGAATCCTCCTGAGGTGGTGACGCCTCCTGAGGATTTAGTGACCGATGATTATGTCATCGTTTATGTTGACAGAGAAGGAAATCCTGGTTACGGCAGTCTGACTGTTGGCTTCGACGGCAATGATGTATATATTCAAGGATTCTGCAGCTATTTGCCAGACGCATGGATGAAGGGTACCTTGGATGGAGAGACCATCACTTTCCCCGGTGCTCAGTATTTCGGACCTTATGGCAATTATAAGATATTCCTCCAGGGCTTGGATGTTGTATTCACGTATGATAAAGAAGCTGATAAAATGATTGCTTCAGATGACATCTATACCATTACCTTTGATGGACTTTTGGCCGACTCCTATAGTGAGGCTGTCATCCTCAAAGTGGTGGAGAAAGCTGGTGTTCCCAGTACGCCTACCATCAGTGAGATATACGAGTCGTCATACGGCCCCATTGCTTACTTTACCATTCCTTTGCTTGATGTTGATGGCAATCCTATGGTATCTTCAAAACTTTCCTTCCAATTCTTCTATCAAGTAGGGGATGAGGTTTATCCGGTGACTTTTGATCCCGACGACTATTATTACCTTGAAGAGGCCATGACTGTCATCCCGTATGGTTTCTCGGAAGATTATGACTTCTATGCTAATGCTATTTACCTCAATATGGACTTCTCCGATTGGGACAAGATTGGCATCCAGAGCATCTATACTGGCGGCGGCGAGGAGAACGTGTCGGAAATCTTCTGGTTCAACCTGAAGGAAGAAGAGTTCCCCATGGGCGACGTCAACCATGACGGTCAAGTGAACGTCACCGACGTGATGCTGGTGGTGGACTATGTGATGGGTAACAACCCGCCCGTCTTCTTCGAAGACCAGGCAGACGTGACTGGCGATGGTGACATTACTGTCTCCGACGTGACGGCCATCGTGGACATCGCACTCAACGGTCAGGTAAAGGACTAATTATTCTCCTTTCCCATCGGCTATATATCATTCGGGCGGACTTGCACAATATGCAGTCCGCCCGAATTGTGTTTCTCCCTTCTCTCCTATCTCCTCCTATTTCCTCCTAATCATCAATACTTGTATCTGAGCAGTCGCTCCTCTGCCATGCGCTCGTAGCGTGTGCCAGGACGTCCGTAATTGGCGTAGGGGTGGATGCTGATGCCACCGCGTGGCATGAAGATACCTGTCACCTCGATGTATCGCGGGTCCATGAGCTTGATGAGGTCCTTCATGATGGTGTTCACGCAGTCCTCGTGGAAGTCGCCGTGGTTGCGGAAACTGAAGAGGTAAAGCTTGAGGCTCTTGCTCTCCACCATGCGTTTGTCGGGAATGTAGCTGATGATGATTTCGGCGAAGTCCGGCTGGCCGGTGATGGGGCAGAGCGAAGTGAACTCCGGGCAGTTGAAGCGCACCCAGTAGTCGTTCTCCTGATGGCGGTTCTCAAAGGTTTCCAGCACCTCTGGGGCGTAGTTTTGGGCGTAATTGGTCTCAGCGCCGAGCAATTTCAGCCCCTCTTCTTTTCTCTTTTCGGTCATGGCGGATTAGATGTTGAATATTTTCAAGATGTCGTAACTGATGCCTTCGTCATAGACGTCCTCCTGCTCGTGGTGCTTGACGAATGCCACCACGCGGATAGTGACGGGCAGCACCACCACCTCGTAGGCGGTTTTCAGCACCAACTGCCAGAGCATCATCCATGGCAGTTCATTTGTGGGGATGACGCCCAAGAAGGCCAAGGGGAAGAACACTAAGGAGTCGGCTCCCTCGCCCAATATGGTGCTGAGGATGGCTCTCAGTGAGAAATGCTTGCCTTTCGACTGTAGCTTCATGCGGCTCATCACATAGGCGTTGATGAAACTGCCGGCGAGGAATGCTGCGAAAGAGGCAAAGACAATGCGAGGAGCCAGTCCGAAGATGGCATGGAAGCCTACATCGTTGTTCCAGTAAGGGGCGCCGGGTATGGCGTCGCACAATGCGCAGATGGCGACGAAGAAGAAATTCATCGCAAATCCCGTCCATATAAGCAGGCGCGCCTTGCGATATCCCCAAACTTCGCACACGCAGTCGTTGATGATGTAGGAAACGGGGAACACCAGCAAGCCGCCGGTGACACTCACCGACCCCAAGGCTATCTGCTTCGTTCCCAATAGGTTTGCCGCTATCAGGCAAACGGTGAAGAGCATGCTGAACAACAGGAACAGCACACTCACTTTAGAAGTGTTCTTTCTCATTTTCTTGTTTTTTAAGAGGTTTCCAAGCACTCTGATTATAAATCGGCTGCAAAGGTACAACTTTTCCATCATAAAATGAAGACAGTATCGTTTTTTATTTGAAGATTTCGGCCTTCTGTTTTGCCATTTCAATCGTTACTTGAGATTTTCTCCAAAATCATGGTGAAAAAGGAGGCCCAAAATTTGCATATTTCCGTCTGTAAAACTATCTTTGCACCCAATCGTGACAATGACCAAACAATACGAATGATGAGAAAACTGTTTTTCTTGATGATGATGATTGTCGCCACCATTTCCTTGGAGGCACAAGAGAAGATGCACATAAAAGGCACGTGTCCGGAGGGAATGGACACCGTGCTGGTCATCGACTTGGCACATGGATACCTCTATGCGCGCATCCCCGTCAGGCAAGGGATATTTGCCACCACGCTACCCGTGGAGAAGGAAGCCGTCATGGGCATTGGCTCATACTCCTATTACATCCCCTTCTTTGCTGACGGAGACACCTTGGTCGTGGACTTGGAAAAGCATGCCGTGAAAGGCTCGCGGCTTAATGAGATGACATTCCGGTGCGACCAGGCTCTTGACTCCATCGACCATTCGCTCACGGGAAGGATGGAGACCTTGAAGAAGCTGGCCGAGGAGGGTGATGAAGTTTTCGCCCGCCAGCAGATGAAAGACCTCATGGAGAGCCGCGTCGCACGGCGCATCAATGTCCTCAAGCCTTACGCCGACACTATGGTGCCTGCGGCCTTCCTCCCTGACATGTTCATGGAGATGAACTATGAGCAGGTGAAGCCTTGGCTACGTGACGACGCACCCTACTGGAATCACCCCCGTATGAACGTGGCCAAGCAGTATGCCGAGGGGTTGAAGAAGAAACAGCCGGGAAGGAAATTTGTCAACCTCGCCATGCGTGACCTCGACGGTGTCATACGCCACTTGGACGAGTGGTGTGGCAAGGGCAACTACGTCCTGGTGGACTTCTGGGCCAGTTGGTGCGGACCTTGTCGCAAGGAGATGCCCAACGTGGTGGAGAACTATGTGAAATACCACGGAAAAGGCTTTGAAATCGTCGGGGTCTCCTTCGACCAGAAAGCAGAGCCGTGGAAGGCCGCCGTCAAGCAGATGGGCATGGACTGGGTGCAAATCTCCGACCTCAAGGGATGGGAGAGCGCCGCCTCGGAGGCTTACGGCGTGATGGCCATCCCTTCCAATGTCTTGCTCGACGGTGAGGGGCGCATCGTGGCCTATGACCTGCGAGGCGAGAAATTAGGTGAGAAACTGAAGGAACTCTACGGCTTCTAAGCGGTCGCCGGGGAGAGGACCACTGCGTTGTAGAGCAACCATGCCATGTAGGTGGCGAAGACGGCGGTGAGGGCTGCACCCTCCCATCGCTCCACCAAGAGGCGGGTATAGGAGAAGCACCACAGCATTGCCATACCAAGCGTCATCACCGCATAGTCGATGAGGGTAATGCCTTGTAGTTCCATGGGGCAGATTAGTCCCGTCAGACCAATGATCAATAGCACGTTGTAAACATTGCTGCCTATCACGTTGCCGATGGCGATGGCACTCTGACCTTTGCGGGCTGCCACCACGCTCGTGGCCAGTTCGGGAAGTGACGTGCCGCCGGCGACGATGGTGAGGCCGATGACGGCATCGGATACATGCAGTGCTCGCGCCACGCGGGTGGCGGCGTCAACGAAGACATTGCTTCCCAACACCAAGCACGACAGACCCAGGACTACCAAGATAGTGGCGGCAAGTGGCGTGCGTGCCTCGTGAGCCTCCATCGTGGCTTCCGGCTTTTCACGCTTTGCCCGATACAGCGTGTAGCCCATGAAGACGAGGAAGATGGCGAAGAGCAGCAGGGCGTCGAGGCGTGACACGCGACCGTCGAGGCACAACACGGCAAGCAGTACGCCGGCCAGCATCGACCACGGCATGTCTTTCCACACCGTGGAGCGGAGGATGGCGATGGGGGCCACCATGGCCGCCACGCCCACGATGAGCAACGTGTTGAAGATGTTGCTGCCCACCACGTTGCCAACGGCCAAGTCGGAGGTGCCTTTCAACGCCGACACCATGCTGATGCACAGTTCGGGCATGGAGGTGCCAAGGGCGACGATGGTGAGGCCGATGACCATCTCGGGAATGTTTAGTCGCTGGGCGATGGCCACCGCCCCGTCGGTCAAGCGGTCGGCGCCCCACAGCACCAAGACGATGCCCACGATGATTAAAAGGATGTCTATAACCATTGTATGTCGAATTTTTCTTTGTCAAGCAAGCGGCAGACGGCTTCCAAGCCCTCGCGGTCGATGAGGTCGAAAGCACCCGTCTCGCGGGAGTCGATGTCGAGCACGCCTGTCACCGCACCTGATGCGTCGTGCAAAGGCACCACGATTTCCGAACGCGACTCCGAGGAGCAGGCGATGTGTCCTGGAAACTGCTCCACGTCATCGACGATGATGCTCTCGTTGCGTGCCCACGCCGTACCGCAGACACCGCGTCCTTGCTCGATGGTGAAGCATGCCATCGTGCCTTGGAAGGGGCCAAGGCGCAGCTTTCCCTCGCTTACAAGGTAGAAACCCACCCAGAAGAAGCGCTCGCCAAACGTCATCCTCAGCAGTGACGACACGTTGGCCAAAACGCCGATGAAGTTGCGCTCGCCCGATACCAGGCTGCTCACTTGACTTTGTAAGGAGGCGTAAGTGGCACGTCGGTCGCATGACGCCTCTGAAGGTGTATGATATGCTTGTTCCATTTCGCTTGCAAAGGTACATCTTTTTTTTCTGAATGAGCAAATGTTGGTGTTGAAAAGAAAGATGGAGGCGTTTTTTCAAAAAAATGCTATGAAAATGAAATATTTTGTGTCAAAATGCAAGGAAATGGAAAAATATTGCGTACATTTGCATCAGATTTACTTAATTCCAAAAAAAATATGACTCGACAAAAAAGATTCATCCTCCAAGAGAGTGAGATTCCCACCAAGTGGTACAACATTCAGGCCGAAATGCCTAACAAGCCTCTGCCACCCATCCATCCTGGCACGAAGCAGCCTTTGAGCGCCGAGGACTTGGCACACATCTTCAGTCTGGAATGCTCCAAGCAAGAGCTTGACGCTGAGCATCCGTGGATTGACATCCCGGAGCCCGTGTTGGAAATGTACAAATACTATCGCGCCACGCCTCTTGTTCGCGCCTACGCCTTGGAAGAAGCTCTTGGTACACCGGCACACATCTATTTCAAAAACGAGAGCGTCAATCCCCTTGGCTCTCATAAAATCAACTCCGCCCTGGCACAGTGCTACTACTGCAAGCAGGAGGGCGTCACCAATGTCACCACGGAGACGGGGGCAGGGCAGTGGGGAGCCGCCCTCAGCTATGCCGCCAAGGTCTTCGGACTGGAGGCTGCCGTCTATCAGGTGAAGATTTCCATGCAGCAGAAGCCCTACCGCTCCTCCATCATGCGCACCTTCGGGGCCACCGTGGAAGGTTCGCCCTCGATGTCCACACGCGCTGGAAAGGACATCATCACACGCGACCCCATGCACACCGGTTCTTTGGGCACCGCTATCTCGGAAGCCGTGGAACTGGCCACCACCACTCCCAACTGCAAATACACCCTTGGTTCCGTGCTCAACCATGTCTCCCTCCACCAGTCAATTATCGGCTTGGAGGCTGAGATTCAGATGCAGATGGCCGGCGAGTATCCCGACAAGGTGATTGCTTGCTTCGGAGGAGGCTCCAATTTCGGAGGGTTGGCATTCCCGTTCATGCGACACAATTTCACTGGAGAGCGCAACACGGAGTTTATCGCTGCCGAGCCGAACAGCTGTCCCAAACTCACACGCGGCGTCTTTGACTATGACTTCGGTGACGAGGCTGGCTACACTCCGCTGCTGCCCATGTTCACCTTGGGACACGACTTCAAGCCGGCCAACATCCACGCCGGAGGTCTGCGCTACCACGGAGCCGGCATGATTGTCAGCCAGCTCATCAAGGACGGATATATGAAGGGTGTGGACATCCCGCAGCTTGAGACATTCGAGGCCGGCATCCTCTTCAGCCGCACAGAGGGCATCATACCGGCACCGGAGAGTTGTCATGCCATCGCGGCCACCATTCGCGAGGCCCTCAAATGCAAGGAGACGGGCGAGAGTCAGGTCATCCTCTTCAACCTCAGTGGTCACGGCCTCATCGACATGACGGCATACGACCAATACATCAACGGCGATTTGCGCAACTACGATCTCTCCGACGAGGAATTGGCAGAGGGTATGTCCCGCCTGCCTCACCTGGTGTAGCATTGTAACATATAGAAACATCAAGCAGCCAAGCCATTGCCCGCTTCCCACGGGCAATGGCTTGGCTGCTTGTTTTGCCTTGCTTGCAAAAGGGTGTCAGTTGTTGAGGATGAGCGACACCAAGGCTGTCACGTCAGTGACGGAAATGATGCTGTCGCCATCGACGTCGGCACGCTCGGAGGACGTGGCATCCAACGGATGGCCAAGGATGTTGTCCACTATCAGCATCACATCGACTACGTTGATGTAGCCGTCGTTGTTCACGTCGCCCAAAAGGAAAGAGGCGCTATTGGTGAAATACATTTTTGACAAGTCATCGAGCGACAGTTGCCTACTCTCCTCGCCGTTGACGGCGGTGAGCAGGTCGTCGGTGAACGTGATCACAGTGCCCACGGCGGTGATGGACACTTTCGTCCCGTCGTTGCGCACGAAAGTCAGATGTTCATAGTCGTCGCCGTACATTGGCAGAAACAGGGTGAGGGCGAGAATGGTCGTCAGTAGTTGTCTCATCTTTGTTTTCACGGTTTTTTATGGCAGGCTGTTAGCCGCCCGCCTTCGCTTCTTCTAATACTATGCAAAGATAGACCTTTTTTCTGAAAGGCGGTTCTTTTTTCAACAAAAACTTGTTTTTTTTCAGCGAAAAAATGTCTGCTTGTTTCACCAATGGACTTGTTTTTTACGAGAAATGGAAAGCAAAGTCAAAATACCACCTGAATTTTTTGCTGTTTGGGAAAATATGGCTAATTTTGCATCTATTATTCACAAGGACAAACAATCATATAATAATAATGTATAGGACGAAGACATGTGGGGAGTTGAGGCTCTCCGATGCCGGCAGTGAAGTGACATTGGCCGGATGGGTGCAGCGCAGCCGCAAGATGGGCGGCATGACGTTCATTGACTTGCGTGACCGCTATGGTTTGACCCAGTTGGTGTTCAACGAGGAGATTGACAACGAATTGTGCGACCGTGCCAACAAATTGGGTCGCGAGTATTGCATCCAAGTCACAGGAAAAGTGAGAGAGCGCGAGAGCAAGAACCCCAAGATGCCCACCGGCGACATAGAGATTATTGCCTCGGCCCTCAACGTGCTTAGCGAGAGCATCACCCCGCCTTTCACCATTGAAGACAAGACCGACGGTGGTGACGACATTCGAATGAAATACCGTTACCTCGACTTGAGGAGAAATGCTGTGAGGCGCAACTTGGAGTTGCGTCACAAAATGACCATCGCCATCCGCAATTTCCTCGATTTCAAGGACTTCATCGAGGTGGAGACACCCATTCTCATCGGCTCCACGCCGGAGGGGGCACGCGATTTCGTCGTTCCTTCACGCATGAATCCCGGGCAGTTCTACGCCCTGCCTCAAAGCCCGCAGACCCTCAAGCAGCTCCTTATGGTGAGCGGCTTCGACCGCTATTTCCAAATAGCCAAATGCTTCCGAGATGAGGATCTCCGTGCCGACAGGCAACCGGAGTTTACTCAAATCGACTGCGAGATGAGCTTCGTGGAACAGGAAGACGTCATCTCCCTCTTCGAGGACATGTGCCGCCACCTTTTCAAGGAACTCCTCGGCGTGACGCTCCCCGACAAACTGCAGCAGATGACTTGGCACGAGGCCATGCGCCGCTTCGGTAGCGACAAGCCCGACCTCCGCTTTGGCATGGAGTTCGTGGAGTTGATGGACCTTATGCAGACCGGGAGTTTCCCCGTCTTTGACCAGGCGGCATACATCGGTGGCATCTGCGTGCCGGGCTGTGCCTCCTACACTCGCAAGCAGCTTGACCAACTTACTGATTTCGTGAAGCGTCCGCAAGTGGGTGCCAAGGGTTTGGTGTATGTCAAATACAACGCCGACGGCACTGTCAAGAGCAGCATCGACAAGTTTTATTCCAAGGAGACCCTGCTGGCGCTCAAGGAGCGGATGGGGGCTTCCGATGGAGACTTGGTGCTCATCCTCTGCGGCGACAACACCAACAAGACGAGGGTGCAGTTGTGTACGCTGCGCTTGGAGATGGGCGACCGCTTGGGACTGCGCGATAAGAATCGTTTCGAGTGCCTGTGGATTGTCGATTTCCCGCTCTTCGAGTGGAGCGACGAGGAACAGCGCCTCATGGCCACCCACCACCCCTTCACCATGCCCAACCCCGACGACATCCCGCTGCTTGACGAGCATCCCGAGCGCGTCAGAGCGAAGGCTTACGATTTCGTGTGCAACGGCATCGAGGTGGGAGGTGGAAGTCTCCGTATTCACGACGGCAAGTTGCAGGCGAAGATGTTCGACATCCTCGGCTTCACGCCGGAAAGGGCCATGGCGCAGTTCGGCTTCCTCATCAATGCATTCAAGTATGGTGCGCCGCCACATGCCGGCCTGGCTTTCGGTCTCGACCGTTTCGTGGCCATCTTTGCCGGACTGGACAGCATCCGCGACTGCATCGCCTTCCCCAAAAACAATAGCGGGCGCGATGTGATGCTCGACGCACCATCAGAGCTTGACCCCAAGCAGCTTGACGAACTGCTCATCCAGGTGGTGGAGAAGGAATAAAATCACCCTTTTCCACGGCAGAATGGTTGACTTATATCAAGAAAAATCAGAAAACGAGCTTTTTGCGTCCTTTCTTAGTCTTTTTTTAGTAAAAAAATTAGATGAAATGAAATAAAAGGCGTAACTTTGCAGCGAATTTAAAAGTTTGGTACTTAACAAGTTCAAATCATTTACTTTTTGTTTTTACTAAATCATGGCAGAAAAGAAAACTACAAAGGCAGCCGCAGAGAAGAAGGCTACCACAGAGAAGAAAGCAGCTACCAAAAGGACTGCTAAGAAAGTTGAAGTCATCATCAATTCCGAGACTGTTGGTTTCAAGGCTGGTGATGTCTATCAGGCACTGTTCGCAGCCGAGAAGGCTTTGAACGTCAAGCAGATTGCCAAAGCAGCAAAGATTTCAGAAGAGGAGACTCTCCTCGGCATGGGATGGCTGTTCAAAGAGGGCAAAATCAAGGAAGAAGAAGGTCTCTTCACGCTCGCTTAATCTCTACCACCATATCTGAAAGGCCGGCATTATCACAATGCCGGCCTTTTGATTTTTTTACATTTTCATCTTTCATTTTTCATCTTTCATTTTTCATCTTTCCTTCGGAAAATACTTTTCCTTCATCTTGCGGTAGAACGCTTGCTGGCTTGCCTCATCCACCGGCTGAGCATCAGCAAGGGTACGCCGCAAATCCTCTATTTCCCGTGTGTTGTGGAAACCCTGTTGTTGGCGTATGGAGATGCACCGCTCCAGTTCGTATGCAGCACGGGCGTTGTCGCGTCCTGCTAACAGTTGTGCCAACTCGAAGTGGTAGCCGGAGCGGAATTTGTCCTGACGCTGGCGGGTGATGGCTTGGATGAGGAGGGCGGCTCGCTCACCGGGTTCCTCGGTGAGTTCTGCCAGTTCGGCATACAGCCAACTGTCGTGGTGGCGTGTGAGCAGTTGGCGATAGAGTTCGGCGGCTTTCCCAGGCTCCTGCATGATGACATATACTTGTGCCATGTGGCGCACCACGTTCTTGTCACGAGGATGACGTCGAAGGGCCTCCTGCAGCAGCGGCATCACCTTCAGCGCACGCTCTGGCGTAGGCGAACGCTGCAAGTCGTGGAAGGCCAAGGTGAGTATGCGTAGGGCGTTGGAGGGGAGGGGGAATTTACGCTCTCCCGAGGGGGCTGCCTCCTTCGCCTCCGGTATCACAGGCTTCCAGTCGGCCTCGGTGAGATGCTCTGCTCCAAACTGTTCGAGGAATTGCAGCATGCTGAAATTCTCCACCTCCTTTCCCAACCGGAGTGCGGCATTCACCACGGCGGCGTGTGCCTTGCTGTCACAGTCGTCGATGGACGGCAGCACACGCAGCAATGCCTCGAAAATCTTCTGTGCCTCTTCCACGCGTTTTTCACCCAGTCGTTTCTTCAACATGTCACTGGCCGTCCAAAACATTGCCAACGTGGTGTATTTGCCCTTGTGTACGGCATACATCGGGCGGATGGCATCGTAGGCCTCCTCTATTCGGCCTTGTTTGCGCAACTCGAAAATGTCTTTTACTTCCATGTTTTTTGTTTTTTCTCTCTTTGTCTGCAAAAATACAATAAATCTCCCAACAAACATTTTTTTTAAAGTTTTTTTGTTCGTTTTTGAAAAAAAAGCACTAACTTTGCAAGTGCAAGCCTTCATAAGCGTTTATGTTTAAATCATTCATACTATGTCAAGAAGATATCTATTAGGTTTCGATGTCGGCAGCAGTTCTGTCAAGGCATCGTTGGTGGATGCAGACAGCGGAGCATGCGCTGCATCGGCTTTTTTCCCGGAAACAGAGGCTCCCATCAAGGCTGTCAAGGCAGGATGGGCTGAGCAAGAGACCAAGTCGTGGTGGAATTACGCCAAGATGGCGCTGGCAAAGATCATGGCTGAGACCGGGGCTGTGGGAGAAGACATCAAGGCCATTGGCATCTCTTATCAGATGCACGGCCTCGTGTGCGTGGACAAGCAACAGCAAGTTCTCAGACCTTCCATCATCTGGTGCGACTCCAGGGCCGTTCCTTACGGAGAGAAGGCTTTCAAGGAAATAGGAGAGGAGAAATGCCTCGGCCACCTGCTCAACTCACCTGGAAACTTCACTGCTGCAAAACTCGCATGGGTAAAGGAGAATGAGCCGCAGTTGTTTGATAAAATCTACAAGTTCATGCTCCCTGGTGATTTCATCGCCATGAAGCTCAGCGGTGTGATCAACACCACCATCAGCGGACTCAGCGAGGGTATGTTCTGGGACTTCAGGAAAAAGAAGGTGGCCGACTTCCTCATGAAGTATTTCGGCTTCGACGACAGTCTCGTACCCGACATCGTGCCTACTTTCAGCATTCAAAGCGAGGTGTGTGCAGAGGCGGCAGCAGAATTGGGTCTCAAGAAAGGAACACCTATCTCATACAGGGGTGGCGACCAACCCAACAACGCCCTCTCACTCAATGTCTTCAATCCGGGAGAAATCGCCTCCACCGCCGGCACCTCCGGAGTGGTTTATGGCGTGCTCGGCGAAATCAATTATGATAAGAGAAGCCGTGTCAACACCTTCGCACATGTCAACTACACAGAGAAACTCAACCGCCTGGGTGTGCTGCTGTGCATCAACGGAACAGGTATTCTCAATGCCTGGGTGAGAAGAAATATCGCTCCAGAGGGAATCTCATACGCCGAAATGAACGATTACATGGCCAGCGTACCCATTGGAAGCGACGGAGTGGCCATCATTCCTTTCGGAAATGGTGCGGAGCGCGTGCTCGAAAACAAGGAGGTGGGATGCTCCATCCATGGCATCAACTTCAACAAGCACGGAAAGGCGCATCTCATGAGAGCAGCACAGGAAGGCATCGTCTTCAGTTTCTGCTACGGTATGGAAATCATGAGGGAGATGGGAATGGACATCAAGAAGATACATGCTGGGAAGGCCAACATGTTCCTCAGCCCGCTATTCAGAGACACCCTTGCAGGAGTCAGCGGGGCAACCATCGAGTTGTTCGAGACCGATGGCAGCGTGGGTGCTGCGAAGGGAGCCGGCATTGGCTGCGGCATCTACAAGGACAACGAGGAGGCTTTCGCTACGCTTCACAAACTGTCTGTCATTGAACCTGACGAGAAGAGAAGACCCGAATACTTGCAGGCATACGCCAACTGGAAAGAGCGGCTCTCTGCAGTCACTGGGGCATGACATGAATGTCGTTAGTACCTAAAATTTTCTAATTCAACTTTTTTCAACATCCTATTTCAATTTAAATTCAATTATGGCAAAAGAGTATTTTCCGCAAATCGGAAAGATTCCCTTTGAGGGACCTGAGAGCAAGAACGTAATGGCTTTCCACTACTATGACCCTGAGAAGGTGGTCATGGGTAAGAAAATGAAGGACTGGCTGAAATTCGCCATGGCATGGTGGCACACCCTCGGTGGAGCCTCTGGAGACCAGTTTGGAGGACAGACACGCTCATACGAGTGGGACAAGGCTGATGACGCCGTACAGAGAGCAAAGGACAAGATGGACGCCGGCTTCGAAATCATGGAAAAACTCGGCATCGAGTATTTCTGCTTCCATGACATTGACCTCGTCGAAGAGGGTGGCTCCATCGAGGAATATGAGGCTCGCTTGAAGGCCATCACCGACTACGCACTGGAGAAGATGAAGGGCACCAACATCAAACTCCTCTGGGGCACCGCCAACGTCTTCGGCAACAAGCGCTATATGAACGGCGCCGCCACCAACCCCGACTTCGACGTCGTGGCTCGTGCTACCGTCCAAATCAAGAACGCCATCGACGCCACCATCAAGCTCGGAGGCACCAACTATGTGTTCTGGGGCGGACGTGAGGGTTACATGAGCCTGCTCAACACCGACCAGAGGAGGGAGAAGGAGCACCTCGCACTCATCCTCGGAGCCGCTCGCGACTATGCTCGCAAGAATGGCTTCACCGGCACCTTCCTCATCGAGCCAAAACCCATGGAGCCCACCAAGCACCAGTATGACGTCGATACGGAGACCGTCATCGGCTTCCTCAAGGCTCACGGCTTAGACAAGGACTTCAAGGTGAATATCGAGGTGAACCATGCCACTTTGGCAGGCCACACCTTCGAGCACGAACTCGCTGTAGCTGTGGACAATGGCATGCTCGGATCCATCGACGCCAACCGTGGTGACGCACAGAACGGATGGGACACCGACCAGTTCCCCATCGACAACTTCGAGCTCACACAGGCCATGATGGAAATCATCCGCAATGGTGGTCTCGGAAACGGCGGTACCAATTTCGACGCCAAGATTCGTCGCAACTCCACCGACCCAGACGACATCTTCATCGCACACATCAGCGGTATGGACGCCATGGCTCGTGCACTGCTCAATGCTGCAGCCGTCCTCGAAGAGAGCGAGTTGCCCGCCATGAAGAAGGAGCGCTACGCCAGCTTCGACAGTGGCATCGGCAAGGAGTTCGAGGAAGGAAAACTCTCATTGGAGCAAATCTACGAGTATGGAAAGAAAGTGGAGGAGCCCAAGCAGATTTCTGGCAAGCAGGAGAAATACGAGACCATCGTGGCTCTTTACTCCAAGTAAGAAGAATTTCCTTTGGAATGAACCAAGTGTCCGCCGGCTCGCAAGGGCCGGCGGATTTTGATGCTAACGCCAAGAACCGACACCCAATTAGGGTATTGCTTGATGTAAAGCCAAAATACAACCTTTTTTGGTTGTAAAGCAGAAATACAACCTTTTTTGGTTGTAAAAAGGGCAAAAACAACAGAAAAAAGTTGTGTGTTTCCTTCTTTTCACAGTGGCATCAACGCCTTCTTGGCACAAAATCCATTTGCAAAGCACTATAATTTGGGTCAGCGGAATTTTCAGAAAAGAATGCTGTTACTATATCTTTGATTTGAAGGATAGGGATTATCCTATTTGAAAATAGGGATTATCCTATTTGAAAATAGGGATAATTCTTTTTTTAACAGTAGGATAGTTTGTTTCTTTGTAAATCAAATGGCAGCAAATACAAGAACCAACAAGTAAAAATTTGACAACGATGAAAAAACTACTTTCTTCTCTTTCCATAATGATCATGGTGTTAACGGCATACGCACAATCATGCCCCGACGACCACCACCCACATATGATAGACCTCGGACTGCCTTCTGGCACTCTTTGGGCCTGCTGCAATGTAGGAGCTGACAAGCCCGAAGCCTACGGCGGCTATTATGCTTGGGGGGAGACGGAGGAAAAGGATAAGTATAATGAAGTCTCATATAAATATTGTACAGGTGATAATCCCAACGATTTCGGATGGTATGAACATACGCAATATCAAGACCTTGGCAGCGATATCGCAGGCACGCAGTACGACGTCGCCCATGTGAAATGGGGTGGCTCTTGGGTGATGCCATCGCTGGATGAGATCAAAGACTTGTTCAACAACTGCACTTGCACTTTGACTTTTATGAACGGTGTCCATGGTCAAAAGTTCATCAGCAAGAACAACGGCGCTTCCATCTTTTTGCCTACGGCGGACCAATTCTTCCCCGGCGAAATCGGCCAATACTGGTCGTCAACGCAGGAACCGTCGGATCTGAAATGGGCCTACGGTCTGTACTTCCATTTGGACGGCACAGACTGGTGTACTTTCTCCCACCCACTCGGTCTCACTGTTCGCCCCGTTATGTCTGGAACCAGTAACATTCATCTTCCCGAATCATCTTCAGGCATATCCAACCAAGCCATCTACAATCTCTACGGCATAAAAGTCGCTGACACTATGGCCGACACGAGCACTCTGCATCCCGGCATCTACATCATAGGCGGCAAGAAGATAGTGATAAAATAAACCTATCATCTTCTTCCAAGATTACTACTTGATTTCAATTTCCATATTGAAGCAGCCTCCATGCACATCACATGGAGGTTGCTTTTTGTGTGCATGGAGCAATGAATGTGATTTTCAAGCTAATAATACCCTCGAAATATGCTTTCTGTACCGCCATTGGTTTTCTTACTTCAAAACCAAGTCTGGCTTCTCTTATGATTCAAGCCGCCCACATAATGTATTCGTTATGGATGCTCATATACTTCAGTAATATCTGGAAGTCCTTTGAACATTGGATAACTTACATATTCACGGTCAATCATTCTGGCATACTCCTTTTCATATCGGTTTAGAGATTTAATAAGATAAGCAGAACTTGGCCGGCCACAATAAACATCTATTATTATCATTATCTTCTTCAGAATCTTTTGAAAGTTTGTAAATCATTGACATATAGTGGAATTTCTTCGATATAGCAACCAAAAGAAACAAACTGGGAACAATAATTCTGAAAACAAAAGAATGAAAAAATCAGCTTAACAAATCTTGACTTGAAAAATAACGAAATTTTCAGATTATGTCATTTGGGGTGTCATTCGGATTTGATAAAATGGCAACAGATTTGAATATGTGGAAGATGGGAACATATTTGATGTTTTATAAATCGTTATGGCTTAAACTCGCTCCCAAAGAGGGTGCTTAATTTGGCAATTTGCAATAATTTCAGAGAAATTATTGTGTTTTGTGATACTTTTACCAGATAACAACCGTAACATCATAGAATTTTATTATCTTTGCACTAAACTTTATCTTTATAGAATATTATGGCTAAGCTAAATCGTATAAAGGCAGTTCTTGCCGAACAAGAAAAAACCAGCAAATGGTTAGCAGAACAAGTTGGGAAGTCTGCATGTACCGTAAGTAAGTGGTGTGGCAATAGTGTTCAACCAGACTTGATCACTTTGGACAAGATTGCAAAACTGCTTGATGTTAACGTAAAAGACCTTCTCAACAATACAGACCCCAAATCATAATCATAAGACACTAAAAATTGATATGACAAAGTATAAAGACATTATCAACGATATTTGTAAGAACATCCATACAGGGCTTATTGATTTTGATGAGCCACGGAGTGAGGCATCAATGCCGACACAAGCATCTTCTGAGTTCATAACGAACAAGCAACAGGGTGATTGGGCTGAAGATGTTATATTTCGAGCTATCAATGAAAACTCTGATAATATTGTTGCCGTTAGATATGGAAAGTCGGATGATTTGGTTGCTGGTGATGTGGGGTTTGAACAGTTCTTCAATGACTACCAAAACGAGTTGGACACAATAGGTAAAAGACCTGATATACTCCTATTTAATGTGCGTGATTTTGATGAGCAACTTGGCTATGATATTAGTTCTCAAAAAAGCAGTGATATTGGCGAGTATGTCTCAAAAGCTATTGCTGGCATAGAAGTCCGCTCTAGTGCATTTTTGATCAATAAATATACAGAAGAAGCCAATAGAGTTGTTCGTGAAAATACAGAGAGGGCAATAGAGTTAAAAAGAGAAGTGTTATTGAATTATGTCGATTTGCTGAGACAAAAACGTCCTGAACTAATTGATATATTGCAACAATTAAATGAAACAACAGTTAGGACTCTTGATTATAGGGTGACTTCCTGGCGTTCTTCACAACGCTTGCAAGAATTATCATCAAAACTTTCAGAGATTAAGAAATGTATAAAAGCTATTCAAAAAAGAAATACTCTTTCAATCACTCCTAAAGTAGAAGATCTTAAAGTTGTTCATAAGTGGATTATGACATACAATGTTCCACATTTCTATGTTCAAGTTTTTTTTGACCGAATTTATGGTGTTTCCTTCAAGCATATTTTGGAACTTGTTTCCAATCCTGAATTAGAAGATGATAAGTATTTCATTGAACAGGACACAAAGAACCAGAATAAAACAACTATAAAGATACCATCTCAGGACGGAGTTTGCTTAGCACAGGCTGTTACCGAACCCAACCATCATAGTGTCCGAAAAGAATTGAACAAAGGGCGATTGCTTTTTTATGTGAAATTTGATGGCGGAGAGGCATTCTTAGACAAGCATAATTTTGATTCATTGTTTTGCTGCAGCTTATGATCACAGAAAAAGAATACATTAAAAAAATCTCCATTGGTCATAGGAAGAAATATGCGCAGTATTTTACTCCTGAGCAAATTTCTGACTTTATGGCATTATGGGTGCTTGGCGGCAAAAAGGGAAAATTGGACATTCTAGAACCAGCATTTGGTTTAGGTGTGTTTAGCAGATCTTTGTATAAACTGAATCCACAGATACGAGTAGTTGGATATGATATTGACAGGACTATTTATACATACGCCAACCAAATTTTTGTAAGACCCCAATATGATGTCAGCATAAATAATGAAGATTATATAACGGCTTCATGGACTGATAAATTTGATGGAATCATTTGTAATCCTCCATACCTCAAGTTTCATGACTACGATAATGCGACTCTTATACCTATTGTAAATAGCAAACTACATACTCACCTCAACGGTTTTACAAATATTTATACGTTGTTTCTTCTGAAATCTATTTTTCAGATGAAAGACGGAGCTAGAATGGCTTATATAATACCATCTGAATTTTTAAATTCAGATTATGGTGTAGAAGTTAAACGATCGCTTATACAAAGTGGCGTATTGAAGCATGTCATCATAGTTGATTTTACTCAATGTGCTTTTGATGATGCTTTAACTACGGCATGTATTCTATTGTGTGAGAATGATAAAAGTTCAGACTCTGTTCATTTTTCAAACATCAATAATGTTTCTGAACTCTATTCTTCTTTGGCAGAATATAAAACATTTGCTTCCCGTCAACTAAATCCTGAGGTAAAATGGAAACAATATTATGAGGACACTAAGTCGTCTAAATATAATGATTTAGTGCCATTCTCAACTTTTGCCAAAGTTTCGCGAGGAATTGCAACTGGAGCGAATGATTACTTCACATTTAAGGCATCAAAAATTGACCAATACAACATCCCTGAAAAAGCTTTCCGCAGATGTGTATGCCACTCAGCAGATGTTAAAAACCAGATATTTACAGAGGATGATTTCGAGAGTCTTGTTAATCACGATAAAGCCGTTTTTCTATTTAATGGCTGTGCAAACGAAAATGAACCTTATGTACAAAATTATATCCGTTTAGGTGAAGAAATAGGCATTGATAAGAAATATTTAACGGCTAGTCGCACCCCTTGGTATGCCCTCGAGAGCAGACAACCATCACCTATTTGGGTGTCAGTGTTTAATAGAAATGGATTACGTTTTGTTCGCAATAAAGCTGGAGTTTATAATTTAACAACTTTTCATTGTGTCTATAATTCAGGAGTGATAGATACGGACATACTCTTTGCATATCTTGTCACAAATGTTGCCAAAGAAATATTGTTGGATAATTCTCGCCAATACGGCAATGGTCTGGTCAAGTTTGAACCAAACGATTTAAATAAAGGTAATGTTGTTGATTTAAGGAAATTATCAACAGAAGAAAAAAAATTAGTTTTAAGAGCTTCCAAAACATTGCATCATTATGGTAGTTTATACAATCAGACAATTGCTGTTCTTGACGACTTCTTTAGTGCAAAATATACTAATGGCGCGACTGACTTAATCAGTTATTCTGATAGAATTGAAAGAATAGTTGCAGATAAACCAATTGTAAAAGAAAAGAAGGTGAAAGCTGATAGAATCAAGCAGCTCAACTTCTTGGACCTTTTTGACCAGTACGAATTTGAACCTATTGCTCAGAATAGTATGGTTTATGAGGATATTGTGTCTGATTACAACACTGTTCCAATCCATTTGCGTTTGCCAATGTTAATCGATAATTCAAAGAATATCCTTATCTGCAATGTTAAGAGGGATAATTGGGAACAGTATCATCACGGTTCTGCAAAAATCTACTATACAGGTAAGAGGTTTCCTTCTACAGTTGCACTCAACAAACTTTATTACTTTATGCCATATCTCCCGGGCAAAGGCGTCCGTGATTTATACTATATTAAGATTGCTAGATTAGGCTTCCGTAAGGAAGGACAGGAGAATGAGGACAAGAACGATCTTCGACTTGTATTTGAGATTGAGCGACTTGGTCAACTTTTCGAAGATTACAAGAAGATAAAGCTTGAAATCTGGCGCACTTTTACGGACACCAATATAGAGAAAATTCTTCAAATCGATGATGATACCGCTAATTCATCATATCAAGATTATCAACTGAGTATATTAACCCACTGATTTTCAGTAGTAATACCAAAAGTCAGTGGGTTAATTGTTCTCCAAATGAATCCTAAAACATAATGGGAGGTCAGCACTCCATAAAATACAAAATTGAAGCGGTTTTTTCCTTTTCCCCGCTATTTCCCCCTCTTCCTCCAATAGCGTTTGCCCACATACCATGCCACGGCGATGATGACGATGGCGATGATGGTCCATTTGATGTAGTCGCCGTATTCCATCAGTTTTTCGTCGAGTTGGCTCTCTGGGACGAAGGAGTGCATGTACCATCCGAGTGCTGCAAGAATGCTGTGCCATGCCCCGGCTCCGATGGTGGTGTAAAGCAGGAATTTCCAATAGGGCATTTTCGACAGTCCGGCGGGGATGGAGATGAGGTGCCGTATGCCTGGGATGAGTCTGCCGGTGAGTGTTGCAGCCACGCCGTGGTCGTAGAAATATTTCTCGCTTTTCTCCACCTTCTCCTGGTTGAGCAGGCAGAGATGTCCCAACCGGCTGTTGGCAAACTTGTAGATGATGGGTCTCCCTAAGAAATAACCAGCCACATAGTTGATGGAGGCTCCCACGTCGGCCCCGATGGTGGCAAAGAGGATGACGAGCCACACGTTGAGATGTCCTCCTGCGGCGTGGTAGGCTGCTGGTGAGACGACAAGCTCCGACGGTACGGGGACGACCGTGCTTTCCAAGAGCATGAGAAGGAAGATGGTGGGGTAGGTGAGGTTGCCCAGAAGGGCGCTTATCCAATTCATAACGGGTTGTCTGATGCGTAGTTGACGTATTCTTGCGGCTCCATGTCTTCCGGGAAGAGTGTGGAGAGCAGTGATTTGGCGGAGGCCGGGTCGGCCTCCACCGCTTTTTTCAGGTGGGCGATGTATTCCTCGTGCAGCCCTAAGTCGTGAGCGCAAAGGGCCAAGTAGGCGTAGGATTGCGGCTGCTTGTCCAGGTCGCCCGGGGTGAGTGTGCAAAGGATGTTGTATGCCACTTGAAGGATGCTGTTGTCGTAGAGCGACACGGCCACTCTGAGCATGATGCCGGGTTGGTAGCGCGACTCCTCCAAAGCCCGCTTGTAGTAGATTTGCGCATGGGCGTCGTCGCCATTCTCGCAAAGGATGTGCGCCCTCGACACCATCAGTTCGCAGCGGTCCACTTCCACGAATTGCTCCATCTTGTCCAAGTATGCCAATGCCCGCTCCTTTTGCCCGATGTGGCTGTAGGTGAAGGCCTCCTCCTGGTAGATTTCCGGCAATCGGTCGGGGTAGTGTCGCTTGGCACGTGTCTCCGCCTTGCGCAGCGCCGCCAACCCCTCCTCGTAGCGTTCCAAGTGGAAGAGGCAGTTGGCTGTGTTGAGATATCCATCCACATTGCTTGAGCGCACTTGCGAGAGGCGGTCGAAATACTCGATGGCCTCCTCGTCATTCTTCAGCTGCATGAGAGCCTGGCCCTTGTAGAGCAGGGCGTCCTCGTCGTTGGGGTTGATGGCGATGGCATACTCGCAACTCGAGATGGCCTCGGAGAACTGGCCGTTGGCCAGTTGGGCACTTGCCAAGAGGTCCCAGTAGTAGGCGGAGTAGGGGTTCTTGTCTATCAGGCTGTTGAAGATGCGCTCGCTGTCCTTGTAGTCGCCCTCGTAATACTTGATGCGTCCTTCCACCTCGCGGTAGTCCTCCTGGTCGGTTTCGTCCGACTTCTTCAACCATTTCTTCGCCAGTTCCACATATTCGTAGTCGATGAAGAGGATGGCAGAGTCGAGGACGAAGTCGAGATAGTCGAGGTCGTCGAGTTGTTCACCGCTGGCCTCCAAGAAGAGGTCGGCCTTCTCACCCTGGTTGGTCGCCACGAGGATTTCGGCCTTGATGTAGAAATATTCCAGGTCGGTCTTGTCTGTGATTTGCTCGGCCAACACCTCTGCCTTCTCCGGGTTGTTCTCGTTGAGTAGGGCCATCCTCGCTTTGAGCACCAAGGGGGCGGTGGCACCCTCGAAGAGACTCAGGGCGTAGTCGGCAGCGGCCAAAGCCTTGGCCGGATACCCCATCCAGTGGTAGTATTCGGCAATGTCGGCCAACTGGTCGCTGTCGAGATAGAGGGTTTTGCCCTTATTCATGGCATCCTCATACCTTGCCAAGGTGTCGGTGAACTCCTTGCTGTCGTAATAGTTGCTCTGCATGCGTTGGAGGCGTCGTTTGTGGGAGGCTTGGCTTCCCTGCGGCTGATGTCACATCTTTTTCGACCAGGTGTCCTTCAGTCCCACGGTTTTGTTGAACACCGGGTGCTCCGGGGTGGACGTGGCATCGGGGGTGAAATAGCCGATGCGCTGGAACTGCAGGTAGCGGAGGGGTGCCATGGTGGCGGCGAAAGGCTCCACGTAGCAGTGTTTCAGCACGGTGAGCGAGTCGGGGTTGAGGAGTTGGCGCATGGCGTCCACGGTGTGGCATTGCTGCTGTTCGCGGAGGGCTGCCAGTTCGTCGCGTGGGTTCTCCACCTTCCATAGGCGGTCGTAGAGGCGCACCTCGGCCTCCACGGCGTTGTGGCATCCCACCCAGTGGAGCGTCTTGCCCTTGATTTTGCGGTCGGAGCCGGGTAGGCCGCTGCGGCTCGCCGGGTCGTAGGTGCAGTAGATGGTGGTCACGCGACCTTCCTCGTCCTCGTCGTAAGGATGCTCCTCGTCGCATTTCACGATGTAGGCGTTCTTCAGCCTCACCTCCTTGCCGGGGGCTAAGCGCAGGAATTTCTTCGTAGCCTCCTTTTGGAAGTCGTCGCGCTCTATCCACAGTTCACGGCCAAACTCCACGGTGTGTGTGCCGTCAGCCTCGTTTTCCGGGTTGTTGATGGCGGTGAGCTGCTCGTGTTGATCTTCGGGGTAGTTGGTCACCACCACCCGCACCGGGTCCAACACGGCGGACACGCGGATGGCACGGCTGTTGAGGTCCTCGCGCACGGCGCTTTCCAACAGACCCATCTCGTTGAGGGCGTCGTAGGTGGTGTAACCTATCTTGTCGATGAACTTGGCGATGCTCTCCGGGCTGTAGCCTCTGCGTCGGAAACCGCAGATGGTGGGCATGCGCGGGTCGTCCCATCCGTCCACCAAGCCCTCTTTGACCAAGGCGAGGAGGTTGCGCTTCGACATCAGCGTGTAGCTGAGGTTGAGTTTGTTGAACTCCGTCTGCCTTGGCCCGAGGTAGGAGTTGAATGTCGCTGCGTCCATGGGCAGCGGCTTCCCCTCGGCTTGCAACTCTTGCATGTATTCGCGCATCCAGGTGACGAAGAGGTTGTAGAGGGGGCGGTGCTCCACGAACTCCAAAGTACAGAGGGAGTGTGTGACACCTTCGAGGTAGTCGCTCTGGCCGTGGGTGAAGTCATACATGGGGTATGCGTTCCACTTGTTGCCGGTGCGGATGTGCGGTATGTTCATCACGCGGTAGAGCAGTGGGTCGCGGAAGAGCATGTTGGGATGTGCCATGTCGATTTTCGCACGCAGCACGAGGGTTCCCGGTGTGGCCTCTCCGCTGTTCATAAACTCAAAGAGGCGCAGGTTCTCCTCCACCGGGCGGTTGCGGAAGGGGCTGTCGGTGCCGGCTTTTGTCGTCGTGCCTTTCTGCTGTGCTATCACCTCCGCGCTCTGCTCGTCGATATAGGCGCGGCCCTTGCGGATGAGCCATACGGCGAAGTCCCACAACTCCTGGAAATAGTCGCTCGCATAATAGACGTTGGCCCATTGGTAGCCAAGCCACTTGATGTCGTGCTCGATGCTCTCGATGTACTCCGTGTCCTCCTTTGTCGGGTTCGTGTCGTCGAAACGCAGGTTGCAGATGCCGCCATATTTCGATGCGATGCCGAAGTCCATTGCGATGGCTTTGGCGTGGCCGATGTGGAGGTAGCCGTTGGGCTCCGGGGGGAAGCGCGTCTGCACACGCCCTCCGTCGGTGCCTTCAGCCAGGTCTTTTTCCACTTGCTTTTCTATGAAGTTGAGGCTTCGTTTCTCGCTGCTGATGATTTCGTCTGTTGTTGCCATGGTCTTGCTTTGTTGAGTGTGGAGCGCCGCGACTGTCGCTGACGCTTGTCTTTGAAAATGCAAAATTAATGCATTTTTGCAAAATATCATCCTTTCCACCTCTTTTTTTCTTCTTTTCTTCTTTAGAGAATCTATTCAGCACTTTCAACACGCACTCGACTTTGTCGCTTCGCTTGTCGAGGAATACGGGTATGGTTTGTCGATTTTTTCAGTAGATGGAGGACAAATAATGAATTTTTTCGTATTTTTGCAAGCAGAATGAAAAAGGACATGATCAAGTTGGCTGTTGGTGCGCTGTTCATGGCGTCACTGCTGCTTTCCTGCTCCAAGGGTGGGGAGAGGTACCGCATCGGCGTGTCGCAATGCTCGGAGGACATCTGGCGTGACAAGCAAAATGCGGAGTTGAGGATGGGGGCTTACTTTCACGACAACGTGGATTTGAAGTTCGCTGCTGCATACGACAGTGATGAGCGGCAGGTTCAACAGATAGACAGTTTGGTTAACAGTGGCATCGACCTGCTGATTGTGGCCCCCAATCAGGTATCCACCATCTCACCCGCCATCGACCGCGCCTATGACAAGGGCATTCCCGTGATTGTATTTGAGCGGAAGACTAACTCACGGAAATACACCGCCTTCATCAGTGCCGACAACTATGAGATGGGGCGCGTGATGGGTGAGTATGTTGTCTCACGGCTCCATGGCAATGGCCGTGTGTTGGAACTTATGGGGCTGGAAGGCTCGTCGCCCGCCATAGAGCGGCACAATGGGTTCACTGATGCTTTGAAGAATGCCCCCGGTGTCTCGGTCATGGCATCCTTACAAGGCGATTGGACAGAGCCGACAGCATACGAAACCACCAAGAAATGGTTGTCAAGCAACAAGGATGCACACATAGACTTGGTTTTCGGCATGAATGACCGCACTGCCATGGGGGCGCGCAAAGCCTTTGCGGAAATGGGTGGCTATTCACCGCTGTTTTGTGGCATTGACGGCCTTCCCGGTGAGAACGGTGGCATAAAGTTGGTGCTTGACTCATTGCTGGAGGCGTCATACATCTATCCCACCCACGGAGACCAGTTGATAGACCTGGCTGTTGACATACTTGACGGGAAACCATACGAAAAGGAGACCATGCTTATGTCCGCCCTTGTCACCCGCGACAATGCCAAGGTGCTGCTGATGCAGGGTGAGGAATTGATGCGACAAGCCGATCGACTGGACTTGCTACACCAAAAAGCCGACAACTACCTGCATGAACTCGATACGCGCCGCGTCATCAATTGGCTGGCCTTGGGAATCATCGTCCTGTTGTTGGTGGTGTTCGTTCTCTTTTATCTGTATCATCTGAGAAAAATTGCCTTGCAAAGAGAGCGAGTGGTGAACACGTTGTGGAACCTTAAGCCGGAAGATGTTCCGATGGCTTCAGAAACTTCCGAGAATGTAGAGAGCACGGAGATTTCCGAAGACTCCCAGACTATGGAGGACAACGAATCTGCTGCTGTGTCGTTGTTCATCACCCGTTTCAAGGAAGTGGTGGAGGCACGTTTGGAAGACAGTGACGTCAGCGTGGAAGACTTGGCTGCCGACATGAGCCTCAGCCGGGTGCAGCTCTATCGAAAGGTGAAGGCCGTCACCGGTTCATCACCCGTTGAATTGCTACGCACCGCTCGCCTGAACCGCGCCTACCAACTGTTGCTCACCACCGACAAGAGTGTCTCGGAAATCGCATACGCCGTTGGCTTCACCGCCCCTTCTTATTTCACCAAATGCTTCAAGGAAGAGTACGGAAAAGTGCCTGGTGAAGCACGTTCATCGTCATAACAAACATATCATCATTAACAATAATCGTTCATTCTATTGCAAAAATGTTACAATGCAACATAAGTGGGATAGGGTGAACGTTTTTTTATATCATAGGCTATTGTTAGTTAGTATTTTTGAAACAGAAAATTACTAACCCAAAATGTTTAGCAAATGAAAGAACTAAAAAGATTACTTCTGAGCACCCTGCTCATCCTTGCGAGTACTATAATGTACGCGCAAACGGAAATCACAGGCACCGTCATCGACGAGACAGGTGAAGGTGTCATCGGTGCCACCGTGATGGAGAAAGGAACGTCAAACGGTGTGGTGACTGACTTTGATGGAAACTTCAAGTTGGCGGTTGTCGAGGGAACCATCTTGGTCATTACCTATATCGGTTATGATCCCATGGAGGTTGCCGCTACACCCGGTATGAAAGTCCAACTAAAAGAGAATGCCAACGAACTGACAGAATTGGTGGTGACGGGCTACACTTCTCAACGCAAGGCAGACCTTACAGGTGCCATTTCCACAGTGACACCTTCTGACTTGGCCAAGCAGAACGAGAACAACCCCATCAAAGCCATGCAGGGTCGTGTGCCAGGGATGAACATTTCGGCAGATGGTTCTCCTTCTGGTAGTGCGACGGTCCGCATTCGTGGTGTGGGTACGCTGAACAACAACGACCCGCTCTACATCATTGACGGCGTTCCCACGAAAGCAGGTATGCACGAACTGAACGGCAACGACATCGAGAGCATCCAGGTGCTGAAAGATGCTGCCTCAGCTTCCATCTACGGAAGCCGCGCCGCCAACGGTGTCATCATTATCACCACGAAGAAAGGCAAGGATGGCAAGGTGAGAATTGATTTCGACGGTAGTATTGCCATGCAGACCTACGCCAACAAAATGGAAGTGTTGAATGCAAAGGAATTCGGACAGGTGATGTGGCAAGGCTACGTGAACGATGGTTTGGATCCCAACTCCAACGGCTTGGGCTATCATTACGACTGGACCTACAATCAACAAGGCATCCCCGTGCTCAACAACATAACGATGAGCAAGTATCTCGATGCGGCAGGGACGACACCAGCCGCTGATACCGATTGGTTCGACCAGACCACCCGTCAGGGATTGATTCAGCAATACAACGTTTCGTTGAGCAATGGATCGGAACGTGGTACGTCGTTCTTCTCTCTCGGTTATTACAAGAACAAAGGCATCATCAAGAGCAGCGACTTCGAGCGTTATTCGGCACGTATGAACTCTGAATACAAATTGTTGAAAATCAATGATAAGGACATCGTGACTGTGGGTGAACACTTCACGCTTAACCGTACCAGTGAGGTGCAGGCCCCTGGAGGTTTCCTTGAAAATGTGCTTCAGTTCAATCCCTCGTTACCTGTTTACACCATCAATGGAGATTATGCAGGTCCTGTGGGTGGCTATCCCGACCGTGAGAACCCTGTGGCTCGCTTGGATAGAAACAGTGACAACCGCTACTGTTATTGGCGTATGTTTGGCGATGCCTATGTCAATATCAATCCCTTCAAGGGGTTCAATATCAAATCCACTTTCGGCTTGGACTATTCCCAAAAACAGCAACGTATCTTCACCTATCCTGTCACGGAGGGTACGGTGGCCAACTCCACCAATGCAGTGGAAGCAAAACAAGAGCATTGGACGAAATGGATGTGGAACGCCATCGCCACCTATAATTTCGAAATGGGCAATCACCGTGCTGATGCCATGGCCGGCATTGAGCTGAACCGTGAGGATGACACCAATTTCAGCGGGAAAAAATACGACTATGCCGTACTCACCCCCGACTATATGTGGCCTAATGCTGGTGTGGGTGAGGTTGAGGCTTATGGCTCAGGCGAAGGCTACACCTTGGTGTCCTATTTCGGCAAACTGAATTATAACTATGCCGACCGTTATCTGCTCAGTCTGACCATGCGCTATGACGGCAGCAGCCGTTTCGGACGGAATAATCGATATGGTATGTTCCCCTCCGTCAGTGCAGGATGGAGAATTAACGAGGAGAATTTCATGAAAGGTATCAGTTGGCTTGACAATTTGAAACTGCGTGCCTCTTGGGGACAGACGGGTAATCAAGAAATATCGAACATAGCCCGTTACACCCTCTATGTTAGCAACTACGGCGAGGCCAACTTTGGAGGACAAAGTTATGGCACAAGTTACGACATTGCAGGAACGAATGGTGGACAGACGTTGCCCAGCGGTTTCAAGCGCAACCAACTTGGTAATGACGATTTGAAGTGGGAAACAACCACCCAGACCAACATCGGTCTCGACTTTGGGCTTTTCCGTAATGCCCTTTACGGCTCATTCGAGTGGTATTTTAAAAAGACCAAGGACATCCTGGTCTACATGCCCGGTGTTGGTGTGATGGGCGAGGGAAGCAGCCAGTGGATCAATGCTGGTGAGGTTGAGAATAAGGGTATCGAATTCAACGTTGGCTATCGCGGCAAAATTGGTGACTTCCAATACGACTTGTCTGGCAATATCGGCACCTATCGAAACAAGGTGACTAAGTTGCCCGAAACCATCGCCGCCAATGGCACTTTCGGTGGAAACGGAGTGGAAAGTGTTATCGGACATCCGATGTACTCACAGGTAGGCTATGTATATGACGGTGTTTTCAAGAGCCAAGATGAGATTGACAACCACGCCGTACAGAACGGAGCAGGATTGGGACGAATTCGCTGGAAGGACTTGAACAACGATGGTGTCATCAACGAGAGTGACCAACAATGGATTTATGACCCCACTCCCGACTTCACATGGGGCTTGAACATCTACCTTCAATACAAAAACCTCGATTTCACGATGTTCTGGCAAGGCGTACAGGGTGTTGATGTCATCAGCGATCTCAAGAAAGAGACAGACCTCTGGAGTGGACTGAATATCTCGAACCTGAACAAGGGCAGTCGTCTGCTTGATGCGTGGAGTCCTTCAAACAACAGTTCAAACATTCCTTCCATTAGTACGATGGACAACAACAATGAGAAGCGAGTCAGCACTTACTTTGTGGAAAACGGTTCTTATGCCAAACTTCGAACCATCCAATTGGGCTACAATTTCCCCAAGAGTGTTTGTGAGAAGATTTATATGGAACGCTTGCGCTTGTATGTCTCTGCCCAGAACTTGCTGACCATCAAAAGCAAGACCTTTACAGGCGTGGATCCGGAAAATGCCAATTTCGGCTATCCCATTCCACTTAACTTCACATTCGGACTTAATGTATCGTTCTAAGAAAAGCATCAATGATTAACAGAAAAACAAACATTATGAAAGCAATATATCAATCCTTCATTGCCATTTTCGCCATCTGCGGCTTATGTTCTTGTTCCGACTTCTTGGACGAGCACATCCCACAAGCCACACTGAGCGATGAACAGGTCAAGAACCCAGAGAATGCTGAGGCCATGGTCGTTTCAGCCTACGCCATCTTCACGACAGCAGAAGACATTAACTCTTCTTTCTCCATGTGGAATTTCGATGTGCGCAGTGACGATGCCTACAAGGGCGGAAGCGGTACCAGCGACGGTGACGTATTCCATCAATTAGAGGTGCAACAGGGTGTACTGACCACCAACTGGAACATCAACGACATGTGGGTGCGTCTCTACAATAGTCTTTCACGTGTGAACAGTGCCATTGCCTTGTTGAACGAGACCGATGACAGTTACGCTATGAAACACCAACGCCTGGCCGAGATGAAATTCCTCCGTGCTTACGGGCATTTCCTACTGAAGCGACTCTATAAAAACATTCCATTCGTGAACAATGAAAACCTGACTTACGATGAGTATAATGAGTTGTCAAACACCACTTACACCAATGATGAGGGATGGCAGTTGATCATCGATGACCTGATGGAGGCATACAACACATTGCCACAGACACAGGCCGACAAGGGTCGTCCAACAAAGGCTTCTGCTGCCGCTTTTCTGGCAAAAGTATATCTTTACAAGGCATATCGTCAGGACGATGCCAACAGCAATCAAGTGACAACCATCAACCAGGCTGACTTGGAAAAAGTTATTGAATTCACCAGCCCTTCACTCTACACCAATTATGGTCTGGAAGATGACATCCACAACAATTTCCGTCCTGAAGAGCAGTATGAAAATGGCAAGGAGAGCCTTTGGGCCATCCAATACTCACGCAACGACGGTTCAACATATGGAAATTTGAACTGGAGTTACGGACTCATCCCACCCAATATCCCGGGTGCAACAGATGGTGGTTGCGACTTCTACAAACCTTCACAAAACTTGGTGAATGCCTATCGTACAGGTGCAGACGGTCTGCCTTTGATAGACAATTTCAACCAGAAGGACTATGACAAGGCTACCGACAACGCCGATCCTCGGCTGTTCCTGACTGTCGGTATTCCTGGGCTTCCTTATATGTTCAATAAGAATTACATGATGGAGGAAACTAGCATTTGGAGCCGTTCTAATGGCCTCTATGGTTACAACGTCTCACTGAAACAGAACGTTGACCCTGCTCTGATTGACAATTATCTCATCAAGGGAAGTTACTGGGCGAGTCCAATGAACCGCATCGTATTCCGCTATGCAGACGTATTGCTGGAGCGTGCAGAGGCTTACGCCCAACTTGGAAACTCTGAACAAGCCATTGCACTTGTGAATCAAATCCGCAGTCGCGCAGCAGCCAGCACCCAGATGATAGGCAACTATCAGAACACCTACGGCGTGAAGATGTACATCACCAACTACAAGGGCAGCTATTCAAAGGAGGAGACCATCAAGATAGTGAAGATGGAACGCCGCTTGGAGTTGGGTATGGAGTCTGAGCGTTTCTTCGACCTCGTGCGCTGGGGAGATGCCGCTACAGTGATTAACAAATACTATGCAGAGGAGATTGACAACTGTGGAATCTATAGGGATGCCCACTTCACGGCCAACAAGGATGAGTATCTGCCGATACCGTTCAGTCAGATATCCGCATCCAATGGTCACTATACTCAGAATGTTGGTAATTGGTAAAAGAATTTAAGAATTTTGGAATTATGAAAACAAAGATATTAAACATCATAAGTGCCATCTTCATCATCTGCGGTTTTGCTGCCTGCACTGAGGACAACATCAGCGACCTGCAACTGAGTGGTGACTGCATGGTAGAGTCTATTTCACTTGACAATTACGAGGGAACCATCGACCTTGCCTCTCGGAGTATTGTAGTTCGCCTTCCTGAGATTTACGGAACGTCTTCCATGCAGGTCACAACACTGAATATCTCCAATGGTGCTTCATGCAATATCAAACAGGGAGAGAAACTGAACATGGATGCCGCCAAGGTTCTCCATATCACCAATGGCGACGTTTTTCTGGACTGGACTCTCAGCGTTCTTCACGACGAAGCACGTATCACACAGTTTGTCATCAACGACATCTATCAAGGAACCATCGACCAGGATGCTAAGACCATCACAGTCTATGTGCCGGGGTCTGTTGACATCACCAATCTTGTCCCCACCATCACTTATAGTGAAAATGCCACGATTACCCCTGGCACAGGTGTCGCCCAAGACTTCTCAAAACCTGTGGTTTACAAGGTGACCAACAATTCTGCCGAGAGTACCTATGTTGTAACTGTGATTGCCATCGAGAAGCCTTCCGCACTCTTCATCGGATTTGCTACCCAGATGAACGATTTGGATGCCGAGGCCAAGGAAGCATGCCAATGGATGCTGGGAAACATTCCCAATTCACTCTATGCTTCATTTGCTGACCTGCGTTCAGGAACCATCGACCTCTCACAGTGCAAGGTTATCTGGTGGCATTACCATGTGGATGGCGGCGTGGATGGTCACGACGTATTCATGGCCAAGGCTGGAGAGGCCCTCGACACGAAGAACGAACTGCGCTCCTTCTACGAGAATGGCGGTTCCCTGTTCTTGACACGCTATGCCACCAACCTGCCGTCGTTCATCGGGGTGACGGGTGATGATGAGTGGACTACGCCCAACAACTGTTGGGGACAGGATGAGTATGCTGCCGAACTATGTGGCGGTCCTTGGTCCTTCCGCATATTCGACGGTCAAAACAACCATCCCTTATGGCAGAACCTGATTCAAGGTGACAATGCCAACGAGGTGTACTGCACCGATGCTGGTTATCATATCACCAATTCCACTGCTCAGTACCACATAGGAACAGACTGGGGTGGTTATGATGACCATGCAACTTGGGAGAACCGCACTGGTGGTAAGATTCTCGGTGTAGGCGGAGACGGTGCTGTCGTTGCTTGGGAATACCCTGCCAATGCCGGCAAGGGTGGCATCATCTGCATCGGCTCAGGTTGCTATGACTGGTACTCTTACACTTACGAAGCTGGTTATGTGGAGAACTTCCACAAAAACATCGAAATTATTACTCAGAATGCATTCAATCACTTAATGAAATAAACGATATGAAAAAGACCATGATATATTCCGCATTTGCACTCATTATGTCAGCCTCTTTGCTGACAGCATGCAGTGATGAAGACTTCAGCGCAGACGCTCCAAAGGACTGGGCAGGCACTGCCACATTCTTCACCCCCACCGACGAGGCTGGTTTTCAAACCTATTACAATCCTGCCATCGGACGCTGTGGCGACCCCATGCCGTTCTATGATCAAAAAGCTGGTGAGTTCAAAGTGCTTTACTTGCAGGAGTATGAAAACAACGCCACCTACAACTACCATCCTATTTGGGGCGTTTCAACCAAGGATGGTGCCAACTACGAGTCGCTGGGCGAAGTGCTCGCAACGGGTACCTCCTCTCTGGAGCAGGATGCCGCTCTTGGTACGGGATGCTGTGTTTATAATGAGAACGATGGTCTCTATTACATCTATTATACGGGACACAACCCCAATTGTGCCAACGTCGAGGCTGTGATGAGAGCCACTTCTCCGGATTTCAAGAATTGGACAAAAGACAACCTCTGGATGATGAAAGGTGATGACTACGGCTATTCGACAGTGGATTTCCGCGACCCGCAGATTTTTGTGGCAGAGGATGGTCTTTGGCACATGGTGATTGCGTCGAATCTGAAGTTCGCCGAATTCAAATCGGTTGACTTGAGAACCTGGGAGCATGTCGGACAGTTCCCAATGATTTGGGACCGCATGTGTGAGTGTCCTGACATCTTCAAGATGGGCAATTATTGGTATATGGTTTATAGTGAGGGCTACAAGGCCAGTTGGAGTCGGAAGGTGAAGTATATGATGGCCACCACTTTTGAAGGACTTAAAGCCTGTTTCTACGACCCTGGAGCCAATTGGCCGAAGGACGGTCATGAGGGTGTGCTCGACAGTCGTGCCTTCTATGCCGGAAAGACAGCCTCCAATGGAACAGATCGATATATTTGGGGTTGGTGCCCTTATCGCACAGGAGCTACCATCCATGACAAGAACATCAATGTAGGTGCGGGTGGCGAGCCCAACTGGTCTGGTGCACTCGTATGCCACAAGATTATTCAGCATAATGATGGTACGCTCACATTGGGAGAGGTGCCTGCCATGGCAAGCAAGTATTCAAATAACGGGGATGCAAGTGTTGTCGCATCAAATGGCTACAATGGTGGAACGCTCTCGGGAAATGATGCCTATGTGCTTTACAACCGCTTGGGAGCACACAATCACCTCTCTCTTACGGTCAAAACCTCCAACAATTGGGACAGGTTCGGCATCTCATTGGTTCGTGGCACCGATTCCGACAGATACTACACCATGGTGGTCAATCCTGAGGGCGAGGATACCCGCAAGGTGAATTTCGAGCAAGAGGGCAGTGCCGGAAAGGGCTTCATTGAGGGCATTGATGGTTACAACTTCGCACGTCCATTGGACAACACCTACAAGATTGACATCTACACCGACAATAGTGTGATGGTGATGTACATCAACGATGTCTGTGCCTATACCAATCGGATATATGGAATCCAGAAGAACTGCTGGAGCATCAACAACTATGGTGGCAATATCTCCATCAGCGATGTCAAAGTTAGCCAGTATTAGTGCTGCTAACTTGGTTGATTGTTAGGTTTTAGTAAGGTGAAAGATTGTTTCTCAGGATAACATTGATATCAAAAATGTTGCGGTGAACGATAATTCTCAGCAATTGAAACATAAGTGACAATGAGATTGCGTAAAATGGATTATCTTTGCAGCAGAAAAACTAAAAACAAGGAAAGATGAAGAAACTACTGACACTGATGACAGCCATACTGATGGCGGTTACAATGAAAGCCCAAAGTCCGATGATTTTGGGTGAGAACCATGCCATGGTGAGACTGGAGCAAACCAGGACCTACCTGCTCCTGCCCGTGCAGGAGAAGGAAGAGAACGCAAACATCGCCGTGCTCGATGAGAGGAACGAGATGGTGAAACGGCTGAACGTAAGATTAGCGGTGGACAAGGTGGACTACTATGTGCCGTTGGAAATCAAGAACGCCCAACTGCTTGACATCACTTTCCACGGAGACCGACGTTCAACAGGTGCCGTGAAGGACTTCGTGTGTTGGCGGGAGATGAAGTATTGCAACTCCTTCGACGTTTCCAATCGCGAAAAATTCCGCCCGCTCTATCACCATACGCCGCATTACGGATGGATGAACGACCCCAATGGGATGTTCTATAAGGATGGCGTCTGGCATCTCTACTACCAATACAATCCTTACGGCTCACAGTGGGAGAACATGACTTGGGGGCACTCCACCAGCAAGGATCTCATCCACTGGGAGGCACAGCCAATGGCCATTGAGGCCGACTGGTTGGGAGCCATCTTCAGCGGTTCGTGTGTAACGAACGGCAACGACGTCGTTGCCTTCTATACCTCGGCAGGACAGCATCAGGTACAGTCGATGGCTGTGTCGAAAGATGGTGGACGGACGTTCGAGAAATACAGCGGTAATCCTGTGCTGACGAGCGACGTGCCTGACTTCCGCGATCCCAAGGCGTTCTGGAATGAGGAAGCCAAGGTGTGGAATCTAATTCTTGCAGCAGGACAGGAAATGCGCATCTATTCGTCCAAAGACTTGAAGGCGTGGAAATACGAGTCCTCTTTCGGCAAGGAATATGGCAACCACGGCGGCGTGTGGGAATGTCCCGACCTGTTTGAGATTAAAAATGAAAAATTAAACATGAAGAAATGGGTGCTGCTCTGCAACATCAACCCAGGCGGTCCTTTTGGCGGTTCTGCCACACAGTATTTCGTGGGCAATTTCGACGGGAAGAAGTTCACTTGCGAGTCGATGCCGAAAGTGACGAAATGGCTCGACTACGGCAAGGACCACTATGCCACGGTGTCGTTCTACAATGCACCCGACAACCGCCGTGTGGTGTTGGCGTGGATGAGCAACTGGCAGTATGCCAACCAAGTGCCTACGAAGCAGTTCCGCTCTGCCAACTCCATCCCCCGCGACCTCGGTCTTTTCACCTATGGCGAGGAAACCTATGTGAGCGTGGTGCCTTCGAAAGAGATGCTGGCCGTGCGCGGACAGAAAGTCAAAAAACCGACGGAGGCTTGTGAGATAGTGGTGGATGTGAAAGGCTCGGCAGACATCACGTTGTCGAATACAAAAGGTGAACAAGTGACCATGCGTTACGATGCCCAAAAACAGACCTTCACGATGGATCGCAACCAAAGCGGCGACGTGAGTTTCAGCGAGGCGTTCCCCTGTGTGACCACAGCGCCCACATACGGCAACATCCGTCAACTGCGCATCTTCATCGACCGCTGTAGCATCGAGGCCTTCGACGTTGAGGGCAAGATGGCTATGACCAACCTGGTGTTCCCTTCGGAGCCTTATGACATGGTCAAGGTGAAAGGCGGCAAGGCGGTCATCTATGAGATGAAAAATGAAATAATTAGATGAAAGATTTAGAATTTTGAATAATACAAATATGGCTAATCAAAATAAATCCATTTATCTCATCCCCGTGATGCTCTGCTTCTTTTGCATGGGCTTCGTGGACTTGGTGGGCATCGCCTCCAACTATGTGAAGGAAGACCTGGGGCTCTCTGACTCCGTCGCCAACATCTTCCCGTCGCTCGTCTTCTTCTGGTTCCTCATCTTCAGCGTACCCACCGGCATGCTGATGAACAAAATCGGGAGGAAGAAAACCGTGCTCCTCTCGCTGATCGTCACCGTCGTGTCGCTTTTCATACCTTTGCTTGGCAGTTCGTTTGCCGTCATGCTCGTCGCCTTCTCCCTCCTCGGAATAGGCAACGCACTCATGCAGACCAGCATCAACCCACTCGCCATGCTCATCATCGGCGACAAGAACTTGGCTTCCACACTTACCTTCGGGCAGTTTGTCAAGGCCATCGCATCCTTCCTCGCACCCTACCTCGCCATGTGGGGGGCTACACACGTCATTCCTTCCTTTGGATACGACTGGCGCGTGCTTTTCCTCATCTATTTCGTCGTCGGCGTGCTTGCGTCCGCCCTCCTGTGGGTCACACCCATCCAAGAGGAGGTCAGCGGAGGGAAGTCTTCCTCTTTCATGGACTGTCTCAAACTCCTCGGAAAACCCATCGTGTTGCTCTCGTTCTTCGGCATCATGTGCCATGTGGGCATTGACGTAGGCACCAACACCACCGCACCCAAACTCCTCATGGAAAGGGTGGGAATGACGCTCAACGAGGCCGCTTTCGCCACCTCCCTCTATTTCATCTTCCGCACCATCGGCGCGCTCACTGGTTCCTTCTTCCTCAGGGTGATGAAAACGAGATATTTCTTCATCTGCAGCGTCATCCTCATGGCCGTCAGCATGGTCCTCATGTTCAGCGGACAGTCGAAAGCCGTGCTTTACACCGCCATCGCACTCGTGGGCTACGGCAACTCCAACATCTTCTCCATGGCGTTCAGCGAGGCTCTGCTCTCCGTGCCTGAAAAGCAGAACGAGGTCTCAGGACTGATGATCATGGGGCTTTTCGGCGGCACGATCTTCCCACTCCTCATGGGCTTCGCCAGCGACGCCATGGGGCAGGCGGGCGCGGTGGCCGTCATGGCTGTCGGAGTAGCTTATCTCTTCACATACATTCCTCAAGTAAAACACTAACCAACCCTAAGCAATATGAAAGATAAACGTTTTGTAGTAGGACTCGGAGAAGTCCTCTGGGACATGCTCCCCGAAGGAAAGAAACTCGGCGGCGCACCCGCCAACTTCGCCTATCACGCCGGGCAGTTCCTCGGCTCGGACAACACCATCGCCATCAGTGCCTTGGGCGAGGACCAACTGGCGGAGGAGACCATCGAGGCCCTGAAAGAGCACGGCCTCAACGACCTCCTGCCGCGTGTGCCATACCCCACCGGCACCGTACAGGTGCAGCTCGACGACCAGGGCATTCCCACCTACGACATCAAGGAGAATGTGGCGTGGGACAACATCCCCTTCGATGGAGACATACAGGATATAGCACGCAACTGCCGTGCCGTTTGTTTCGGCTCCCTCGCACAGCGCAACGTCGTCTCAAGGGAGACCATTCACAAGTTCCTCGACGCGACACCCTACGACTGCGTCAAAATCTTCGACATCAACCTGCGTCAGCAGTTCTACACCAAGGAAATCATACAGGAATCGCTACAGAGGTGCAACATCTTGAAAATCAATGACGAGGAACTGGTGCTTATCGGGAGGATGTTCGGCTATCCGGGTCTTGACATGGAGAACAAGTGTTGGCTCATTCTCGGCAAGTACAACCTTGACATGCTCGTCCTCACATGCGGCACCAACGGCTCATACGTCTTCAAACCAGGGCAGGTGTCTTTCCAAGCGACGCCCAAAGTCACCGTAGCTGACACCGTGGGAGCAGGAGACTCCTTCACCGGCTCCTTCTGCGCGGCAGTGTTGGCTGGAAAGCCGCTCGTGGAGGCTCACAAGCTCGCCGTGGAGGTCTCCGCATACGTCTGCACGCAAAACGGTGCCATGCCGGAAATTCCACAGGAGTTGCTCGACAAGGCCAAGTAAGTCGAAGGCACTGTCGTCCACAAGCCCGCCCGACCGCATCTAACGCTCGGGCGGGCTTGATAGTCTTTAAAGACCTTAAAGTCCTTAAAGTCCTTAAACCCTTAAACCCCTTAAACTCTTCCAAATTCATTTGCCATTAGTCACCAAATAGTTGAATTCTATCACTTTTATCTTCATTTTTTGCTAAAAATAATTGTGGCTTTCCAAAAAAAAAGTATCTTTGCAACAGATAAAAACCATAACTACTGCATTTGGCAACATTCTTTGTTGTATGATTTTCAACCTGACTTTTGTTGTTCCTACTAACCATGGAGAGGCTATGACCCATGCAATCCAAGGGCTGACCCAAACCATCGAATAACCAAATATTAGATACCTAAATGAAGAAAAAGACATTTTTTATGCTGCTCGTTGCAGTATGCTGTGTGCTTCCTATGAAGGCGCAGCGCAAGACCGACGTGCTCGGACGTGGCCTCGTGGCAGTTCCCACCGGCTCCACATCCGGCTCTACCACCAACTTTGTCAGTTGGAGGCGTACCGCTGAAGAGTACTACAACACCACCTACAATCTCTACCGTGACGGCACACGCATCGCCACAGGCCTTACCAAGACCAGTTACGATGACTCAAGGTGCACCACCTCATCCTCCTACCAAGTGGCAGCCGTCGTCAACGGGGTGGAGCAGGCCAAGTGCAATGCCGTTAAACCATGGACGCAGTATGTGTACAAACAGGGAGTCCGCTGCCCCACAGGCTACATCAACATCCCGCTTGCAAAAGTCTATGACCGCAATAATAATGATGTCACATCTCACTACGAACCCAACGATGCCGAGATGGCCGACCTCGATGGTGATGGTGAACTTGAAATCATCATCAAGCGTCTCAATGTAATCGATGCAGGAGCCACTGATGCCAACGGAAACAGCAAGGATATCTACGCCACCAACTCCAAGGAGTTTGTCGTCCTCGATGCTTACGATGTCGATTGGCAGACAGGGGCGGCAACCTTGCTTTGGCGCATCGACTGCGGCCCCAACATGGTGAGCCTCAATTCCACTGAAATCAACATCATCGCATACGATTGGGACGGAGATGGAAAGGCGGAGGTCGTCCTGCGCGGAGCTGATGATATGATAGTGTATGGTTCCAACGGCCAAACTAAATTATACACCATTGGAGTGGCCGGGGCCAACTACCGAGGCAGCATGAAAAGTCATTCTAATGCACAATATGCCTGGACAAAGGACGGACCGGAATACCTTGTTTATATGAACGGTCTAACAGGTGCACTCTACCAGCAGACGGAATACCCCTTGAAACGATTTGAAAGCGGTGAAACCAACCTTGAGGCAGCATGGGGTGATGATTATGGGCATCGCTCCACCAAGCATTTTTTTGGAGCACCCGTGCTTGATGGACGTAACGCCTCCCTCTTCCTCGCCCGAGGCATCTACACCAGGCACAAGATGATGGCCATGGACCTCAACAAAAAGACGCACGAGTGGAGTACACGATGGACATGGAACAACAACAACAGTAGTAGCAACTGGTACGGCCAGGGCAACCACAACTACATCGTGGCTGATGTGGACTGGGATGGACGAGACGAAATCATCTATGGCTCCATGGTCATCGACGACAACGGAAAGGGACTTTCTACCACTGGCTTGGGGCACGGCGACGCCATGCATTGCTCTGATTTCGACCCATACCGACGCGGACAGGAGGTCTTTGCATGCAACGAGGGAAGACCCAATATGAATTATCGCGATGCAACCACCAGCAAAATCTACTACCGTTCTGTGGGAAGCTCCGATGACGGACGCGCCCTCATGGCCAACCTCACCAACAACTATCCGGGATGCATCGGGCGTTCTGTCAACACCGACCTCATCTCGTCCGTCATTGACGATGTGGCGTTCGCCTCACCTGGGAGTGGATCGGACAATAGTGGTCAGCCACTTTACTGGTCACACCTTAATTTCCGCATTTACTGGGACGGAGACCTCTGCTCCGAAATCCTCGACAGCCCCGGTACGGCCAGGGAGGCCGCCATCTATGACGTTGCCGACGGGCGTCTCTTCACCTCTGATGGCTGCAATATGAACAATGATTCGAAGAACAACCCCTGTTTTCAGGGTGACATCATTGGCGACTGGAGGGAGGAAATTGTGGTGCGATGCGGCACCAACCTGCGCGTCTATACCAGTGGTATGAGTACCAGTTACAACATTCCCACTCTTTGGCACGACCACCAGTACCGCCAGGCCATGGTGTGGCAGATGATGGCTTACAACCAGCCGCCACACACCAGTTTCTTCCTTGGCGAGATGGAAGGATATACCGTGGCACCACCGCCTTTCTCCATGACCGATCGAACTGAAATCACCAACGGAGGAACCATCGGCACCGACAACAACGGCAAGCACGTCATCCTCTGCACCACCGGTAACATGAGCGCCACCATCGCCAACGGTGCACAGCCCGCCGTCATCACCGTCAATGCACCTACCTGGGTGCAGGGCAACAACGGGGGGGCCATCACCACCACCACTTACACACACTCTCTCAACGGTTCGCCGCTCAGCGGAGCCACTCACCTCACCAAGCAGGGTGACGGCGTGCTCAACCTGGTGAACGCCATACACACCAACACCGGCAAAACCGAGGTGTGGGGTGGAACGCTCAATTTCGACGGCACGCTCTCGGCAAGCCCAGTGACGATGCACCGCCACACCACGCTCAACAGCGATGGCGGCAGCTTCCCCGCAGGCATCACCATGGAATATGGGGCAACGCTCAATGTGGGTGGTGCTACGAGCGGGAAAGTCAGCACCGTGGAGACCGGCACACTCTCCTTGGGATATGGCGCACGTGTGGTGATTGACTACAACGGCACCGACGACAACCAACACGACTGGCTCAACGCCACCACGCTTAATCTTGATGTCGCCAAGGCGGGTGTGGAGGTATGGCAGAATTACGGACCCCAATACATCGTTCCCGTCATCCAGTTGAGATTCAAAAACACACTGCCCAATGGTATCTATCCCATCGGAAATGTGGGAAATGTCATAGGTGACATCTCGAAAGTAAAGATTGAAAGCACGGGCATCGCTGAGTCGTCAATAACACTCGTGCATCAGGACGGAAAGCTTTGCTTAGAAGTGGGAGGATTGCCCACGGCCAACGCACCCACTTTCGCTCTCTCTGGCATGAATGCTTGCGACCTCAGCAGCATCTATCCCAACCTTCCCGGAAGCAACAACAGCTACCTGCCTGTCGTCACCATTACCAAGACGAAAACAGGCGACTTCACACCGACTCTCAGTGCAACATTCACCGCACTCGACGGAACGGAGACGTACTTGGGCAGCGAGACGATAAACGAGTTCGTGAATCAAAATTACGAGAATGCCACGGGTACTGATGGATGGGTCAACGGATGCAATGCATACCTGATAACAGGTGATGCCACTTACGGTAATTACATCAATATCGCGTCGGAAAACTCCGGTGGTGCCAGACGCTCTTACCTCAAGTTATATGACACGGGAAAAGACCCATACGGGGCTTCCAACAAATATACCGTGGAATTTGACGCACTCTTCCACCGCAGCAATACGGATATGGTCAACGAACTCGTCCTCTTTGGAGAAGGAGCGGTTATGCCGGCAGTTAACACCTACTTCAACAGCGCTACCAACATCTTCCGCCTCTACGGTGGAAACAACAACACCAACTATGCCGTGGAAGGCAATAGCGCAACCGCTTCCATCGGTGACACATGGTGCCATTACACCATCACCATCGACCGCGAGGCACGGACAGTGAATTATACGGTGAAAAGCGGAGGTGTGACCAAACTCTCCGGCTCATACACCGCTGGCAATGATGTGAATATGAACGTACAGGGCATCGGCATCACATTGGGAAGGGCTTGGTCTTACGCCAACATCGACAACATCCTCATCCAATCGGAGAAAATCGACCTCTCCACCTACGCCTTCACGCAGCCTGGAACGCTCACCGTCACAGCAAGTCTCGGGAACGAAGCGGGATACCTACCGGGGATGGCTTCATACGTCGCAGATATCCCATACAAATGTCTCTACGAAAGCCCCGACTACAACACCATCCCCGCCACGAGCGCAGCCGAGACGTTGGGAAGCGACCTGTGGTACACCAATGAGAATACCAGTTTGGACGGCAGGGGGTGGACACGTTTTGCCAACTGGGCGAACATCACTTATGCTTTCGCCATCAACAGGGTGAACAACCCCAACGACACCATGTACGTGGACAAGGACAAGAAGCTTTGGGTGGACTACACCGGAAACCTCACCGCGCTTCACCTCGTGGAGGGCTATGGTCTGGCACAGAGTGGCGGCTCCACCTTCCACGCTGCCAACATGGGAGACGAAAGGGCTATTCTCTACCATCGATATGACTTCGGATTGGGCAAGACCACCAACATCTTCGAGGAGTTTTTCCAAGGGCAGGAGGACGGCACTTACAACTACGGGATAGGCAATGGTGCCTTGCAGAAATTCGCCGCATACATGCCGCTGGAGGCTATTCGCGGCGACCTCAACCACGATGGATATGTCACCGTTTCAGATGTCACCATTCTTGTGGATTTCATCTTGGGCAATGCCAATAGCGTGATTGGCAGCGAGGCCGACCTCAACAACGACGGCTCCGTGAGTGTCTCCGACATCACCGTGCTCGTCAATATCATCCTCGGAATGTGACAAAGATTGACTAAAAATTCGCACCCCAAAACGGGGTGCGAATTTTTATGGTTTCATTTTTCATTGTTCATTTTTCATTTTTCATCTTCTCTAAGTTCTCGCTGGAGGAATTGCGCGGTATAGCCTTTCCCTGCCCGGACGACTTCTTCTGGCGTGCCGGTGGCCACCACCATGCCGCCGTTGCGGCCGCCGTCCGGCCCCATGTCGATGATGTGGTCGGCGAGTTTGATTACGTCGAGGTTGTGCTCTATCACCACGACGGTGTTGCCGCGGTCCACTAATCGCTGCAGCACGTCCATGAGGATGCGGATGTCCTCGAAATGCAAGCCCGTGGTGGGCTCGTCGAGGATGTAGAGCGTCTTCCCCGTGTCGCGTTTCGACAATTCCGTGGCCAGTTTCACACGTTGGCTCTCGCCGCCGGAGAGGGTGGTGGAGGGCTGCCCTAATTTGACGTAGCCCAAACCCACGTCCTGGATGGTCTTGATTTTGTGGAGGATGCCCGGAACGTTCTCGAAGAACTCCACCGCTTGGTTGATGGTCATGTCGAGCACGTCGGCGATAGACTTTCCCTTATACCTCACCTCCAACGTCTCGCGGTTGTAACGCTTGCCGTGGCATACCTCGCACGGTACCATCACGTCGGGGAGGAAGTTCATCTCGATGTTGCGGTAGCCGTTGCCGCTGCAGGTCTCGCAGCGTCCACCCTTCACGTTGAAGGAGAAGCGCCCGGGCTTGTAACCCCGGATTTTCGCCTCCGGCAGCCCCACGAAGAGGGAACGTATGTCGCTAAACACGCCGGTGTAGGTGGCGGGGTTCGACCGTGGCGTGCGCCCGATGGGCGACTGGTCCACGTTCACCACTTTGTCCACCCACTCCATGCCCTCGATGCTGTCATAGGGCATGGGGGCTTTCAGCGAGCGGTAGAAATGCTGTGAGAGGATGGGCTGGAGTGTCTCGTTCACCAAGGTCGATTTCCCGGAACCGCTCACGCCCGTCACCACCACGAGAAGGCCCAAGGGGATTTCCACATCGATGCCCTTGAGGTTGTTGCCGCGGGCGCCGCGGATCCACAGGCTCTTGCCGCTGCCTTTGCGTCGGTGCTCGGGCAGGGCGATGCTTTTCTCGCCGTTGAGATATTGGCTGGTGATGGTGTGCTCATGGAACATGTCGGCGGTGGGGCCTTGGAACACCACCTCGCCGCCTTTGCGTCCCGCTTTGGGACCGATGTCCACGATGTAGTCGGCGGAGAGCATCATGTCCTTGTCGTGCTCCACCACGATGACGGTGTTGCCGATGTCGCGCAGTTGCTTCAGGCTTCCGATGAGTTTGGCGTTGTCGCGTTGGTGAAGGCCGATGCTTGGCTCGTCGAGGATGTACAGCACATGCACCAGTTGCGAGCCTATCTGCGTGGCCAAGCGGATGCGCTGGCTCTCGCCGCCGGAGAGGGAGCCGGATGGACGGTTGAGCGACAAGTAGTCAAGTCCCACTTCCAAGAGGAAGTCGAGGCGGGTGCGGATTTCCTTGAGGATTTCAGCGGCGATCTTGCTCTCCTTGCTCCCCAAGTGACGCTCCGCCTCGTCGAGCCATTCGCGCAGTTGGCTGATGTCCATGTCACACGCCTCGGCGATGTTCTTGTCATGGATGCGGAAGGAGCGGGCCTCGCGGTTGAGGCGTTGCCCTTGGCATTCCGGGCATTGGCTGGTGGCCATGAACTGCTCCGCCCATTTCTGTCCGCTGGCGCTGTCGTCGTTGTCCATCACTTGTCGCAGGTATTTCACCACGCCGTCGAAATGCACGAAATAGTCGCTCGACGTGTGTACGAGTTCCTTGGCGATGCGGATGGAGTTGAGCGAGCCATATAGCACCTCGTTGAGAGCCTCTGGTGGGATGTCGGCCACGGCGGTCTTCACGCTGCAGTCGTATGGATGGAGGATGGCATCCACCTGCCAGAAAATCATCTGGTTGCGGTATTTCCCCAATGGCACGATGGCGCCGTCGGCGATGGAGAGGCTGCGGTCGGGGATGACCTTGTTGAGGTCGATCATGTTGATGTAGCCCAGTCCCTTGCAGTTGGGGCAGGCTCCCTCGGGGGAGTTGAACGAGAAGCGGTTGGGGGCGGGGTCGGAATAGGAGATGCCCGTGGTGGGGCACATGAGGCGCTTGGAGTAGCTGCGCACGCTGTCGTTGTCCTTGTCGAGCACCATCACGATGCCTTCGCCAAGGCGCATGGCGGTGTCCACGCTGCGGCGAAGGCGCTCGTCGCTCTTTCCCTGCACCTTCAACTTGTCCACCACCACTTCGATGTTGTGGTTCTTGTAGCGGTCCACCTTCATCCCACGGGTGATTTCCAACACCTCGCCATCGACGCGGATGTAGAGGTAGCCTTTCCGGCGCATGCTCTCGAAGAGTTCGCGGTAGTGGCCCTTGCGCTGGCGCACTAAGGGGGCGAGGATGTAGATGGCGTGCCCGTCGTAGCGGGTAAGCACCATCTCGAGCACTTTCTCCTCCGTGTATTTCACCATTTCCTCGCCGGTGTGATAGCTGTAGGCGGTGCCGGCGCGGGCCCAGAGGAGGCGCATGTAGTCATAGACCTCCGTCGTGGTGCCTACCGTGGAGCGCGGGTTTTTGTTCGTCGTCTTTTGCTCGATGCTGATGACGGGGCTGAGGCCGGTGATCTTGTCCACGTCGGGGCGCTCCAAGCCGCCGAGAAAGTTGCGGGCGTAGGCGGAGAAGGTCTCAATGTAGCGGCGCTGGCCTTCGGCATAGATGGTGTCGAAAGCCAATGACGACTTGCCGGAGCCTGACAGGCCGGTGACGACCGTCAGGCTCCCACGGGGGATTTCCACGTCGATGTTCTTCAAGTTGTGGACGCGGGCGCCCCAGACATTGATTTTCTCGTCTTCACGCTCCATGGGTCAGTTGTCGGAGGAGGTGGACGATGATGATGAACTTTCCTTTTCGCGGAAGCCCCTGAGCAGGTTGACGTCGCGACGTATGTGGTATTTTTTGCCGTCGGAGCCTTTGGCCTTGACATCCACGAAATAGACGCCTTCCTTCACCGGTGTGCCGTTGTGCGTGCCGTCCCATCCACCGGCGGGGTCGGTCCACTCGTAAATCTTCTGCCCCCATCGGTTGAAGATGATGGCCCGGAACTCCACGATGCTTTTCCACCCTTCCTTGGCGCCGTAAATGTCGTTCTTTTGGTCGTCGTTGGGGGAGAAGGCATTGGGCATCACAAGTTTGCTCTCGCTGATGGTGAGGCGAATGGGGCCTCCATGTTCCTGGTACCACCATTCGTCGGTGTAGGCGACGGTGTCGGTGCCTTGCGTGAAGATGGCATGACAGACGATGAGGTGGGTGCCGGATTCGGTGAACGTGAAGTCTGTGTCTTGTTCGTAGCGGATGAGGTATGGCTCATGGCTGTTCTCGCCTTCCTTGCTGAAGCGCCATTCGTAGTATTCGTTCCAACCGCCGACGTCCGAAGGATTGGCTTCGAAGCGGCCCAGCAGGGGAGCGGAGTATTCCGTGCTGTCTATCTGCTCGCCGTTGGCCTTGAAGAAGGTGGCGGTGGGGTCGATGGTGGGATAGTCGTCCTGGGCGGCGGCGCACAAAGTGCCAAGGAACAGGGTGATAATGATGATGAGACGTGTCATGGTGATGCTTTTTTACTTAAAACGTGAAAAAAGGCGAAAAAGTTTGTCGCAGTGTGCGCTTTAGGTTTTTTTAAGGGATGCCCGGCGCAATGTAACAATTCAGTGATTATTTATTTCAACACGAATTTCCACGAATTAATCATAAATATTTTAACAAAATGGACGTAAATCATTCTATCCTCTCATTTTTGTACGTCCTTGAGTTGCAATTAACGAATAATTATATGGTAATTATATGTTTAAATGTTATTCGCTGAATAGAAACGGCGCAATCATACGAGGCTCTGGAGGCGGGCGATGTATTTGCCCAAGATGTCGAACTCCACGTTGACCACCGTTCCCACTTCGATGTCTTGGAAATTGGTGTTCTCCATCGTGTAGGGGATGATGGCCACTTGGAAGGTGTCCTCCGTAGGGTTGCACACGGTCAGCGAGACACCGTTCACCGTCACGCTGCCCTTGTCAACGGTGAAGTAGCCACGGCGGGCCATCTCACGGCTGTAGGCGTATTGGAAGGTGAAATAGGTGCTGCCGTCGGCGTCCACCTTTTCCGTGCAACGGGCGGTGCCGTCCACGTGCCCTTGCACGATGTGGCCGTCCAAGCGGCCGTTCATCAGCATCGAACGCTCCACGTTGACATGGTCGCCCACTTGAAGTAGGCCCAAGTTGGAGCGTTCCAAGGTCTCGCGCATCGCCGTGACGGTGTAGTGGTCGCCGTCGATGGCCACCACCGTGAGGCACACGCCGTTGTGGCTCACGCTCTGGTCGATTTTCAACTCGCCGACGAAGGAGCAGGTCAGCGTAAAGTCAACGTTGCCACCGTCGCGACGAAGCGCTACCACGGTGGCCATCTCTTCTACTATTCCGGAAAACATGAAAAATGGTTTTTGTCGTTTCATCGCCACGGCGGATGGATGCCGGGGCTGGTTGATAAAAAAGAGATGGTCGCATCGGTGATGTGATGAAAACTCCGTTTTCTTATGATTTGAGAGCTTTCCGTCTTTGTAATCCACCGGCTGTATCAGCTCTCCCGAAGGATGTGGCCCGCCATTGACAAGAGAAGTATTCTCTTTTTTCGAAATAATTTGATGAGTATCCCGATCGGCCGATACGACCATTATCTCTTTTCTGTGTGCAAAATTACGACTTTCCCTCCAAACCGCCAAATCTTTCGCATGATTTTTAGCCGTTATTTCGTCACAGCGCTATTCACATCGTTTTTCCGTTATGACGTTTTTTCCGTGACAGCGTTATAACGTTATTCCGTTATAACGTTATTCCGAAATCTCGTCACAACGGCTTTTGCTCACCAGCAGGCATCCTGCAGCAATTCCCCGATGGTGGGGTGGATGTGCACGGTGTCGCGCAGTTGCTCCATCGTGGCATCTATGGCCATGAGGGCGGAGAACTCCTGCACCATGTCGGCGGAGTGGGCGCCGTAGGCGTGGCAGCCGACGAGCATTTGGTCGTCGCCGGCGAAGATGAGCTTCACCAAGCCCTCCGGCTCGCCCATCGCCAATGCCTTGCCGTTGGTGCGGTAGTAGGCTTTGCGGCAGATGTAGGGGATGTCATTATCCTCACATTCCTTCTCTGTCACGCCCACGTAGGCGGCCTCTGGGTTGGTGAAGATGGCGGCGGGGATGATGTCGAGTTCCATGTGGTCGGATTTGCCAAGGATGAGGTTCACCACGTGAAGTCCCTGTGCGGTGGCGGCGTGTGCCAGCATGATGCGCCCGTTGACGTCGCCGATGGCGAAGATGCCGGCGCACGAGGTCTGGTAAATCTCGTCGATGATGATGCCGTTAGGTAACTGCTCTACTTTGGTCTTTTTCAGGTCAAGGCCCTCGGTGCGTGGCTGCCGCCCGGTGGCCATCAGCACCATGTCGGCCGGTATGGTGAAGGTCTTCCCCTTGCGCTCATACACCACGCCCTCGTCGTTGACGGCTTTCACGGCGGCTTGCATGATGAAGTTCACGCCGCGTTTCGCCATCGTTTGTCGCAGCCGCTTGGCGATGTCGCCATCCAACAAGGGCAGGCACTCCTTGAGGTATTCCACCACCGTCACTTCGCTGCCGAAGCTCTGGAAGATGGAGGCAAACTCCATCCCCACCACGCCGGCGCCCACGATGACGAGGCGGCGTGGCGGCGTGGCGATGTTGAGCAATTCCGTGGAGGTCACCACCTTGGGGTGGTCGATGCCGGGGATGTTGAGCATCTTTGCTGTGGAGCCGGTGGCGATGATGATGTACGGGGCGGTGTAGGTATCGTCGCCCACCGTCACCTGCCTGATGCCGGTGAAGTGTGCTTTTCCGCGAACCAGCGTGATGCCGTGTGTGGCGAGCAGGGTCTCCACACCTTGGCGAAGTGTCTCCACCACTTGGTTTTTGCGGGCCATCACCTGTGCGAAGTCGAGGGTGAAACAGAGGTCTTTCAGACCAAATTCCCTGGCTTTTTGCATGGTGTCGATGATTTCGGCATTGCGTGCCAGGGCTTTGGTGGGGATGCAGCCGGCGTTGAGACAGGTGCCGCCCACCGGCCCTTGTTCGATGATGACAACTTTGAGGCCGTTTTTGGCGGCGTGCACGGCGGCACGGTAGCCTCCCGGCCCGCTGCCGATGATGATGAGGTCGGTCGTTGTCATATTGCGATACGTTTGTAGGTGAGGACGGGGTTCTTGGCGGCCAACACGTCGTCCACTCGGCCAATGGGGGTGGAGTGGGGGGCGCCCTTCACCACCTCCGGGTTGGTGGCGGCCTCCTCGGCGATGCGTCGCATGACGGCGATGAAGGCGTCGAGGGTGTCGAGGCTCTCGCTCTCGGTTGGCTCCACCATGAGCGACTCGTGGAAGAGCAACGGGAAATAGATGGTGGGGGCGTGGTAGCCATGGTCGAGCAGCCGCTTCGCCACGTCCATCGTAGTGATGCCGGTACTCTTGTCACGCAACCCGTCGAAGACGAACTCATGCATGCAAGGCGTGTCGATGGGCAGTTGGTAAACGTCCTTGAGCGACTCCTTCACATAGTTGGCGTTGAGGGTAGCCAACGGCCCCACCATGCGCAGGTGCTCCCTGCCCATGGAGAGGAGCCAGGTCCACGCCTTGACGATGACGGAGAAATTGCCGAGGAAGGCGCCCACGCTGATGGCCTCCTCGTCGCGCTCGATGTGGTAGCGTTCGCCATCATAACTGACGCGGGGGGAGGGGAGCAGGTGCTCCAACTCCTTGCGAACACCCACCGGACCGCTCCCGGGGCCGCCGCCGCCATGCGGGGTGGCGAAGGTCTTGTGGAGGTTGACGTGCATCACGTCGAACCCCATGTCGCCGGGACGGCTGACACCCAAGAGGGGGTTGAGGTTGGCACCGTCGTAGTACATCAACCCGCCGCAGTCATGCACCAAGCGGGCGATTTCCGGGATGTCGCGCTCAAAAAGCCCCAGGGTGTTGGGGTTGGTCATCATCATCGCCGCCACGCTGTCGTCGAGCAAGGTGCGCAGGTGTTCCACATCCACGCAACCGTCTTCGCGGCTCTTCACCTCCACCACCTCCATGCCGCAGACGGCGGCGGAGGCCGGGTTGGTGCCGTGGGCGGAGTCAGGCACGATGACTTTCACGCGCTGCTTGTCGCCGCGCTCCAAGTGATAACTGCGGATGACCATCAGGCCGGTGAGTTCGCCATGGGCGCCCGCGAAGGGGTTGAGGGTGAACGCGCCCATGCCGGTGATGGCGCAGAGGGCTTGCTGCATGCGGTAATATATCTCCAAGGCACCTTGGCAGGTCTCTTTCGGTTGCAGGGGGTGCAGCGAGGTGAGGGCGGGCATGGAGGCGGTCTCCTCGTCAATCGCAGGGTTGTATTTCATCGTGCAACTGCCAAGGGGGTAGAACCCGTTGTTCACGCCGAAGTTGTTGGCACTGTGGTTGGTGTAATGGCGCACCACCGTCAGTTCGTCGCACTCGGGCAGGGCGGCCTCGTCGGAGCGCAGCACTGCCTGTGGCAGTTCGTGGCGGGGCAGTTCGCTCTTGGGAAGCGAGTAGCCTCGGCGACCGGGGTGCGACAACTCGAATATCAGTTTTCCGTATAATCTGTTGTTCATGGGATGGGTCTGGTTGTGATGGCTTTTCTTCTTTCTTTCATCATCGCTCAGGCTTGGAAACTGGTGGCCAATTCCACCAAGCGGTCGATTTCCTCCTTGGTGCGCTTTTCCGTTACGGCTGCCATGAGGGTGTGCTCGCCGGTCTTCACGCCGCCGAGGATGCCATGGGCGGCAAGGTGGCCGAGCAGGGCTTCCACGTCGCCGTCGTAGTCCACGCAGAACTCGTTGAGAAACTCTCCGGGATAGGTCATGCGGAAGTGGTCGTTGGCGGTGAGTTGCCGTGCGAGGTAGTGGGCGCCGTCGCAGGAGCGGGCAGCGGCTTCGCGCACGCCGTCCTTGCCCATCGTGGCGCACCACACGGTGGCCCATAGGGCCATCAGGCTTTGGTTGGAGCAGATATTGGAGGTGGCCTTCTGCCGACGGATGTGCTGCTCACGGGCTTGCAGGGTGAGCACGAAGACGCGCTGGCCGCGGTTGTCGGTGCTCATACCCACGATGCGCCCGGGCAGTTTGCGCATGAGTGACTCGCGACAGCACATGTAGCCCACGTAGGGACCGCCGAACGACATAGGCAACCCCAACGACTGGCAGTCGCCAACGGCGATGTCGGCACCCCACTCGCCGGGGGTGCGCAGCAGGGCCAGGTCGAGGGCGGGGCTGTTGATGATGAAGAGGCCCTTGACGGCGTGGATGGCATCGGCAAGGCCGGTGAAGTCCTCGATGAGACCGTGGCGGTTGGGCTGTTGCACCACCACGCCGGCGACGCCGCCCTCGGCGAGTTGCTGCCGCAGGGCTTCGCTGTCGGTGACGCCGTTGGTCTCCGACACCATCGTCAGTTCCACGCTGTGGAAACGGGCGTAGGTGCGCACTACTTGTGCCACCTTCTCATCCACCGTCTCCGACAGTAGCACGCGGCGGGCTTTCTTGACGTGGTGGACGGCCATCAGCATGGCCTCCGCCGTGGCGGTGGCTCCGTCGTACATCGAGGCGTTGGAGATGTCCAGACCGGTGAGTTCGGTCATCATGCTTTGGAACTCGAAGATATAGTGCAGCGTTCCCTGCGAGACCTCGGCCTGGTAGGGGGTGTAGCTGGTGAGAAACTCCGACCGTCCGACGATGGCGGGAACCACTGCCGGGATGTAGTGGTCATAGACACCGGCGCCGGCGAAGACGGTCATCGGCTGGTTGCGGGCGCAAAGCCGTTCGAAAGTCTCACGGATTTCCATCTCGCTCTGTGCGGGCGGGAGGTCGTAGTCGCCTTGGAGGCGAAGCTCCTCTGGCACGTGGGAGAAGAGACCGTCGAGCGAATCGACACCCACCTTGCGCAGCATTTGCTCGATGTCCTCAGGGGTGTGGGGGAGGTACTTGTGCATGGTGATTGTGTTCTTGGTGTATTGCCATTACTGGCGGCTCACTCTTTGCAATGCTCCTCGTAGGCCGCGGCGTCCATCAGGTTGTCAAGCTCGCTCTTGTCCGACAGCTCCACCTTCACTATCCAGTTGGCGAAGGCGTCGGTGTTGAGAAGCTCGGGATTGTCGCTTAGGGCTTCGTTCACTTCCACCACCGTGCCGCTGACGGGGGAGATGAGGTCGCTGGCGGCCTTCACGCTCTCCACGGCGCCAAACTCCTCACCGGCTTCCACCTCGTCGTCCACCTCGGGCATGTCCACATACACCACGGTGCCAAGGGCGTTCTGCGCATAGTCAGTGATTCCGATGTAGCCATAGTCGCCCTCTACTCGTAAATACTCATGTGACTCAGAATAATAGAGTCCTTCCAAAATTTTTGCCATAGTTTTTTATATTTTTTGTTGTTTTGATTTTTTTCTTTTTTTCTTTTTGATGTCGTTATCTCGTCATTTCGTTATTCCGTTATTCCGAAATCCCGTCATCCCGTCATTCCGAAAAATCGTCATTCCGTCATCCCGAAAATCCCCCCATCACCTTTTATATCGTTTCTCATAAAACCTCTTTTTCACCACTTTCCCGGGGAAGGTTTTTTTTCTGATTTGCACCTCCACTGGAGTGTCGAGGGCGGCGGCGGAGGTGTCGATGAGAGCCATGCACACGCTCTTGCCGGTGGAGATGGACTGATAGCCGGTTGTCACCACACCTACGGGTTTTCCTTCGTGCAGCACGGTGTAGCCGTGGCGTGGCACGGCCTTGCCTTCCAACTCCACGCCCACCACGCGTTGTGGCACGCCTTCAGCCTTCTGGCGGATGAGGGCTTCGCGGCCGATGAATTCTCCCTTGTCGGGTTTGCAGAACATACCCAAACCGGCCATCACGGGACTGATGTCGGCGGACAGCTCGTGGCCGTAGAGCGGCAGACCCACCTCGAAGCGGAGGGTGTCGCGGCAACCAAGGCCGCAGGGCTTGCATCGCCCGGAGGAAACGAGCATGCGCCACTGTTGGCGGATGAAGTCGTGAGAGGCGTAAATCTCAAAGCCGTCCTCGCCGGTGTAGCCGGTGCGACTGACGATGACCTCCTCGCCGTCGAGTTGGAGGGTCTTGGCGGTGTAGAATGTCAGTTCGCGGCAGGGCAGGTGCAGCACCTCCTCCATCACCGCCTCGGCCTCCGGGCCTTGCACGGCAAGTTGACCGTAACGGTCGGAGCAGTGGTCGAACTGCACGTCGTAGCCTTCGAGATGCTCCTCCATCCACGCCACGTCCTTGTCAATGTTGGCGGCGTTGATGACGAGGAAATAGTCGTTCTCTCCCATGCAATAGACGAGCAAGTCGTCCACGACGCCGCCGTTGGGATAGCACATCATGCCATAGAACACCTTGCCGACGGGGGCGCCGGCGATGTCGTTGGTGAAAAGGTGGCTGACGTATCGCTCTGCGTCGGGGCCGCTGATGCGCACCTCGCCCATGTGGGAGACGTCGAACACGCCGCAGGCCTGACGCACGGCGTTGTGCTCGTCGATGATGGATGTGTATTGGATGGGCATGTCAAAACCTCCGAAAGGGGAGATGAGTGCGCCAAGCGCCACATGCTCGTCATAAAGGCAGGTTTTCTTGTTTTCCATATCTTGATTGTATTTGTTGGGTTTTCAGGGGAACAATAGGTCGATGAACTGGCGGCGGGTGAGGTGGCGGATGGCTCCTCCCAAGTCCTCGGGCAGGGCGGCTTCGATGGCCTCGCGGGTGAAGGGCAGTCCGTGCAGGGGGGCGAGGAGGGCTTCCACGTCACCCGTGGGGAAGAAGTCGCCGGTGAGGGCGATGGCCTTGATGATGTTGTTCTTCAACTCCAAGCTGGCCTCCAAACTTCCCGCACCCTCCACGCGCCCGTGGCGGACGAGGGTGTGGCGGGGGTTGCTGCCAAGGATGAAGTCGGTGGAGAGGTAGGACTGCTCTATCTCCTCGATGCGGGCGATGTCGTCTGCCGACAGGCACGTCTCGCTGTTGCAGAAGGTGTCGCGCAGAACGGCCTTCACCTCCGTCAGGCTCTTCGTGGTGTGCTCCTTGAGCAGCGTGATGTGCTGGCGCACGCTCTCCACGCCCTTGCTGTGCAGTTTCTCGGTGCTTGGGGTGAGACTGCCAATCATGTGCTCCATCTGTGTGTCGTACAGCAGGGTGCCGTGTACGATGCTGCCTCCGGGGAAATGGTGGAAGGCACTGCCCGACACTTTGCGACCATCGACGAGGATGTCGTTGCGACCTGTGGCGTGGGCCTCGATGCCTAATCGATACAGGGCGAGCACCACAAGGTTGACGTAACGGTTGTAGGTGAGTTGCACGTTTTCGTCACGTGTCACGTAGGAGAGCATCACGTTGCCCATGTCGGCATATACGCAACCGCCGCCGCTCTTCCTGCGGTAGGTTTCGATGCCGTGGGTGCGGCAGTAGGACAGGTTCACCTCGTTTTCCATGAGTTGGTGACGACCGAAAATCACGGTGGGGCGCACTTGCCATATGAAGAAACAGTCCTCCTCGTCCAATTTGCCGGCCACGTGTTCTTCCATGGCCAGATAAAAGGTGAGGCGGCGGGGCTTCTCGTCGGGGAGCAGGACGTATTTCATGGCTTTCGTGTTTTCACTTGAGAGGTGTTGCTTCCATTCGCATGTGCAAATATAGGCATTATTTGCTTTACGGCAAAGGAAAAGAAGGAGTTTTTTTGCTTGGCGGGAACGAAAAAAAAAGGCTGTTTCACTTTCGTTGTGAAACAGCCTCTGAGGTTTTATTCTTTAAGCAGAAAGGCTTTGAAATCTTCAAATTGGCGGGAGATTTCCACGCTCTGTTTTCTTCCGCGCATGAAGGCGGCCAAACGCTCGGGAATGGCGATGTCGGCGCCGAGGATTTCATCGACCTTTTCCTTGAACTTCGCCGGGTGGGCGGTCTCGCAGAACACGCCGGTCTCGCCGTCGCCCAACTGTTCGCGGAGGGCGCGGTAGCCACAGGCGCCGTGGGGGTCGAGCACGTAGCCGGTGCGCTGGTGGCATTCGCGCATCGTCTCGCGGATGTCGTCGTCGCTGTAGGTGGCGCCGCCGATGTAGGCGGTGACGCGCTCATGGGAGCCGCCATAGAGGTCATATACTCGGGCGAAATTGCTGGGGTCGCCCACATCCATGGCGTTGGCGAGGGTCTGGATGCTCGCCTTTGGCTCGTAGCGGCCGGTCTGCAGGTAGTTGTAGAAGATGTCGTTGGTGTTGTTGGCGGCGATGAAGCGGTGGATGGGCAGGCCCATCTCATGGCCGAAGAGGCCGGCGGTGATGTTGCCGAAATTGCCGCTTGGCACGCACATCACCATCTTGTTGGCCTTGCCCAGACCTTTCATGCGGGCGTAGGCGTTGAAATAGTAGAATGCCTGGGGGAGGAAACGGGCCACGTTGATGGAGTTGGCACTGGTCAGGCGCATGTGGGCGTTGAGTTCCGCGTCGAGGAAGGCTTGTTTCACCAAGCGTTGGCAGTCGTCGAACACGCCGTCCACCTCCAAGGCGGTGATGTTGCGGCCAAGGGTGGTGAACTGGCTCTCTTGGATGCGGCTCACCTTGCCCTTCGGGTAGAGCACATAGACGTGGATGCCATCCACACCGAGGAAGCCGTTGGCCACGGCGGAACCGGTGTCGCCGCTGGTAGCCACGAGGACGTTCACGCGACCTGCCGCCTCCTGCTTGATGAAATATTGCAGCAATCGGGCCATGAAGCGGGCTCCGACATCCTTGAACGCCAAGGTGGGGCCGTGGAAGAGCTCCAAGGCGTAGATGTTCTCGTCAACCTCCGCCACAGGGCAGTCGAACGACAGGGTGTCGCAGACGATGCGGCGCAACTCGGATTTTTCCACGTCCTCGCCAAAGAAGGCTTCTGCCACGGTGCAGGAGATTTCTTGGAAAGACAACTGCTCGATATGCTCGAAGAAGTCGGCGGGAAGTGTCGGTATTCGCTCGGGCATGTAGAGCCCTCGGTCGGGGGCGAGCCCTTTCACCACTGCCTCGTGGAGGCTGGCCATGGGGGCGTTCTTGTTGGTGCTGTAGTATTTCATTTTCACTTGATTTCTGATTTCGGCGGCGAAGTTAGCAATATTTTCCGACATGGGCAATTTTTTTGGTAATTATCCGAAACAGGGTGCCCTTTGCTCATTATTTCTATTTCGAATAGGAGTGTCCAATTTGTTGTTCTTTTTTCTATCAAGAATTTCAGAATTTAAGAATTTCGTCTAAGCATTTTTAATTCTCTAATTCGCAAATAGATGATGTGATATATTCAACCTTATTTATGACTCGGTATAGTTCAAGCGAGTTTGGCTCTGCTCATTAGGCTTAATCAAATGGTTCCAAGTACCCGGTGCAACTGTAGGGGTGGACTTTATGTCCATCCGCTCGTCCGTCAGGACGAATGTTTGACCCACGGGAACAAAAGGGGGAAACATTCAATGATTATCCGCACCTATCCGCCAGTGTTTCCCAAAAACGCCATGAGGCCATCATTGCTGTAGGGGTGGACTTTATGTCCATCCGCTCGTCCGTTAGGACGAATGTTTGACCCACGGGTATCAAAAGGGTGAAAAATAAACTTGCTGTGCGGATGGTTTTTGTGCAAAAACGGCCTGCAAGGCCAACGAGATATCAGCCCAGGGCAACGCCCTGGGTAAATAACGGAGTAGATTGCGCCCCGCAGGGGCAAAAGCATTATGTCATCCATCATTGCTGTAGGGAATTTTTTTATGCATTCCTTCCGCCAAGAAGAAGAAAAAACCGCTTGGTTGCTAATAAAATAATTTTTTTTGCTATCTTTGTCACGTCAATCAATTATTTAGACTTATGGAGATACAAGCATTTATCAGCAATTACCAAGAAGCTTTTGGTTATAAGGCACAACTGCCTCTGTTGTTCGGTTATGGCGACCAACCTGTAGCCAAGACGGAAAAGATTGGGGGATGTTTCTTCAAGGGGCTGCAAGCCGCAAGGGAGGGAATTCCTGTCAGTCTTAGTGCGGATGTCATAGGCTGCGGTGGCGGCAAACTCTATACCGGTTTCTCGGAGATGCCGGAACGAGTGCCCGGCTTTGTGTCACTGAAGGAGAAATACAAGAAAACGCCGGAGATGGTGGTGGACTATGTCCGTGGTCTTGGGATGCATCTATCAGAAAAGCCTTATCTGAACTTTGTCAGAATAGACAAGGCTGCTTCCTTTGAGGGCACGGAAGGACTTTTGTTCTTTGCCACACCCGACATGCTGTCAGGATTATGCGGGTGGGCTTTCTACGACAGCAACGAGCCAGATGCCGTGGTATCGCTTTTCGGGTCAGGGTGCAGTACGGTGGTTTCCATGGCGGTGGTGGAGAACGAGAGGCAGGGGCATCGTTGTTTCCTCGGTCTTTTCGATCCATCTGTCCGTCCTTGGGTAGGGAAGAACGAACTGAGTTTCACCATCCCTTTCAGCCGTTTCGTCACTATGATGTCCACTATGAGAGACTGCTTCCTCTTTGGCTCCCATGCTTGGGAAAAGATTAGGAGAAGGATGGAGGAGTGATTATCAAAAAGATAACTTTTATTGTCTATAGACGACAAATTTACACATCAAATCTCACTATTCTTGACCCATCGTCTCCCTCTGTGATTTCCACACGCACGGCATCCTCGGGCAGCAGGTCCTCGATGAGTTCCGGCCACTCGATGAGGCATAGGTTACCGCTGTAGAAATATTCTTCGTAGCCCATGTCATAGACCTCTTCTATTCGCTTGATGCGGTAGAAATCGAAATGGTAGATGGGTTCGCCGGTGATGGAGGATGTGTATTCGTTGACGATGGCGAAGGTGGGCGAGGTGATGACGTCTTCCACGCCCAACTCGCGGCAGATGGCCTTGATGAAGGTGGTCTTGCCAGCGCCCATCTTCCCGTGGAAGGCGAAGATGGTGCGCGAGCCGATGTGCTTGACGAACTCGGCAGCGGCGACGGGCAGGTCGGCCACGTGGGGAATGAGGATTTCCATAAGTTATTGACGCTTGCGCTGGGTGAGGGTAACAAGGGGGATGAGCATCTCTTCCATCGAGATGCCGCCATGCTGGAACGTGTCCTTGTAGTAGGAGACGTAGTAGTTGTAGTTGTTGGGGTAGGCGAAGAAGTCGGCGCCGGTGGCGAACACGTAAGACGTGCTGAGGTTGGGGGCGGGCAACTGTGCCTGACGTGGGTTCTTCATCACAAACACCTCCTTGGGGTTGTAACTCAGGTTCTTACCCAACTTGTAGCGGAGGTTGGTGTTGGTGTTGCGGTCGCCGATGACCTTGATGGGCTTCGAGGCGCGGATGCTGCCATGGTCCGTGGTGAGAAGCACCTTGTAATTGGACTGCGACAGGGCGCGGAAGAGCTCCGACATCACGCTGTGGCGAAACCAACTGAGGGTGATGGAGCGGTAGGCCGACTCGTTGTTGGCCAGCTCGCGCACCATCTTCGACTCCGTGCGGGCGTGGGAGAGCATGTCGATGAAATTCACCACCACCACGTTGAGGTCGTTGCTGCCCAAGTTGTTGAACTGCTGCATGAAACTCTCCGCACCGGCGGAATCGTTCACCTTGTGGTAGGAGAAAGTGTTGCGGCGGCGGAAACGCTCCAACTGCGTCTTGATAAGCGGACCCTCGTTGAGGTTCTTGCCCTCCTCCTCGTCCTCGTCCACCCATAGTTCCGGGAACATCTTGGCTATCTGGTCGGGCATGAGGCCGCTGAAGATGGCGTTGCGGGCATATTGCGTGGCGGTGGGCAGGATGCTGCAATACATGTCCTCCTCGATGTCGAACATGTCGCCGATTTCCTGCGCCAGCACGCGCCATTGGTCGAAACGGAAATTGTCGATGACGATGAGAAACACCTTCTCACCCTTGTCGAGCAGGGGGAAGACTTTCTCCTTGAAGATGTCGGGACTCATCAGCGGACGGTCGGTGTTGTCCGTTCGCTTCGAGAGGCCGCCCTGGGGTGTGGGAGGGGCCACCCAGTCGAGGTAGTATTTCTTGACGAACTTGCTGAAGCCGTTGTTGGCATCCTCCTTTTGTGTGTGCAGCATCTCCGTCATGTTGCTGTCGGTGCTGCTCAGTTCCAACTCCCAGTGTACCAGACGACGGTAGATGTCGGTCCAGTCGGAGATTGTCTTGCAGTCGGAGATTTGCATGGAGATGTCGAGGAAATTCTGCTGATAGCCGCTCTGCGTCACCTCGGTGACAATCTCCTTGCGGTGGATGTTTTTCTTCAGCGTCAGCAAAATCTGGTTGGGGTTCACCGGCTTGATGAGGTAGTCGGCTATCTTCGAACCGATGGCCTGGTCCATGATGTTCTCCTCTTCGCTCTTCGTCACCATCACCACGGGCGTGGCGGGCGACACCTCCTTGATCTTCGCCAAGGTCTCCAAGCCGGAGAGGCCGGGCATCATCTCGTCGAGCAGCACCAAGTCGAAGGTCTGCTGACGGCATTGGTCGATGGCGTCGGTGCCGTTGCTCACCGTCGTCACGTCATAGCCTTTCTTTCTCAAAAACAGGATATGGGCCTTGAGAAGCTCAATCTCGTCGTCCACCCATAATAGTTGTCCGTTGCTCATCCTTATATTAATCTTTCATCTTAATTTTTCATCTTTCATCTTTAATCTTTCATCTTTTCAGAAGCCCTCCAAATCGTAATATTCGTCCTCCAAGTCGAAATCCTCCAACTCCTTTTCCTTTTTCTTCGTGGTTGGGGCGGGGGTGGCGGGTACGATATCATCGCCGAAGTCGTCGAAATAGATGCCGGTGTCCTCCTTCTCTGGATTGATGGGCTGGTTCTTGGGCGTCTCAGCCTGTTTCACCGGTTGTTTCTTGGGCGTTTCTTTCTGCTTCTCCGGCTGCTTCTTGGGTATTTCCGGTTGCTTCTTGGGCGTTACTGACTGTTTTGATACACCGGGTGTGGTTCCTGTAGGCAGCACCACTCGCTCCTGGTTGGTTTTCACACCGCCCTTCGTTTGTGGTGTGGGACCAACGGACTTGGTGTTGGTGTTGCGTTTCACGGGCTGCACCTCGTATTCGTCGTCAGTTGATGTGCCGGTGTCGTTGTTTCCTCCAGACGGTGTCACCACGGAACCGTTGCCAGTGGGAATATCGAATCCTCCGTTGTCATCGGTGGGGATGTCGAACCCTCCGTTGTCGTCGGTGGGGATGTCGAGGCCACCTCCGTTGTCATCGGTGGGGATGTCGAGCCCTCCGTTGTCATCAGTGGGGATGTCAAGGCCACCTCCGTTGTCGTCCGTGGGGATGTCGAGCCCTCCGTTGTCATCAGTGGGGATGTCAAGGCCACCTCCGTTGTCGTCCGTGGGGATGTCGAGCCCTCCGTTGTCTATCACGGTGCCCTGTCCTTGTCCGGCAGGTGTGTCGGCAGGTATGTCGATGATGTCGGTGCCTGTGCCTGTTCCTCCGGCGGGCGTGTCGTCGGGAAGGTCGAAACCGTCGTCCACCGGCGTGCCAGTACCGCCGCCGTCGATGTCGTAGCCGTCGTCCATGCCGCCTTGCTCGTCGGCGCGACGCCTACGGCTTTGCTTGTCGGCCTCTTCCTCGTCACCGAAGTCGTATGGCTCGCCCAGCAGGTTGTCTGCAGGTAGTCGCAGGGGTGCGAAATGCTTGATGTAGAACTCATTGTAGTCGTCAAAACTGAACTGCTTGCCGAGAAGCTCCAGGTTGTCCTTGCTGATGATGAGGGTGCGCGCTTTTCGCATCCTTCTGACGATACTCTCCTGCTTGTACACCTCGCTGGCATATTGGTGGGCTTCGTCGAAGAAGCGGAAGCCGGACACCTTCATGAGGTGGATGCCGTCGAGGTCTTCCAATTCCAATTCGAAATTCCTCACGATGTAGGTGGTGAAGTTGAAGCGAGCCATCTCGTAAAGCAGTTGGTTCTCGTTGACGGAGTCGGGGGCGTAGGCGATGACAAACAAGAACTCCTTCATGCGGTCGTCGGTGAACGTTCGTGCCGCGATAGAGTCGCTGTCGTTGAGCACCACGGAGCGACGGCTCCACATGTCGCTCAGGTCGAAATGCCCGCCGTGCAGTCGTTTGCCGGCCTTCACGCCGTTGATGATCATGCCGGCCATCTCGCCGATGCGCCCCGATGGGAAGTCCTTCACCACCAGGTTCATGTCTTCCAAGCAGCCCTCGGCATCGTCGTTGTTCAGTCGGCTGAGACCTCGGATGAAAAGGAACTTGTCGCGGTTGGCGCCCAAGGGGAAGCGCGAATCCGATAACTCGGCGTTGGACATCACCTCTTGGTGGCGGTCGGCTCTGAAGGCGGCGTAGGTGGCGGTGTAGAGCGAGTCTTCCAACCGCTCGCCAAACTTGGAGTTCTCCACGAAATAGGGGTCGGTGAGAATTTTCGTCCACTGGCTTTCGGGGAATGACGCCCGCAGACGCTCCACGCAACTGTCGGCCATCGCCGTGTCACCTTTGCGGGAGTATAACAGGAAGAGGTGGTAATATACCTCGTCCATCTTCTCAAACTCCGGGTAGTTGAAGGTGAGGCGGTCGAACTGTTTCTCGCTGAGGCGCAGGTTGTCGAACTTGTCCTTGAAGATGATGCCCGAGTGGAATAGTCCGTCGGAGATGATGGTGTGACATTCCGCCTTCATCTCGTCGGTGAAGGGGATTTGCTTGAGGTAGTACTCGCGCTTGTGGGGGTCGTTCTGGGCACTGTCCTGCACGGTGGCCAAGGAGTCCTCGGCGGTCTGTGCTGCCTCCTGGGCTGCAAGGAGGGAGTCGGTCATCTCCGACGTCTCGCCATTCTCGCCACCGAAACCGCTGACGACGGTCTTGTTGGAGCGTTGCCAGTTGTCTTCGTTCTCGCGCTTGCCCCACTGACGCTCGAAGGAGGTCTTGCCCTGCGATACGGCCAAGGCGTTGTAGAAATACCACTCGCCTTGCTGCTGGCGGTTTTGCTGGTTCTGCTGTTGCTGTTGTTGCGGACGGTTGCTGGCGGTGTTGCCGCGGCCTTGGGCTTGCTGCACGGCGGCCTCCGCCTGGGCTTTCTTCTCCTCTTTCTCCTTCTTCTTCAATGCCTCAATCACGCGGTCGATGGCTTCGTTGCGCTCTTTCTCGGGCATGTCGGCCAACTCCAAGAGGGAGTCTTGCAGGTGGATGGCCTCGGTGTAGGGAGCCAGCTCGTCGAGAATTTTTGAGCGATTGGAGAGTTCCTCATAGTCATCGCGCTCCTTGTCGAGCATGCCGATGGCAGCTCCATAACAGCGTTGGGCGTCGCCGAATTTCTCCTTCTCCCAATAGAGGTTGCCGAGTTTGAGCAGCAGCACGCCTTTTTCCACGCCGCTGCGGGTGGCCTTCTCGTTGCCCTTCTCGTAGGCGGCGATGGCTTTCGTGGTGTCCTTTTCGAGCAGATAGACGTTGCCCATGGCGTAATAGACCTGGTCGAGGTAGTCCTTGTTGTTGTCGGATGCGGCCATGCGCTTTAGCCTGCTGATGGTTTTCTTCGTGTTGGTGGCGGCCATCACCTCCGTCATGGAGATGCGGGCGTTGAAGGCCAGTTCGTAGGGAGGGTTCTCTCGCAGCACGCGCTTGTATGCCTTGTAGGCTAAGTCGCGGTGGCCCAACTGCGCTTCGAGCTGCCCCATGAGAAACCATTCACGGGCGCGTTGCTTCTTGCGCATCTCGTGCTTGATGACCTTGCGCAGGTAGGGGATGGCCTTCTCGTAGTCGCCGGCATGGATGTAATAGTCGGCGTAGGTGTAGTCCCATTCCTTCACGGCACGCCAGTCGAGGGAGTCGCGGGCCATGTTGCGGATGACATCCTCTGCGTCGTAGAGCCACTCCTGCTCGATGTAGCACTTGGCGAGCCAGGCACGGGCCTTGCCGTAGATGGCCGGTTGGGTCTCGTAGAGGCGGCTCATGTAGGAGAAGGTGGCTGCTGCCTCGTCGAAAGCACCTTTGTGAAACTGTGAGCGGCCCATCAACATCCAGGCCTTCCACAGCATGGGGTTGTATTCACGGCGGTTGAGCCATTCCAGGTCCTTTTCGGTCTTCCTGCGGCTCTTGGTCCACTCGGGGCGCTTGGTGATGCTGTGCAGCTTGATGGCTTTCTGGCTCTTCTCGATGGCCTTGTCGAAACTGCCGGAACCCAGGGAGGCGCTGTTTTTGTTGCCCACCGTGTAGAGGGGAATGACCTCGGTGTAGTTGTCTTTGTTGCCGTCTTCCTTGGCTTGAGAACCCTCGATGTAGGCCAAGGTGCCGTTGTAGTAGGTGTTGTATCGGGCGGTGAAAGCCTGCCAAAAACGGCTCTTCGCCGTGTTCTTCTTGGAGGCACACGACGAAAAGGCCAGCAGCAGGGCTGTCAGCAGCAGGGGAATGATGGCACTCGATACTTTCTTGTCCATTGATTATATAACCATCAACCCCCTGGTTTTATTGCCTTCCGACACCTTTTTTTCATCTTCCTACATCTTTTTTGGGGGTCTTTTGACGAAAAATTCCCCATGCCTGAGTGAGGCATGGGGAAACTGTCGGGTTTCTAACTTATTTCACCGTGATTTTCTTGCCGTCGTGTATGTAGATTCCTTTGGAGGTGGGAGCCGTATGCAACTTGCGGCCTGTGAGGTCGTACCAACCGCTGACGGGTGTGTCGTGGTCGTTTGCCATCGGAATTTCCAATCCTATTCCCGTCGCTTCATGGCTCTCCTCGCCTTCGCCCTCGAAACGCATGACAAAAGACTTGACAGCGTAATCGCCGACGAATGGCAAACCTGCCTCTATGTCTCCTCCGAGGAGGAAGAAGCCTCGGAAGGCATTGATGTTGGTGGGTGCATTGCCGCTGGGATGATACAGTAAGTTGTTGGCACCGAGGAAGAGGGTCTTCTTGTCTTCCTTGTCGATGATCACAGGAGCGTAGGTGCCGGTGAAGGTGACGATGTCCGGTTCCTCCTTGTCCACCAAATCGGCGGTGCTGACGGCGACGTTCTTGAAGGTGGGACTTTCCAGCGGGTCTCCGGCCACGTTGAGCCAAAGGTGCTTGAGCATCATCAAGTGGTATCCAGTCCCGTACCAATATTCATCCCTATGGGAAATCTCTGATGCGTTGAACAGGAAATACTGGTAAGTGCCCACATTCTTGATGTCATAACTCTTTGTGGCAAGAGGTGTTTCTGGCAACTGGCCGTCGGCCACACGGTCGATCACCGTCCATTCGTCGCTTTCGTTCAACTTTGCCGAGAGAGTCCATGTCTTGGGAAGGTTTTTGATGCTGTAGAAACCGTCAATATATTCCCCCGGAGTTCGCAGGGTGTAGCCGATGACGGTGAGGGGGCTTGATGTCTTGAAAGCCACATACCATGAGGCGTTGCTTTCTGGTTTGTATCCTTCGTTGGCGTCGTAACAGTAAGAGACATAGCATGTGGTTTCGTCCATGTTTTCGAAATCAAACAAGTTGTTCGCGCTGAAAGTGTTGTTGTTCCATTGGTTGCTGGCTGTGACGGTGTAGGTGATGTCGTCTTTCGCCGCCTTTCCCTCCTGCCACTTGATGATGTAGGGCGTTCCGGCTGTCATGGTCTCCACCGGCTCTCCGAAATTGAGGGTGAGGGTGGGGGACTCGAACGATGCGCTGGTCAGCGTGCGGGCTGTGGCACCGTTGAGCACGCTGCCGGAGATCTTCAGGTCGAAGGGGAGGGTGAGGGTGTTCCAGGTGCCGTCTTTGTAGAGGGTTCGGTCGTTGAGCGTGAAATCGATGCCGGCAAGGTCTTCATGGCCGTTTTGTGCGAAGAATGTGGTACGGGCGGTGAGGATTTCCAAGAAAGATGTGTTGTCGATGTCGTCTTTGGGCGCAAGGAGACCGTTCTTGCTGGAAAGTCCTCCGTTGGTGTAGAAGCAGTTGCTTGTCTTTTTGACTGTTTGTGCTGGCGTGAGAATGGCATCTCGTATGTTGCGGCTGTTGATTGTTCCGAAGAAAATGTTGTTGGTCACGGTGCCATAGTTGACAGCACCTGCTATGCCTCCATAATAATGACAGGGTGTGTAATAACTCGATGTGCTGGCCTTGCTTGAGAGGGTTGCGCCACTGGTGCAATTGTCGATGGTTCCGCCATAAGAAAAACCGGCGATGCCGCCGAAATAGAAGGAGTTGTTTGCACAGGCTTTGAGAGTGACGCTTCCCAACACATGGCAGTTGGTGATGGTGCCTTCGTTGCGGCCTACGATGCCGCCATTGTAGCTGTTGCTGGTGATACTGGTGTTGTGGAGGATGATGCCGGTGACGGTGGCCTTGCTTCCCGTGGCTCCGAAGAGGCCGTTGTAACTCTCTTGGGTGCTGATGTTGATGTGGCTGATGGCGTGGCCGTTGCCGTCAAAATGTCCTTGGAATTTATGATCGATGTTGCCAATGGGAACATGATTGTTCGTCCTCCCGTCGAACTCCAAGTCGGCCATCACTTTGAAATATTTACCGTCGTAGCCGTTGGCGGCATGGTCGTCGCCCAAGCCGCTGTTGACGCGTATGCCGATGAGGCGAAGATGCTCCGGGATGTAGATGAGCCATGGAGACTCAGCCGTTCCGTCTCCTTCCCATCCGCTGGCCAGGATGCTGGCGGTGAGGATGGCGTCGGCAGAAGGCATGGTGAAATAGAAGATTTCGTAGAAGTCGTCATAGGTGCATTCCGTGCCGTTGACATAGAGGGTTTCGAGGGTGTAGCCATCGGCGACGGAGACAATCAGTTGTACTTTTGTTTCAGGCTTGATATAGAAAGTGTCATCATAGTATATGATGGCGTTGCCATAAGTGGAAAAGCCTGCCACGCCGTAGGTATGTTTCGGCACATTTATTTCAAAAGTGAGCAGCGGGTTGCCAGACTTGAAGGTGTATGCTGCCAATGTTCCTTGCGAGATGCCGGGGGTTTTGTGGAAGGTGCCGTTGATGTATCCCGTAATGTTGTTGCTGGCCCGCTCGTCATAGATGAGGTTGAGGTTGCTGCATCCGGTGTAGGTGCCGTCCTCCATGCAGTGGCTGATGGTTTGGTCGTCTGCGTTGGTGCACCATCCAATCATCGCACCCACGAAGATGTCGCCCTTGTCGTTGGAGACGGCGGTGATGCTCCCGTTGAAGAGGCAGCCTTCCAAGAAGACGTTGGCGCTTCCGCCATGGCCAACGATGCCGCCGCCATGAGCGTTGTTGCTGCTGTTGCCGGTGCAGGTGATGTCGGCACTGATGCGGCAGTTGTTGATGATGGCCTGCCCGCCATGCACATGTCCCACGAGGCCTGCGGTGTTGATTCCACCGCTGATGGTCCCTTCCACCACGAGGTCTTTGATGGCCTCATCGTAAGAGGTGCTTGATGCGCCGCTGATGTGTTTGAAGGGGGCGGCGGCCTCGTTGATGTCGCTCGTGCTGAGGTTGGCCGTCAGGGTTTTGGTGTTTCCATCAAAATGGCCCTTGAACGGATAGGTTGACGTGCCCCAGGAGGTGCTCACGGTGATGTTTTGTGCCAGTTTGAAATATTTGTTGTCGGAGAAATTGCTGTTGTTGATGCAGGACCCCATTTGGTTCCATATTGTCGCCGATGGGATGATGTAGGGCTCGTTTTGCGTCCCAGAGCCTTCAACAGCGGACAGGAAGGAGTAGAAATTTCCGTCATACTGTATTCCGTTTGCGAAGACGATGATGCCGCCGGGGTAGGTTTTCAAGGCATTTCCGTACGCGTTGGAGGTGGCGATGGGATCGACACGGAAGGCAGTGGAACTGGTATTGTTGCCAAGGGCGTTGAGCGCCGTGCTGGTGTAGTAGCAGTTGGATAGGCTTAAGTTGGACCAGAAGCCTGTCAACGCACCAGCGTAGGAGGGGCAAGTAACGTTGTTTCCCAAGTACAGACAGTCGTTTTGTGAACCGCTGACGATGTTTCCGGCCAGGCCTCCTGCATTTTTCGACTGGCAGTTCACGGTGGCTTCGCTCGCGCAGCCGTTGAGGGTGGCTTCGCTGCCCCAGCCGATGATGCCGCCCGCTTCTTGCCATGCCTCCACGGTGACATCGCTCTTCACACGGCAGTTTTCTATCGTGCCTGTATATACGCCTTGACCGACGATGGCTCCCACGTCGCTGCTTCCGGAGAAATAGCTGTTGGCAACGACAAGATTCTTGATGGTGGCATTCCTCACATAACCGAAAATGCCTATCCTGGAATCACCGCTGGTCACGTTGATGCCGCTGATGGTGTGGCCGTCGCCATCGAAGGTGCCGCAGAAATAATAGTCTTTAACAAAGACAGTTAAGGAGGAGGAAACCCTTGTATAAGTCCCTGCAGGCGTGTAGTTGTTCTCCGTTCCGTCGTACGTGATGTCGGCGGTCAGTTTGAAATGATAGCCATACATGTCGCCCTTTGTCTCTGCCAAGGGGTCGCTCGCGTTGTAATAGACGCCCATCCGGCCATCGTTGACGTCTCTTACAAAGCGTTGCAGGTCGCTTTTGTTGGCGATGGTGTATGGGGAACGGGCGGAGCCGTCGCCCGAACTGTATGCCCATGCCCCCTGGGCAAAGCATGCAAGTACAATCAAGCAAATAATCTCTTTTTTCATTGCTGTAATCATTGATGAATGGTTTTTACTTCTTGTTATCAAATAGTAATCAGAAGAGGGAAGGGCAACAATTCATTCTGAATAGTTGTAAGTCGCTTGCTCCACGTCTTCGAACAATTTCTTGAACTTCCGCGCCTCATACAGGTAGTTCTGGTAAATGTTCCGGTATTGCTCCTTGACGGTGGCGCCGGAATACTCCTCCACGAATTGTCCTTTTCCCGAAACGCTCTTCTTGACAATGGTCTGTAGTAATTTCCCTTTGCTGAAATAGTATCTGAACTCATAATCCATGCCGTCGGTACTATCCCCAAGCGTAAGCCAGGGCTGAACGGCGTAGATGAAGGCGACGTTCCCGTCGGCGTCGTAGAGATACTCCTCGTAATACTCACGCACGGCGTAATTGTATTTTGTCGTGACAAATTTCAGGGAGTGCTCGGCGTAGATGCGATCCTCGTTGCTTTCCTTTTCGTCAAAATACATGTAAACGTCTTCCTTGTGGGGGCCTGTGGCCGGCAGGTTGTGACTCGCTTCCACATGGTAGTATTGCTTGAAGTATTCGTCTTTGTCCGACTTGGCGATGTATTTCTTCATGGCGGCATAGCGTTGCCTGATGCTTGCCACCGTATTCTGTGCCCATCCACATTGTGCATACATGGCCATGCACAACAACAAGGTTGTCAATATCTTTCTCGTCATCATGGTTTTGTCTGTTTTCATAATTGTTGTTACTTTGTCTTTCAACTGCAAAGGTAGTAAAAACTAATTTCTGCTCCAAACAAATGAGAAAGTTTTTATTCCCACGCCTTCAGGCGTTTTTTTATCAAGCATAGTGTTGTAGCGAATAATTATTATCTACTCAAGTTTCCCATCTTTTTCATCAAGAATTTGAGAATTTTTTCTCTTAGTTATGACAGTCACAAATTGACTTCCACTTCGTACATCTATTTGTGGTTGCGTCTGCTTTGCATCCGCGACCGTTGGTTCTCTAATTGGCTTTCCCTTTGGCCGCCGACCTTTGGTTCTTAAATTCTTGATAAATAAAATAATACAAACTATTCAAAGGTGGAAAAATACAGTAGTTGAAAATGAAAAAGAAAAAAAACATTTCATGCTTGCCGCTTCTAATATTTTTTTGTAATTTTGCAAGAAATATGCAAAACATCATTTTGAATACTATGAAAGAGAAACAATTTGCAATGAATGCCAATCCCGTGGAGGCATTCTTGAGGAAACCCAATGTGGAGTTTACAAAGGCCGACATCATCCACTTCATTGAGGATAATGGCGTGAAGATGGTCAATTTCATGTATCCCGGAGGAGACGGAAAATTGAAGACACTCAATTTTGTCATCAACGACTCCGACTATTTGGAGACCATACTGACTTGTGGAGAACGGGTGGACGGCAGCAGCCTCTTCTCATTTGTCGAGGCAGGGAGCAGCGACTTATATGTCATACCCAGATTCTGCACCGCTTTCCTCGACCCGTTTGCAGAGATTCCCACACTCTGCATGCTCTGCTCCTTTTTTGACAAGGACGGACGCCTGTTGGAGAGTGCACCGGAACACACGCTCGCGAAGGCGTGCCGGAGATTTAAAGAGGTGACGGGAATGGAGTTTCAGGCCATGGGTGAATTGGAGTATTATGTGATATTCGACGATGATGGCTCTTTCCCCGCCATCGACCAGCATGGATACCACGAATCGTCGCCATACGCCAAGGCCAATGAGTTCAGGGCCAAGTGCATGCTGTATATTGCACAGACAGGTGGTCAAATCAAGTATGGTCACTCGGAGGTGGGTAATTTCGTGCTTGACGGACTGGTGTATGAGCAGAATGAGATAGAGTTTCTTCCGGTGAGGGCAGAGGATGCCGCCGACCAATTGATGCTCGCCAAATGGGTGATACGCAACCTGGCATACGAAATGGGACTTGATGTCACCTTCGCACCAAAAATCACCACAGGGAAGGCTGGCTCGGGACTGCATGTCCATATCCGCATCATGAAGGATGGCAAGAACATGATGCTACATGACGGACTGCTGAGCGACGAAGCACGCCGTATGATTGCCGGAATGATGCACCTGGCTCCAAGCATCACTGCATTCGGCAACAAGAACCCCATGTCGTATTTCCGACTGGTGCCGCATCAGGAGGCACCCACCAATGTGTGCTGGGGAGACCGCAACCGCTCCGTGCTCGTCAGGGTGCCATTGGGATGGACTGCCAACGTGGATATGTGCTGTGTTGCCAATCCGTTGGAGACTCCCACAAGGCAAGACACGACCATGAAGCAAACCGTGGAAATGAGGTCTCCCGACGGCTCCGCCGACCTCTATCAGTTGATGGCGGGACTGTGTGTGGCTTGCAGACATGGCTTTGAGATGGACGATGCCTTGGAAGTGGCGGAGAGAACATACGTCAATGTGAACATCCATGATAAGGAAAACGCTGGACGTCTCGCTTCGTTGGAGCAACTGCCCGACAGTTGTGCGGCATCTGCCGACTGCTTGGAGCGACAGCGTGCCTGGTATGAGAAGGACGGCGTGTTCAGTCCGGCAATGATCGACAGCATCGTCTCTGGGTTGAGGGCCTTCAACGATCGAACACTCCGGGAGGAAGTGGCCGACTCCAAGGAAATGCTACAGAAATTGGTAACCACCTATTTCCATTGCGGATGACTTTTCAAGCACCTGCTGTGGTGCTCCAGTAACCTACATTCCGTTATTATGGATATTCGGTTGATTATTGTTTTTTTTTTCGATTTTTTCGAATATAATTTTGTTTGGCAAAATATTATTCATATCTTTGCATTTGGGAATTACTGGTATGAGAATTTTTACAGAACAGACCATCAAGCAATTTGTTGAACAGCATCCAGAATCTCTGGTTGCCTTGCAAGTATGGGTTAGTGTTGTGAAGAGTAGTCATTGGACTTGTTATGCTGACGTCAAGAGGGATTTCAATTCTGTGTACGCGGTGGGAGCCCAGCGATACGTATTTAATATTATGGGTAACCATTTTCGTATTGTTGCGGTGATTAAGTTTACTATTGGATTTGTGTATATCCGTTTCGTGGGCACACACAAAGAATACGATAAAATAGATTGTCGGACTATTTAGAAATAAGGAGAATATGACAAAGATTGAGAATAGAGATCAATATGAGTGGGCTGTGGCAAGAGTAGAACAATTATTGCCGTTGGTTGATGATGATACGCCTCGAAATGACCCAAACAGCATTGAATTGGAGTTATTGTCGAACCTGGTCGCCGACTATTCAGAAGAACATTTTGCTATTGGCAAACCTGCTCTTGGGGATGTAATCAAAATGCGTATGGTTGAACTGGGTATTACTCAGACAAAACTGGCCGAGATTCTTGGACTGAGTCCGTCGCGCATCAGTGAATATATTTCAGGTAAGGCAGAGCCTACTTTGAAAGTGGCTCGCGATCTTGCCATCAAATTGGAAATAGCACCTGCTGTGGTGCTGGGAATTTGATGAGGTTGCTATTAGTCTGGTTTCAGGAAGTAACGAGTGAATACAGATAGCTTCCGAAACTGATGAGCGCCCACACCATGAGGGCAATGAGCAGTAGCAGGACTATGAGGATGATGGCTGATTGCAAGGCCCTTTGGTTCACCTCTTTGATGATGGCCTCGTCCCCATCCACGAAGCCTTGGATCATCGCCAAGTTTTTCGTGTTGGCACGGTGGAAGATGTCGATGATGTCGCCAACAAAGAAGGGGATCATACCCAAAAGCACATCACGAAGAGCATTGTTGAGAATGGCAAGTGTCAAAGGCACGCTCTTGATGAGGCGCAACGAGAAATAGACAAACGGCAAAACGCTGAGCAAGGCAATGGCGTCGCCCCAACCGGGAACGACCCCAATCACCGCATCCAAATAGTAGCGGTCCATGTACTGCGTCAGGCTGACCATCGCCTGATAGGCTTTGTTATTCATCAGCCGTTGGCGACGCATTTCCCGTTTTTCCTCTTTGTTCATGATGGACTGGTTTTTGTTGCAAATTTAACGCAAAATATTCATTCCCCACCCCTCTTCCGTCGGAGAAGGGTGGGGGGAGGTGGTTATTTCTTGCGATAGAAGATGCTCCAGGCAGCGAGCAACACCACAAGGAGTGTGACGATGTATGCCCAGATGTGGGTGACTCTTGACGTGGCCGTGATGGCGTAGTCATGGGGGATGAGCCGCTCGCCTGTCAAGGGGTAGTAGATGATGTCACCATTGATGATGCCTCTTCCTGCATCAACAACCGTACCAGGCATGGACAGGGAGTAGGGAACGTTGAACCAGAAGATGTTCAGGCGGTTGAAGAGTTCCTTGTTCAACTCCTTGCCCAAGGCGGTGTCTTCATTGAAAAACATGGCGTAGGCATCGGAATGGAAGAATGTCTTGAGCCCATCGGCTGGCTCCATGTTCAATAATAGGTCATCCCTGTCTTTCAGCAGAAAGTTGGCTAATGAGTCATGGAGTTCGCAAAACCGCTCCTTGCTGACAGGTGGATGAGGAATGGAGTCGTAGTGATTGACAATGTAGTCGAAACAGACGTTGAAGAGGTTGTCATTCAGCCACTTACTGACGAAAGGCTCCATTTCGCTGATTTTCTGCGAGGCTTCCGCCCCGTTGAGCCCCTTGAGTAGGTTGGGCTCCCCAGTGAACCAATAGCTGACGATGTCTTTGTCGGCATATTGTGTCGGGTCTATCTTGAAAGTGTCGCCCACGCAGTCGAACTCTTCCGTGAAAGTGTATTCCGTATAGAACCAGCGGAAATGCTTTTCCAACTTGGCTTTTGACTTCAGGCGGACGCCGTTGAGCTGCAGGGGTGTCTGCTCGCACATCTCTTCCACCGTGTGGAAGTCGCGACTGAAAGAGGTGGTCACCGTGTCGCCGTCTCCAACATCCGTATGGCTGTTGCTAAAGGCGTCGATGTTCAGACATTCCGGCATGGGCTGTGACCATCCTGTGGCATTTCCCCATAGCGAGTCACGCTCCTCTTTCGACATGACATTGCTGTAACTGACCTCCCGGGTGCATGTGCCATCTTTATGGATGATGGTGTGCATTTTCACATCCGGCTGTTGGCATGATGCGAGCAGTGTGGCTGCCACTATCATGCAACCGTAAAATCTATTTGTTTTCATAAAGCATTTTTCTTAAATGGGTGTAACTGAGTTGTTTGGAATCCTTCTGTCGCAGGGCGCCTGTGTACACATTCTTAAGGGTGTTGCCTGAAGACAGGTTGGAAGTATAATAGGGATTGATGTTGCCGCTTTGATGTGGGAAGGGCGTCATGGGGGCGTGGTAATGGATGAACAGTCCTATCAGCCAGACGGCGGCAATGGATGAAATGATGCGCAGCACTTTGATGACAGCCATCCCTTTTCCTTTGGATTCGTCCATGTCGGGCAGGCTTTCCATGATGCGTTCTGTCAGTTCGTCCGGGTTGTCGATGACGGGCTGTAGCCCTTGCAGCCGGTTGAGTATGTCTTCTGTCTTATTCATAACCTAAATCCTTTAGTCGTTTGCGAATGGTCTGGCGTGCCACATACAGGTTGCTCTTGACCTGGCTGGCATCCAAACCTGTTATCTGCTCTATTTCCGTGGGCGAGAGCCCTTCCAGTTGTCCGAGGGTGAACACCATCCGCTGCTTCTCGCTCAGCCCTTCGGCAAGGGTTTTGACGATGGATATCCATTCACTGTTTTCCAATGTCCGCTGGCTGTCGTCATTTGAGGCGAAATGCCGGAAAACGGTGATGTCCTCTAACTGACAGGCCGCAACCTTCTTGGATTTCAAATGGTTCAAGCACAGGCGGGAGGCTATCGTGTAAAGCCAGGTGGTGAACGGCTTCTGCCTGTCGTAGCTCCTGATGCTTTTCCATGCGCGGATGAAGGTCTCTTGGACGATATCCTTTGCCTCCTCTTCGTCGGCCAGCATCTTCAGTGCCAGGGAGAAGAGCATCCGCTGGTAGGTCTGAACCACCCATCGGAATGCGGCCTTGTCGCCGCTTTGGCATCGTGATATCATTTCGGATTCCATTTGTGTCATTTTTGGTCGTTTCTATTCATTATACAAACGAAAAGGGCAAAAGTCAAATGCCAATGCCTTTTTTCTTTCTTTGCATGATGGAAAAGACGCTACGAAGATAAGTTGTTTTTTGCATTTCACCAAATAAAGCGCATCAAAATCTGATGATAAAAGCATCAAATGTATTTCAAAATTTGGAGAAGATGATGAAAAACTCTATCTTCGCGGAAAAAACAAGATGTCCGGGTTCATTCTTCGATGAATGAAATGGCGGATTTGAACCAATGAAAAAAGAGACGATAACAATTGAAGACCGAAAATGTGTGGTCTATCAGGCGGACCTGCCACAGCTACTCTTGATACAGCCCATCGACAACCATGATTTGCAAATCTTGGATAATGAGGTGGTTTTCTTGGAGTCGCTGTCCATGAAACCCTTTGTCTTGGTCGCCTTTGAGGTGAGGGATTGGCAGTGTGAACTGACGCCTTGGGCCGCCCCTGCTGTTTTCGGAAAGGTTCCCTTTGGCGACGGTGCGGAGAACACCCTGTCTTTTGTCTTAAGCGAGTTGATGCCGGAGTTGCAAAAGAGGCGGATATATGATGCCGACACAATGAAATGCTTGTTGGGTGGTTATTCCTTGGCGGGTCTCTTCGCCCTTTGGTCGTCCTATCAGACACCGATGTTCTATGGCATTGCAGCCGTGTCGCCCTCCGTATGGTATCCTGAATGGATGGGCTATGCGGAAAGCTACAGGCCATTGGCTCCATCAGTGTATCTCAGTCTTGGGGATAAAGAGGAAAAAACAAGAAATCCCGTAATGGCAAGGGTGGGGGAGTGCATCCGCAAACAACACAAGTTGCTGTCCGAACAAGGCATTAACACCATCCTGGAATGGAACAAAGGCAACCATTTCCAACATTCAGACGAAAGGACGGCCAAAGGCTTTGCCTGGCTGATGAACGATATTTAGCACTCTACAAGGGCAAAAGCCTAATGACATCTATACATCTATAAAATAAAGAAAAAAACGCTTCGCGATAAAAATAATAAGACGAATAAAAAGGTTGGATTTCATCCTACTATTTTCCGCCATGGCATAGCAGGAGCAAGCTCCGCTCTGCTCATCTGGCTTAATCAAATAGTTCTTTTGCAAATGATCTGAAACGCAAATGCTTGATAATAACGGCAAGCCGTGGAAAAAAAAGACATAAAAACAGACGAAAGACTATCCATAAGACCGCCGCAACCCACCCCCCAAGAGGTAGGTGCGTCTGTAGGGGTGGACTTTATGTCCATCCGCTCGCCCGACAGGGCGAATGTTCACGACAGGATGTCGGTACTTGGCTTGCTTGTTGATAGAATGTTTTTCCTCCTTTTTGTTCCCGCCTTCAGGCGTTTTCCCAAGCGTCCAGCGTTTCAGATTTGTTGAAAAAAATGATTTGAAAGATTTGGATAGATTTGAAAGATTTGACTTTCGCTTCGCACGTCGACCGTTGGTTCTCGCCGAAGGCGACTACCTTTGCCTCTTTTCTCTCTTGTTGTTAGAATGTTTTTCCTCCTTTTTGTTCCCGCCTTCAGGCGTTTTCCCAAGCGTCCAGCGTTTCGGATTTGTTGAAAAAAATGATTTGAAAGATTTGGATAGATTTGTAGGATTTCTCGCCGAAGGCGACTACCTTTGTGTTTCGCTGAACAAATAATGGCAAATTTCAACCGCACCGCGAAAAAATTTTATCCCTTTTATATTTTTTTATTAGCGACCAAGCGGTTTTTTTCCTTTATTTCTATAATTATACGACTAATTCAATGGCAATTATATGTCTAAATGCTATTCGCTGATGTGATACGTATCATCCTTGCTTCTGATTTTGAGCGGAGAAGCCAACAGCGATGGTGTCGTTGGCGAATTTCAGGCTCTTGATTTCTATCTTCTTGAGGGAGTCCTTCACCCATTTGATTTCGTTGAGGTGGAGGATGAGCCCGCCGCTGTCCTGCCTTTCCAATGCCTTGGTCTTGCTCAGTACGGGAATGGCTTTGAGCACCATGTCCAAGAGGGTGTCCCCACCGAACACGCCCGTGGCGTAGTGCAGGAAAACGTCCTTGTCTGCCACCTTGTCCACGATGAGGTCCAAACTCACTTTCTTGGACACGTGCCCCAGAATGGGTACGTTGACTTGTATGGGATAACCTACGTTGATGGTATTCTCGTTCACTACGCGCAGGCTGACGTCCTGCCCGCTGTTCTGCTTGATCAGCGTCATCGCTTCGGTAACGGGTAATTGCAGTGTCATTGTTATTTGGTTTTTATTCTGATCAGTCTTTATATGTCTCAATTGTCTTTTGAGTTGTCGGAAGGGAGGGAAGATGGCTCGCCCAACTTGAAGGTGACAGGGATGTTATATTTTACTCTGACAGGGTTGCCATTTTGATAGCCTGGTTCCCATTTGGGCATAAGCTTTGCCACCCGCAGTGCTTCTTCATCGAGGAGTGGATGGACACCCCTCACCACTTTAGGGTCGGTGATGCTGCCGTCGGTTTCGACAACGAAACTTAATACCACCCGTCCTTCTATGCTGTCTTTCTTTGCTTGCTCAGGATATTTTGTGTTCTCACGTAGAAAGTCAAAGAGTGCTAGGGAACCACCGGGAAATGAGGGTTGTTGTTCTATGTCACCCACCCTCTGAAATTTGCTCCCAGCTGATTTGCTCATGACAGAAGAGATGTTGCTGTCGGTGTTCAAATCAGCCAACTGGCTCTCACACGCCGTCAGGGCGGCCAGTCCCATGCTCACCCCAACCACTGCCACGGCCTTGCCCAGCTGACGTCGCAGCTGCAGTTGTTGTTCGAGCCAGCGCACCTCTGCCTCGCATTTCGGGCAGGTGCCGGCGCAGTCCCCCTCATATCGGCACTCCGTGGGTGCATATTCGATATCGTTAGCCTTCGCCACCTGCATGCGCACCTCCTTGAGCGTACTGCATATCCTTTTTCCTCTTTTCATAACAGTATTCTCCTTTCACTCCATTTTCTTTTCGCTTAACTTTTATGTAGGTTAAGTCGTTTGTTTCATCATCGCATTATTTTTGGCAAAGATAATATACTTTTTTTATTTGGCAATGTATTTTTGCAAGAAAGTTTGCACGTTGGTACGGAAGGAGGGGCCAGCTAATCGGAAATGTAGTTCCTTTCGGCGAGAACCAACCTACTATCGACGAAAGTCAAATCTATCAAAATCTATTTTGTTGGATTTCTAAAATTGGGTGTCCAACATGTTGTTTTTTTCACGAATTTCAGAATTTAGGAATTTTTCCAACAATACAAGCCATTGTAATGCTATAATTGGCTTTCCCTTTGGCCGCCGACCTCTGGTTCTCTAATTCGCTAATTCTTGATAAAATGATTACATGATATTGGACACTCTATTTCTAAAATGGATTACGTTTCTTGATAACAAGTTCGTATGATTTGTAAAGATTTGTAAGATTTGAATAGATTTGTAAGATTTCTGCCCGTAGGGCACTCCATAAAAGAATCGTTGAAGAGCGTCGATTTCAATCGCACAGGTCGAAAAAAATTTTCATTTCCCTACTTTATAATTGCTTTCACCCCTGTCACCATGTCCTTGTGCTTCTCGTCTTGTTCGGTGAGTTGAGAGGTGAGTTTGATGCTGCCGGGCTTGTCGTTGGTGTTGAAGGTGCCGGTGTAGGTGATGGTGCTGGCGTTGAAGAGGGTGGCTTCCACCTTGACGCGGTAAGTGCCTTTGCGCACGGCCTTTCCTTGTTGGTCGGTGAAGTCCCAAGTAAAGGTCTGAATACCGCTAACCTTTGGGGTGGCGCCGGTGAAGGCATCCAACTGCTGGTCGGTGAGGTCATCGGCTTTTGCTGTCTTCACCCATGTGGGAACACAGGCGGGTCTTTTGATGTAACCCCGCATGGGTTGCTCGTTTCCTCTTGTCCTTCCCTTGGTGGTGTATGAGGTGACAAAGAGTGTCTTCACCATTTCTCCTTTCTCGTTCTCTATCCACACGGCATACTGGTTGGAGCCGGGGCCGTCTTGTTTCTGATAGTTGAAAGTCACTTCAAGCGTGGTGGCCTTGGATGCGTTCTTCTTTTGTCCGACCATACTTGGCAAGCCTAACAGGATGGCGGCGATGATAATGGTCATCAATTGTTTCATATTCTTGGTGTTTTTGGGTTAAACGATGTTGTTCTCGAATTGTTTTGCTCAGTCATGGATTCTGCCTACAAAAATAATGAAAAAAAATGATATGGATGCATTCATCGCGAAAAATTTTTCGTAACTTTGTACCACTTTATCATTAAGCTTATGACACTAACATTCAAAATTCAGTTACGGGGCATTAAGAAACCACCCGTGTGGCGCAGGATAGAGATTCCGGCAAAATCTACGTTCGAGGATTTCCATGTGTTCATTCAAGTCGCCTTTGGATGGTGGAACGCTCATCTTTACCAGTTTCAGCACCGTCCTTATGACGGTGGATGGATTGTGAAAACTCCAAGCGAGTATGATGATAATTACTTTTACGATGTTGTGGATGCCAGTACGATATATGTCTCGGCGTTCCTAAAGAAGATGGGTTTGACAAAGTTCGTATATGTCTATGACTTCGGCGACGATTGGATTCATGACATCACCTTGGAGAAGGTTGATGAGAAGAAGACACTGCATTGCCCCGTCTGTCTCGCTGGTAAGGGCGCCTGCCCGCCAGAGGACTGTGGTGGACCGTGGGGCTACGAGGAAATCAAGCGCCTCTTTGCAGAGGAACCCGACAGTGAGGAGACCAAGGAATATCGTGAGTGGATGGGTATGGAAGAGGGCGAGGAGTTCGACCCGACACGTTTCAATATCTATATAGTGAACGGTATCCTGCAGAAATTGGATGTAAGTTCCAAAATGTGGAAGAAAGTATGATAGTTCTACGGCGTAGATGTTTTTCACACACTTAAAGTTTGCACGGATGATGAGAAAATATCGATTGCCTGTGACGATTTTGCTGCTTTTGGCTGCCATCGTCGTTTTCAACACCAAGTGCAAGTCTTCGGACGGTGCTGAAAACGACGACAGACCGGTATATTTTGTCGCGAACAAAGATGGCGAGGCAAAAGGGAAGTTTGATGGCAAGCAGCTCATCGATGTCGATATCCCGTTGCCATTGAAGGGCGTGCCTGAGCAAATCCTTGTCAGGAAAGGGTATGTGGTGTCTTACAACAAAGAGACCAGGTTGCCCAACTGGGTAGCGTGGCGTCTCACGGCGGAGCATGTTGACGGCGATGCGAAACGACCTAATAATGCGTGGCATGAGGACACCGACGTGCCGCTGCGTCGAGCCACGTCGAGCGACTACAAGGGCAGCGGATGGACAAGGGGGCATTTATGTCCGGCTGGCGACAACAAATGGGACGGCGATGCGATGTATGAAAGTTTCCTCTACACGAATTGCTGTCCTCAGAATGGTAGTTTGAACAACGGCACGTGGAACCAGATTGAGATTGCATGTCGACGGTGGGCGGAAAAATACGGAGCCGTGCAAATCGTCAGTGGCCCCGTCTTCTACAACCAGGAGCATGCCACCATCGGTGAGAACAAGGTGGTGGTGCCAGAGGCCTTCTTCAAGGTCATCCTCTGTTTGGATGACCACCACCCCAAGGGCATCGCCTTCGTCTGCAAAAACAAGGACGGCAATGGCAAAAAAGACCTCTACGTCAACACCATCAAGCAGGTGGAGCGCATCACCGGTATGACATTCTTCCCGCACCTCCCGAAAAATCTCACCGAAACAGTCAAAAACAAAGCCAACATAGAGGAATGGTAGGGGTAAGGAGGAAACTGAAACAACGTTTAAAAGATGAAGGAAGTGAAACCGTGACAAATTGTCACGGTTTGAAAATGCGTGCTGCCGATGGCAAGATGCGAATGACGGATGTCGCTGATACAGAGCAACTTTTCCGTATCATCCAATCCATTCCTTCACCAAGGGCAGAACCTTTCAAGCAATGGATGGCACAGGTGGCAAGCCAACGCATAGACCAACGCCAAGAGGTCGGTGCTGCTGTAGGGGTGGACTTTATGTCCATCCGCTCACCCGTCAGGGTGAATGTTTGACATACGGCCTCTTGATGCTACGATGACATACAGTCTGTCCCTACTTTCGCACCTTACCATTTGCCACGAAATAACACAAGTGCATCTCAATTCTTCCTTTACGGAAATATGCAGATAATCATTTCTTAAATTGTATGATGAATGTTTTTCTGCAATCTCTCTGAATGGGTAAAAGCTTTATTCTCCATCGTTGTTCTGCCCTTTGTTCCGCCCTTTCGATATTTCTGATTTTCAGTATGTTTTACAAATCATTAAGGTGTTTAATCCCCTTTTTTTACCCTTTGTTCTTCCCTTTATTCTGCCCTTTCAACAATCCTTATATCTCTCCGTCTTCTTTCATCTTTTGTAGTCCTATTGATAAGGCTTTATTGATAACATCATTCTTGGATTGATAAGTTTCACCTAATAGATAGACAGTTTGGTTCGTTTGTCCCTCTGTCTTCAATAAACCTTGCCCTTTTAATAAGTCAATGTATCGTCTTAGTTGTTTTTCTGACAAGTGGTCGCCAATAATCTTGTCCAAGTCGGTTCTTTTAGCTTTTCCATATTTCTGCAAAAAAGGAAGTATCACTGCCCAAACCTGATTGATATCCCAATCGGTTTCAAGAGAATAAGCTGCCAAGTCACCAGCCAACTCGTAATATCGGCGTGGTAGGATATAGTATATAGCGTTGGTTTTACCATGCTTTTCCAAAAATCCCAACTTTTCCAGTTTCTGTGCTATCTGTTTGTTTGTGGGAATTTTCTTCCCGTCACGGATTTCACAAAGGGTTATAACGTCGAAGACAGTTAGTTTCTTGTCTTCGGGCAACGATTGCTGGATGCCTTGCACATACATAGCAAAGGCTTTGTCTTTCACATTGGCTGAAAGAATGGCTTTCACGTTGAAATCATCGCTCTCTGTATAGTCTGGTTCTGGTTTGCCTTCCGACAGCGTGTTTAGGAAGATTTTGTCCATACCTTGACCCGAACGTTCCACGATACCTGTCTTTTCCAAGATGTCGGTCAATAGTCTGTTTCGTGGAATGCTTGGAGTGGTAAGGAGATTGTCAATGGTCACTCCCTTTGGGAATCCACCACCGTTGATGACTATTAGTTTTGTAGGGTATTGTTTGATGACAATCTCACTATTCAATCGGTAGCTGCGGTGTGCAAAAGCGTTATTAGCCACTTCTCTGATAACATCCTCATTAAAAAACGGAATATCAAAGATGTAGGAATTTTCCCTAATAGGAACAGAGCCATTTCTCATATTGATGGCCTCCCATAGTTTATCAATTAAAATGAAGAATGGCTGACCGAATTGCAAACGATTATCGAAATGGATTTGTGCCTCGGTATTTCTATACTCCAGCATCACCTTGGCCTGTGGAAACATCTTGTGGATGAACGTCTCTTTGCCAACAAGTAGGACGGCAGCATTGGTGATTTTTTCACCATTGATGAGATTGAGGTCACTCAAAGCCTGCCTATCATTCAATGAGGTAAAAGAAGGGTTGTTTTGCTTTTTGGCATATTTCTCTTTCATCACCTTGATGGCCTCTGGGGCAAGGTCTGAGAAAGTTGCCTCTTGGCAGTATTGTTCGGAGAAATCTGGCTCCTGCTCTTGGATGATGGCCAAGAAAGTTTTGTCATCCATAGGTAGCAAGTCCTCTCCAACCCTCATCAAAGGAACATCCTCAAATTTGAACACTTTGCCAATTGGTCTTGACGGAATTTCAATCACCACCACACGACCAGTCTTGTTAACCTCGTCCTCATAGAGTTCATACACCTCAGTACGAATGCCGGTGTCTCTATAGATGTTACTCTCCAAATCACCGAGAGCATTCTCGTTCTGTTTGGTGCCAATCACCTGATGAGGATGAGTGTCATGCATACCAATGACCATTCTTCCACCACCCTCATTGCAAAGAGCGATGACATAGCCGAGAATGCACTTGCGTCTATCTTTGGGATTCTTCTTGTCGCTCCCGTTATAGGATACGTTTCCGCCTTCTCCCTTTTTGAACTCCACGTGGTCCTCCGACTCACGCATCTGTCGTAGTTTTGCAATTGTATATCTGTTCATATTTTTATAATCGTTTGCAAAGATACATTTTTTTTCCTTTTGTGAAGACTATTTGTCAGTTATACGAGAAATAATATCTGTATAGTATTTCTTCTTGTTAGAAGACATTTTGAAATTTTGACGCATAAACATATCAAAATCCGCTAGAGGATTTATGTCCCATTCTAAATGAGGAATATTCTTGCAATTTTTCTTGAAGAACTCATTAAAAATGTAATGAAAGCCTTTTTGTTTGAACACCTCAGAATAACGAAATAAAGTATCTATAGACATTACAATTAATGGATGACAAATTGTATCAGTTAGATTTTCTTTTGCCAATAATGGTTTATACCATTCATTTAAAAGTTTCATCATTCCCATTTGGGATAATCTTGGGTCTTCTAGAACCAAGACAGGATAATAGTCAACATCATTAGGTATGTTGCTATCCCAAAAGAAGTTGTCATCCTCTATGGAATTAATTAACTTAACCAATTGGGTTACTCCAACAAATTCTTTTTTTCTTTTTGCTTTTCGTTTTTTATCAGTATTTTCTGTGGAAAGATATAACTTATTTTTTATTGTACGTATCAGTTCGTCTGCGTCAGCCTTATCTTTAATACTCCCATTGATTTTGACACCTTTGCATTCAAATAGGATGAGAGAATCTTTTTCTCGAATATAAAAATCTGGTTGATTGTCTTGCTCATCTTTTACGTTTGGCAACAAGATATCTTGTTTTGAGGGATAGTAGTATGTGGTTTTATTCCCAACACATTTAAGGATAGTCCTTTGAAAAAGGAAATGTTCTATAACCTCCTTATTGTAGAATTGAAAATAATCACCATCTTTATTAGACCAAACTTGTTTTATATCAAAGAATAGACCATTGTAAATACGTTCACAAAGTAGTTGAAGATTATAAATGATATATTTACCATCAGATAGCTTAATCAGTGGATGTGCTCTGAATTCTCTATAATCTACATTGTTGTCGCGTTGAGCATCATTATCACTACTATATGGAATAATCTCATTGATATCTAAAGATAGATAATCGCATACTTCTCTATGAAGGAATCTTGTTTTATCTTTGATAAAGTCAAAATATAAAACAGGACACCCTTTAATATTTTTGCTTTTTGTTTCTATATAAATATAAAATAGATATACTAATGTTTGGATATAATGCCTAAGTGATGTAATACCTACTTTTTGTAAATATAGATCTTTCAGAATAATACCTTTATCATTTTCGTTAAGAAAACTTAGTAAACAATTAAAATACCAAATTTGAGTATGATAAGTTATATTATAATTCCCATTAGTAATGTCATTTAAAATGTAGTTATGTAAGAATACCAAAGAAGTGCTATTATCTTCCTTGGATGAGAATTTCATTAAATCTTGATTGATATACAGCAAGATTTTAAACATATCATATTCGAGATTTTCATTTTTAGCAGAATTTTCAAAAAGATTTTGAGGAATAGAAAATGTGTAACGTAATAATTCTAAAATACTCCTTTGAGTACAATAACATACTTTTGAAATGTTGTTTTGCTTTAAGTAATTACCAATGACAATGTTTAATTTCTTGATTTTTTCTTTACTTATTTCAGAAAAAAATGTATTGTTCTCATCAGGAATGTATGCATTACCATAATTCATACTAAGGCAGTTGACTGTCTTAACGATTTTTTCTCTTGAATATTTACGCAGAATTACTTCAACATTTAAAACATCATTAGGAAATATATCTTGATATTCTAATATTTTTTCGATTATTAATTCCATAATTACAAAAATATTCTTAAAAATCTTTCCTCAATAAGATATAATGAGAAACAAGGATGAAAAATCATCCTTGTTTCTTGCTTTGGAATTTACTTTATCAGTATCTTTATAGATTTACCATTTTGGTCTTGTATAATATTTAAGCCCTTGATTGATTGTGTGTGCTTAGTCCCATTAGTAGAATAGTAATTACTATTATTGGTAGAGGTCTTTAATTCTGTTATTGCATCTGTCGGATCTTCCACGTCACAAGTAGCAACCAAATTTGAGCCATCAAGAGTCATAGCCATAATGGTACATTTTCCATTTCCTATTCTTGTAACCAATCCTGTATTTGTTACGATAACAGCATTCGTGTTGTTTGAAAACCAATTTAGTTCCTTGTTAGTGGAATTTTCTGGAAGGATAATAGGTTGCAATTGGTATTGTTCAGAAAATGAAAGACTAATTGAAGAGTTACTAAATGATAAAGAAGAGATTAAAATAGGTAATACTTCGACTTTCATTTCCGCTGATATGCCTGTATCATTTATTTTCACAGTGATTATCGCATTTCCTTGCCCCACAGCAGTAATTTTTCCCTCCGAATCAACAACGGCGACAGAAGTGTCAGAACTACTCCATTCTGCATCTGATAATTCTGCATAATATGGAGATACGCTGACTTTTGGTTTGAGAGAATCACCTATATAAATAATTGTATCTTGAACGTCTAAACACAATTCTGTTGGTGTAATATCCTTAAATTTTCGGAATTTTTTCCATCCTTCTGTCTTTACATATTTTTCTCGACAACCTTTTGGATAGTACAACGTCATATTAGTTATGTAATTTTTTGATCCAGTATATTCAAAAGCAGTATCATGAATGGGCTGAGGGTCTTTCCTTAGAGAAATAACATTTTTGAGATATTTACATTGATAAAATGCACCAGGGCCAATTGAATCTATCGATTCTGGCAATATGATTTCAACGGCAGCAATAGATGTAAATGCACCTCCTCCAATAATCTTTACATTATTTCCCAAATCTACATTTTTTACTCCAAGACACCATGATAAAAGGCTTGATTTGATAGTCTCAATACAATTCCCAAACTTTACACTTCTAAGACTTAATACATTATAAAAAGGTGCACTTGCCCCATTAACACCTAAATCAAATTCTATTACTCTTCCAAAATAGACGGAATCAAGTGGACAATCATAAAATGCACCACGTCCAACACCCCCTTCGTCTTTATATGTTTGTGGATGTATGTATAATGAATTTGTTGAATCTTCAAAAGATAGAACAGTTAATCCTATACATCCACGAAATGCATCTTCGCTGATAGTTTCAACGTTTGGTCCAATAGATATTGTTTTCAGATTTGAACAATTATTAAAAGCACTTGCACCTATAGTTTCAACTTTTGAACCTATAGTTATTGTCTGTAAATCAGTACAGTTGATAAAGGCTTCTTGTTCTATTTCAACAACATTAAAAACCAATCCATCTATATTAATTTCAGAAGGAATGATTATATCACCAGAATATTTGTTGTCATTTGGTGATGCTGTTACAGCAACTTTTCTTCCAATAAAGGATATCTCGTTGTAATAGATTCCGTCAATTTCCACATCGTATGAATATGCGGTTATAGAAATTGCTGATAATAGAATTATTAGGATTTTTTTCATAATCGCTAAATTAGAATTGTGATACATTATTGTTGTACTATTTAACGCCATAGCATAGAAGCTGAAGCTATACGAGTTATGCAGTGTTGATAATACTATGATTTCTGTTGATAAAGGGGAGTCTGACCGCCCATATTGCGCAAGCCTTTAGCTCCCCTTAAAGTATTATTGCGTCTCTATGACACATTCCTCTGATAGCATTCTTATATCACCTTCTCACTCTCTCCCGAGGATGATGTTGACGGTGTCGGTGATGTCGGAGATGGAGATGATGCCGTCGTTGTTGACGTCGGCGTTGGAGGCGATGAAGTTTCTCTTCTGCTCCCCCAAGGCGTAGTTCACCATCATAGTCACGTCTGAGATGGAGACAGAGCCGTCGCCGTTCACGTCACCCAAGATGTTGGAGGGCTGGGTTTCGCCATTACCTTGCAGCTGGTTGACGCATCCGGCGAAGAGGATGGCGTCGTCAGCCTCGATGGTGAAGTAGAAGGGCCGGTCGATGATGAAGTCCATGTCCGGGCTGGGGGTGGTCCACTTCCTCATTTCCACCACGGTGACGGCGGCAGCCTCCGTTCCTATCTCATCGACGCCGATCTTGGAACTTTGGAACACCCTGCTGATGTAGAGGTTTTCAGAACTCATCTTGCTGAAATCGGCGTTCCCGCCAAAGGCGTCGCGGATGCCCATGGCAGCCAGCACGTCTTTCAACTCATATTTTCCCTCGATGCTGAAACGTGGCATTTGCAGATGGACGTACTTGTACTTGCTGTCGGCGCCGCTGCTTGCCTTCCAGTCAGCGTAAGTCAGGACAGGCAGATGGACGTCTTTGATGGGCAGGAAGATGGTCATGGTGAACTTCCCGTTGCCGTAGGGCAGGGTGATGGTGTAGAAACGGTCGGTCTTTCCCGTCTTGAACGATTCCACCACGTTTAGCATGTCCGCCTCCACAGTGCTGCCGTCGAGTTGATGGAAGGAGCCGGCCTTGGTGTTTTCCGTCTTGAACTGATGGGTCCAACAGCCTTTGAAATAGAGCATGTTGGCCAGCACCACCAAGAGCAACGGGTCTTGTGGCTCGTCGTAAATCTGCGGGATGAGGCCGTGGGTCTTGTCGTTCACCCATCCGTTGATGACATCGATGCCCTCCTGTGAGCAGAAGTCCACGCTCCCTATGCCGGCATCGTAATAGGTGCGCAGCGTCTCATAAAAGCTCTCGTAGCAAGAGAAACCCACCTTCGTCCACAGGGCGTTGGCCAGTTCGCAGATGGGGTGCTCCCATTTGTATTGCTCGCGGGCTGCCGACTCGGTGAGGTCGCCATCGGGGTCGTAGGTGAAGGGTGGGAGAGAGGTGAGGCTTTCCGTGAGTTGCTGGTTGTAGCGGTTCACCTCCTCGCAGCTCAAGCCTTTGAAACCCAAGGCGGTCTGCAACTCTTCAAGGGTGTTGCTGTCGGCGCCGTTTTGTACCAAGGAGAGTGCCATACTGGCGGAGAGAGGAGAGAAACAGATGTTATCACCTTCCTTTTCGTTCTGGATGACTTTTTGGAAGATGTCGAATGCAAATTGCTGTTGCCGTGTGGCCAACGTGGCGTCGTCCTGGGCAGTGACGCCCATGCAGACAAGGGTCAGGACGACTGATAGGATGGACTTTTTCATACGATGTTGGTTTTTGGGGTTTTCTGTTGCAAATATACTGCAAAGAGAGCAGATTTCAAAGCAAAACAGCAAGTTTTTTTTCTCTCATTTCACTACATGCTTCTTCCCGTTGACGATGTATATGCCTTTGTGGGGATTCGGACTGTTCACCCTTCGTCCTTGCAGGTCATGAATGACACGGCTTTCCGAGGGTTGCAGGTGCAGGGTCTCGATGCCGGAGGGTGAGAAGTCGTTGTTGTTGGTGAGGTAGATGTCGTTGACCTTGATGTCCTGGTTGCCGTTGCCCCAGAATGCCACGATGCGTATGTTCTTGGTGTCCATGGGCTGCCCTGTCTTGTCCCCGCTGGTGTATTGGGCGTTCTTCAGACTCACCACGATTTGTTTCCTCTGCCCGAAGTCGCTTGTGGCGTAGCAGTCGCTCCAGATGCTGTTGGCGGTGAAGATGTTGAGGTGTGACCCGCTGCTGGGGGCGTCGAGTTTCAGCACGAGGTATTTGTATGCCGACATGTCGGCCCCGTTGGGGTATTCCCATCCCATCTGCCCCCATTGTCCGGGTCGGAAGGTGTGGGTCTGCTCGTCGTACGTTCCTTGTGAGAAGAGCGAGGTGTTGATGTATTCCGCTGAGAAGGGGAAGAAGGTGCTGCGCACGTCAAACTCCCCTTGGCACTCGTTTCCCAATGGGTCGGTGTAGGTGAAAGCCACGTGGGCGGTGCCGTCGCTGAGCCCCCTGATGCGTCCGCTCTCGATGGAGATGACATCGGGGGTGTCGATGGTGTATCGTGCCATGGGCGCCACGTTGGTCGTGTGTCCGTCACGGTAGGTGGCGGTGATCTCCAGTTGCTTGCTGTTGCCCACCATCACCTCCTGGGTCATCTGGTCGAGGGAGACATTCTCCACGGTGAGCATGTCCTCGCTGAAACCCTCGAAGTTGGCAGGATGGAACATGGCTTCCTCATAGTCGCTCTCGGTGGCGAACCAGTCGAAGTCGGCGTAGCCTTTCTCCTCGTGGCTCTTGGTGGCGTAGCAGAAGAGGCCGAAGCGTGCGCCGACGAAGACGCTGAGGTTGAAGCCAAGGGTGGTCTGCTGTCCTATCGGGGTGTAGGTCTTGTTGTCCAAAGAGTAGTAGAACTGTGTCTTGCTGGTGCTGTAGTTGACGGAGGCTCTGAGGTAGATGACACTGTCGATGGCCACGCTTGCCGTTGTTTGGGAAGGGCTGAAGCCGCTGTTCGTCGTCAGTTGGTCTTGTCTCCAGAGGATTTTCCTTTGTCCATCCTTCATCTCCACGGCGATCATGGCGTAGGGGTCTTGCAGGATGCAGATGCCGGCCCTGTCGCCTTCCTGCAGGTGGCTCACGTCGATGCGCACCGTTCCCGTCGAGGAACGGTTGGAGAAGGCGAAGATGCGCTGGGTGAGCATGTTGCGGGCTTGCGTGAGTTTGTTGGCAGTGCCTGTGGTCTTCAGGCGCAACCATCCCGGTCGCTCGAAGAGGCTCCAAGCCCCGTCGTCGGGGTTGTGGTTCCATTGCCACTGCATACCGAGGGGATAGGAGCGGAAACTGTCGTTGGTGGGCATGGGGACGCGGGGGTAGGAGGTGCCTGTGTCGGGCTTGTCGTAGGTGCTGTATGGTATGCCGTTGTTGCCCACCACCGGCCAGCCGTTCACCCACTTCACGGGTTGCATGTTGGGCATTCGCCCGAAGCATCCCACGTCCTCCTGCATGATGGTCCACCATTCTCCCGACGGGGTGTCCAAGAGAGAGCCTTGGTGGATGGTGTTGGGCTTGTTGTTGATGGTCTTCGCCAAGAGCAACTTCTCCTCGTAAGGCCCGAAGATGTTTTTCGAGCGCAGCACGGTCTGTCCCGACGGCCATCCGCCGTAGGTGGCGTAGATGTAATAGTAGTCGCCGATGTGATAGAGGTGGCAGCCTTCGAGCATGTCGCTGGCATTGAACACCGTCTTCTCTTGGATGAAGTTGAAGTCCTCGTCGAGTTCGCACATCTTGATTTCGGTGTTGCCGCAGGCCACATAGACCTTGCCGTTGTCGAAGAGCATGCCCGGGTCGTAGTAGATGCGCGGAAGGGGTTTCAAGTCCCATTTGCCTTCAGGGTCGGAGGCGGAGAGGACGAAGCCGCCGGCGTCGTTGCAGTTCAGAAGGATGTAGAACCTCCCCTCATGGTATTTCATGGAGCAAGCCCACATGCCCTTGGCGTAGGCGTTCTGCCCGTTGAGCAACGAGTAGTTGTCGTTGGACGACAGTTGCTTGAGTGGCTGGGCGCAGTATTCCCAGTTCACGAGGTCGCGTGACTTCACGATGGTTGCCCCCGGGAAGTGGTGCATCGTGGTGGACACCATGTAATAGGTGTCGCCCACGCGGATGACATCGGGGTCGGGGAAGTCAGCCGCGATGATGGGGTTCTTGTATTTCCCGTTGCCTTGGTCGCTGAAGACGACGTTCTTGTAGTCGGCGTGCGCCCAGTCCACGTCGTAGTATTCGGCATACCAGTCCATGCAGGCTTTGCCGCAGGCCTCCTCGTAGCCGTCGAAGGCGGGCACCACCTTGCCGTTCTTGTTGAGCAGCGTGTCGATGTCGATGAGGCACGCCGTGCCGGAGAGCGTCATGGAGATGTTGCCGTAATGGTCGAGCATGGCTTTGAAGGCCTTGCCCCATTTCGAGGTGCTGCCGGTGGCCCAGGTGCCCCAGTTCGACTCCACCCAGTCGCCGTGCTCGTTGTAGTGGCCGGTGCCTTCCTTCTTCGGGCTCCAATCTACCTCGGTGATGATGACGGGGTTGGTGTCCACCACGGGAACCTGCCGGTGGAACTGCTCGATTTTGTTCGTGGCACTGGGGTTCTCGTCGCTGCAGCCATACCATCCGCAGTAGTCGTGCACGGCATAGCCGATGTTGTAGCCTTCGATGGGATAGGCGGCGTAGCTGGTGTAGTTGGCCTGCCACCCCGTGCCGGGCGCCCAGATGATGCCGGTGAAGCCGTTGGCGCGTATCTTGTCCACGATGGGTTGGAAGAAGTCGTGCAGGGCCTTGGGGTCGTCCTCGCCGTTGGCGTTCTTCAGCGACACCGGCTCGTTGGCCAGTTCGATGCTGATCTGCCCGGAGTATTTCTTGATGGAGTCGTTTTGTGTGAAGATGTCCCACACGGTCATCAGGTAGTCGTTGTAGTAGTCGCCCACTTGCAGGGAACCCGGGCAGACGCCGGGAGGGCGCACGACGACGAACATCCTGTGGTTCATGGCGCGCTTGGCAAGGGGGAAGTAGAGGGTGCGCAGGTAGTTTTTCAGGCGGGTGGAACTGAATCGCGAGATGTCGGCCTCGCCGCTCTCCTTGCCGTCGCTTTGCTTGTTGGGGTCGTTGGTCCAGGCGGGGTCCATGTGGAGGCGGAAGACGTCGCACTTGGCCGTTTCCAACCCCGTGAACAATTTCTCGAAATAGTTGATGCAGGGGGTCACGCTGCTGTAGCTCCAGCCCCACCGTCCGCCGTTGAACCAGGCGTTCGGGGTGTCCATCACGCCGTGAAGCACCACGTGGTTGCCATGCTGGTCCACCAACCACCGGCCATCCACGCTCAGCGTGGGCAGCGGCTTCACGCCCTGTCCCCATGACAGACCGCAAATGGCGACCGCAAAAATGATAAGGTATAGTTTTCGCATTATTCCAGTCCGTAAGCTTTTATTACTCCTTGCCATAAATTCGGTAATTCGGACGACGAGGCAACCGACAAGGTCTCTTCGCCTTTTTCGTCGGTGAGGGTGAAGGCATTATGCACATGGTATTCTTGATATTGGTCGGCGTCGGAAACCCAGTTCAACGCTTCCACATCTTTCAGTTGGAAACCGTCCCATACGCTCTTGGTGAACGAGGAATTGCACCAGGAGTTGCTGCCGCCCTGGATGACGGACTTGGTGGCGGGATGCAACATGAAATTTTGCAGCGTGGGCGAGCCCAAGGTGCCTACGCGGACATACTGGTTGTTGGCGCTGTCCCAAAGGAGCAACGTGCTGTAGGTGCGCGACTCACCCGGGCCAATGAAGATGTCTGTCAGGCCGTCGAAATTGGCGTCAAGGAAATGGATGGGTGCTTCGCCTCCCGAGGTGGACAGCACATCGTCTTCTTCCTTCACGGTCTGCAGCAGTTGCCCGTCTTGGTATATCTCGGCGGTGGAGAGGTCTTCGGAAACCTTCACCGTGACATGATCGTTCTCCATGGGGCATTGGCTCAAGGTGATGAGGCCGTAAGCGTCGGGCGCTATCTCCGGGGCCTGCATCCGGGTGTCAGCCTTGGCCTTCGTCTTTTTCTTTACGTTGTCAGCCTGCAGGTCGGCCATGTTTGAAATGCTTGCGTCGTTGCTTTTCTTGCAGCCAAGGGACAATCCAAGGCAGCATGCCAAACCTACGATGATGGCGGGGGTCTTCATTCCTGTGAGGATGGATTTGCGTGTGGTCATAATTCTGTTTTTTTGTTATGGGTGGTGATGAAGCCCGTATGATGGACTTTCAGCCGCGAAGTTCTACATTTTTGCCGAGATGAGCAAATGTTTGGCAAAAAAAGAGTATTTTTGTGTCACAAATTGACACCTCTTGCGTACTATATGCGAGTTCTGTTCATACAGCACGCTTGGAAGCAGACAAAAAAAGACAATGACAACGGAGACGTTTAAACAAGAAGCACAACGAATGAGGCCGGCACTCGTCAGTCTCGCCCTTGGAATATTGAAGGATTCCGACGAGGCGGAGGATGTGGTACAGGACGTGTTGCTTCGGCTGTGGCAGATGAGGGAACAACTCCGCATGCCCATCACCGCCTTGGCCAAGGTACTCACTCGTAACCGTTGCATTGACCAGATCAGACGGAGAAGACCCACGGAAGGGCTGACCGTCGTGGCTGTCGAAGAGGAAGACGAGGCGAAAACGGAACTGATAGAGCGTATGATGAGAGTGATAGAAACCCTGCCCGACATGCAACAGACAATCCTCTGTCTGCGCCATGTCAATGGGATGGAAATCAAGGAGATTGCAGAACTGACGGGCTCGACGGAGGTGGCTGTGAGAAAGGCTCTGAGCCGTGCCCGACAGGCAGTAAGAGATAAATTCAACTGATATGAGAAACGACCTCAAAACAAGAACACTGGTGCAGCGGTTTTTCGATGGGGAGACATCGCTTGCCGAGGAACAGGAACTCTACCGCCTGTTCCGAGAGGGGAATGTACCCGATGACTTGCTGAAATACAGGGAGTTGTTCGCTGGTTTCGACCAAGTGCGTCTGCCCCAGCAAAAGCCGGTTCAACGTAATTGGTGGCGCATGGCCGGCATCGCCGCCTCGATAGCCATCCTGTTGACAGTGTTCGGCACTCTCTTCACGGGCCATAACAACGACGAATGTGTGGCCTATATCTACGGCAGGGAATGTAATGACAAGGCCATTGTCATGCAGCAAATGAGATCCGCCCTCAACGAAATGGGCGACTTCACCACCGTCGATGAGCAAATGAAAGACATCTTTTCCGAATAATAAAAGACAACGATATGAAACACTTGATGATGACACTTCTCTTCCTCCTCATGGCAGGACAGGTCGCCGCACAACAAGGACTCGCGGTCGATGAACTGTTCAGTGGCAAGATCGTTCCCAAGGAGCGTATGGAGGAGACTCGCGTGAGAGGACGGATGCTGGCTGACTATAAGATGAGCCTGTTTCGCAGTGTGAAATGCAAGGTGAGCAGCGCCGAACTGGCCAAAATCAATGCTGCCATGAAACGTGACATGGAGTCGGCTGGTGCATCGACCAGCATGACCTACGAGAAGCATGGACGCACGACGACAAGAATGGTGCAGTTGGGCACCACTGGAAAGTATTACCGTTACCTATGCCAAAAGGAGGTGGCCGACGGAAGCCAATGGTTGGTGACCGTCATCTATATCGAGAGCACGGTCAACTCTTTGGCGGAACTGAAAAAAATGTTTAATAATAAATAATGAAAAAAGACGTATGAAGAATTATCTTATCATTACGATGATGATGGCCGCTGCCACAGCGTCTGCCGCAGAAAACGACACCTTGGTGATTGAGAAACCACAGCGTGTGACCATCGTCACCAACGACTCCTTGCAGTCCATCCACGTGGAAGGAAAGGAAGGCAACAGTCATTTCGACTATCAAAACACCATTCAATTGTTGGACAGCAACTATGTGAGTACCGAGACATATAATAAAAGCTTGTGGGACTTCATGCCCTTCGGACAGAAAAAGGACGATGGCGACCAACAGTATCGTTCGGAGTTGGTTATGGACATCGCCTTCGGGTTCTGCACCGCCACGGGAGCTGCCGACGGCATCAGCATTCCGGTGGGGCGTTCCTGGGAGATTGACTGGACCATCTTGGACTACAGGCACCGCCTGAAGAAGAATGCCGGCCATTATCTCTCTGCGGGATTGGGAGTGGATTGGCGCAATTATCGTATGACCGACCGCCACCGTTTCGTGAAGGATGACAATGGCGTCATCACGGTGCAACCTTACCCCGCTGGCAGCAACCCCGATTTCTCGCGAATCAAGGTGTTCTCTCTGAACGTGCCGCTCATGTATCATTACTTCTTGCGAAACAACAACAGTTTCTTCAGGGGCTTTTCCGTCGGTGCGGTTGTCAATTTCAATACCTACAGCAGCATCAAGACACGGTATAAGTTGGATGGTGAGAAGCAGAAAGACTTTTCGAAAGACCTGCACAAGAACCCCGTCACATTCGACTTGATGCTCCGGCTGCGCATGAAGGGCTTCGGCATCTATGCCAAATACAGCCCCTGCAATGTGCTCGACACGGATTATGGCCCGAAATTCAAGTCCGTCTCCTTCGGCATCTACTTGTAAGGGTCCTTAAAGACCCTAAAGACCTTAAAGTCCTTAAAAAATCCGTGCAGTGCGGTTGGATTTGTGCAAAGACGGCCTGCAAGGCCAACGAGATACCAGCCCAAGGCAGCGCCCTGGGTAAATAACGGAGAGTAGATTGCGCCCTGAAGGGGCAAAAGCATTATGACATCTATAAGGCTTTTGCCCCTTCAGGTAGGGTGTCCAATATTATGTAATCAATTTATCAAGAATTAGCGAATTAGAGAGATTTGTCTTAGACCCACTGACCGTAGGGAGGTAATTATAGCATTACAATGGTTTGTATTATTGGAAAAATTCTTAAATTCTGAAATTCGTGATAGAAAAAAACAATAAATTGGACACCCTAACCCTAAAGTCCTTAAAAAATCCCCGAAAGTCGGAAAACTTTCGGGGATTTAATTCTATGGGTGAGCCTTCGTTATGCGAAGGGGTTCTCGGTGGGATAATAGTCGCCCTTCGGGAAGTTGTAGTCAATCTCGTCCACGGGGATGCCCATGTACTTCAGCACCTCCCAGAGATACTTGCCGGCGTGCTCGAACATCACGGCTGCGTGGTGTGGATAGTGCTTCTCGATGAGGACGTGACGGTAGAAGCGGCTCATGTTCTTGATGCCGAAGGTACCGATGGAACCGAAGGAACGGGTGGCCACAGGAATGATCTCGCCCTGGGCGATGTATGCGCGGAGCTTGGTGTCGGCGGTGGACTGCAGACGATAGACAGTAGCCTTTCCTGGCTTCAGGTCGCCCTCCAAGGTGCCGTTGGTCACCTCTACCGGCAGGGCGCGGGCCATGATGCGCTGGAAGCACATCTGGCAGTTGCAAACCTTTGAGGAAGCGGTGTTGCCACAGTGGAAGCCCATGAAAATCTCCTTCTCGGTGTAGGTGTCGCACTCGAACTTCTTGCCCTTGATGCTCTCCTCGTACATGTCCTTGGGTACGGAGTTGTTGATGTCGAGCAGGGTGACGGCGTCTTGGGTGATGCAGGTGCCGATGAACTCGGACAGTGCGCCATAGATGTCCACCTCGCAAGCCACGGGGATGCCACGGCCTGTCAGACGGCTGTTCACATAGCAAGGCACGAAGCCGAACATCGTCTGGAAGGCGGGCCAGCACTTGTTGGCCATGGCCACAAACTGACGTGAACCCTTGTGTCCCTCAATCCAGTCGGTCAGCGTAAGCTCATATTGGGCGAGCTTCGGCAGCACGGAAGGTATTCTGTTGCCAGTGCCAAGTTCGGCGACCATGTCTTTCACCACGTCGTCGATGCGGGGGTCACCCTCATGCTTCTGGAATGCCTCAAGCAGGTCGAGCTCTGAGTTCTCCTCAATCTCCACATCGAGGTCATAGAGGGCACGGATGGGTGCGTTGCAGGCGAGGAAGTTGTTGGGACGGGGACCGAAGCTGATGATTTTCAGGTTCTGCAGACCCACGATGGCACGAGCGATGGGCACGAACTCATGGATCATCTCGGCGCACTCGGCGGCGTCGCCCACGGGCTCCTCGGGGATGTAGGCGCGGGTCTTGCGGAGTGAAAGGGCCTGGCTGGCGTTCAGCATGCCGCAGTAAGCATCGCCACGACCGTCAATCAGGTCGTTCTGTGTCTCTTCAGCAGCAGCGCAGAACATGGTGGGGCCTTGGAACCAGTCGGCGATCATGGTCTCGGAAATCTCCGGGCCAAAGTTGCCTAAATACACGCAGAGGGCGTTGCAACCAGCCTTCTTGACATCCTCAAGGGCCTGCTGGGCGTGGATCTCGCTCTCAACGATGCAGATGGGGCACTCGTAGATGTCGGCTTTGTCAAACTTCTCTACATACTTGGCAATCACGGCCTTGCGACGGTTCACTGCCAATGACTCGGGGAAACAGTCGCGGCTTACGGCGACGATTCCAATCTTGATTACTGGTACATTCTTCATATTCATAATGGATTTGTGTAATGTATAAATGTGTTTTGAGATTGTTTCTGTCTTATGGCGAAATACGCATACGTTCTGCAAAGATAGCATTTATCTTTGTATTCTCCACTATTCACTCCTGTTTTTTGAGAGACTTTTCTGAGTTTTAACCTCATTTAACCATACGACGACGCTCTTCAACGATTTGTTTGTGGAGTGCCCTAACGGGCAGAACCAACGGTCGCGGATGCAAAGCAGACGCAACCACTAATAGACGAATGTCAAATCTTACAAATCTATTCAAGTCCTACAAATCTGTTCAAATCTTACAATGATGAAAATATAGAAAAAAAACGCTTCGCTGATAAAAATAATAAGACGAATAAAAAGGGTCGTCTGCAAATGATCTGAAACGCTCACGCTTGATAATAACGGCAAGCCGTGGAAAAAAAAAGACATAAAAACAGGCGAAAGGCTATTCATAAGACACGCCGCAACACACCACCCAAGAGGTTGGTGCGTCTGTAGGGGTGGACTTTATGTCCATCCGCTCGCCCGA
>JAFZRU010000058.1 GCA_017619755.1 Prevotella sp.
CCGTCTGGGCATCAAGAAGTTCTTCTGGTGGAGCGAGGCCCTGCATGGTGCAGCCAATATGGGTAATGTCACCGTGTTCCCAGAGCCCATTGCCATGGCCTCATCCTTCAATCCTGCTCAGGTATACAAGTGCTTCGATGTGGCCTCTACCGAGTTTCGTGCCCAGTATAATGAACGCATGCAGCGTGGCAGTGGCGAGGACGAGAAGTTTCATAGTCTCTCTGTGTGGACACCCAATGTCAACATCTTCCGCGACCCACGGTGGGGACGCGGCCAGGAGACTTGCGGCGAAGACCCCTATATGAATGCCGTTTTAGGCGTGCAAACCGTCCTCGGCATGCAGGGCGATAACGACCGGTATTTCAAAACACACGCCTGTGCCAAGCACTATGCTGTGCACAGCGGTCCAGAGCCTTTGCGCCATAGATACGACGCCTCCGTCTCCATGCGCGACTTGTGGGAAACCTACCTGCCCGCGTTCAAGGCATTGGTGAAAAAAGGCAACGTGCGCGAGGTGATGTGTGCCTACAATCGATACGAAGGGGTGCCGTGCTGCACCAGCGACCGTCTGCTCGTGGACATCCTTCGCCGGAAATGGGGCTATGACGCCATCGTGCTCACCGACTGCGACGCCATCAACAATTTCTTCAACAGAGGACAGCATGAAACACACCCCGACCCGCTCTCTGCTTCTGTTGACGCCGTGCTCAACGGCACCGACCTGGAGTGCGGCAAGGTGTTCATGGTTCTCACCGAGGCACTCGAAAAAGGGCTCATCAAGGAGGAGACTCTCGACGAACACTTAAGAAAGACCTTGCTCGGACGCTTCGAACTCGGTATGTTCGACCCACCAGAGATGCTGCCCTGGGCCAACTTGAAGCCTGATGTCATCAGCAGCGAGGCGAACGACGAACTTGCCGTCAAGGCGGCAAGGGAGTCAATGGTGCTGCTCAAAAACGACGGAATCCTTCCTCTCTCCAAGGAAGTGAAGACCATCGCCGTGGTGGGACCCAATGCCGATGATGCAGATTTGCTCAACGGCAATTACGGAGGAACCCCCACACCGGCACACACCCGCACCTTGCTTCAAGGCATCAAGAATGCCGTGCCGAACGCCCGCATCATCTATCACAAGGCATGCGAACTCACCGACGAGTACAACACCGTGCACCATCTGCAGGATTTCAACGATGGCAAAGGAGTTTTCGTGGAATTCTTCAACAACAAGGAACTGCAAGGGGAGCCTGTCAAGACGGACTACTACAATGACATCAATTTCTCCACATTCGGCGCATGGGGCTTCGCAGAGGGGGTTGACAAGGATGAACTGTCTGTACGTCTCACCGGGAAATACAAGTCAACATTCACAGGAGAGATGAAATACACTTTCACGAGCGACAACGGCTACCTGCTTGTCGTCAACGGCGACACCATTGAAGCGGCCAAACCAGGCGAACGCCAACGTGGTTTCTTCAGAAGAGAAGTGCAATACAAATCATTCCAAGTTGAAAAAGGAAAGACATACGACCTCCTCCTGGAATACAAGAAAGGCAACGGCAACTTCGCCATGCTTAGGGGTGACATCTGCGAACGCATTCTTGTTGACTACACGGATTTGGCCAATGAGGTGAAGGTAGCCGACGCCATCATCGTCATAGGAGGCATTTCCGCACGGATGGAGGGCGAGGGAGGCGACAAGGCCGACATCGAACTGCCCAAGGTGCAGCAACGGCTCGTGCATGCCATGAAGGGAACAGGAAAACCCGTCGTTTACGTCAACTGCTCAGGATCAGCCATCGCCTTTACCCCCATCGAGAAGCAGTGCGACGCCATCCTTCAAGCCTGGTATGGAGGACAAGGTGGCTCCAAGGCTCTCGCAGACATCATCTTCGGTGACTACAATCCCAATGGCAAGTTACCCGTGACATTCTATTCCTCCACGGAAGACCTCCCGGACTTCCTCGACTACAGCATGGACAACCGCACCTACCGCTATTTCCGTGGAACAGCCCTCTACCCCTTCGGTTACGGACTGTCGTACACCTCCTTCAAATACGGCAAGGGAAAACTCTCGAAAAAGTCGATGAAGGCCAATGGAAAAGTGCAACTTACCGTACCTGTTACCAACACTGGACAGCGTGCTGGAACTGAAATCGTGGAAGTCTATGTGAAAGCCCTCGACTACCCCGACGCCCCCATCAAGTCGCTCAAAGGTTTCCAGCGCGTCGAACTTGCAGCAGGAGGAACAGCAAAGGCCGTCATCACACTCGATGGCGAAGCTTTCGAATATTACGATGCATCCATCGATGAACTATCGACACGTCCGGGACGCTATAAAATCCTATATGGAAGTTCTTCGCTCGACAAAGACCTCCAAGCTCTTGACTTTGTGGTGAAATAGAAACACAAGACAAGAAACACATTTCTTGAATGAGTAAGATAGCAACAATCATCATCATGTCAACAAGAAAAAAGAGTGTTATTTTCAAAGGGATGATAGGTTTCGTCCTTGTATTCTGGTGTATGCATGCATTTTCCTTGCCTGTATGCGCAGACCACAAGGACGATTCACCTACCAACAAAGGCAACGGCCAATGCGTGTCACCACCCTTCTTGAAACCAGGCGACAAGGTGGCATTGATCTCACCGGCATACGCCACATCGATGGAGAATGTGGAGAACACGGTCAAGGTGCTGCAAGGATGGGGATGGACACCAGTCGTCGGCCCCAACGTGGGTAAAGTATATGCAGGAAAATACTCTGGTACGGTGGAGGAGCGAGTGGCCGACATCAGATGGGCACTCGACAATCCCGACGTGAAAGCCATCATCTGCAACAGAGGAGGGTATGGAACCATCCAATATGTCAACGAGTTGACCCTTCAGGAACTCGCCTCGCATCCCAAATGGATTGTTGGATTCAGCGACATCACCACGCTCCACGGTTTGCAGACGTGCGCCGGCGTGATGAGCATCCACGGCACCATGAGCTCTTTCCTCGGACCTTCGGGTGGCCGAGACGCCACCAGTACGTTGATGCGCGACATCCTCATGGGCATCATTCCACGATACGAGGTTCCGGCTCATCCCTGCAATATCACCGGTAGGGCTCGCGGAATGTTGGTGGGAGGCAACATTTGCACTTTCGCTCCCCTCCTTGGCTCACAAGCCGATGCCACAGCCTTCGACGACATCATCCTCTTTATTGAAGAGGTGGAGGAGTCGATGCACAACCTCGACCGCCTCTTCAACATGCTCCAACTCAACGGAGTGTTGGCTCGATGCAAGGGTGTCGTGCTGGGAGAATTCACAGGTTGTCGTGCCGACCTTGAATATGAGAGCGTGGAATACCTCTACAGACAATACTTGGAGAAATACAACATACCCGTGCTATGCGGATTCCCCGCAGGACATGGCGATGTGAACCTACCGCTCATCATGGGTGCTCCCGTCACCCTCGACGTACGAGCCGACGGCGCCACCCTCACCTTTGACATCATTGGAGAGCAGCGCACCATACGCACGGAGACCATCTTGCCGGCAGACACATCCAAGTAGGACTTCAAAGTAGGAGGAATGGAACTATTAATTTCAGTGAAAAGTTTGGTGTTTTGAAAAAAAGATAATACTTTTGTGGCATGAACCAAAGTTTCATATTGCCATGATTATCTTCCCTTGTGCAAAAATCAACCTGGGGCTCAACATCGTGTCCCGGCGGAGTGACGGATACCATAACTTAGAGACTGTCTTCTACCCTATCCCTCTTTATGACGCACTCTCCGTGCACAAGATGGACCATGACTTCCCCAGCGACACACCGTGCGACCTGAAAGTCACTGGGATGGACATCGAGGGCGACGAGGCCAACAACTTGGTGGTGAAGGCATACCACCTGCTGTCCAAGGACTTCCGACTACCACGGATCCATGCACACTTGTATAAACGAATACCCACGCAGGCTGGAATGGGCGGCGGCTCAAGCGACGCCGCATATATGATCCGGCTGTTGGACGAGGAGTTCCACCTCAACATGGGCATTGCCGAAATGGAACGGTATGCTGCTCAACTGGGTGCCGACTGCGCATTCTTCATCACCTCTGAAACAGCATTCGCACAAGGAAAGGGCGAAATACTTGAACCCGCTGATGATGAATTCGGCAACCTCGACGGTTATTACCTGGCACTCGTGAAACCAGACATCGCCGTCTCCACACGTGAGGCTTTCTCCAAAATAGAACCACGCAAGCCCGAAAAATGTTGTCGAGACATTGTCAGGCAACCTATCGACACCTGGCGTGACCAACTCACTAATGATTTCGAAAAGTCCATCTTCGACATATATCCTGAAATCGGACGAATCAAGGAAAAACTCTACGACCATGGGGCGGCATACGCACAAATGACTGGTAGTGGAAGTTGTGTTTTTGGCATCTTCAAGCATAGTCCGCAGCCCATCGGCAGCCTCTTTCCCGACTGCTTCACGCAGGTATTGAAACTGAAATGACACCAACACCCCAACATCATGGACAACCTGCAAGAACTTTTCCCCATTGTTGACGAAGATGGACGTGTCATAGGCAGCATCAACAGGAAGCAGGCACACGACGGTTCTAAAATCTTGCATCCCGTCGTTCATCTGCACCTTTTCAACAGCAAGGGCGAACTTTACTTGCAGAAACGCCCCGAATGGAAAGACATACAACCCGGAAAATGGGACACCGCCACTGGAGGACACGTAGATTACGGAGAGAGCATCGACCATGCCCTCCGTCGAGAAGTGGGCGAAGAATTGGGAGTGACCGATTTCGAAGCTCATTTTATGGACAAATACGTGTTCAACGGCAAACAAGAGCGTGAGTTGGTGTATGTGTATAAAACCACTTACGATGGAGCCGTCTGCCTCAACCCCAATGAACTGGATGGCGGACGTTTTTTCAGCAAGGATGAAATCATGGAGAGGATGGGAAAAGATTTTTTCACTCCCAATTTTGAAGAAGAATATATGCGAATTTTCGGCAAATGATAGATTTTGGCACACTCTTTGATTAATCTCAGTAGTAATTGATGAAGAAAATAAGGTATTAAAAGAATAAGAAAGGTATCGAAGTATGACAAGCCAGTTTTCACCACGAGTATCCGAGATACTCTCCTATAGCCGTGAGGAAGCGACTCGCCTTGCCAGCAAATGTGTTAGCCCCGAGCACCTCCTGATGGGCATCCTCAGAGGGTGTTCCCCAGAGGTAAAAAGATTGTTTGAGCGTTTTTCGGTCAGTTTGCCCTCTATGAAGGAGGAGTTGGAAAACCGAGTGAAACAAAGAGCAGGAGGCGAAGTGCTCAACCCACGTGATTTGATGCTCGACGACCAAGCCAGCAACATTCTCAAACTCGCTGTGTTGGAAGCACGATTGCAACGCACGGACTGGGTGGACGTGCAACACTTGTTACTTGCCATGCTTCATGACAAAGTTGACAATGGCGCAAAGATTGTATTGGAACAAAACAACATGGACTATTCGGAAACATTGAAATATTTTCAGCAAAAAGCCGGACAGACACAAGACGGCATAGGCCTCCCCGATGATGCGGAGGAGGATGACGACATGGGGGTGGGAGCCACCTCCGGCAACACGGCCCAAAACACGACGACACAAACACGGAAACCAGCCGGCAAGACACCTGTGCTGGACAATTTCTCCACCGACCTCACACAAGCTGCAGCCGAGAGCAAACTCGACCCCGTGGTGGGAAGGGAAAAGGAAATGCAGAGAGTAATGGAAATTCTTTGTCGAAGAAAGAAAAACAACCCCATTCTCATCGGTGAACCCGGCGTGGGAAAGAGCGCCATCGTGGAGGGTTTGGCACAGATGATTGTCAAGCACCGCACCTCGCCCATCTTGTTCAACAAGAGACTCGTCAGCCTCGATCTCACATCCGTCGTCGCAGGCACTAAATACCGCGGACAATTCGAGGAGCGCATCAAAGCCCTCATCAAGGAACTGGAGCAAAGCCCGGACATCATCGTCTTCATCGACGAGGTGCACACCATCATCGGCGCCGGCTCCACACCCGGTTCCATGGATGCCGCAAACATCCTCAAGCCGGCTCTCGCACGGGGAACCATACAGTGCATCGGAGCCACCACGCTTGATGAATACCGAAACAGCATCGAAAAGGACGGCGCACTCGAAAGGCGCTTCCAAAAGGTGATGGTGGAGCCCACCTCGTCCGAAGAGACCTTGCAAATACTGCAGAACATCAGAGACCGGTATGAGCAACACCACCACGTCAACTACAGCGAAGAAGCCCTGACCAGTTGCGTGAAACTCACCGAGCGTTACGTCACAGACCGCTCATTCCCCGACAAGGCCATCGATGCCATGGACGAGGTGGGCGCACGTGTACACCTGCAACATGCACAAATACCTCCAGAGATCGCTGCCAAGGAAAAAGAAATCGAAGAGGTGAAGGTAAAAAAACGCAATGCCGTTGCCAACCAGAACTATGAACTGGCAGCACGCTACCGCGACCAGCAGACTCAGATGGAGGAAGAGTTGCAGCGTATGAACGACGAATGGAGCAACGGCGACGACGGCAAACGCGAAGAGGTGACCGAGAGCGAGGTGGCCGACGTGGTGTCAATGATGACCGGCGTGCCGGTACAGCGTATGGCGGAGGCGGAAGGCGTCAGGTTGCGCAACATGGGCAACGAGTTGAAAAAAGCAGTCATAGCACAGGACGCTGCCATTGAGAAAATGGTGAAGGCCATCCAGCGCAACCGCGTGGGACTCAAAGACCCGAACCATCCCATCGGAGCATTCATGTTCTTAGGTCCCACCGGCGTGGGCAAGACCTACCTGGCCAAGAAACTCGCAGAGCAGATGTTTGGAAGCGCGGAAGACTTGATACGCGTCGACATGAACGAATATACAGAAAGTTTCAACGTCTCACGGCTGGTGGGAGCGCCTCCGGGATACGTGGGTTATGAAGAGGGCGGACAACTCACTGAAAAAGTGAGAAGACACCCCTACTCCATCGTCCTGCTCGACGAGATAGAGAAGGCACACGGCAACGTTTTCAACCTCCTGCTGCAAGTCCTCGACGAAGGGCGACTGACCGACGGCAACGGACGTTTGGTGGATTTCCGCAACACGGTGATTATCATGACATCCAATGCGGGAACCCGTCAGCTCAAAGAGTTTGGAAGAGGCGTGGGATTCAATGCAGGAGGCACCTTGGGGCTGAGCCTCAACGAGAGCGACAAGGAGCACGCACGTTCCATCATTCAGAAGAGCCTTAGCAAGCAGTTCGCACCCGAATTCCTCAACCGCCTCGACGAAATCATCACCTTTGACCAACTCGACCTGGAGGCCATCAAGAAAATCATCGACATCGAACTTTCCGGCCTCTTCAAACGTGTGGAAGCCCTCGGCTATCATCTTGAAATCACCGATTCCGCCAAGGAATTCGTGGCGGTGAAGGGCTACGACGTACAGTTTGGCGCCCGACCGCTGAAAAGGGCCATCCAAAACCACATCGAGGACGGTCTGTGCGAAAAAATCCTCGGAGGCGAGGTGCAGCAAGGAGCAACCATCAAGATAGACAAGGCTCCCGACAAGGAGGCTCTTGTTTTCGAATAAACTACCAGAGCGACAGGAGCATGCACATGCCCTGTCGCTCTTCCAATCATTACAAGCATGACAACAGAATTCATCCTAAGATTGTTTGCCGGTGCCTTGTTCGGCGGACTCATCGGCTTGGAGCGTGGCTACCGTGCCAAGGAGGCGGGCTTCCGCACACACTTCCTTGTCGCATTGGGCAGCGCACTCTTCATGGTCATTTCACAGTTCGGATTTGAGGACGTGCTCAAACTGCCTTACAACATACGCCTCGACCCCTCCAGAGTGGCGGCTCAAGTGGTGAGTGGCATTGGTTTCATCGGTGCAGGAACCATCATTTTCCAAAAGCACGTGGTGAGAGGCCTCACCACCGCTGCTGGCTTGTGGGTGACAGCGGCCATTGGCATGGCATGCGGGGCAGGAATGTATGTCCTGTCCGGTGCAGCCACCATCTTGGTGCTGTTATGCTTGGAGACGATGAACTGGCTGATGCAGCGCTTCGGCACACGCAACATCTCCATCACCTTCTCCTCCCCAACGACAACCGACGTGAGCAATGTCATGCAACGCTTGCGCAAAGACGGCCTGCGCATCGACTCGTACAACTTGCGGGAAACCACTATCGATGGTAAATTATCATACACGGTGACCATGGATGTCATCATGAAGCGAGACAAATATGATGCCCGCGTCATGTCGATGATGGAGGAACTTGATGGAGTGAGAGTGGAGAGCATCGAGTAAATGCCCCCCACACGGGAAATGCCTCATAGTTTGAGCATCTCGATACGGCGGAGGCCTTTCTCCGTGCTAAAGCCGCGCAGCATGACCATGACGACATTGCGGATGATTTCCGGCAAAGGAAGGCGCTTGTATAATCCTTTTTCCATCACATGGCTCATAAACACTTCCACCATGAGGTTGGTGATGTCGTAATCAATATCGCTGCGAAAGAAACCCTCCTCCACCCCGCGCTGCATAAACCCTCGCGAACGGCTACGCTGACGCTCGTTACGCTCATTGATGTAGTCAATGAGCTTGGGGTATTTCACCAACTCTGAATAAAAAGCCGGATTTGTCTCGCTGGCCTCCTCGATGTGAAGCTTCATAAAACATGCAAGGATGTCGATGACAGTGCTTTCTCTTTCACTCACCATATCCTTCAGCTTCTTCTCAAACATCTCATCATGGTCGCGTACACATTCATAGAGCAAATCCTCCTTGTTGGTGTATATCTCATAAAGCGTACGCTTAGAGATGGACAGTTCATTGGCAATATCATCCATCTTTACAGCCTTGATGCCCTTCTTACGAAAGGCCACCATGGCAGTTGACAGAATTCTGCCGCGCAATTCATAACGATAGATGTTGGTGGTGGATGTTTTTTGCATGTCAGCCGTATGAATATTCATTCAAAAGGCAAAATTAGCATTTTTCCTGAAAACTCCAAAACAAATTGCAGTTTTTTCGTTCTTTTTCCTTCAATATGACTGTTTTACGATATGTTTATAGTAACTTTGCAACTTAAAATTTCGGTTGCATCAAATCATCACTTTAATAGATATGGTAAAAATCACGAAAGAAGCGGCCTTGGAATACCACAAGAGCGGCCGCCCAGGGAAAATTGAAGTTACACCCACCAAACCCTATCGTACACAAACCGACCTCAGTCTGGCCTACTCGCCGGGCGTGGCATTTCCATGCCAGGAGATTGAAAAAGACCCCAACGAAGCTTACAAATACACAGACAAAGGCAACTTGGTGGCCGTCATCAGCAACGGAACGGCAGTTCTTGGATTGGGCGACATTGGCGCCCTGAGCGGCAAGCCCGTCATGGAGGGCAAGGGGTTGCTCTTCAAGATTTACGGTGGCATCGACGTTTTCGACATTGAAGTGGCAGAGAAAGACCCCGAGAAATTCTGCGAGGCGGTGGAACGTATCGCTCCCACCTTCGGAGGCATCAATCTGGAAGACATCAAGGCCCCGGAGTGTTTCTACATCGAAGAGAGACTCAAGCGCACGCTCGACATCCCTGTAATGCACGACGACCAACACGGAACGGCCATTATTTCTGCTGCAGGACTGAAAAACGCCTTGGAAGTGAACGGCAAGGACATCTCCAAGGTACGCATTGTCGTCAACGGCGCCGGGGCGGCTGCCATCTCCTGCACCAAGCTCTACATGGCCTTGGGGGCGCGCAAGGAAAACATACTCATGCTTGATTCGAAAGGTGTCATCACCAGCGACCGTGAGAACCTCAACGAGCAGAAGCGTTTCTTCGCCACCGACCGCACCGATGTGCACACCTTGGAAGAGGCCGTGAAAGACGCCGATGTTTTCGTGGGATTGTCCAAGGGAAACATCCTTACCAAGGACATGGTACGCTCCATGGCCAAGGATCCCATCGTCTTCGCACTTGCCAACCCCATCCCCGAAATATCATACGAGGATGCCATGGACTCACGCCCCGACGTACTCATGTCCACCGGACGCTCCGACTATCCCAACCAAATCAACAATGTCATCGGCTTCCCATACATTTTCAGAGGAGCACTTGACGTCCATGCACGCGCCATCAACGAGGAAATGAAATTGGCCGCCGTACACGCCATCGCCGACTTGGCCAAACAACCGGTTCCCGACGTGGTGAACGATGTGTACAAGGTGAACAACCTCACTTTCGGCCCCTCCTACTTCATACCAAAACCTGTTGACCCACGCCTTATCACAGAGGTGTCGGCTGCTGTGGCAAAAGCCGCCATCGAGAGCGGAGTGGCTCGAAAGGTCATCACTGACTGGGAAGAATACAAGAACACGCTACAGCAAATGCTTGGACTTCAGACGAAAGTGACGCGCAAGCTCTACGACACAGCCCGAGCTCATCCGCAAAAGGTGGTCTTCGCAGAAGGCATACACCCCACCATGCTCAAAGCCGCCGTACAAGCAAAGGCGGAGGGCATCTGCGAGCCCATTCTTTTAGGCAACGACGAGCGCATCACCAAGCTGGCAGACCAGTTGGACCTCAACTTAGAGGGAATAGAGATTGTCAACCTTCGCCACGACCGCGAGGCGGAACGCCGTGAGCGTTATGCACACATCCTCACGCAAAAGCGGCAGCGCGACGGCTACACCTTCGAGGAAGCCAACGACAAAATGTTCGAGCGCAACTATTTTGGAATGATGATGGTGGAAACGGGCGATGCCGACGCCTTCATCACCGGCCTTTATACCAAGTATTCCAATACGCTCAAGGTAGTGAGGGAAATCATCGGCGTGAGGCCGGAATACGAAAATTTCGGCACCATGCACATCATCAATTCCCAGCGTGGCACACTCTTCGTGGCCGACACCCTCATCAACAACGACCCCGACACGGACAAATTGGTTGACATCGCCAAACTGGCCTCCACGGCTGTAAGGTTCTTCAACGAGAAGCCTCGCATCGCCCTCATCAGCCACTCCAATTTCGGCAGCGACCAATCAGAGGGAAGTCGAAAGGTGCGTCAGGCAGTGGCCAAACTGCACGAGCAAATGCCCGACCTACCCATTGACGGTGAGATGCAAATCAGCACAGCCCTCAACCGCGAGTTGAGAGACTCCCTATACCCATTCAACCGTTTGAAGGGAATGGATGTGAACACGTTGGTATTTCCCAACCTCACCAGTGCTCGCTCCTCATACAAGATGATACAAGCCCTGGAACCCAACATCGAAATCATCGGCCCCATTCAAATGGGCCTTAACAAACCCATTCACTTTGCCGACTATGGCAGCACCGTGCGCGATGTGGTGAGCATCACCGCAGTGGCCGTCATAGATGCATACGTGGACAAAATCAAGAGAAGTTTCCAATAGTCGGGCATCCTTCAAGTTTGCAGAAAAAGACACCCGGTCTGCCTTGTTTCCATACAAGGGCGGACCGGGCTTTTTAGTTGTCACCCAAGACGATGGCCACCACCAACATCACATCCGTCACATTCACATCGCCGCTGCCATCCAAGTCGGCATTCGGTAAATAGAAATGGTCTGTGGCATGCTGCAAGATGTAGTCCACCATGAGCATGACATCGGTGACATTCACATCTCCATCCAAATTGACATCACCCAACAAGCCATGGGACTGATAACCCAGCACAACGGGGTGTCCGGGAGTGCCATCATGTGCCATTGATGCGAAGGAAATTTCATGGTCGGCCACCGCCTCGTATTCCATCAATGTCTCATAGTCGTAAACCTTGAACGACAAAGCATGAGCACCGGTGTCATGGCTCCATACACGTATGATACCGAAGTCATTGGTGTCGAAAACGCCGTATCCAACACATTTCTCATCCATGAAAGCACCTACGGCTTTGTTGGCATAGTCGTCCAAACGGCAACCATCTGCCTCCACCACCACATATAAGGTCATATCGTAGGGGCAGTCCAAAAAATCGACTTGCCAAGGCGTACGCTCAATGGACAGGTTACAACCTTCAGAAGAGAAATCATCGTTGGCGAGAATGGGTACGGTCTCTTTGCCCAAGGACAAGATGGTCACCTCGCCACCACTCATCGAGATGTCATTGTCGGCGACTATTCCCGCACACGGGATGAAGCCGCCGTTTCCATCGCTCATACCCGCCCCAAGGACATACAACTGGGTTTTGCCACCAGTGATGCTGACATAACCGCCATTGACTACGGTGGCACCTACGGCAGCCTTCTTTCCCAAGATAGCCTTGCTCCCATTGCCAGTGACAACAATACTAAGTTCACCGCCAGACACCTCTACAGAATGATGAGCACAGACGCCCTCGCTTCCATCACCATCAACAGACAGGGAGACCACTCCACCCGTGATGGACACAATGCTGTCGGCCTTCAAGGCGGTGACACCATCGCCCACATTGACAGCCAAGGCACCTCCATTGATACGAATGGCGCCGTAATCATCCGTGTCAATGCCATCGTCACCCACCCCGGCGATGTCCACCGTTCCGCCGTTCATCAGAAAAAAATTGTTTTCACCGTCGGGCTTTCCCTTGCCACAGTGGATTCCATCACCCACCGCTCCAAGAATATTGATGTGTCCGGTGGTTTTCTTCAATTCGATGTATTCTTTGGCGGCAATGGCATGTTTCAGACGACCTGTCACATTCAGCGTGCCGGAACCTTTGAATTCAGGATGCCCTTTGAAATAGAAAGCAGCCTTTTGTGCACCTTGCGGGGCATCACTCAAAGAGTTGTTGGAGCCGTCAGAAAGCACCACGGCGATCCGTTTGCCACACTCAATGTCGATGGCTGCGCCGCCACTGGCATTGGTGAGTTGCAAGCCACGCAATTCCAAAGTGAGTTTGTAAGAACCATTGAGGACGAGGGAACCGTCATCAGACTTCCCGGAAAGAGCATAAGTGTATTCCGTGGTGGTGGTGGACGATGTGATGATGACATGTGCACCCGAAGTTGTCCAAGTAACACCTTGCACATCGTCAGGCACGCTCACCTCCACTGTTTCTCCATTGAAACACACCTCCACGACTCCTTGGGCTTGCAAGGTAATCACCAAGGATAGGTATATGAGTAGAATAATGATTTTTTTCATGGCTTGCCGTTTATTTGACATAAATTTTTCGGCTGACGCCGTCGGAGTATTTTACCAAATACATGCCAGAGGGTAATGTGCCGACCCGGGAGGCGCATCGCACACCACTAAGATTGTAATAGCCTTCCACGGTCCTTCCCGCAATTCCCTTAGCCAACTCTCCACCATCGAGGGGAACGATTCCGTCGGTCTCTTCACCGATGGTCAATAGGAATGGAGTGGAAGGGGCACCCTCCACACCAGCCATAAACGGAATGGTTTCACGAATGGTGTACACAACACCCTCCATATTATCCAATGCTTTGAAGTCCAAAGGCTCGTTTCCTTCACCATGGATGGTGATGAAGATGTTGTCACCCACTTGTTTGCCCATCCCCCTGCACACTCCAGAGGAGAATGCGAGAACGGTGAAACGGTCGGCATCAACTTGCTCCCCATCCTTTGTCAAAGAGGCGATCACACCCATGACGTTGGGGTGGGCATGTTTGTCGATGCCATAGTCACGTGCTCTCTGCCCACGCATGCCAGCCCTGTTGATGTTCAGCCTTACTGACGGGGCGGCAAATCGAAGCACCTTGGCCCGGTCGGTGTGCAACATATATCCTTTTCCTGTTTCCATAGAGGAGAGCGTGCCAGCCCAAATACCATTTTCATAAACGGCGAAACCATCCTGACCCATCAGTTGGTCACCTTCATCGGCAGGATAGTCGGCCAACGCAGCGGTAACAGGTTGCGCACCATCCACGGGATAGCCTATCCAGTTCCATCCAGGACGAAGGGTGATGGGCATGTCACTCTTGCAAGGCTCCACAGTGCTGGTGAAAGTGTCAGCCGTCTTCATCAGCACTTTATATAGTGAGCCGGCCTCCATCGTCTTGAGCGAACCGGCCATACCGAGGACGTCATCGTAGATGGCCTCTTTCGTCTGGCTGGTCACTCGCTGCACTTGGTTCGAAAGTTCTTCAACGCCCACGGGAATGGAGAGATTGTGAGACACCCAGTTCCATCCGGATTGGAGTTGGAGGGTGAACAGGTTGTCCTTGAGCATAAGGTTACGGTCCTCTCCCACCAAGGAGTCGGCAGTGAGCAGTGTATTGGTTTGTTCAATGGTGGGTCGCCACATTTGGTAGAAAAAGCGTCCTCCGTCGGGATGCCTTCCCACTGATTGGTCGCCCCTGTGAATGGTATAGGTGATGCCATCGATAAAAGCGCCCATGCCGGGATGCTGGTCGAAATAGTCGGGGTTGCGGTTCACAAATTGGTCACTGCCACTCACGAGAACCATACTCCCTTCCGTGTTCGATAGTTTGAAGTTGGCATGCAGCTGCGAGATACTCTCCAGTTTGTCGGCCCATACTACAAGATGACCGCCGGCGGGGATGATGGTATTCACCACGCCATTGCCGTCGGGGATTTGGTATTTCTGTGGCTCGTCGATGTCGTCGCTCACATATAGTCCAGCCACGTCGAGAGCCACATCGGTGTTGTTGTAGAGTTCTATCCAGTCGCTCTTCTTCAACCAGTCGTTGATGAAGACGCTATTGCCGGCACTCACCTCGTTCACTTTGATGGGCATGGCTATGGCGGCCGACAGTTCCTCGTCGTCAACAAGCCGTTCAAAGGTGGCCACGAGGGTGAGCATTCCAAGGTTGGAGATGTCGTATTCTTCTTCGGAAGACTGGAGGTTGCCCTGCTCGTTGACCCACCCTTTGAAGACAAAACCCTCGGGAGCCAAGGCCTTGACAACTATGGGTGCGAAGAGCGTGCCGTCAAACTTGCCCGTTGGCACGTCCAAGCCGTTCACTTGCAGTCGGGCCTCCTCCACATTCGAGGACAGTTTCACCTGCTGCCCAGAAGCCTCTATGAGAGCCGGACTCCACGTGGAAATGGCATCCATCATGGTGTTGCGCCGAGTGGCGGTGAGCACAGCCTTCACATAGGAGGCGGTGGGTTCAGTGGAGAGGCCTTCCAAAGCCAAGGCGGGGTTCATCTCGTCGCACATACGGTCGATGATTTCCTTGCACCTGGTAGGTTCGAACACGCTTCCTCCCACCAAGCAATAAGTGTCAATGAACAGCTTGCGGAAGATGTCGTTTTTCATCATATTGAGAAAAATCTCCACCAAGGGGCATCCGCTGTTGTTCATGAGGTGGGTGAAAGCATAAGCATCATAACGCAGGGCTTGGTCGATATCGAAGAGAACGATGTGAAATTTTCCGTCGTTTCCCTTGAATGCTTTGCAGTTGTTGCCCGGCCAGTCGTCACCACCAAGAAAGATTTGTGTTGCCATATAATTGGCAAACTCATCAATGTCCACTATGTCGCAGATTTCTCTGTAGGTTTTGTCATCGGTGGCGTTGGCCGACAGTTCCCTCCATTTGTTGAAGGAGTCGATGGTTCCCACCTTCACGTCTATTCCGCCGCCCAGCTCCATTTGGTCCATCAAGTCGGTGTCAATGCCGTAGTTGGCGTATGCGAAATGTTTGTTGCTGGCTTCACGCAAGTTGAGCATGCCTTGGTACTTGCCGTTGATGAAGCTGTGTATGGGCAAATAGTCCTGGCAATCAAGATGAAAGCCGCTGGAGATAATGATTTGTTGCAGCGAGGCGTCTTTGATACGGCAAAGGAGGTCGTTCCCTCCATTGCGAACTTGCAAGGCCTTTTGTTTCAAGTAGGGCTTGTTGCCAAAAAAAGGATGAGCCACGAAGTTCAGACCCTCATACTCTTTTTTTGCCACGAGTTTGAAATTGTATGGATACCATGAACGGCTCCATCCACCAAATCTCGACAAAGAACTTTCCTGACTATATGTTTCGGCGTTGTCGGGGGCGATGTAGTTGAAATTGACGGCACGCTCCCAATCCATGTTCCAGTTGCACTTGAAATTGATACCTGCTCCCGTCACACCGTTGGTGCCAGTGACGAAAACTCCTTTCTCGTCATCGTAAAAATCCTCTGGGGCTGCAATGACGGAGAGGATGGGCAACATATAGCCTTTGTCGTCGTATATATATGAGCAAGTCTTCACGGGGCTGGGCAACATGCCTTGCTTGAAAAGGCGCAAACGCAGGGTGGTGGTTTGGTCGATGGTGAAGAGACCGTCGGCACTCATGTCCCCCCTGTCTTCAGTCGGCGTGGCTCCGTCCAAGGTGTAGCGGAGCGTTGCGCCGTCGGGGATGTCCACATTCACCACCAATTGACCTTTGAAGAGTTGTGATTCGTGGCTCACGACGGGCATGGCCAATCGGGGTGCGGTTGCTGCCGACAGAAATTCACGACTGTTAGTATTGGTGACACCCGGTGTAGGATAGGCAGTGATGGCCCATGGCCCGCTGCCATCAGTCGTGCGGGCATACGATGTCCTGCTGACAACTGGTGGGTATGCTTGACTAACGATGACGTTGCCACCGGCATCGCTAAGATAGATGGTTCCACCGTCCATGTCGAGTTTGAAATCCACTTGTCCGTCGTAGGTGTCTCGATGGTCGAACCATACGAGGGCAAAACCATTAGCTGGCACGGCTCCGCTTTTAGAGGTCAGACGGCATTTCAACAGATTGGAAGGGTCATCGCTGACATAAAGATTTCGCAGAGACACACCTTGATTAGCGGGATTGTATAACTCTACATACCCTCCATAATTGCCGGACGGGTCGAGGAACATGTCAAGATTGGAAACTTGTATTTCGTTGATTACCAAACTATTTATGTTTGCAGTACCCTCTTCTACGACGACAGTGATGGTAGCAGCGACATTGTTGCCTTCAGCACCATTGGCAGTTACAGTGACTGTGGTTGTGCCAACGGCCTTGGCAGTAAGCATACCATTGTTGTCCACCTCCACTACGTTGGTGTTATTGGAATGCCAGGAGAGGGTGTTGTCGGAAGCATCATTAGGTGTAACCGTTCCCTCCAGCCGGTATTTCTGCCAAGGAACCATACGGAGGCTTTGCGTATTGAGTAACAAACCATCGGCATAGACGAGCCCCTGCTTGCCAAGATATTGAAGTTGGAAATTGTCCCAACAAGCCCAGTCGTACTTATATCCCAAAGATTTTCTAACGCCTACTCGTAATGTGTTATCCGTTACCGGCACAAAAAGTTCTACAGGATATTCTCCGTCGCTGAAGGCCCCGGAGGCTCCACGTTGTGTGTCGGGAACCCATCCCAGTTCCGTGGGATAGTCGTCGGGATGCGTGGCAGATTCATGAGCGAAGTCGAAAGGTGACGGCAGCCCCACAGCCACATGGTTGGCATACAGTTCTGCCAAATGTTTTTCAAATCCCTCTTTCCGACTGATGACAGCGTAGGGGATGGTGTACATGGCATACATATTGTTGGCGTCGTTCTCCGTCCAACCTCCCCCATAATAAGACTTGTGCTGCTCGTCATGGTAGTCACCATAGCGATAGAAGCCTTGTGCTTTGAGGCGATACCATCCATTGGGTATGTCGTGCAGTGTTTGGTAAACGTCAAAGGTGGTGTTGTATTTCTCCGCATTGGGGTTGCCGGAAGCCCCGCCGATGACAGGAGAGCCAGACCATCCTGAAGAACTGTCGAAATTCGGGTTCACAATGTGCGAGGTCATGTCCATGGGATTTTCAGGTGACACATCGTCGTATTCCGTCGCATCTGTTCCATCGCTGTTGACATCATAGTCGCTGTTGTCGCCCGTCTCCATCAGGGTGAGTTGCACATTGTCCCACACCGTCCAGTCACAGCCGTCTTTTTGCGTCTTCCTGATGCCGATGGTGAGTTCGTGATTGGTCACACTCACCTCCAGTTTGTTGGCGGTATATAATTGTGCAGTGAAAGCATTGGAGGCCTCTGTCATGGAGAAGGGAAGGTCGGAGTTGGAACCAGAGAGCCCCAGTCTCCTCATGTTGTCGCGTTCGGCGACGATGCTCATCAGTGACACGGCCATATCGTTGGCATATAGCTGTGCCAGTAGTTTCTCGGTACCCATTCGGTGTGTTTGCACAGCCACGCTATTGGTGTTGTTGTTCGTGTTATTGTATCGGTAGAATCCTTGTATGGTGAGTTGATATCTGCCGTTGGGGATGTGCTTCAAGGTTTGGAATACATCGAAATTGCCGTTCCACACCTCGGCGCAATAGTTGCCATTGCCACCATATCCCACTTCCCCGCCAATGCTGAAAGAACTCCCCTCCCATTTGCCTTGTTCACGATTACGGTCGAAACGAGGGTTGGAAATGAGGAAGGTGGCGTCTTGGGGGATGGCTGGGGTTGTGCCAAGCAATTCAGTAAGCATCTGTGCATGGGTGAGCAACTGCCACTGTAAAGCCTCGCTGTCGCTGTAGGCCATGATGGTCAATGCTCCCGTAGCGTTGATGCCCACATATCCTCCGTCGGGAGTGGACAGGAGGAAACAACCATTGGAGCACTCTTCGATGCCCCATGGATAGCGTGAACAGTCAAGGAACAAACCGTCGGCGGTGAGGCCAAGGCAACCGTCGTTCTCCTTTGAGAAGCCGGTGTAAATGAGCCAATTGCCATCGTCGGATTTTTTCAGTTCAAGGGGGATGGCGTGTGGACTCAACACGGCTTGAGTACCCCATAGACCTCCGGCATTGAGATAAGTGGATGTAGATTTGTTTCGTAAATACCAAGTACCTTCTTGGAGGGAGGTCTGTGCGACGGTCCATTGCACACCAAAACACAGGAAGAGAAAGGACAGAAGGAGGCGTGCGGAGCTAATCATTGATGTAGTTTTTGGTCGTCATATCATAATACAAGGCTTCCAACTCCTGCAAGGTGAGTTGCTCCACGGAATGCTCTATCAGCCGAATCAATTCCTCACGGCGGTATTCATCCTGACACCCGAACTGGGCGGCAAAGGAAGTATGGCTTTCTTTCATATTGTAGATGGTTAGTGATAGTAGATATAGTAGTTTCTATAGTGTCTATAGAATCTATAGCGCCCATATATACTATAGTGAAGATAGTAACTATGGGCGCTATAATATTTTAGATCTGAAACTTGTTGGTTTTAGCCACTCTTCTGGTGGGCTCGGTGCTAACGCCTGCATAACCTGCGGCTTGAGGTGCACCATAATGGTTGCCAGTGAGTTTCTGGCCGGAATATTCCTCATAGCGTTGCCTAACACTCGACACGTAGTTGTGGGTCTCCGTACCACGCATATAGCCATGCTTGACTACTTCATCGCGGTAGTAGGCGGGGTTGCTAAGCTTGAGGATGTACTCTGACACGTCATCCCAAACAAATTTATCTGCTCCATGCTTCTCAGCCAGAGCCATGGCGTCCCTTACGTGTCCAGGGCCTCCATTGTAACTGGCAAGCACAAAGTTGAGGCGCTCAACCTCTTCGGGAACATCGCGGTAGAGTTTGATGAGGTGGTTGAGATATTGAGCGGCCGTCTGTATATTGGCTTCTGGGTCGAAAATATCAGCCACCTCCAAACCAAGTGTCTGGGCCGTAGCGGGCATAAGTTGCATCAGACCGCATGCACCGGCCCATGAACGTGCCTTGGGGTCGAAACATGATTCTTGGTAACAGATGGCGGCAAGAAGTCGCCAGTCCGCACAGGCTTCTCCTGCATACTCCTTGAAAAGAGCATCCCACTCAGAGATGATACCGGCCTCCTTGTCCAAATAGGGGGCATAGACGTGGCATTGCACGATGCCTCCATTCTCCAAAATGTTGGCCTCTAATTTTTCTGCCTCTGCTATCATTTCAGGATCGAACCATTTGTTGATGGTATCGGCAAGCTCCTTGTTGTATTCCATCACGGCCCACTGGGAATTACCCTCCTCCGGACCACAGAACACAAGGCTGTCTGCTCCCTCGATGTTTCTACTCAATGGTAGGAGTATGATGTCGCCCTCCCCTTTCTTCAGCTTTTCGACCATCTCCAAAGTGTCGAGACATTCGTTGACGCGCAAGCCTACACCCAGTTCTTCGGCAAGTTTGGCCCCCACCATATATTGCACGCCCATCTCGGCGTTACGGAAGGTATAATAGGAATCCTCCCCGGGGATGGTGAGGGCAATGAGTTCACCACTCTCAAGGATTTCCTTCAGGGAATAATGCTCCATGGTGTCGCAGTTTTCGTCTGCGATAATACCCCATGGGGCAACGATAACCTTTGCCAAGTTGTCCTCATTTTTGTTGCAAGCAAAGAGGAGGAGCAACGCTATGAAAAGAAAAATTTGCTTCAAAATGCTGACCATTTCCTTTATTCGCGTGCAAAAGTAACGATTTTTTCCCCAATCACCAAATATTTTTGTTTTAGTTAACATTGTTTCATAGCTATGGTAACTTGTTCATCATTAACTGATAACCCAACTTGAAACAAATCTCATTCCCTTACAATTTCACTTTCACCACTACACCTTTGCTCTCATTGCTCATCCTGTCGAGTGCGGACACCACATACTTGTACTTGACGGAGCCGTCACGATATGGCAGTTTGTAGTGGGTGTTAGTTGTGATGGAGACGATTTTCGAAGGGTCGGCCAAGTTGACCTTCTCATCGTTGTCAAACCTGTAAATGACATATTTTACAGCCTTGTCCTTCCATCCCCCTCCCTTGGGAGCCGTCCAAAAGAGCACCAAACCACTGTTGGTTGTTACAGCCTTCACCTTCTTTGGTTTCGACGGAGCCTTGTCGTCAATAAACGGCATGTCAGGCTGTAATGCACGATATCTCCAATAGTTGCCCCTGAGATTGGCGCCATAGTTTCCCACATTGTCCACCGTCACCTTGGCATACCAAAGCACGGTACCCTTTACATTTGGCATTTGTTTGTGAAGTCTGAATTTCGCTCCCATTTGGTTGATGTTCGGGTTGTCCAAATCAGCGTTCTTCACAGTCCTCTCCACGTCCTCACCGATGTATAGGGGACGGTTGGCGGCATATTTGTTCCACCATCCAATCAACGTCTTGTAGTCGGCAGCCTTGTTGCCTATTTCCCAGTATAGTTGGGGTACGCAATAGTCCACCCATCCATTATTCACCCAAAGCAGCACATCGGCATATAGGTCGTCGTAGTTCTGCATACCGTTGGTTGCACTGCCGTTCTTTGGGTCACTCTTGCTGTTGCGATAGATGCCGAAGGGCGAGACACCGAATTTGACCCAAGGCTTACGGTCGTGTATGGTCTTGTGCATCTGCTTGATGAAAGCATTGACATTATTACGTCTCCAGTCGCCTTTGTTGCTGAAACTTTTGTTGTATCTATTGAATTCATTGTCATCGTTGATGACTTGACCAGCGACTGGATAGGGATAAAAATAGTCGTCGATGTGCAAACCGTCGATGTCATACCTGGCAACGATGTCGTCCACCACCTTGCAAATATAATCCTTTGCTTGTGGGTTACCGGGATTGAGGATATACAGGCCGTCATATTCGAAGCAAAGTCCAGGCTTACGCATGGCTATATGCGTAGGAGCGAGCACATCGGTGGTCTTCGTCTTTGCCCGGTAGGGATTGATCCAAGCATGCAGTTCCATTCCCCTTTTATGGCACTCGTCCACCATCCACTGCAAGGGATCCCAATAAGGATAAGGCGCCTTTCCTTGTTCCCCGGTAAGGAACCTACTCCAAGGTTCGATGTCACTCTTGTAGAGAGCGTCGCACTCCGGCCTCACCTGGAAGATGATGGCGTTGACACCATCTTTCCACAACTCATCAAGTTGGTATGAGAGCGTCTGCTGCATCTGCGATGTCGTCATACCAATCCACTGGCCGTTGACAGCCTGGATCCATGCCGCCCGGAACTCCCTCTTGGCAGGTGATTGCTCTGCCTCCACCACGGAGGTGCTGCTACATGAGATGATGGCGAGAGAAACCGCCAGTCCACAGAAAATGTTTAGAAAATATTTTTTCTTTTTCATTGTCTTGTTTTAATTGAATGGTTGTTGGGAATGAAAAGGATGATGCAACGACTCAAGGAGGGTGATGGTGTGTAATGCCAGATTCCATGAAAAAGAGGGTTTCCGAGATGGAAGCCCTCTTTTTCCTTTATATGGATGCTTCTTAGAAGAAGAGGTATCTGTTGTCCTTCACCTCTGCGTTGTAGTAGAGGTCCATGAAGACTGTCTGCAGCACACTCTGAGCGTCGCCTTGGGCGGTGCGGCCAGCATACTCCTTGGCATCGAATTGACCCTCTGTTGTGCGACGGTCATCCACCTTGAATACATAGACGGCGCTGTTGCCCTTGACAGGCTTGGAGGAAACCTTGCCTTTCTCCGTGGCGGCCACAGCTCCGCTGAGAGCCGGCTCGCTAGCTTGAATGGCAGTGATGAAGACAGGCGATGCAAGGGTGATTTGCTTCACACCATCCTCCACTACCTTGGCTCCCTTGGCCTTGGCGGCTTCGATGCTCTTGACATCCTTCAGTTTGGCCAGAAGCAACTCGGCCTTCTTGTCGCGCATAACTTCCTGTTGAACCATATCCTTCACCTCCGGGTTGTCGAGAGACATGAAGCCCTTCGGATAGATGTCGGTGAGCACCATGACAATAAGTTCATCGCGGCTGGCACCGCAGTTCATCACTGCCGACATATCGTTCTTGTCAGCCTCAAACACCCATTTAAGAGCGTCGCGAGAGTTGGCAATGCCGGGGATGAGACCTTGGGAGGTGGTGATTCTCTTCGACTCCAACACCTGATATCCCGACTTGGCGGCATCCTTCTCCATGGCCTCGAGGGTCTGGTGTCCGGCTACAAACTGGTTGAACTTGTTGCTGATTTCATCAGAGGTGGCACTGGAGTAAGTAATGTCTCTCTTGATGATGGCGACATCATACTTGGTGGTCATGGCCTTGCGGTCGGTCACTTGAACAATGAGACTACCCTGAGTCAAGGGGATATTCTTCACTTCATTGACAGCCATGGTGTTGAGAGCATTGAACACCAATGCGTTGTCCTTGGACATGTTAGAAGCTCTCTCATATTGAGCGGTGGTAAGCCAACTCTTCTCACCCGTCTGCCCATAGTTCTTGGCAATGGCCTCAAAATCGCCACCGTTGGAAAGAGCCTTATAGACGCTGTCAGCCTTGGTGAGTGTCTCGGCATTATCCTTGCCGACAACCTGGACGACGCGATACTCTACGGAGTCGGGAAGGTTGTTTTTGGCCAGCAATTTCACCACATTCATCGTATTGTCCATCTGGCTTTCCACCGGGCCGATAACGGCTCCCACAGCCATGGAATCTATTCTGTTGGCGATGTCGGAGGAGAAGGCCTTCCTTGTCACGGGAACACCTAAGTAAGAGATGGTTGACTGGCCTTCCCTTACTACTTTCTCCGGTTCGGCACCTTCCTTGAGTTGGTCTGCACATTTTGTCAGAGCCTTGGTCAATGCATTACGGTCAGCTTCTGAGGCCACCTTCTTGACAAGGATGTATTTGATGGCCCTCACCTCTTCAGGACTCTTGAAAGTCTGCTTCATCTTCTCATACTTGTCCTTGAGGTCGGCATCACTCACCTTGACATCCTTGTCGTTGACACTGTTGTAGTCGAGGTAAGCAAGCTGAATGTCACTCTCCTGCTTCTCGGAATCAAAAGCAAACTTGGCCTCGACGGGGTTGGAGAGGATGGCGTTTTGCAGGAGGCTTTGGTACTTGCGAGCCAGAAGCTGCTCACGGAACTGCTTCACTTTGAACTGAAAGAACTTGTACATCTTGTCATAATATTCAGCAAGTTGAGGATTGGCTTTCACCTGTGTGCTGTAATCGTTGACAAACTGGTCATATTTTGCCTTGTCGAAGCGACCTGTCTGCTCGTTCACCAAACCTGTGGAATTGGCCAGTTCGCTGAGCATGGGACTGCCCTGGTTCATCAAGTTCTTGATTTCATCGTTGGTGACAGCGAGTCCCAGTTCATTGGCTTCGTTCTCAATAATCTTGTTCTGCACGAAGCTTTGCCAAGCCTGCTGTCTGAGTTGGTCTTCATCGGCTTGTTGGTTTCCCATCTTGGTGCACTCTACAAACTCGGTTTGGTAGTTTTGGTATTCTTCCACCCCAATGTTGTCACCAAGTACCTGACCCACTCTCGTGCTACTCATTCTTCCAGTGGTCTCACAAGAGCGGAACATGTCACCGCCAATAAATCCAAAAAGGCCCAGTCCGATGATGATAATCAGGAAAGTGCCATAGCTTCTAATTTTTCCTAATGCTGCCATTACTTTTTTATGTTAATTGTTTTGTATTCTATTAATTTGTTGGAAATGAACACGTTCCACTATTTTTCAAGCAGATGTCGCCACCCATTTCGCCAAAATGCGTACAAAATTACGAATAAAATGGGAAACGACGCAATTTTTGGCGTGAAAAATTGTTTTAATGTTTCACAATTAGTTTCACGAGTTCTATCTTTGTCATGGTGTTTTTGATGATTTTAAACTGAAACTGCCCTATGGTGACGACTTCATTGAGCTTGGGGAAACTCTGATAATCGTGCAGGATGAGCCCTCCGATGGTCATGTATTCGTCGCTTTCAGGCAACTGAAGTTGAAAAAGTTCATTCACCTTGTCAATCTCCAACCGGGCTGAGAGGAGATACTCTCCCTCTCCCACCTTCTTCGCCACATAATTGGAGTTGTCGTGTTCATCCTCAATGTCGCCGAAGATCTCCTCCACGATGTCTTCCAAAGAAACAATGCCGCTGGTTCCACCAAATTCATCCACGACCACCCCGAGGCTTTTTTTCTGTTGCAGGAAGATTTGCATCATCTTGTGTGCCGACATGGTTTCCGGCACGAAGGGCATGGTGCGCACGTCCTTGCGCCAGTCATCGGGTTTGCGGAACATCTCCGACGAATGAATGTAACCTACGATGTGGTCGATGTCGTCGCGATAGACGATGATTTTGGAATGGCCGCTTTCCACGAATTTCTGATTGAGCTGAGCGGCGGAGCAGTCCTCCGGCACGGCATCAATCTCCGTCCGTGGCACCATGCAGTCCCTCACGCGTGTCTCCGAGAAATCAAGTGCGTTTTGGAATATTTTCACCTCCTCGTTGATTTTCTTCTCATCGGAGGCGTTGTCAATGGTGCTTTGCAGCAGGTAGTCGAGATCCACCTTGGTGAAAGCTCCCTCGTCATTTCCGGTGTCCATCTTCACGCCAACGATGCGCAGGATGCCTCTCGCGAGCAAGGTGGCGAAGCGTGAGATGGGCCATAGCACCACATAGCACACAAAGGCCGGTATGGCGAAAATGGTAAGCAACTTGTTGGGGAGACTTTTGAATAGTGTCTTGGGCAAAAATTCTCCGGTGAAGAGCACGATGATGGTGGAGAGGATGGTGTCTGCCGGTACGGTGAAAGCAGCCGACATACCTTTGAAGATAGTGGCGTCGAAAAGTTTGGCAATGAGGATGCCATATACCACCAAGGCGATGTTGTTGCCTACAAGCATGGTACTAACGAAGTTGTTGGGATGCTTGTAGAAGAGTGAAAGGCATTTTTGCGACAACCCGTTCTTTTCCTTGTCCATTTCGGCGAGCATCCTGTTGCTGGATACGAAAGCTATCTCCATGCCCGAAAAGAAGGCGGAGAAGACCATGGTGACGAGTATGCCGATGACTAATGCGATGTCCATAACTATTGGTTCTTGTTGATACGCCGGGGCATGGCCTGTCCTCGACCTTGATGTTTGGCGGAGTCGGCCTCAGCCTTCGACATGTTCTCGCGAGGAGAATCGCCGAAGTCGCCTCGGTCGAAATACCCCCTGGTGTATCTGACGCTGTATTTGTTCATTTTGTCATCACTCCTGAAACGGTTGCCCTTGAGTTCCTTGTCAGGGGTGATCAGATGGGAGAACCGGTTGGAGTAAAACTCTCGACTACGTTCGTCCCAATAGAGTTCCTCGCTGCTGAAACGCACACCATTGCTGGTGAGAATCCTCACCCTTCCCCGCAATTTCCACAACCTTTGAACATCGAAATAATATGCGGTGTCGCATTGTATGTAGGACTGCACGTGCATGGCCAAGTCGAACTGCTCGAGAAATAGTCCTTTCTCAAAAATCCACCTTGATGGGTTGCGGTTTTGGTTGATTTCCCACTCTTCCGCTACAATTCGGTATTTCACGACACCAGAGTCGGAGATGAGAGTGTTGACTCCGTATGTCACCATCGTGGGTACGGAATCGCGAGGATAGATGGCCGGTGCCACATGCTCGCGCTCCTCCGAACAGCTGGCAAGTGCGAACATCATACATATAAAAATGGCGACGACAATCTCTCTCATATAGTGGAATGATGGCATCAGTCAACCTTCCATTTCATGAACCAACGCTCGTTGAAGGTAAGGCCGATGTTGATGCGGAACGTGTTCTCCTTGAGCAGCCCCGAAGCCTCCATCCTCACCCATTGTGCGCTGATGTTGAGGTAGGAGCGGTTGTTCCACACATTAGTGATGGGTATGCCCAGTCCGGCACTGACACTGATTTCTTTCGGACCATCCTGCCCATTTATTTTATAATAAGGTGTGGCGTATGATGCACCTGCACGGTAGAAAAGACGTTGGAAAAAACTTCTCGACGTTGCATTCTTGCGGTACTCACCACCAATTGTCACCTTGTGCCGGTCATCGAAATAGTTGTCGTTGAGGGCGAAGGACGGAAGTCCGTTCACCTGTCTGTATTCCGGGAAAGAAGTCTTGGCCCATTGCTGCAACTGGTAGTCAGCACCGATTTTTAGTTGGTTGTTGAAGTTGAACATCAAACCGCCACTGATGACGGTAGGCAACTCCAAGCCGTCTTCCACCTTGAGTGAAAGCGTGTCGGCCACGCCTGTTTGTGAATTGTTTGAAATAACCTTGCACTCCGGGTCGGCGTCGAGCTTGTGTCCCAGCCCGTAAGTGGCTCCGAGGGTTATGGATGACTTTGGGGAGAATGGGATATTGATTTGCACACCGGCGTCCACCTTATAGCTGTTGACACTTGCAGTGTAGTATTTTGAGAGGGTGTTGACAGTGTTGTCGCTATAGCTGTTGACTATGGAACGGTTGTAGTCTCCCCAAACGTATGCCCCATTGACACCGAAGGAGAAGCCCTTGAAGGGTTCCCATCCGAAACCGAGATATGCTTGATGGAAACCTCCGGAACCAGAATAGGAGTTGGTGTACGTGGTGTTGTAATGGTCGCCCACGTTGCTGGTGCTTGAATAGGAATAGCCCACATTGGTGAAAGGGAGAATGCCAAAACTGATGCCGAGGTGCTTGAAAGCTCTGAAACCTGCCACGGCATACTCGAAGTCAGCGTTCTTGGCGTTGACACGCTTGCCGTTCTCCTCAAAATTCGTGAGTTGTCCAGACACGCCAACATCGAAAATGAAAGTGAGCGAGTCCATGGCGGAGTATGATGCCGGGTTAAGGAAATTGACGTTTTTGCCGTCCCTGAAGGCCGTTCCAAGGCCGTTCATTCCTCTATTGAACCCACTTGTCTGCTCAGCCTGTGAGCCCAGGCCGTATTGACTATATGGCGAATTGGTGCCGCTTTGTGGGAAAGCCGCAATCGACAATGCACAAAAAAGTGCCAAAATAAGCTGTTTTCTCATTTCCTAAATGGAGAGGTTTTAGCCGCATTTCAAGTTGCTGAGGTGCATTTACAAGCATACGGCCATGAAAATTTCTGCAAAGGTGGCACTTTTTTTTGAAATATGCAAAAGATAAAGTCAATAAGGTTATAAATTTAGAATATTTTGCATTGCAAGGCAGCTCTGAATGGCCGAACGTGAAGTATTTTATCGAACTTTTCTTGCCACAAATCAACAAGCCTATCCTTGAGTCGCCACCAAAAGCCTGTGGGATGATTAAGGGCGATGCCCCAAACGCCACTGCGTCAACTTCTGCTCACTTGCAAGCCCGTTCTGCTGAGTGACATATCAACAAACCTGGCGTTGGCATTAAGGCGATTGGCCAAGAGGATCTGACGGATGCGAGCCGCCGCCTCCGGGTCCTTGGCCACCATATAAAGATAGCCACCTCCCCCGGCTCCAGGCAACTTGTATCCTAAGCAGTAGTCGTGGATGAGCTGGGTGAGGGCTTTTACCTCGTGCGGATTGGTGCCGGAATCCAGTTGTTGGTTTTGCTCCCATGTCTTGGCCACGAGCCTTCCCATACGAGTAAAATCGTTGCACTGTATGGCCTCATACATCTCGATGGCATGCTCCTTCATCGCTCTGAGTTGTGCCAGCTGTACGTGGTGATTGAGAAACATTCTCCTGACTATTTCCGCGAGAATGTTTTTCGCCGTACGGGTAATGCCAGTATAGAACAAAAGGTGGCAAGCCTTATAATCAGGTAGTGTATAGACCTCCGACGGCAGCCATCTCACAGTCGGGTTTTGCTCGAACCCTCTTTGTGTCTGGAGCAGTTTCACTCCCTGTAGCAATCCGCCAAACTGATCCTGCCATCCCCCACCGGTGGTGAGGAGTTGTTCGAGCACAAGCGTACGGTGACCTATCTCATTCTTGTCCCATTTCAGTCCGCAGAAGTCATTCAGTGCTCCCAAAACGGTGGCGGCGAGGATGCTGCTGGTGCCCAAGCCACTGCCAGCTGGAATGGCGGAGAGCAATGTCAGTTCGATGCCGCAGCCAAAGTCTTCCAACTGGTCTTGCAACGAGGTGTAAGCCAAACTGGAGAAGCTGGGCAGGAAACCAGCCAGTGCCATCGCCGCCTTGGGTATGGAGAAGGGACTTCCCACATGGTGGAAATCTGCCAACTGCTCGTAAGTGGTCACCACCTCTGCCGCACCCAAGTCGATGCTCCGTAACACAAGCTGCAGTTCCTTGGATGGCTTGATGTAAGCCTGGATGGGAGGCTGTCCGTTGAGTTCGATGGCTATGTTCACCACGTCGCCACCCTCCATGAGGCAGAATGGCGGGGTGTCGGTCCATCCACCAGCGATGTCTATTCTCACCGGGCTCCTCCCCCATACTATTTGGTCGTCGAAAACCGACTTGACGGGTAACTGTTTGTCAGCAAGTGCCGCCTGTGTCAGTCCGTCCTTCAACAACTGAAATGCTTTCTTCTCCTGCTCCTCCCCTGAAGACCCTTTGAGCGTTCGCAGACGAGCGCGGAACATGGCGTCGTGTATCCGGGTCATAAGCGGTTCGTCATCAGGCAGTGGATGTGGCTCTGCAATGTGGTAACGGGCGAAATCCCTCGCTGCATCGTCCAAGTCAATTTGGTAGAAGATGCTATGACGGTAGTTGTTGGCAATGAAAGGCCAATTGAGCATTCGCTTCTCACGCCTCTGTTCCGTCAGCCGGACAAGGTTGGCTTCTTGTGAGATGCCATCGGCACTCAACTTTCGAACATTCGTCCAAATCATCCTCCCACCTTCTTGCCATGGCTCGGAGAGCATCCACCGAAGTACCAATCCCATGTCGTGTACGTTGTCCACCACGGGGAACAGTTCAGCCGATTGCAGGTCTTCCCCTCCCCGAATGTCACTGATGTCGATGCGACGCTCACTCGCCCACTTGACAAAAGGCAGAGAAAGGAACATGGTTTCTTGGTCTTCCAAAGAGCCCCTGAACATATCTTGGTATCCGTATGGTCTCACCACCCATTGGCTCTCTCCCACCGGCACGATATCGATGCACTGCGAGGGTTCAAGCGACAGTTGCCAAGTGTTTTCCGGCACGCCAGTGACAATGTTCTCATGTGACAGCGTCCATTTCTCCGAAATGCAACTGTTTTCCACCCAAACGTTACGGTTGTCGGCAGAAAGCGGAATCCATGTTTGTGCGTTCTGCACGAAAATGGAAGGATGCGGTTTTCTGGAGCGATGCATGATTTCGCGCTGGTCGTTCACCAGATTTTGTATGGCCAACGTCGAGGTGATGATTTCATGGCTGGTGCCATAGTGGTAGAACTCTCCTCCCGGAAGCGGAAGCACGACCACCTTGAGTGCGTTTACCTTGTCGTCCGCTACGACGGGATGGGTGCCCAAAGCCCCTCCAAAAGTGGCATACATATCATACTCCACCACCTGGCCGTCGCGCTCGCTATGGTCCATAAGAACAGCCACCGCCTTGTCACTGAGCAACCATACGCCAATGTCGGTGAGATAGAGATGGTCGTGGCGAAGGTCGTTGAGCTGAGCAATGGAAGGCTTCTGCAACATGTGCTTGAGGGTAGATGGTGAGCGACGGTCGGCCACAAACACGCCATGGGTGGTGGCCGTCTCGTCGCTCAACCACAGTCCGAAGCACACCACGTCGGCTTCGGGGATGACAGGCAAAGGCTTGGTGGTTCGTATGAGGACATCGCCACTCACCACCATGGTATGAAAGCTTGGAGGTGCTTGGCGCATGATACGCTCGCAAAGCGGCATTTGCAGCGAAAGGAGGTCTTGTGACAGCACTTGCCCTCGCTCCCATCTGAAGACAGGAATTGGCGTAAGCACCTTCCCCGAGGGTGCGTATGCCGGCAACCTCCGGCTTTGTCCTCCGGCATGCATCAGCACACGCTTGTCAGCAGCGAGCCATTGCATGAAGTCGGTGCCAGGAGCCTGATGTTGGTGGCATTGCCTCAGTAGCCAGGTCGAGCCACCCCCACTGCCGAGCTTGCGACCCACAGGGTCGTGGGTGCAAAACCATTCATCGGGGTCATAACCCGTGACTTGATGGAAACAACCCACCAAATTGGGGGGGAGGGAAAGGAGCTTTTGCATTATCACTTTTTTTATGGACTATAGGGGCTATAGAAACTATAGATGCTATAGAAGCTATAGAAACTATAAGCTCTTTAAAGATTTTTCTTTTCGTTGACGAAATTCCTGGAAGAGCGCGGCAAGGATGGCAAGGATGAGGATGCCTCCAGCCACGTAGGCGATGGTCTCTGTCGTCGCTATGGAAGTGGGATGGAAGTCAAGCACTACCTCGTGCTTGCCAGGCTCCACTCGCATAGCCCTGAGGATGTAGTCCGCCCTTCCAAGGGGAGCCTCCTTACCATCAATAGTGGCCGTCCAACCCGGATAATAGATTTCTGAGAATACAAGCACGCCGCCCTTTCCTGACTCTACCGTGTATTTGAGATTGTTGGGCAGATAAGATGTCAGTTGCACCTTGGCTGTGGAGTCTTGCGGCACAGCTTCTCCGAGGCAGTCTTTGAATTGTTTGTCGGCCACTGCCACATGCCGCAAGTCAATGCTTCCCACCTTGTCAATTTCCTCATTGGCATTGTCGGCATACTCCACTTGGTCCACCCACCAGGCATTCCCGTATGCGTAGGGGTTGACGAGCGGCATGGTCTGTTCCTCTTTCAATGGCATGATGAAATACTTGGTATTGAGCATATTAAGCACAGGATAGATGGAGTCGCCGGGGATTTTGCTGAAATCGCCTTGCTGCTCGACGATGCTCTTCATGGCAGCCTGCATTTCAGGCATGATATGGGCTTCGATCATCTCCTGATAACGACGCAGTTTGGCGGCATGGTAACCGCCGATGCTCTTGTGGTAGTAGGAGGTTTCGTTCTCATTGAACGTATTGGAAGCAAGATTGAGCACGCGGTAGTCGAGCGTCTTGTCCTGAAGGATGGTTTCGTCGGTCTGCGTCATCAACTGAGGATTGTCCTTGACAATACTGGAGACAAACATGGAATCGTTGAGGTAACGCTTGTTGACCGTCCACATATCTACAAGGCAGAGAGCGGTGATGAGCGACACCACCACCCAAGCCTTCACCTTGGGGGGATTGTATATGCAAAGAGCCACGGTGCCAATGACAACGATGGCGAGAGAGCGCCATGCGTCAGCGGTGAAGATGGCCTCCCTTACTTCGCGCAAGTTGCTCAGAAAGGGGGTGAGTTGGTCTGGAGGGAACTGGCTGAGTGCCTTCATCTCCGCCGAAGAGACAAAGTCGGAGAAGAAGAGCGTGGGAGCCAAGGCGAAGAGGAGGCAAGCACCGGCGGTGAGCGCAAAACTTGCAAATACCAGACGTGCCTTGGTACGAAGCAACTTGGGGTCGTCAATAATGGTCTTCAGAGCCATCATGGCGAGGAAGGGGATGGTGAATTCCGCTATGACGAGAATGGAGGCCACCGTCCGGAACTTTGAGTACATGGGGAAATGGTCGATGAAAAAGTCGGTGAACCCCATGAAATTCTTACCCCATGAAAGGAGAATGGAGAGAATGGTTACGGCAAAGAGAGCCCATTTCATCGGTCCCTTGACAATGAACAATCCCAAGATGAAAAGCATGACCACAAAGGCCCCGACATACACAGGCCCACTGGTACCGGGCTGCTCGCCCCAGTACTGCCCTATCTGCGAGTAGAGGCTGTAATACTGAGGATTGGCTTTCTGCATAGCCAGCTCATTACTGGCTAATGGGACGGATGCACCACCTTTGGCATTGGGGATGAGCAAGGTCCAGGTCTCCCCTATCCCATAGCTCCATTGCGTGATGTAGTCGCGCTCCAATCCGCTGTCGGTTTGGTTGGCGCTGTTCTCCTTCACCAATTCGCTTTTCCCTCGCATTGTCTCCTTGGAGTACTGCCAGGTGTGGTAGAGATTGGAAATATTGATGCAGATGCCGATGGCCGCCGCTATGACACAAACGGCAGAGGCTTTGAAGAAACGAGCCAGTTGCTTCTCACGGATGGCTTCCACCAAAAATGCCACAATCATACAGGCGATGATGAACAAATAATAATAGGTCATCTGCACGTGGTTGGCATTGACTTCGAAGGCAGTGAACAAAGCTGTGACCACCAACCCCCAGAAATAGTTGCCACGATATGCCAGAATGATGCCGGCTATCATGGGTGGCAGGTAAGCCAAAGCCCACACCTTCCAAATGTGTCCGGCGGCGATGATGATGAAGAAATAACTGGAGAAGGCCCATACGATTGCTCCCATGACAGCGAGCAAGGGTCTGAAGCGACACACTCTCATGAGGATGTAGAAGCCCAGCAGATAGACAAAGACATACCACACGTTGTCGGGCAACCACAGGTGATACGCCTTAACCGCCTGTATCAAACCGTCGGTGCTGTTGTATGACGGAGAGGTTTGGAAGGTGGGCATGCCGCCAAAGGTGGCATTGGTCCAGCGGGTGCGCTCACCGGTTTTCTGATAGTATTCCAATGCCTCTTGTGCGCCGCCCCTTCCCGCTGCTGTGTCATGTTGGTAAAGGATGCGCCCCTCCATGTCGGCGGGGAAGAAATAGGCGAATGCTATGCATACGAAAGCCACGACGGCAATGAGGTCGGGCAAAATCTTCTTCAGTTTTTCCATATCGTTCTATTGTTTCAGCTACGAATAATCATTTCATTGGTCTTTATAAAAGTCTCAGATGTTGGGAGTGTCCCACTTTTTTGTCTTTTTGCAATTGACATTGGTGGTTTGGTTGCCGATTTTGAGTATGAAATCTCCCTCTTCCAAAATCCATTTGCCATCAGCCCCAACAAATGCAAGTTTTTTAGCTGGTAGTTGGAAAGTCACGGTTTTGCTCTCTCCCGGCTGCAATTCCACCTTGGTGAAGTCTCTCAGTCGTTTGTTGTCAGGCACGATGGAGGCTACGAGGTCGCTGGAGTAAAGAAGGACGGCCTCCTTCCCTGCCCTCTGTCCGATATTTTTCACATCCACACTGATGGTGAGCATGTCGTCGGCATCAAAGAGCGTCTTGTCCACTTTGATATTGCTATATTCATAGTTCGTATAGCTCATTCCATAACCAAATGGCCACTGTAGCGACACCTTGGCGTCGTAGTTGTATGCTCCGGCCATGGTGCCCACCTCCTCGCTCACCTTGTAGTCGTATGTGTTGAGTGAGTTGATTTCCCTTGGATAGGTATAAGGCATTTTAGCAGAGAAATTGGCATCTCCAGCCAAGAGGTTGACCAGGGCGTCTCCTCCGTAGTTGCCGGGGATGAGAATGTCCACCACGGCTTTAGCCAACGGTTCAATATCGGCGATAAGGCGCGGGCGTCCCTCATTGAGAACGAGAATGACGGGCTTACCTGTTTTGGCGAGCTCTTTGACAAGATTGCGTTGGTTTTCCGAAAGCCATAGGTCTGTAAGGTTTCCCGGACTCTCCGTATAGGAGTTCTCACCAATGCAGGCAATGATGATGTCAGCTCCCGCCGCCGCAGCAACGGCCTTTTCAATTTGTGGTTTGTTCTCATCATACCAGGCACCGTTCTCGTTGTAGGTCACTCCTTGTTCAAGGATGATGTTTTCTTTGCCAAACTTGTTGCAGAAGGCTTCGTAAATGGTGTTGTATTTCTCTGCGAGGTCTTCCGCATTTGAACCTTGCCACGTATAGCTCCAACCTCCATGAAGGCACCGCATCTGGTTGGCGTTGGGGCCGGTGAGCAGTATTTTCTTTCCTTTCTGGAGTGGCAGGATGCCTCCTTCGTTTTTCAACAACACCTCCGACTCCTCGGCAGCCAACAAAGATTTTTGTGCGAACTCTTCGGAACCGAATTTCTCATACCCCTTGCCACCGGTGTTGGGTTGGTCGAAGAGGCCAAGGCGGTATTTCACTCTAAGGATGCGGCGTACGGCATCGTCGATTCGAGTCATGGATACCTTCCCTTCCTCCACCAACTCCTTGAGCAAAATGCAGAACTCCACACTGTAGGGGTCCATGGACATGTCAATGCCGGCATTGATGGCAATTCTGATGGCGTCCTTCTTGTCTTTTGCCACCTTCTCACGTGAGAAGAGGTTGTTGATGTCTGCCCAGTCAGTGACAAGCATGCCATCCCATTTCAAGTCTTCCTTGAGCCATTGGGTGAGGTATTCGTAGCTGGCATGCAGAGGAACGCCGTTGACGGAGGCGGAGTTGACCATCATTGTCAGCGTACCGGCGAGTGCAGCTGCCTTGAAAGGTTCGAAATATTTCTCCCTAAGCAACTGTGGTGAAAGGTAGGCCGGCGTGCGGTCCTTGCCTGTCCATGGTGCTCCGTAGGCGAAATAATGCTTCGTGCTGGTGCCCACGTGCCAAGCGTCTATGTGGTTGGGGTCGTCGCCTTGGTAGCCTTTGATTTCCGCCTCCACCATGCGGGCGTTGACGAGGGCATCCTCGCCAAAGCTTTCCCAAATGCGTGCCCACCTCGGATCGCGCCCTAAGTCCACAACGGGATTGTACACCCATGGGCAGTTGGCTGCACGGCTTTCATAGGCAGTGATTTCCGCACCCGTGCGAGCCAGTTCGGTGTTAAAAGATGCTGCGATGTTGATGGGTTGCGGGAAGAGGATGCCACCTTGAGTGTAGGTGACACCATGGTTGTGATCGAGGCCGTAGATGTCAGGTATGCCGATGTATTTCATCGACTTCTTTTGTATAAGCCGAATCCACTCCTGCCACTGTTCCACGGTCGAGGCACGGGTTCCCGGGGCATTGAGAATGGACCCCACCTTCCATTTGGAGATGATGGTATCGAGCATGGTTTCGTTGAGTTTCCATACCCTTTTTGTCTCTCCCTGATAGATGTCCACTGGAAAGTTGCCCAATTGGTCGATGATTTGCTGGTCGCTCATTTTGAGAATGGCCTCAGTCTCTTTTTCCGACCTGCCATACTGCTGCATGACCTGCCTGACCTTCTCACGGTCCACCTTGGCGTTCTCCACCGTCATCTTTCCCATGACATCAAGATTGAGCTCAAGCATCTGCCCTATCTTCTCGTCAAGCGTCATCTTCGAGAGGGTCTTCTCTATTTTCGCCTCCAACGCCGCATCGCGGGGGATGGCGGGCTTCGTGACTTGTGCCATCAGTCCCAAGACGGCACAAGGAAGCAACAATGCCAAAAAATTTCTTTTCATAATGATTTTTGAGGTTGTATGATTATATGCTGCAAAATTACAAATAATCCTTGTGATTATGTAGAAAAATCTTCTTTTTCTATGTTTTTCGGGAAACTATGCTATCAGACATGGTCAAATTCATCACAAAAAAGCGTTGCTTGTCACCCTTTTGTCGCATCCTGCAACACCAATCCGGCAAGCATGAAACCGAAAATGGCTGTGATATGAACCAAAGAACCATTTATTTGAGCTTTTATGGGTCTCCAACCTTGGTTGGGAGTGGAAAGGTTGTCAGCTTCGTCATCCTTTCCTCTGTTTTGGAGGAGTTCGTCAGAATAAACACATGAGAAATGGTGTTTGGGGAACTGTTTCATCGATTTGAACTTGTTTCTCAGAGCACGTGCCAAGGGGTCTCCTTTCACCTTCCAAAATTCTGCCACCTTGATGCGAGTGGGGTCGAGTTTGAGAGCAGCACCCATGGAAGAGAAAAACTTCGCCTGCGTCTGACAAGCAGTCAGGATGAGTAACGCCTTGTCACGGAGAGAGTCGATGGCATCCACCACATAGTCATAATCACCGATGCCAAACTCCTCAACCGTTGACTCATTGAAAACTTTCTTCATGGCATGGATTTCGGCGAAAGGGTTGATGGTGAGCAGTCGCTCTCGCAACACCTCCACCTTCGGTCTTCCCAAGGTGAGCGTCGTAGCCATCAACTGACGGTTGATGTTGCTTGCACAGACGACATCGGCATCGACAATGGTCAAGTGCTTGATACCGCTTCGTACCAGCCCCTCCGCGCACCAAGAGCCCACTCCTCCCACTCCGAAAACAATCACACGTTTCTCGGCCAAATGCTGCATCGCCTCGTCACCCAACAAGCGTTCTGAACGAGCGAATATTTCTTTATCTGTTGTCATTTCACAAAAAATAGATGTAACGATTAATTGTTCGTCGTGCCCACACATTCCAGAAGAAAAGCCTTGTTTTCCATGAAAAGAGTTGCCTTTATGGCGGTGCATCAACAAATTTGATGCAAAATTAAAGAAAAAGGAGCAAAATGTCATGAAAAAAAACTACTTTTGCAAAGTAAAATATCATCTCCAACCCAAACCATCAACCCATGAACAAATTTTTATCCTTTTTCTTGGCTTTGTTTTTAGCTGCTATAGTAGCCAAGGCTCAAACCTACCGTCAAATCAACGACATCAGTTATACCCAAAAGACGGATTCGTATTCCTTGGAAAGGCTGAAACTTGACGTGTATTACCCCGAAAGGATGAACGATTGTCCTGTCATTGTGTGGTTCCATGGAGGTGGATTGGAATTTGGCAACAAGGAAATTCCATCGAAATTGAAAGAGAAAGGATATGTTGTTGTTGGAGTCAACTACCGCTTGTTACCCAAAGTGACCATTGACAAAACACTCGACGATGCAGCAGAGGCCATCGCATGGGTGTTCGCACACGCTGGCGAATATGGCGGCGACACCAAGAAAATGGTCGTCACGGGACATTCCGCAGGAGGTTACATCGCCATGATGCTTTGCCTCGACAAGAAATGGCTCCAAGCATACAAGGTGGATGCAGATGACGTGATGATGTACGTACCATTCAGCGGTCAGGCGGTCACGCATTATAATGTGCGCAAGATGAAAGGCATCCCGCCTCTGCAAGTCACCATCGACGAATACGCGCCCATCTATTGGGTGCGTAAAGACTGCCCGCCTTTGGTGCTCATCTGTGGTGACAGGGAACTGGAACTATACGGCCGATATGACGAGAACCAATACTTGGCTCGCATGATGAAGTTGGTCGGACATCAGGAAACTTACTTGTATGAACTGGACGGTCATGGACACGGCGCGATGGTGGAACCCTCCTTTCATATTCTGGAAACCCATTTGAACAAGATGCTTGGAAAGGAAACCAATCCATAAACCTTCATTCTGTGAATTGTGTAAAAAAACAGCAAACAAAGGTGAGAGAGCGACTTTGGAAGGTGAAATCGACCAACAAGGTCGCAAGGTGCTTCGTGAACTCATCAATGGGCAGACAAACAGACACTGGTATGACGGTGTTCTGAAAAATGGCTCATTTATTGGTAAATACAAATCGGCAGATCGAGATCATGAGATGGATTTCAAGGTATATATGGAGTAAGAAAGGGAGCCGACGTGTCACGATGACCACTTTGCTGGCGTGTTTCGCAATGGGAAGCACCGCTCAGACCGACCTCTTTTATAGTATGGAGATGCAAGGTTCTCTCTCCCAAGGGCGCACCCCCTTGTGGCTGAACGCCAACAAGCACGGCTTGTCATCATTGGAAGAGGCAAACGGCTACCTGCGCACCGCTGTGGAACGCCCCCTCTCCACAGACTCCATAAAACGCTGGGGATTGGGGTACGGCGCAGACATCATTGCCGCCATGGGCTACGACAGCCATTTCCTCGTGCAGCAGGCATACGTGGAGGCAAGATGGCTGCATGGCGTATTGTCGGTTGGCAGCAAAGAACAACCCATGGAACTGAAAAACAATCGCCTCAGCTCTGGTTCACAAACCCTCGGCATCAACGCACGCCCCGTGCCTCAAGTACGTCTGTCAATGCCACAATACTGGAACGTGCCAGGCACCAATGGGTGGCTCCATTTGAAAGGACATGTGGCATACGGCATCGCCACCGACAACCGATGGCAGAAAGATTTCACCAATGGAGAGCAGCCGCATACCGAAAACGTGCGCTACCACACCAAGGCGGGTTACCTGAAAGTGGGAAAAGAGGAATACTACTATCCTCTCTCCTTTGAAGCGGGATTGGAGATGGCATCACTCTTTGGTGGGAAATGCCACGCGAGAAGTGACGACGGTTCCATCATCACCTATGAAGGTGAAAAAGGGTTGATGGCATACTGGCACGCTTTCAAGCCCGACGGCCACGATGCAGGAGAAGAAACCTACCAAAACGTGGCCGGCGACCTCTTGGGAAGCTGGGTGGCACGAGTCAACTACGACGAAGACACTTGGCGACTGAGCCTCTATGTCGATAAGTTCTTCGAGGACCATTCCGCCATGTTCCAACTCGACTACGACGGTTACGGAAGTGGCGAGGAGTGGACGGAAAAGAAAAAGAACAGGTATCTCATCTACAATTTCAAAGATATGATGCTCGGAGTGGAACTGGCATTCAAGTACGACTACTTGGTGCGTCATGTGCTGTTGGAGTACATCTACACCAAATATCAAAGCGGCCCCATCTACCATGACCACACCGTCAACATACCCGACCATGTGGGCGGCGACGACAATTTCTACAACCACCACCTCTACCGAGGATGGCAGCATTGGGGGCAGGTGATGGGAAATCCCCTTTTCCGCTCACCAGCCTACAATGACGACCAAACGGTGATGGTGAAAGACAATCGTTTCAAAGCCCTCCATTTCGGTATCGACGGCGGTAGCGGACCTCTCGACTACCGCCTCATGGCCACCTGCCAAGAAGGTGTAGGCACTTATCAAGACCCTTATCACCACTCGCATCACAACGTCAGTGCCATGGCAGAGGCCTCCTGGCATTTCACCACAGGAACGCTGCGGGGATGGAGTCTCAAAGGAGCCTGTGCCATGGATCTTGGCGGCATTCTTGGCAACAATTACGGTGTTCAGATGACCATCGCCCGGCAGGGCATCTTCCCTCAAAAATCTCGCAAATGAAACGACCATTCATCTCACTCCTCATCCCTCTCGCATTCCTCGCCTCATGTGAGTTTGAACAAGCTTCCCATGGAAGCCTGTACGGCTATTGGCACCTCATCGCCGTGGACACCATCGCCCTCGACACCGCCACACAGTCCGCCTCTACCATCTCATCGACCGACCTTAGGCAGCAACGACTATTTTGGGCGATGGAAGGACACTTGGTGGAAATGAATGACCGCGACCAACAACACAGCACACTTGTAGGGCGTTTCGTCAGAGAGGGAGACTCACTCTTCGTAGAGCAACTGTATTTCAGCAATCGTTATTCAGGGGACCCCGAGGTGACAGAACTGCCAGACCTCCTGCCTTTTGGCATCGACACCGTGAAGCCGCGTCTGCTCATTGAGCGATTGTCGTCGGGAGACTTGGCCTTGAGAAGCAAAAACAGGAGACTAAAATTCAAGAAAATGTGACACTTGTCAAGAAGAAGCAACAAGATGAAAACTCGCTTATTACAGGTTTAGAATCACCAAGGACTTGCTTTTGGCAAGTCCTTGGTGTGGGTGCTGATGGATTCGAACCACCGAAGTCGAAAGACAGCAGATTTACAGTCTGCCCCATTTGGCCACTCTGGAAAACACCCATCGAGTGTGGACGTTGGCGGATTCGAACCGTCGACCCTCTGTCTGTCAGACAGATACTCTAAACCAGCTGAGCTAAACGTCCAAATGTCTTAAAGCGAGTGCAAAGGTATGCATTTTTTTTTAACTGACAAACATTTTAGACAATTTTTTTGCAAAATGATGTTATTCTTGCATTGACGGGATGTACAAATCACTCGTGGAGCAATTATCATCCGCACCTTCTCAGAATGGATATCCTATTGCCAAATGGAAACTTTGCCCATCCCTGAACGAGGGAATGTTGTAATACCCTCCCTTCCCGGTGTCGTATGGAGCATGAATGCCGATGCCCCAGTCAAGACGCACAACAAAGAAATCGAGGTCATAGCGCAGCCCGATGCCCGTTCCAAGTGCCGTCTCGTCCAACAAATTCGAGAATTTGAATTTTCCACCTTCCAAATCCTCCTGCTCCTTGGTATTCCAAACATTGCCGGCATCGAGAAAGAGCGCACCGTGGAGTTTTCCGAAAAGACGCGTGCGATATTCCAGGTTGGCCTGCAACTTCATATCGCCCACCTCTTCCACAAACCTCCACCTCTTGTCATCGGAGTGGTATTTCCCCGGCCCAAGGCTCTTGACATTGAAAGCCCTGATGCTGTTGGCACCTCCCACCCAGAATTGCTCTGTATAAGGAATGTATTCCGAGTTTCCAAAAGGCCAGGAATAACCAGCGAAGAAATGACCCACAAGTTGTGAACCCTCGCCCATTCTCCAAAGCTTGCTCACCTCAGTCTCCACCTTCACAAACTGCGCGTAAGGGTTTTTGAAGAGCTCTTTGTTTGCTGTATTCCATTCCTTTCCAGCCGCTACATAACCGAGTGAGAGCAAGTTGCCCGCCTCGCTGACGGAAGTTGACCAATAGAAAGGATTTCTGCTCTTGGTAGCGTTGGAATAAGTAATGGTATATTTCATCTTGTTGATGAAGACATCCATCATGGAAACCATAAGATAGGGATGCTCCATCAACATGTCAATGAATCTGTCAGTCCTGCGGTTAAAATAGTTGTACTCCACAGACAAAGGAGTGAACAGGTGGGTCCACGACACGTTTTTCTGAAAACGGTAGGTAAGTTCGCCCGACACGATGTGCCGCCTGAAATATCCAGACCTGTTGACCATGTTGCTGGAAGCCTTGACGATGGTGGCCGGTGTGGAGAAGAAGCGACGACGTCGGCGACGGGTTGTCGAAGTGCTTGCAGGGCGTTCAGCCAATGTCGTAGTATGCTTTTTGAAAAGGTCCCAGGGATACCAGATGCGGGGAATCTCAAGGGATGCGTCACCGCCATATTCGTAGGAGTTGATTTTCGACGAGGTGTCGTCAAACTCATGCCCAGTCTGCCATTCGTAAGAGCCATGGAGATTGATGTCAAGTTTTTCACCTCCTTTCAGCGCATTTCTCTTGGTGAAGCCAACGATGAGTTGAGGCCCTATGAAGCCGGTGGTCTTGCCCTTCATGTTGGTTTCCACATAAAAGTCGTAAGGCTTGTCAAAGACGCAATTGAGCGTGAGGTCGAGGGTGTCGCATAAGGCAGAGGAGTCCCTGGGAGTGAAGGAAAAGTCCACCATGCTGAAAATGCCGTTGCTGCTCAACTTGCTTGCCGACTCCATATAGTCGTCATAGCAGAAAAGCCTTCCCGGCCTTATCTTTAGGTCGTTGAGAATAACTCCCATACGCAACGGAAGACTATTCCCATTGTAACGGATAGTTGTCCTGCGTCGCACCACCTGTTCAGTGAGTTGCTCCATGTATGTCCTCCGAAGGTTGAACGTTATTCTTCCCACGTTCCATTTTCTCAAGGCCTGGTCGGGGAGGCTGTCGGCCAACTGTAGTTTCATCTTCGCCTTTCCCTGCAAGGCAAAAGTGTCAGCCAAATAGGAGGAATAGCCAGACTGATAATAATAATATCCATTGTTTCTGAAGAGGGTGGAAATCCTTGAACGCTCGGCATCAAGCGTTTCCACGTCGAAAGGCACGCCTGGTGTGATGTAGGTTTCGCTCCTTGTGCTGTCAATGAGGGCCATGGCCTCCCGTGGAAAGTTTTCGTAGGTGAGGGTGTCGATGGTGTACAGCGGTCCCATGTCCACTTGATAGGTCACCTTTTCTTTCTTGGGATTGGACTTGGCCACCGTGTTTGCCTCCACCTTCCCTTGGAAATAGCCATGCACGTTGAGAGTTGACTGAGCCACGGAGGCCCTGAGCTGTGGTTTGACGTTGCCCATGAGAACAGGTGCTTTCCCAAACGACTTGGTCATCCATTTGGCAAATTTTGTATCCTTGTCATGATATTTGTTCCAGATCCACAACCGCAATTGAAAGGGCGACTGGTAATAGGAACTACCAAAAAGTGCGCCGTTGGGAGGACAATCGAGCGCGGCGAGCACTTCCTCTTGCGTGATGGTGGAATGTTCGTTTCGCTCGTAGTTCTCAAACTTCACCTTGTCTATCCCTGCATACAGTTTTTCGCCCTCCGGCACCCCGCTTGTTGTAGAGCATGCGGTGAACAGAAAGGATACGGCGAGTGCGAGAAGCACCAGGGTGTTATTATGGTTGACTGTTGTCTTCATAGGTTTCGTTATTGATGGTGTCGGCGGGGGCTGTCATCCTCAACCTCATGGTGCTGTCGCGTCGTAAGGAGGGAATGGTGGTTGTTTCATTCTTCCATTTGAAAATGTCGCTGAAATGCTGTAGTTTCCTCCTCCACAGGAAGCCCACACCATACTCGCCTATCTCACCCTCAAGCCAGTCATAGGAGTCTCGGTCGTAGAACACTTTGAGGTACTGGTTGGAGGTGGGGCTGAGCCTGTATTCCGCCGTTGCATTGGTGAAGAAAGAGTTGTTGCCGCTTTCCATGCCCCCTCCCGTTGACACCTTTCCACCGATAACAATGCGCAAGCGATTGTTCCAAAACCTCTTCGCAAACTTGAAGGAGTAGTCGGTGTGCATAGTTCCGGAGGCATCGGTGGCATTGTCCACGCCAATGGTGAGGTCAAGGGAGCGTAGGGCGTTGCCGGTGATGTTGTTGATTTCGTTTTGCAGGAATGAGCTAAGTGCCCCGTTCATGGTGAAGCCGCTGGTGTTACCATCCGCGAGATACATACCAGTGGTGAGCATGGTGACGGCCACCTTTCCCCGCTCCTCTGTCGTCATGGATGCCAGTTCGGAGTTGATGGTGACATCGTCGGGGGCATTGATGATGAACTCCAAACCCATGTCGTTGAGTGTTTGTGAAATGACCACCCCACAAATGAAATCGACACTTCTGGTGACTCCCTCTTCACCCTCCACGGTGGCCTTTCTTTCCTCGGTGGCGGTGATGTGCAGGACAGGATTCATAGGCTCTCCCCTGAACTCAATGTAACTTCCCTCTTGTATGGTGAACGTCTTAAGGGGTATGATGGGTAAAGAGTACTTCATCTCTCCCTCATTGAGGGTGTATTTTCCAGTAAGCATAAGGTTGTCAATGACATTGTACCTCATTCTCAAGCTTCCCCCTCCCACCAGGTCGATGTAGTTGCTGTGGTCGGCGTTGAGGTCGCACTTGATGCGCGCCCCCTGGTCCACGTCGAGGGTGAGGTCCATATTGAAGCCGGAAAGCATGGGCCTTGCCACCACCTGCTCGGTGGAGTCGTTGAAATCAACGAAGCGCACCAACTCGTCAAGGCGGGTGTCAGCGGTGAGAGGAGAGTCTTTCAGCACGTAAGTCATGTCGGTGGAACCGAGGACGTCCACCTTACCCCTCATGGAGAGCGCGTCGAGTGGTCCCCTCATCACGCCGAAGAAATTGACAAATGCCTTTCCGAAGGCTTCCGACTTAGGTGTTTCCTTGGCATTGACCACCATGAAGTTCTGCGTCCTCATACGTAAGTCAAGACTCATATTGTCAAGCCTTGAGAAGTCGAACTTTCCTGAAATATTGAGGGGTGTACGGTTGGCGTCGAAGATTTCGAAATTCTCAAAGAGGAGGTTGCTTCCCACAATGCGCACCGGGTCGTCGGCCACTTGTAGCGAGATGCCGTATGGTTCGCTGAAAATGTAGGTGTCCTGCAGGTATAGCTCTCCATTGACATCGGGTTTGTCAAGAGGTCCTTTGACCGTGAGGTCTCCTTCTGCTGTGCCACGGAAACCTATGAGTTGGTCGGGAATGAAACTATTGACGAGCGACAAGGGCAGTTGGTCTGCGTGGAGTTGGGCGTCAAGATATCCCTCCCCTTTGGGGTTGTAGGTGCCAACGAGTTGTGCCACTTCCTCCCCCTCGGAGAACAAGACGCCATCCACATGGTGAGAACCGTCCTCGTTGGGCATATAGACGAATTCCGTTCCGAGATTGCCCATGGAAATTCCCTGATAGGCCATCCCCTTGACATAGAGTGAACTGGAGACAGAGAGATTGTCTGTAGTCTTCACGATGTGGAAGTCACCATCTGCTATGCCGGCTATCTGTGGCATAAAAGGCAGGAAAGAGATGATTTTCTGCAAGTCCACCTTTCCCAAGCTGAGAGTGAGGTCTTGCAACGCTTCTTGATTTTCGTCATCGGTGTATAATTGTATGTGCATGCCGTCCTCTGACTTGAGTTTGAGGTTGGCCGAGAGGCGCCGGTCATCGCCTATGAAAACATAATTGTCATCATTAGCCTCAAAGGGAATATACCCTATGACAGGATGGCTGTCGGTGAGGTTGACCCTCACCCCCTGTTGTTCTATGGACGCGACGGCTCCTATGTCAAGTGCCAGTTTGTCGCTTTTGTCGAAGAGTTTGGCTTGTATGTCAGCCCCTTTTTCAAGAATGGCCCCATTGAAGACTGCATTGAAGCAATAGTGGGGGTTGTCAGGCAAGTTCTTCACCTGCCCTGTGTATTTGAAGCCGGTGCTGTCGGTGAGTATGTTGAAGGCCACGGAATCGAGTTGTATGCTATCGACAACGAGTTTTCTCATATTGATGGTTCCGTTGAGTCCACTGACATGGGAAGCGTCGAGGTCAACGAGCAGTCGGTCGAACATAACACCCTCTTCCCTGGCTAAGTTGACGAAGAAGTTGTCATGACCGCTTTCGAGGTATATACTGGCGTCGGGGAGTTTGCTTCGCAGCGTTGTCTGGTCGAAGTGCTTGTCTTTCATCTGCTTGGTGAGTTCCTTGGAGAAGGTCTCTGCTTGCTTGAGCATGGCCTCGTATCCTCCGTTGCCGTTCATGTGGAGCAGGAAATCTCCGCTGGTGACGTGTGCGTAAGTGGTGTCTCGCTTGGTGAGGATGTCAAGGGTGAGGTTATCGGGTCTGAAAAGTGTGTTGTTGTAGGTGATGGCCATGTCTCCCAAGGAGCCTTCCACTTTGTAGTATTGTTTGAAGTCGGTGTCGATGTCGAGATGTGCACAACCTCTGAAATTGAAAGGTTTGTCAAGGACATGCAGCCGGAAGAGGTCTGCTTCAGTAAGGTCGCATGCGAAAGTGCCCTGAAGTCGCTTGGAGTTCATGAGGGCGTCGAAGGAAATGTTTCCATTGAGCAGCGGGTTATGGCTGTTGATGTCGGCGGCGAGTCTTCCATTGGAAAGCGTGGCGTCGGCAGTCATTCCATCGAGATTGTATTTGTCGTAGTGAAACTTTCCTATCCTGGCTTTCACCCGAGCCTTGGTGTTGGGTGACATAAAGTCAGTGCCTTGACCGTCGGCCTCGATGTGGGCAGTGAGCGGCGAGAGACCCATACCGGGTACGAAGTGCTGCAAGGGGAAGCGGTCGGTGTCAATCGTGGCGGAGTATTTGTTGCGGTCGGTGTCGTATGCAAGGACGGCTTTCATCTCTCCCCCACCCTCGGAGGCGACGAAATCGGCTGCGTATTGGTGACCATTTGCTTTGACGTTGCCATCAAGAGTGATGCCGTTGGGGATTTTCACATTGTCGGTAACGCTCTTGTCGAGGAGTGAGGTAAGGAAATCGAGGTTGGAGGTGGAGCCTTTCACATTCACGTCTGCCTTGAGGCGGTCCGGGTCGGTGACATTGGCTACATATCCGTCGGCACGGAGTTGGAGGGCGGTGGGGAGCGAGACATTGAGTCCTTTGAAATCCACACGTTGCATATTTCCTTTGGCCTTTCCCTTGATGGCGAGAGGTTGGTTGGGCCATTTCCTGACAAAGTCTTTGGGCATATTGCCCATGACACGCATGAGATCCTGCTTGCCAAGGTATGCGTCAATGCTGGTGTCTAGTTTTCCGGGATTGCGCTCGTCGAAAGTGTTGAGGTCCATGTCCACCTGTGCCTTGACTTTGGAGTCAGGCGTCTGCAAGTAGAGGTTGTCAAGGTGGAGGGTTTTGTCGTCGAGTGCGAGCGCTGTCTTGAGTTGCTCCACGTGAAGACCGCTTTTTTCCTTCAATGTGCATGACTCCAAGTCGAGGGCAAGTCCGTCGGGTGAGTAGGTGATGGTGTTGGCCTTGACGTGTATGTCTTTGGCTTGAAGGTGATTGGTGTCGAGGCCGCTCACAGGTGACTGTCTGTCATCATGGTATTCAGCAGTGCCTCCATTCCATTCGAGGCTTGCCAATTGGTAGTTTTCTTCTTCCAGATCAACAATGGCCTCTTTGACCACAGCCTCCTGAATAACGGCTTTGGCACGCTTGTTGTCAGGGAGGGTGGTGGTGACATGTGTCTTTTCCAAACTGAGGCTGGAGAGTTGGTATCGATTGGTTTTCAAGTCGATGTCGGCATCGACGGCCTTTGCATCACCCACGTAGGCTGCTACGGCCATGGCTTCGCCAGGCATCCTCACGGTGACATCAGCTCTTGATAGTTGGAGGTCTGCCACTTTGATTTTCCAGTCCACAGGGGTTTTGGTGGTGTCGGGAGGTACGGTGTCAGCCAGGCAAATCTCGAGTCGTGCGCTGTCAAGACGGGCAGCGTCAATATTGACGAGCGACTTGTTGAGGTCCACGCCGTGGCATTCCACATCCAAGTGTTCTACATTGCCTTTTATACGGAGGTCGTCGATAAAGCCGTTGGTGTTGAGTTTGAGTTGACGGAAGCCGAGGGCGTCGATTTCCACCTGCTTGTTAAGGAGAGGTTTGAGTTGGATGTCCACAAAGAGTTTGCCCACATCTGCGATGGTGTCGCGCATCCCGGGGATGGAGTCGTTGTCCTTGATGGCTTTAAGTGAGTCGATGGTGAGGTCAAGGGGGAAGCGCAGGGAGACATGGCCCACGGTGATGTCCATGCCCGTCTTCTCAGAGGCGTAGGCAGCAACTTTCTTCGCCGCCCAATTTTGCACGGGCGGTGTATAGAGCAACACTGTTGCGAGAAGGAAGAGGAGGATGGGGACAATCAAGATGACGGCACCCCATTTCAGCACTTTTTTCATGACCTTTCCTACAACTATGGGTTGATATTGAAACCCTTTGTTGGTATTTGAGGTGCAAAGTAAGCAATTTTTTGGGAATTACGTCAAGGGAAAGAGGAAAAAAGTTGAAGAGGCCATCATTTTCCCACTTTTCCCGCATTTCCCGCTTGAATCAATCACCTTCTCCGTCCTTCTGTCCACAAGTGCCTATATTATGTGAAACACGTGACACCTGGCAAAGCCCTCTGCCTATTCTATTCAAGTGACGACGGAGGCTTTGTCGCATTTGCCATAAGTGATAGTTTCTTTGTAGAACTATAAAAATCTGTTACCCTTGTCGGATTATTGTGTTTATCAATTCTGCTTTTCAAATATTGCTTTTACGAGTAATTCTGTAATACCATTTTCCCTGAGTTTGCTGAAATCTTTGATTCTACGATAGCATTCATACCAATGGTTTTCTTCAATGTCATAGAGGTTAAGATGAATCCAATCTTTCTTAATATCTATAAGAAATCCCGTAGATTCTATATATTCGTCTTCGGTTTCATCAGAAATTAAGGAAACAATAGTTCCTTTTTCTTTTGCGTCAAGAAGTATAGATTTCAACTTATTAGAATCGCTTATTATGATAATATCTTCCTTTGAGTTCTTTGATATCTCATTTGTATAAAGCAACCCAATCCTATCTAAATATGAACCACCACACCCGAAGGTCACAATTTCTTTAATATCGTATTCTTCTTGACCACATTCTATGCCATCATCATTAATTTTTCTAAAGCATATTCTATCATTTCTTATTGATTCAACATAACCAACTATTGCCTCTTTGTTTTTAATATCTGTCGAGTTTTGCACATCAACAAGTATCTTTTTATTCATAGTTCTATGGAAGAAATCACTACGAATGTCAATTGATTCTATGTGATATTTAGCGATTTCTATGCGATTTTCGTATAGATAAGGGTATATATTCAATTCTGGTTTGTAAACACAGATTTTCTCAATTGTGTCTATCGGGAAACATATAATACCATTATCAATATTATAATATGGATTAAATGAGCGTAGAATAATAGTATTCTCATTATATCCTATAAGATATGCATAAAATTCGTCTTTAACAATAGTATGATATAATGCTGGAATTTCATTTTCCCATAAATAATGCAAATGTTCGCTAACTTTACTTCCAGTGATAGTTCCCTCTTTTTTTGTCGTGAACTTATCCTTGTTGTTGATTACCTTTGTGAGATAATCAGTATTAGCACTATTTGTGTCAAAACTGACAATATCTGAAGATCCAACTTGTATAATTGTATTTTCTTCGCCCTTGTCGTCATAAGCCAAAAAATCCAATAGATTATCTTTATATTTGATAATCTTTCCATAGTAAATATTGTCGTAAGAATCATCAATTGTACGTAATCCGACAATTACATCCTTTGATAATGCTTTTATAATTTCTTTCATACTATTTCTATTTTTTGTTAATAACTATCCCCTTATTTCTATGTTCATCAGCTTTTTTCCTTTTGTTATTTTGTGGTTTGAAGTTCGGTTTTGGACCACCTCCATGTGTTTGGCCATGCATATGTCTGCCTTCTGTTTTTTTCTTACTTCCAGTACTTTGTTTCTTGGGGGTATGTGCCTTCTGAGAAACAGTTGTCCTCCACCAGCCACAGTGCCACCTCCTGATGTAACAATTGAATATGCAGTTCCTGCGGCAACCATTAGCGCTCCTCCTGCCATTATTAAGATTCCGGTTCTTTTATAATATTCGCCTCCATTAGTTCGCATAGATTCTTTTCCATCAGGATCAATACACATCACGGGATTATTCGCACAATATGCATACGGGCTGATGCTGTAGTACTTCTCGCACAGCGGGTCCATCCTGTCCCATTTGCCGAGGACCGGATTGTACTGCCTTGCCCCATAGTCGTAGGTGTCCAGTCCGTGCATCCTGTCAAGCTCCTTGCCGTTGACTTTCGGTCGATTTTTCTCACGCTCTGAAGAGAAAGCAAACTTTCTCTTCTCTCGCTCAATCGAAAAATTGTACTTGTAGGGCTGGATGTTCACACCCGAAATCTCCGTCGAGCCGGCGTATTGCGCACCGAACTTTTTCGCTAAGCCAAATGAGCAGAGTGAAACTTGTTTCAACTCTGCCATGGCGAGAAAAAGTCGCCG
>JAFZRU010000059.1 GCA_017619755.1 Prevotella sp.
GACCCAGACCTGGCGATGCGTGAACTGCAGGCCTATCTGGCCGGACTGCCATACGTGGAGGGGTTCAAGAAGAAGTTGGAGGAGGTGGCCGTGGCGGAGGGTTTTTATGAGTGGTCGTTCTACCTCATCTTCTCCTCGCTCAACACTTATGTGCAGACTCAAGTGAAATGCGCCAACGGGCGTGTCGACATGGTGGTCTTCATGCCCGACGCCATCTATGTGATGGAGCTGAAGCTCAACGGCACGGCAAAAGAGGCGTTGGAGCAGATAGATGAAAAGGGCTACGCCCTGCGCTACGCCACCGACCCTCGGCGTGTCATCAAGGTGGGCATCGCCTTCTCCGTGGAGAAGCGGACGCTGACGGAATATTTGATAGTTGAATAACAGGGTCGTCATTTCCCATTTATACTGAAGTCCCCGTCACCTCCGTAATAGAGGATGGGCAGCAGTTCGGCAGGTATCCTCTCGTGCATTCTTGATGCGCTTTCCCACCATCGTAAAAAGGGAAGCGAATCTTGTCGTTTGCCATGTCGTCTCGTTCAATTGTTTTTTGTGATTTCGCCTCGGTGTAGGTCGTCCGCCATGTGGAGGATGACGTCGTGCAGTTCGAGGTCGTCCTTGAAGTACCGGGGTATCTCTTCGTATCCGATGGCCGCTCCGAGGATGTTTCCTGTGACGGCCCCCGTGCTGTCGCTGTCTCCCCCGTGGTTGACAGCGGCGATGAGTGCATCCTCGAAGCTGCCGAAGTGCTTCAGTGCACAGTATAGCGCGATGGCCAGGGCTTCCTCTCCCGTCCATCCCTCGCCGAGTTGTTCGATGCTCTCCAGGTCGGTGTTTTCAAAATGGGACAAGGCGATGGCGTGCCCGGCCAGTCCTGCCATGCATCTCACGCTTGAAGCCCCATGGCACTGTGTCTTAGCCATGGAATAGCCTTGCTATCAGTTCCACATACTGTTCGTTCACGGGGTTGTTGGCCTCATGGTTGTCTTTCACCCAGCTGCCCACGATGGCACCGTCCGCCACGTCGAAGGTCTCCTTGGCGGTGTCTATCGTCACCCCGGCCCCCACGACGACGGGGAACTTGTCCAGCACCGCCTTGAACTCTTTCACCTTTGCAAAGGGCGTCGGGATGCCCGTTCCCTCCCCCGTGCATACGATGGCGTCGCACCGCTCCATGCCGAGGAGCAAGTCCTCTGTCTGGCTGCGGTTGGACCTTACCGGCTGGTATTTGAAGCGTACGCCGCCGAGCAAGACGACGTCCGTCTTTTTCCTCATCGCCTTCAGTTCCTCTGCATATTCCTCGTCTTTCTCTGGCTCCAGGTGTCCGCAGACCGAATCTATCTGTATGAACTTCGCCCCATACGCGCCAGCCAGGAGGAAAGCCTCGTAGGGGTCTCCGAGGATGTTGACCCCGTACACCGCCGAGGGGTGGCGTTCCTGCAGCCAAGCCAGCACCTTCTCGCAATCGGCTGCTGAGCCGAAATAGTTCTCCACCAGCGGATACAAGCCATGTTTCAGGTATGTTTCCACCTCTCTCTTTGCCGTGTCCAGCATGTCCTCGCCTTGCATGCATCCGGTATGTATCATGCCGATCAGCGGCTTCTTGTCCTTGAACAAATTCTCGAATTTCATCATGTTTTCTTCGTTTGGTTGCTGTATGTTATGTCTTCATAGAGTGCTGGGGCGTCAATAATCTATCATTGGATGTGCTGGAATCTCCAATATGCGGGATGGAGAAGCGTGGAGCCATGGCAGACCGAGGCAACGGCGTCGTCAGTTATGGCGTCGTGCATCCTGCCTTGTGGCAATGCCGTATGGCGTGTGGGTTTCTATTGAGAACGATTTTGCGTGCTTGGTGGGAGAGTTGTTTGAAGAAGTGTGCAACGTGCCGGCAGCTTTCAAAGACCCCGGGAAAGGGTGGGGGAGGGCTGTCCGTTTCATGCCTGTTCACTATCCTCCCGTTTTATGTCGTTGACGGGCCATTCCCGTCGTTTTCCAAAAGGGCGAGGATTTTTTCTTTGGCCACACGGTGCATCCTGACACAGAAGAAGACGAGGACGATGGCTCCCACCCCGCCTACGTATGGGTTCACCAAGCCGGTCAATGCCAGGGCGTCGTAGATGCCATGCGCCGCCACGGGGACCAGGAGGATGCAGGCCGCCGTCTTCCGGGAGTGGTTGACGAAGTGGTAGGTGGAGTAGTAGTAACCCATCATGATGGCGAAGGCGTAGTGCGCCGGCACCGCCAGGAAGGCGCGGGTGAAGGCCACCGCCACCCATTCCTCCTCCGCATAAAGGTAGAACACGTTTTCGATGGCGGCGAAGCCGAGGCCGACGCATACGGCATAGACGATGCCGTCGAAGTGCTCGTCGAAGAAGGGGTTCCTTCTCAGCACCCACCACAGTGCGAGCAGCTTGAAGGCCTCTTCCGGCAGTGCCGCCACGAGGAAAGCCTGCACCGTCGTGGCGCTGATGCCTGACGGCATGTCTTCCAGTCCGAACAACGTGTTTTGGATTCCCAGTTCCAAGAGGGAGACGGGGATGCACACTGCGACGCCCAGGAGCACGGCCTTGACCAGCCGCGGGGTCGGTTCCGGCTGCGGGTCCTTCTTCCAGATGTAAAGCCATAGTAGGATGGCCGGAAGGAGGGCGGCTATTGTTTTAATGATTACGTCTATTCCCATTTCTGTTTTTTCTGTATTCCGAGGGCTTTCACCCACACGGTTCTTGTAATTCCATATAATTACTTGTTCCAATATGTTCATCTTTTTCGAGAGTCCAAAGCTTCAGCAGCCAGCCCATGTGCCTAATTGGCTGAGGGTGTACACGGTGGCAAAGCCCCGCTACATTGGCGTTCCCACATTCCATAGGTTCCGTCCGCCCTTTCCCGGAGAATTTCCCGACGGAAGTCTGCCCGCTTTCACATGGGATGGATCCGACCCCTGTCCGCACCATTACGGCACGTCGTTCGCTTACTCCATAGTCATCTGCCCGTATGCCATTCAGCTATCGTTACCTCAAGCTTACCGCCTCCGTTAAAAGAGGGTAGGAGACATACGGGTTTACGAAGTTCCGTAAACGTAACTTCGTCCGATTTAGAATCCGTCTATCCACCGGTGGGGCAACATCCGTGTGGCTTTAAATGAAAGAAGACCAACCTGCCCACCCGCCATTTAGGCCTAGGCTCTTAAGCATCCGTGAGCCAATCATTTGTTACGATGGTTATAGCGACGATTCACTTACTTTGTCCGTGTTTGTCAGCCTAACAGCTGCATGCCGTGATGCTTGACACCTCGCCATATTGTCCTGGGAGCTTCGCACCCCGACGTTACCGGCAACGCACGTTCCAGTAGGCTACTCTTGACGGAACAAGAGGTTCTTAAGTTTCAAAGAACAATTACTTTTACGACTTCTTGTCGCAATTCAATTTGCAAAAATATAAAAAAAAGGAAAGAAAGCAAAAAACGATGTTGAAAAAGTTGGTTTAGTGCAACATAATAGTTCATAATGTACGAAAACCGTTTTGCTGCAATTGCTTATTTTTGTAGTAGTTATAGCCATAATAACGGTTATAGTTAGTACCTGTATTTATCGTGGAGGGGGATTGTGTGGAATGTGAATGGAGTGTCGCTTCTTTTTGTTGCCTCTTTTTGTTGTTAATTAGGCTTTGAAAAGAGGGTAAAATCCTTGCAGGGATGAAAGATATTTCATATCTTTGCGGCTATGAGACCAGGAACCGCTTAGGCAAGTCTGAGGGACGGTCGCATTTGCATCAGCCAATGGCCACCCTGTCTAAATTTGTGGAGTGTCATATTGCTCCAAACTATGATGAAGCCCGTGTTTGTGCTCCATGTGGCTTCGAACGTCGCTCTCAAGAGACGAAATGTTCGAACTTGCCGGAATCAAACAACGTAATTTATTCAATTGTTATGCATTATGTTTGAAAAATCGACTACCTACAAGAACACGGACGTCCTGCTGATGGACCCCGGTTTTTCACGCATGTATGATGGTGACATCGATTCGGAGCTCTACTGTTCGGACATGGTCGTCGACCTCAGTGGCGACGGATGCTATCATGTCATCAGGGGCTGTATGGAAGACATGGAGGACCGGCTTGACGAAATTTCCGACAACCCCAAGCCATACTCGCTTGGCAGGATCTCCGTTGAATCCGCCCGCATTGGTGTTTACGACTACCGCGAGGCTGTTGAGGAGATGCCGGAATTGAAAGACCGGATGGAGCGCGGGGAAATCCTGGCCACCGTCATCCGGAATTTCACGGGAACCATCCGCACCGTGAAGGATGAGGATTGCGATGTCCATGTCGTCGGGAAGTCCGACGATGGCAAGCTGGAGTTCTTCACCATAGCATTTTATGATTGGTGATTGTCAATCGGAAATCCCTTGGCTGCCACGAGGACAGGCCATCGGGGGATGTCGTTGACGAGCGGTTGGATGCGTTGGATGACGCATGAGGTCGTCTTGGTCAAGATGCCGCCCACCTTTTTCCATGCCTGTAAAACAATACAGCCCGGATTTCCATTGTCGGAAATCCGGGTCTTGTGTGGTGTGGGATGCCTCCTGGCACCCAAGTGTCTGTTCATTTGCTTTTTTGTTTCCGCCGGAACCCCTCGTCGGAGGGGGAAATCTGCGGGGCGTCTCCCATCCCGGGAGTCCATCCCCAACGGCCTCGTTGCCTCAATCTGACCTGCTATACGACGATCCGGCGGATCTCGTCGATAGCGTTGCTCCCGTTCTCCAGGGCGGTTAGGATGTCGAACACCTTGTCGCTCCAGCCCGCGATGCAGAACACGTCGTCGCGCACCATGCTCACGGGGCTTTGTCCGTACCCGGCGAGGTCGAAGAGGTAGAGCTTGGCGTCGGGCGCCAGTTCCTTGTACCTGCCCCAGCTCTCGGCGAGATGCCTGTCGCACGACCTGTAGGCGCTGTTCCACAACTGGCAGTCGGTGAAGAGCATCACCTTGTCCATCACCCGCTTCTCGCGGATGAGCCACTCGATGACCATGTAGCCGTTGGTGCTGTAGCCCACCTCGCCCTCGCGCTCCATCATTGCCATGGTGTTCCGCAGGATGTCGTTCGAGGGCGTGTCGAACTCCTTCCAGATGTCGCCGAACATGCCGGTCACAGCCTGCCGGCAGCGGTGCTTCATCAGCATGGAGAGGAGCAGCCCGACGTGGTAGTTCATCACCTTGCTGTTGCGGCTTACGGTGCTGAACATGGAGCCGGAGGTGTCGCTGGCGAGCAGCACGCGGGTGTCGGGCGTGAAGCCGGGGATGTTGTCTGCCGAGTGGCGGACGGCCTGCTCCAGCGCCTGCAGCACCATGCGTAGGCTTCTCACTTCCATCTTCTCCATCCGCTTCTCCAGCTTGCGCTGCAGCTTTTCCTCCTGGTGCTGAAGGTGGGACAGATGGTCTTCCTGCCTCTGGCGCATGGCCAGGCACTTCTGGTTGGGGTGGACATACTTTCTCTTGCCAAGCACTTTCAGCCGATGGTGCTTCTTCCTCTTGGGAGGATAGTCCAGCTTCCCCCGGATGACAGCCACGTCGAAGAGGGACCTCCCGACGGGAAGGTATCTGTTCACCTTCCGCTTTGAGACGAAGAAAACGCCCCCCCTCATCTCGTCAAGCATCGCCTCGGCCTTCTCCTTTTCCATCCTGACGCGAGCCAGCGCGTTTTCTATGGCTTCGGTGGCATTGTTCCTGCTTTCCGTGAGTTCCAGGTAGGCGGAGAGGAACCGGAAGGGCAGCTGCTTGCTCCGCTTCACGGCGGTCTCGTCCGAGAGGAACCTGCAGACCTTCCCCATGCTCTCGTCGTCGAGTTTCACGTCGAGCAGGTTGCGCAGGTTGCGCAGTGCGGCCATGTAGCCCAGGCGGTTGCCGGCGATCAGTTCGCTCCATACCTCGCGCTTGGCAGCCTTCTTCTCCTCCTTGGAGGTGAATTGCCGCTTCCCGACGGCCGACAGCCGGGTCTCCCATGTGCACGGGGTCTCCAGCGTGCCCTTGAGCACCTTGCGGAAGAGTTCCGCCTGCGCCTCGTCCTTCGGCTTCGGGTGGGCCAGGAGGAGCGCGTCGCGCATTGTCACCACTTTGTCCTTGCGGCGGTCGTACTTGGCCAGCTGGTACTCGTCGAAGTGGTTGAACGCCCCGGCCAGTCCCTTGAGCAGCTGGTGGCCCACCTTGTCGAGATGCTTCCCGTGCGTGCGCCATTGGTGGCACATCAGCAGTTCTGCCATCTCGTCGGCGCGCTGGATGGTCCGGCTGACGGCGCGGCTCACGAGCGAGTCGCCCTTGTGCTGCAGCGAGAGCTCCACGAGCAGGAGCAGGGGGACGCTGCGCAGGTGCATCCGTTCTCGGGCGTAGATGGCCAGCTGGGCCACGAACACCGGGTCAACCTGGCGAACCAGGTAGGCGATGCGCATGGCGCGCTCCTCGCCGCCCTCGTAGAACTTGTCCTCCGTCCCCATCGTCGTCACGACGGTGGTGTAGAGTTCCCATTCGGGTGTCATGCGCCAAGCGACGGCACCCTCGTGGTTGGTGGTCAGATTGTCACAACGAAGCTTTTCGTTGTAACTCATAATCGCTTATCAGTTGTTCAAAGAACGCTTTCGTTAAGCCAGATGAGCAATTCCAAGCTTGCTTGGGAATTGCCATGGCGAAGAAAGGGTCGGATGAAATCCAACGCTTTCGTTAAGCCAGATGAGCAATTCCAAGCTTGCATGAATTGCCATGGCGAAGAAAGGGTCGGATGAAATCCAACGCTTCTTTTGGAAAACAAGGGCGGCGATAATGTCACCTTCCAACGCCCGGGGCCGTCTTTGGAGGACATCCGCCTTGCGTTCTCGGTGGCGGGGGAGAGCGTTTGAAAAATGGATGCGCGGCACAGCCGTGCCATCCCCGTTCGCTTGCTCAGACGGGTCTGAACAGGAGGTTTCCCTGCCTTTCCGCTTTTTGGTGTCAGCCTGTTGGCTTCCACCCGCTGCGGCTTTGCTTTTCGAATGCCATAATTAGAAGAATACGAAGTATCTCTCCCAATGCGTCAGCCGCCCTTGTCGTTTTCACTCGATTGGGGCTTTGAAACCCCTTGTTCGTGATGTGATTTCTGCTGCAATGTCAGTGCAAGCTGAGTGCAGAGAGCTTGTTCTATGCCGAGGCGACGCCTGACATCGCAATGTGATTTCTAATCACGTTGCAAAGGTATGTACGAACTGCGCAGTGTATCTGCGCAGTTGGAATTTTTTTTTGGGAAAAAGTGATTTTTTTGTGTTATTCTGAGTTTGGAAGTAAGTTTTGAGCCTCTTTGTGTCGCTTCCCATGCAAGAGGGAAGAGGGAAGCAGGCGTAGAAGCAATTCTCTTCCTTGAGCGTTTCCACGCACGGTGCTACTTGGCCGGGCATCTGCCGTAGGTCGTCGCATTGCCGTCCGGGCATGTCATTCTTGTAGAGGACGCACTACATCTTTATGGAGAAGAAAGGGGGCGGCTGCTTGTAGGCTTGCCACCACCTTGTTTTCCGGGAAAGTCCTCAGGCCTCCCCGTTGTCATCTTTGAACAAGTTCACGGTTACGTCATCGACACCTCCACCGAAGAACTTGAGGTATATACGTTGTTCGAACGCCTTTCAAAGATGCAAAGTTATCATGTCTTGCTGCAATCTTTTTGCGTAATTCCTTATATTTTTGTTCTGATGATGGTTAATGACTACAGAGATGAGAGTAATATCCAGATTCTGTCAGTTATTGCAAATTTTTCGTGGCTTTTCTGTATTGTCTCATTACTTTTTCCACCAGAAAATGTATGCATTCATCATCAGTGATGGCATTTGCAAATTCAGAAAAGTCAAAGTCCAGGCCGAATGCTATTTCTGGTGTGTAATCCTCTGCCGTATGAATGATGACGGGTAATATGGCAAACATCAAATTCCCATCGAGGACAGAAACATAGAACTTGATGCCGCTGATGGGAGTTTGATGTTCTTTCAGGTCAATGAAGACAATTTTGATATGTCCCTCCCTTTCCTTCATTTTCTGCAATTTTTTTTCGGTTAAGCTAGCCACAAGAGTTTTTACTGCTTCAGGCATGATGCTCTCCAGCCATTTCCTTATATTTTGCGTCTTTTTGTCTTCCATATCCTCTGCTTTTTTTTGTTGGTTGTTATCATCGTTGTCGTGAAACATCTTTTCTCGTTTCATCCTAATGAGCCAAGTGTGCTTGTGTGTCAGGCGATGACAAGCCGGACTGGCTGCCAGCGGTCGCGATAGCATCTGACCGGGTATGTGTTGCTTGCGAAGAAGAACAGCGAATGTGCCAGACTGCTGTCGTTCCTGCATGGTGTGGATGACCAGTAGTATCCACGGCGGCTTTGGTAGAATGTCTTGCAGTCATATCTGTCTCCCGCCGCCGGCAGGAATATGCTGTTGTCGTACAAGCCCGTCTCCTCTTTCCTGTCGCAGCTGAACAAGGCCAGTGCGCAGAAGGCTATGGCAAAAAGTTGAATGCGTCTCATTGTCTTTCTTCATCGTTACGGTTGTTGTGGGTCTCCTCTATGGCCTTTGCCGCCTCCACGGCCCTTTCGACAGCCTCCACTGTCTCGATGGCCGCCTCCATCGTGGTAGAGTCAACAGGCTCCTCCCATAAGTCGCGGGCTGGTTCGCCATCATCATATTCGTCATATTCATCGTATTCACCGGTTGCGGCGTTCACACTGTCGTAATTAGCCAGTTTCATCAGGCGCAGAACATCCGCCTCAGAGAGGCAGGCAGCCCCCGCGTTCCTTGTAGCCCAGCAGCCATCTCGCACCTCGTCTGTCCAGGAAGCCATTCTCGTCCGCCTTCAGGTAGGCCCTTACGGCTTTCTCTTCATTCTCCGGGCTGTACGACAGGTGGTAGATGTAATCCTTTGCCATCATCAGGTAGAAGATTGGGGTTGACTCCGTCAATGAGGCTATGGTGCTTTCATCAGGCATGTCGGCCAAGTCGCCATAGGTGAAGGCATATAGCAATGCCTTGCCTAAAGAACTCCCCTGTTCTGCCGCCAACGTTGCCCATCTCATAGCCTCGATGGTGTCCCCCGCCTCCATGCAGGCAAATCCCCGTATGGCATACCCGTCGGGGCAGTTCTTGTTGACAAGTCGCTCTGCCAGTTCCAGTCCCTTCTCGTTTTGTGAGTCGTCGATATAGTCTATCGCCTCGAACGCCATGCGCGTGTTGTTGTCTTCCGGCAGCTTGTCGATGTATTCCTCCGGTCTTCTGATGGCGTCATATTCCTCGGCCATCGTCAGCATGGACATCGCCATCATCAAGTCGGGTTCCATGCCGTCTTGTCCGTTGACGTAATAGTCCGCCAGTTTCAGGTAGGCGTTGCCGTCCCCCCATTTGGCTTGGGCCATCAAGCCGTCAAGGCTCTCCGTTTCCCTCACTTGTACAGGCGCATCCAATGCGATGTCATCGAAAACCTGCTGTTCCGCGCAACCGGCCAGCATCATCGTGGCCATCATGCATAGTATTGCCTTTTTCATTGTGGTGTGTGTTGTGGTTGTTTTATATGATGTTTGTATGAGAATATGAGTGGAGAAAAAGACCACAATCTATCATATACGGGAGCAGATTCGTCTTTTTTTTGCTTTTTTCATCGCCTCCCTGGCCCATTTCATCCTCAGTTGCGCCTTGCTACGTGCCTCGTTCGCCCAGGCCGTCCTCAGCTTTGCCTTGTTGCAATGTGGTCATTGTGGGGAACAGCCAAAGTGACGGCGCAGGTGGGCTCAAGGGATTCCAGACATGCATGTTGGTAGCTTTTCTCTCCTATGCGGAAGACGATCCCTTCAGGGCATACGGCATTTCCTCCAGGGCTCCTCTCGGTGTCAAGGCTTCATTTCGCACATCTTCGATATTCACTGGGTTATCCTTTCATTTTCACCAACAGAAATGCTCGTCATGTTCCGCCGAGACAACAAGATAATGTTGGTTTTTCGTCTCTTTCCTCTAAAGAAAGGAAGATTCTTTATCTCGGTTGACTTATAATTGCCGTTTTTTTGCTAAATTTGCATATCATTGAGGACATCATGGCAATTTTGACCGCCAAGAACGATTGGCTATCTGTTATTTGCTCTCATCCCCAAACGAAAAAAGACCTTATGAAAACGACATTGCTCACCATCCTCGTCGCATTCTTCACAATGGGATGCCATGCGCAAGAGGGATTCACCACCCAAGGGCCACAACTGATGGACGAGCTGGGACAACTCTTCTTCGTCACCGGCATCAACAATCCCCATACATGGTTTGGGAAAAGGAGGTCATCGAGGGAAGCGACGGCATCCTCTGTACCGCTTGCCCCACCAAGGTGTTTGAAGAAGAATAGGCATTGGCGAATGGGACATTGCTTTCCATTTCCACTTGCTATCCCATCCAGGGGACTCCCACCACAAAAATACAATTCAACAAAACATAATACCAGATACCAATGAGAACCATGAACCATTTCTTCGGAACAATCCTCATCGCATGCATCCCATTGACCGCGAACGCGCAGTTCATGATGCCAGGCGGTGGAAACCGCGCCAACCAGGACAGTCTTAACAAGATTGCGGCAGCCGACTATGCCGACATGCTGGCCAAGGTTGGAGTAGGCCAACCCCGGGAGGGCCGCCAGCCCAACAGCCCGGACGAGAGCAAGCATCCCAACTATGATGAGCTGACGGCGAATCCGTACCCTTTCTACCCAGACCCGTTGGTGACGGAAAGCGGCAAGAAAGTCGCCAGTGCCAAGATGTGGTGCAAGGTGCGCCGACCGGAGATAGCAAGGCTTTTTGAAGACAACGTATACGGCCGTATTCCCGACCATGTGCCCGGCGTGAGATGGGAAGTCACCAATGAGGAGAAGAAGAATTTTGCCGGGAAGCCGGTGGTGGTCCGTTATCTGAAAGGCGTGGTGGACAACTCCAGCCATCCGTCCATCAAGGTGGAAATCGAAGCCAACGTGACATATCCCGACAACGGCAGACGGAACCTGCCGGTAGTCATAGAGTTCGGATTCGGAGGCGACCCCACCCGCACCCGTCCCGGTTCTGTTTCCTGGAAACAGATGGTGATAGAACGCGGCTGGGCCGCTGCCACCATCGTCCCCTCCTCCATCCAGGCCGATGCAGGGTGGGGTCTGACGAACGGCATCATCGGGCTCTGCAACAAGGGGGAACACCGCCAGCCGACAGACTGGGGCTCTCTCCGCGCCTGGGGCTGGGGCCTTTCACGTCTGATAGACTACTTTGAGACAGACAAGACGTTCGATGCAACCAAGTGCGCCATCGAGGGCGTCTCTCGTTATGGCAAGGCCGCACTCGTGGCCATGGCATTCGACGAGCGCGTCGCAGCCGGGTTCATCGCCTCTTCCGGCAAGGCCGGTGCGGCAGGGTGGCGCCGCGACTGTGGCGAGAGCATCGGTAACATCGTCTCCAGTCAGGAGTACCACTGGGTGTGCGGCAACCTGGTCAAGTACGGCACGGACCCTATGACGGAGAACGACCTCCCCGTTGACCAACACGAGCTGATAGCCCTTTGCGCCCCACGCCCCTGCTTCATCTCCACCGGCAGCTGGAACGGCGACAAATGGCAGGATGTTGTAGGCTCGTTCATATCGGCCTCCAAGGCGTCGCCCGTATATGAGCTGCTCGGCTATGAGGGCTTGGGCACCGACCTCTTTCCCGGCATGGACAACGGCCTGATGGAGGGGCGTCTCGCCTATCGCCAGCACCACGGCGGCCATGAGGCGGGTCCCAACTGGCCCTTCTTCCTGGACTTCTTTGAGCGCGAGGTGGTCGGGAAGTGAAGTGCGTCTCGGCAGAGTCCAAGCCTTCACCCACATTGCAGCCTTTTCCCATGTAACTCCCTGATTCCCAATAGGCGGTTTCCTTCTCGGCTGTCACCACGACCTAGACCCGGGCTATCCCCATGGTTTCGTCTCATCGCACGTTGGGATGTTCCTTCATTTTCAGCCGGTACTTGGTGACTGAGACAATCCAGTGGGCCTGCATGGCCAGGTTCAGGTACGCCTTGATGCCTTCGTCTGTCTTCTGGTGCTCAGGGCGTATGTCGAGGTCGGTCTTTAGGATGTGGAAGATCTATGTAAAGTTTCTCATAAGACCTTCGTCAACTTCAAGGAGAAAAAGTCATCCAACCACCTGTATGGGGTCACGCCGTTTGTCCTGTTCATACCTGCCCATACGACGATTGTGAGGATGTATGATACAAAGTCCGTTGATTTTATGAGGATTTTTCTGACCATCACAACAAGGGACATTGATGAGTGGAAAGTGCTGTGTTATGTCTTCTGATGGTGTCCACCTTATAACCTGCCGCCGCACTGTGGAAATAGAGGCGGCTGTCGTGATACACAAAGCTGACGGGCACGGTGTATGGGTAGTCGTTGTCGCCCAACAGTGCGAGAGTGCCCGACGTGGTATGTTCAAGGATGCTGATGCAATCCTTGTCCGAGAGTTGCTGCCTGTGGCGGCGCATGGGTCTGAAATTGCTCATCATATCATGGTTTTATGTCCTTATGTCATCTGACAATCCTCGCCTTTTGCAAGTTCGTCATGTCATCCCAGAACATCTCGGAATCTGCTTCAGTAAAGCCTTTATGGGTCATTGCGTCCAGTATCGCCTTCAACAATTCATCGCCGGACAGTTTCAGGTCTTCAGATACGTCTATGGGGCTGGCCAGAATGTCACCAGGGGATCCGACATGCACGTTGGTCACGCTTATGGCATCACCTCTCTTGCAAACCTTGATGCGGATGTTGGACCCATATTCTGGTTGAACGTCCTTCAATTGATGGAAAAGGTTGGAGTCCCTGAAGTCGCTTTCGTTGACGGAAAGCATGAGTTCCCTTAAAGTCATTCTAATTCCTCCTTCGATTGTTTTTTCTGTTATGAAAGCACGAGCTTGCATGACAGCTGCAAGCCTGTCAGGGCCATGCGGCTTTTCTCCCTTGGCATCATCAGTGTCAGGGTATGCTCTCGTTCTTCTTCGATGTTTATATTTTCTCGATGTCACAAGCGACCACAAAGTTACGCTAAAATATCCATTTTTCGAGGTTTTTTACTAATTTTGCAACAAAATTCCGCCGGTGCCGATGATGGCATGTTCGGTTCATCACCCATCTCCAACCTTTAGCATCATGCGGTTTTTTGATTCATATGTCAATATCATATAATATGGGAGAGAAGAAATGGAAAGTCCTGAAGTCCGAAATGTGCTCGAATATCCCGACTGGGTGAACGTCATTGCCATCACCAAGGACGGGCAGTTTGTTATCCAAATACAATGAACCATGCAGATATTGCTCGCTTGCGCAAAGATCATGAATGAGACAACGGAGACAAGGACTCCGCTTGTCTCCGAGCCGAAATTCCTGAAAGAAGCAGGGCATTTTGCCCTGCTGATGAGCCAGCGTTCCGTGGAAGAGCTGATGGACATGTTCCACTGTAGCCGCCAGCTGGCCATCGAGAACCAGCTGAGATATGGACGGTTCTTTGCAGAAAGAGAAAGTCTTCCTGCCATATTGGCCTATTACGGACAGGCATACAAGTGCCTTCAGGCCCAGACCCTCGATGACGACGACTTCCTCTACGCCCAGCAGCACCTGTGGGTGACCTCATTCCTTTACGGACTGCTCCGCCCACTTGATTTGATTCATCCATATCGGATGGAGGGCAAGGTGGAGCTGGACGGCAAGACCATGTTCAAGCATTGGCGTCCGTTGCTGACTGACCTGCTTATAGGTTCCGTGAAGGGGGACGACGGAATCCTTGTGCATCTTACCACCGAGGAGATGCAGCACCTGTTCGATTGGAAGAAGGTCTGCAGGGAGGTGACGGTCATACAGCCCCAGTTCCTCGTGATGAAGGACGGCAAGTTCAAGTCTGTCACCGTCTATGCCAAAAGCTGCCGGGGGGCTATGACACGGTTCATCATCAAGAACCGGCTTGGCGCACCCGAGGGTCTCCAGCAATTCGAGTATGAGGGTTTCGAATTCGTTCCCGGCCTTGGTGATTCAGGTCGTCCCCATTTCATCATCGGTTAATGGCTTGACGAACAACGCCCAATGAGACATCGGAAAATCATCCATATGGACATGGACGCCTTTTTTGTGTCGGTGGAGGAGCTCGACGACCCCTCCCTGCAAAGTTAAGGTAAAGGGCATCTGTTCCAAGGATGTCGAGAGATAGGATGTTGTGGCTTTCACCTTACCAGTAGTCTCTTTGGGGTTTCTTGAAGATTGACAAAAACGGGCATCCCTTTCGGGCATGCCCGTTATGGAAAGGCAAGGCGGCGAAGACTTCTTTTGGTGCTCTGACCATTGAGCTACCCTGCCGTCTCACTGCAAGCTGTTTGCAACGTAGGAATGGCATTCGGCCGGACTCGAACCAGCATCGCCAGGTTAGGAAGAAAGTCTTCCATCGCCACTTGCCTTATGGTTGGAAGCGAGAGCAATGGGTTGCAAGGAGCAAATTTTCCTAGCACGAAGTATCTCTCTTGCTACGGCATCTCGCCTATTTTTCATCAGTTTTCAAAGATCCATCATCTCCTTTTCGGGTGCAAAGTTACCACGTTGGTGTGCAATATTTCTGCGCAGCACTGGAAAAAATTGAAAAAAATGCAAGAATGATGTGAGGGATGCTGTCTGATAGTAGAAATCTACGGACATGAAGTCTTCTGTTCAACCCAAGTATTTCGTGAAGTCAAGACGAAATAATGCTTTGTTTCAATACGTATATGGATGGGTGGTATTACCACCTCGCAAACATGAAGCGTTTCCTTGAAATAACCGACGAGCGGCTTCGCCGCCGTATCCGTTGTATTTGGAAAGTTTGGAAGAAACCCAAGATAAGGGTGGAAAACCTCGTCAAATGCGGCATTGAAGAACATCAAGCATATATGTGGGACAACACCCTCATAGGTTATTGGCGCATCGCTGGTAGTCCAATCCAGCACTGTGCCATCATCAATCCCAACTTGAAGAAGGCCGGCTTCCTTGCTTGATGGATTTTTATATAGAATGGCACCCCAAATAGGATTTATTTATCCCATCCACCAATCTTGTTAGGATGTACTCCGATGTACTCCAGTGTACTCCACTGAACTATAATATGCTTAGTGTAATACCTTGATATTTAATGCGTTTTATCCTTGCGACGTAGAAGGAGATTTCTAATTTTGCAACAGAAAAATATAGTTTAATGAAAATCATTAAGACAAAAACAAAGTATTATGGACCCCAAAATTATTTCAATTCAATCGAAAGCTTCTACAGACTCCTGTTTGCATGATGAGTGGCGAGGAACTCGCCTTTTTAATGAATAACCAAAAAAAATACGAATTATGCTTTGAAAATATTGTTTTTATTGTTATCTTAGCGGCGGAATTCACAATTACTAATAGATAACGGTATGATGGAGAGATGCTACCCTGTGGGCATACAGACTTTTTCGGAAATCATCAATAAAGGATATGTCTATATCGACAAGACTGACCTGATGTGGCGTATGCAACGTCTGAGCAAGTACATCTTCCTGGGGCGTCCGCGCCGCTTCGGCAAGTCGCTGCTTGCCACCACGCTGTGCTCCTTCTTCGAGGGACGCCGCGAGCTCTTCGAAGGGCTCAAGGTGATGGAGTTGGAGAAGGAGTGGCGCCGCCACCCCGTGCTTCACATCGATGTGAGCAGCGCGAAGGGGCAGGAGAACAAAGATGATTTGCGAAAAGTGTTGATAAGGCTATTGGAGCCATACGCTGAATTATACGGCAAGCGTGATACGGATACCACCCCCGGCATGCTCTTCGACGGCCTCATCCGCCGCGCCTATGAGCAGACGGGCGAGCAGGTGGTGGTGGTCATTGACGAGTACGACTCTCCCTTGCTCGAGGTGTTCCATGAGGACGAGCAGCTGCCGGCCTTCCGCCGTGTCATGCAGGAGTTCTACCAGTGCCTCAAGGTGCGCGAGGCGATGATACGCTTCTGCTTCATCACCGGCATCACCAAGTTCTCGCAGCTGAGCATCTTCTCCACCCTCAACAACCTCACCAACATATCTCTGCTGCCCGATTTCTCCGCCATCTGCGGCATCACCGGTGAGGA
>JAFZRU010000060.1 GCA_017619755.1 Prevotella sp.
GACCGCAGCTATCACCAAGGTGCTTGCTGAGAAGATCGAGGCCAACAAGGACAAAGTGAAGTCCTTCGACCAGATTGACAACGCTCCTGAGGAGAAAGAGCGTGGTATTACTATCAACACCGCACACGTGGAGTATGAGACTGAGAAGCGTCACTATGCTCACGTTGACTGCCCGGGACACGCTGACTATGTGAAGAACATGGTTACTGGTGCTGCCCAGATGGACGGTGCTATCCTCGTGGTTGCCGCTACTGATGGTCCTATGCCTCAGACCCGTGAGCACGTGCTGCTCGCCCGTCAGGTGAACGTTCCCCGCCTCGTGGTGTTCCTCAACAAGTGCGACATGGTCGACGACGAGGAGATGCTCGAACTCGTGGAGATGGAGGTTCAGGAGATTCTCGCTCAGTATGAGTTTGAGGACGACACTCCTATCATCCGTGGTTCCGCCCTCGGCGCACTCAATGGTGTTGCCAAGTGGGAGGAGAAGGTGATGGAGCTGATGGACACCTGCGACGAATGGATCCAGGAGCCCCCACGCGACATCGACAAGCCCTTCTTGATGCCTGTTGAGGACGTGTTCTCCATCACCGGCCGTGGCACTGTGGCCACTGGACGTATCGAGACTGGTGTCATCCATGTGGGCGACCCCGTGGAACTCCTCGGCCTCGGTGAGGACAAGAAGTCCGTCGTTACCGGCGTGGAAATGTTCCGCAAGCTCCTCGACGAGGGCCAGGCTGGTGACAACGTTGGTCTGCTCCTCCGTGGTATTGACAAGAACGAGATCAAGCGCGGTATGGTGCTCTGCCATCCGGGTCAGATCAAGCCCTTCAAGAAGTTCAAGGCTTCCATCTACGTGCTGAAGAAGGAAGAGGGTGGCCGTCACACTCCGTTCGGCAACAAGTATCGTCCTCAGTTCTACCTCCGCACCATGGACTGCACCGGTGAGATTTCTCTCCCCGAAGGTGTTGAGATGGTGATGCCTGGTGACAACGTGGAGATCACTGTTGAGCTCATCTACGCTGTGGCTCTCAACCAAGGTCTGCGTTTCGCTATCCGCGAAGGTGGCCGCACCGTTGGCTCAGGTCAGATTACAGAGGTCTTCGAAGACTAATGACAAGCAAGGTGAAAGCCGGAGAGGTGAAAGCCTCACCGGTCTTCCCACCGAAAGTCTAAAGAATAAGTGTTCCCGCGACAGTGGGCGCGGGAACTTTTTACGGGAATAGCTCAGTTGGTAGAGCATCGGTCTCCAAAACCGAGGGTCGTGGGTTCGAGTCCTCCTTCCCGTGCTACAAAGGAAAAAAGATATGTTTAAGAGATTTGTAAACTACTGCAAGGAGTGTTACAACGAACTTGCGCATAAGACCACTTGGCCCACTTACAAGGAGCTCTCTCACAGTGCGATGGTTGTTTTGTCTGCTTCCCTTATCATCGCCATTGTGGTGTTCCTTATGGACGTGGTGTTTAAGAATGTTATGCTATTCATCTATAACTTAGCTTGACAGATGGCTCAGACAGGTAAGAACTGGTATGTGCTTAAGACCGTCAGCGGCAAGGAGGCCAAAGTGAAGGAATACATCGAGGCCGAGCTTAAGCACAACCCACAGTTGTCGCAGTATGTTTCCCAGGTGGTCATCCCCACCGAGAAGCACGCCACCCAGCGTAGCGACGGGAAACGCGTGGTCAAGGAGAAAGTATCTCTCCCTGGCTATATCTTCGTGGAGGCTGAGATGAAGGGCGACGTGGCGCACACCCTGCGCTTCATGCCCAACGTCATGGGTTTCCTCGGAGGGCTGGACAACCCCTCTCCTGTCAAACAGTCTGAAATCAACCGCATGCTTGGCAACGCCGAGGAGACCGAGATAGAAAACGAGGTAGCAATACCTTTCATGGTCAACGAGACGGTCAAGGTGACGGAAGGCCCGTTCAACGGCTTCTCAGGCGTCATCGAAGAGGTGAACGCGGAGAAGCGCAAGCTCAAGGTGATGGTCAAGATCTTCGGGCGCAAAACGCCGCTCGAACTTGGTTTCATGCAAGTGGTAAAGGAATGAGGGATGGTTACGCATCCGGAGTTCTTTTATAATTTCAAACTTTAATCAAACAATCAAATGGCTAAAGAAGTTGCTGGAATAATCAAATTACAGATTAAGGGCGGCGCTGCTAATCCTTCACCCCCTGTTGGACCGGCTCTTGGTTCCAAGGGCATCAACATCATGGGATTCTGCAAGGAATTCAACGCCAGGACCCAGGATAAGGCCGGGAAAATCCTTCCCGTCGTTATCACTTATTACAACGACAAGTCTTTCAGCTTTGTAATCAAGACTCCACCTGCCGCCATTCAACTGTTGGAGGCAGCCAAGGCAAAGGGAGGTTCGGCCGAGCCCAACCGCAAGAAGGTGGCATCGGTCACCTGGGAACAGGTGCGCGCCATCGCCGAGGACAAGATGCCCGACCTCAATTGCTTCACCATCGAGTCTGCCATGAAGCTTGTCGCCGGCACGGCTAGGAGCATGGGTATCACTGTAAAAGGCGAATTCCCTGGTAAATAATCATCTTCAATTTTAGGAACTATGAGTAAACTGACAAAAAACCAGAAAGCCGCAGCCGCCAAGATTGAAGCAGGGAAGGCATATACATTGAAAGAGGCCACAGAGCTTGTCAAGGAAATCACCATGACCAAATTCGACGCCTCTGTGGACATTGACATGCGCCTCGGCGTGGACCCCCGCAAAGCCAACCAAATGGTGCGCGGCGTGGTGTCTCTCCCCTGTGGAACCGGTAAAGTCGTGCGAGTGCTTTGCCTCTGCACACCCGACCAGGAGGAGGCCGCCAAGGCTGCCGGAGCCGACTATGTGGGCTTGGAGGAGTATATTGACAAAATCAAGGGTGGATGGACTGACGTAGATGTCATCATCACCATGCCCTCTTGCATGGGCAAGGTAGGCCCCCTGGGTCGCATCCTCGGCCCCCGCGGCTTGATGCCCAACCCGAAGAGCGGCACCGTGACCATGGACGTGGCAAAGGCCGTGAAGGAGGTCAAGCAGGGCAAAATCGACTTCAAGGTGGACAAAACCGGTATCGTGCATGCTTCCATCGGGAAGGTTTCTTTCACTCCCGACCAGATTATGCAGAACGCCAAGGAGTTCATCGCTACTATCATCAAGCTGAAGCCGGCTGCTGCTAAAGGTACGTATATCAAGAGTATCTTTATTTCAAGCACCATGAGCCTGGGAATCAAAGTCGATCCCAAGTCGGTAGAATAAACGCTAATCAAGAAGTGTAACATGAAGAAGGAAATAAAAGATACAATCATCGTTGAGCTCGGCGAGAAACTCAAGGAGTATCCGCATTTCTACCTGGTCGATGTGACCGGACTGAATGCCGATGCCACCAGCAAGTTGCGCCGCAAGTGCTTCAAGAGCGAGATCAAGATGGTGGTAGTGAAAAACAAACTCCTGCACAAGGCACTCGAGGCTTCTGAGATTGACTTCTCAGAGATGTACAGCGCCCTGAAGGGAAACACTGCCGTCTTGTTCTGCCAGACAGCCAATGAGCCCGCCAAGCTGCTCAAGGACTACACCAAGGAGGGAATACCCGCACTGAAGGCCGCATACGCCGAGGAGGGAATTTTCGTTGGTGCCGACAAACTCGAGGAGCTGGCATCCATCAAGAGCAAGAACGAACTCATCGCCGACGTGGTGGCATTGCTGCAGTCGCCTGCGAAGAACGTCATCTCTGCTCTGCAGTCAGGCGCAAACACCATCCATGGTGTGCTCAAGACTTTAGGCGAGCGTCCTGAATAACTTTTAAAGTCACTTTCATCAACATTAACAAACAATTAAAATCTTAAATAAAATGGCAGACATCAAAGCTATTGCCGAGCAATTGGTAAATTTGACAGTAAAGGAAGTTAACGAGTTGGCAACCGTCCTCAAGGAGGAATATGGCATCGAGCCTGCAGCCGCAGCCGTGGCCGTGGCCGCCGGACCTGCCGGACCCGCCGCTCCCGCCGAGGAAGAGAAGACTGAGTTCAACGTGGTTCTCGCAGAGGTTGGCCCCAACAAGCTGAAGGTGGTCAAGGCTGTGAAAGAGGCTTGCGGCCTCGGCCTGAAGGAAGCCAAGGAACTGGTTGACGGTGCTCCCTCCACTCTCAAGGAAGGTCTCTCAAAGGCTGAAGCAGAGAACCTGCAGAAGACCATCGAGGCCGAGGGTGCCAAGATCGAGCTCAAGTAAGCTGAAACTACAAGGAGCCGGTACATAACGGCTACCCCTCTCGAAATCAACGGTTAAGGGTCTCCCGGTAGGAGATTCTTAACCTTTTTGTGTCTTACAAATCCATTTCCCGTTTTCCACGGGACATAACTTTCACTATTAATGGCCACCAAAATCATCAACAACAGGGTAAACTTCGCCAGCGTCAAGAATCCCATGCCCACCCCGGACTTCCTTGACGTTCAACTCAAGTCCTTCCAGGACTTCCTGCAGCTCGACACCCCGCCGGAGCTGAGGAAGTATGATGGCTTGTACAAGGTGTTCGCTGAGAATTTCCCCATCACCGACACGAGAAACAACTTCGTGCTGGAGTTTCTCGACTATTTCATTGACCCGCCGAGATATTCCATCGACGAGTGCCTGGAGCGCGGCCTCACCTACAGCGTGCCTCTCAAGGCAAAGATGAAACTCTATTGCACCGACCCGGAGCATGTCGATTTCAAAATCGTCACATCAGACGTCTTCTTAGGCACCATACCCTATATGACAAGCAATGGCACCTTCATCATCAACGGTGCTGAGCGTGTCGTCGTCTCCCAGCTCCACCGCTCGCCCGGCGTGTTCTTCAGCCAGGGCATCCATGCCAACGGCACCGTGCTTTACTCCGCACGCATCATTCCGTTCAAGGGTTCATGGATTGAGTTCGCCACCGACATCAACAATGTTATGTATGCCTACATCGACCGTAAGAAGAAGTTGCCCGTGACCACCTTGCTCAGAGCCATCGGCTACGAGAATGACAAGGACATCCTCAACATCTTCGACTTGGCAGAGGAGGTGAAGATCAGCCGCAAGAACCTCAAGGAGGTGGTGGGAAGGAAACTTGCCGGCCATGTGCTCAAGACGTGGACAGAGGACTTCTCCGACGAGTTCACCGGAGAGGTGGTGACCATCGAGCGCAACGAGGTGATTTTCCCACGCGAGACGCTTGTCACACAAGAGGTGGCAGAGGAAATCATCGAAAGCGGAACGACTTCGGTGCTGCTGCACAAAAACGACGACCAGTCGAGCAAGTACACCATCATCTTCAACACGCTCTCGAAAGACCCGAGCAAGTCGGAAAAGGAAGCCGTGCAATACATCTACCGGCAGTTGCGCAATGCCGACCCGGCAGACGACGCCAGTGCACGAGAAGTCATACAAAACCTCTTCTTCTCCGACAAACGTTACGACTTGGGCGAGGTGGGACGCTACCGCATCAACAAGAAGCTCGGTCGCGACACTGACATGGACATTCGCATCCTCACCAAGGAAGACATCATAGAAATCATCAAATACCTCATACAGCTGGTTAACTCCAACGCCACCGTGGACGATATCGACCACCTCTCCAACCGCCGCGTGCGCACCGTGGGAGAGCAGTTGGCCAACCAGTTCTCCATCGGACTGGCGCGTATGAGCCGCACCATCAGGGAGCGCATGAACGTGCGCGACAACGAGACGTTCACGCCCACCGACCTCATCAACGCCAAGACCATCTCCAGCGTCATCAACACCTTCTTCGGCACCAACCCGCTCAGCCAATTCATGGACCAGACCAACCCGTTGGCCGAAGTGACGCACAAGAGACGTCTTTCCGCACTTGGCCCTGGAGGTCTCTCCAGAGAGAGGGCAGGTTTCGAGGTGCGCGACGTGCACTACACACACTACGGACGCCTGTGCCCCATCGAGAGCCCCGAGGGTCCCAACATCGGCCTTATCTCGTCGCTCTGCGTCTATGCCACCATCAACGAACTGGGCTTCATCGAGACACCTTATAGGAAGGTCACCGACGAGGTGGTTGACTTGGACAACGACCATGTGGTTTACATGACCGCCGAGGAAGAGTCGGAGCATTACATCGGGCAGGGCAACGCGCCCCTGCGCGACGACGGAACCTTCATTCGCGACGTGGTGAAATGCCGTCTCGACGCTGACTTCCCCGTCGTGCCACCATCCAACGTCTCGTTCATGGATGTCTCGCCACAACAGATAGCATCCGTTTCGGCTGCTCTCATTCCGTTCCTCGAGCACGATGACGGTCACCGCGCACTCATGGGATGTAACATGATGAGGCAGGCCGTTCCGCTGCTGCACAACGACGCACCCATTGTGGGCACTGGTTTGGAGAAGCAGGTGTGCGAGGACTCGCGTACGATGATCGTCGCAGAGGGTGAGGGCGTCATCGAGTTCGTCGATGCCACCACCATTCGCATCCTCTACGACCGCACGGAGGACGAGGAGTTCGTCAGCTTCGACGAGCCTACCAAGGAATACCGCATTCCAAAGTTCCGCCGCACCAACCAGAACATGACCATCGACCTGAAACCCATCTGCAACAAGGGCGACCGCGTTCACAAGGGACAGATTCTCACCGAGGGTTATGCCACGGAGAATGGCGAACTGGCCTTGGGACGCAACCTGCTCGTGGCCTATATGCCATGGAAGGGATACAACTATGAGGATGCCATCGTGCTTTCCGAGAGGCTTGTCAGGGAAGATGTCCTCACCAGCGTGCACGTGGACGAATACCAACTCGACGTCAGGGAGACGAAAAGAGGTATGGAGGAGTTCACGTCCGACATTCCCAACGTCAGCGAGGAAGCCACCAAGGACCTCGACATCAACGGCATCATCCGTGTTGGTGCACGCGTGGAGCCGGGAGACATCCTCATTGGAAAAATCTCACCCAAGGGTGAGAGCGACCCCTCGCCGGAGGAGAAACTGCTTCGTGCCATCTTCGGTGACAAGGCCGGCGATGTGAAGGACTCATCACTCAAGGCCAACCCATCGCTCAGCGGTGTCGTCATCGACAAAAAACTCTTCTCACGCGCTGTCAAAACACGTGAGTCGAGAAAACTCGACAAGGTGCAGCTCGCCAAAATCGACGAGGAATACGAGGCCAAGAACGAAGACCTTAAGGACATCCTCGTTGACAAACTCCTCAAACTCATCAAGGGGAAGATTTCACAGGGCGTGAAGGACTATGCCGACACTGAAATCATCACCAAAGGCTCTCACTTCACCGTCGTCAACCTCAAGAACCTCAACTACGAGGGCATACAGTCCAACAACTGGACCAACGACGAGCACGCCAACATGCTCATCTCCAAACTCATCATGAACTACATACGCAAGGCCAAACTCCTCGATGCCGAGCTCAAGAGGAGAAAGTTCGCCATCACCATTGGCGACGAACTGCCCTCCGGCATCTTGCAGATGGCTAAAGTGTATGTGGCTAAGAAGCGCAAAATCGGTGTGGGTGACAAATTGGCCGGCCGACATGGCAACAAGGGCATCGTTTCGAAAGTCGTCAGGCAGGAGGACATGCCGTTCCTCGAGGACGGAAGACCCGTCGATTTGGTGCTCAACCCGCTTGGTGTGCCTTCTCGAATGAACTTGGGGCAAATCTTCGAGGCCATCCTCGGAGCTGCCGGAAAGCGCCTTGGGGTCAAGTTCGCAACACCCATCTTCGACGGAGCCAAACTCGACGACCTCTCTGAGTGGACTGACAAAGCCGGGCTGCCACGCCTCTGCTCCACACACCTGTATGACGGAGAGACGGGCGAGAAATTCGACCAGCCTGCCACCGTCGGCATCACCTACTTCCTCAAACTCGGACACATGGTGGAGGACAAGATGCACGCCAGGAGCATCGGCCCGTACTCCCTCATCACACAGCAGCCTCTCGGAGGAAAGGCACAGTTTGGTGGACAGCGTTTCGGAGAGATGGAGGTGTGGGCCTTGGAGGCCTTCGGAGCCAGCCACGTGCTGCAGGAAATCCTCACCGTCAAGTCCGACGACGTCGTGGGAAGAAGCAAAGCCTATGAGGCCATTGTCAAGGGAGAGCCAATGCCCATGCCCGGCATTCCCGAATCTCTCAACGTGCTGCTGCACGAACTCCGCGGACTGGGATTAAGTATCAAACTCGACTAAATCGATATCACACATGGCTTTCAAGAAAGATACAAAAGTTAAGAACAACTTCACCAAAATCACCATCGGACTGGCATCGCCGGAAGAGATCCTCGAGAACTCCTACGGAGAGGTCACCAAGCCTGAGACCATCAACTACCGCACCTACAAGCCGGAGCGCGACGGACTGTTCTGCGAGCGCATCTTCGGTCCCACACGCGACTATGAGTGCGGGTGCGGAAAATACAAGCGCATCAGGTACAAAGGCATCGTGTGCGACAGGTGTGGTGTGGAAGTCACAGAGAAAAATGTCAGAAGGGAGCGCTCTGGACACATCGAACTCATCGTACCGGTGGCACACATCTGGTATTTCCGCTCGCTGCCCAACAAGATAGGATACCTCCTCGGACTCCCCACCAAGAAACTCGACGCCGTCATCTACTACGAGAAATACGTCGTCGTGCAGCCTGGTGATTTCGAGAACAGGATGGAGGTGGACAGGGAGTCATCGAGCGGCACGGAGCACATCGCCAACGGTGCACAGAAATTCGACCTCATCACAGAGGACGAGTATATCGACATCGTGGAGAACAAACTCTCGCCGGAGAACCAGGCACTGCCCGACAGCGACCCCAGGAAATTCGTCGCAAAGATGGGTGCCGAGGCCGTATATGACCTTCTCGCCACACTCGACCTCGACCAACTCGCCGCCGAGTTGCGTAAGCGCGCCAACACCGACGCCTCCGTGGCAAGGAAGACAGAGGCGCTGAAGAGACTTCAAGTGGTGGAGGCATTCAGGAACAGCAAAGAGGTGAACAAACCCGAGTGGATGATCATGAAAATCATCCCCGTCACACCTCCGGAGCTCAGACCCCTCGTGCCATTAGATGGTGGACGCTTCGCCACATCCGACCTCAACGACCTTTACAGACGCGTCATCATACGTAACAACCGCCTCAAGAGGCTTATGGAAATCAAGGCCCCGGAGGTCATCCTGAGAAACGAGAAGCGCATGTTGCAGGAGGCCGTTGACAGCCTCTTCGACAACTCCCGCAAGAGCAGTGCCGTGAAGAGCGAGTCCAACAGACCCCTCAAGTCACTCTCCGATTCTCTTAAAGGCAAGCAAGGACGCTTCCGCCAGAACCTTCTCGGAAAGCGCGTGGACTATTCCGCTCGTTCAGTCATTGTCGTCGGACCGGAACTGAAGATGGGTGAGTGCGGACTGCCAAAACTCATGGCAGCAGAGCTGTACAAGCCATTCATCATCAGAAAACTCATCGAGAGAGGAATCGTCAAAACCGTCAAGAGCGCCAAGAAAATCGTCGATAGGAGGGAGCCTGTCATCTGGGATATCCTTGAGAACGTGATGAAGGGACACCCGGTGCTGCTCAACCGTGCACCAACCCTCCACCGCCTTGGCATACAAGCCTTCCAGCCCAAACTCATCGAGGGAAAGGCCATTCAGCTGCATCCGCTGGCATGTACCGCGTTTAACGCTGACTTCGACGGCGACCAGATGGCCGTGCACCTCCCGCTGAGCAACGAGGCCATCCTCGAGGCGCAGATTCTCATGCTCCAAAGCCACAACATCCTCAACCCTGCCAACGGTGCGCCTATCACAGTGCCTTCACAGGACATGGTGCTTGGACTGTATTACATCACCAAGATACGCCCGGGAGCAAAGGGAGAGGGACTCACCTTCTATGGACCCGAGGAGGCCATCATCGCCCATAACGAGGGAAAATGCGACCTCCACGCAAAGGTCAGGGTGCTTGTCAAGGATGTGGACGAGAACGGCAACTTCGTGTCGAAGATGGTGGAAGAAACCTCCGTCGGGCGTGTCATCGTCAACGGCATCATACCCCAGGAAGTGGGATATGTCAACACCGTCATCTCCAAGAAGAGCCTCCGTGACATCATCGCCAAAGTCATCAAGACGGTGGGCTTTGCAAGGGCTTGCGAATTCCTCGACGGCATCAAGAACCTCGGATACCGTATGGCATACCTCGCTGGTCTGTCCTTCAACCTCGACGACATCATCATACCGCCGGAGAAGGCTGACCTCATCGCCAAGGGCAATGAAGAGGTTAGGCAGATTACCGAGAGCTACAACATGGGCTTCATCACCGATACCGAGCGCTACAACAAGGTCATCGACACATGGACGCACGTCAACAACGACATCGCCACCATCCTTTTGCAGGAGATGACCGAGGCCGACCAGGGCTTCAACGCTGTCTTCATGATGCTTGACTCTGGAGCTCGTGGTTCCAAGGACCAGATCAAACAGCTCTCCGGCATACGCGGACTGATGGCCAAGCCGCAGAAAGCAGGAGCCGAGGGTGCGCAAATCATCGAGAACCCCATCCTCTCCAACTTCAAGGAAGGCATGTCGGTGCTGGAGTACTTCATCGCATCACACGGTGCTCGCAAGGGTCTTGCCGACACCGCCATGAAGACCGCCGATGCAGGATACCTCACACGACGCCTCGTGGATGTCTCGCATGACGTCATCATCAATGAGGAGGACTGTGGAACCCTCAGGGGACTCAACTGCACAGCCCTCAAGAGCGGTGACGAAGTCATTTCGACACTCGCAGAGAGAATACTCGGAAGGGTCTCCGTGCACGACATCATCAACCCCACCACCAACGAGCTCATCGTGGCAGCAGGGGAGGAGATCACCGAGGAGAAGGCACAAGCCATCGAAGAGTCGCCCATCGAGAGCGTGGAGATACGTTCGGTGCTCACTTGTGAGAGCAGGAAGGGTGTCTGTATGAAATGCTACGGACGCAACCTCGCCACCAGCCGGATGGTGCAGAAGGGAGAGGCCGTGGGTGTCATTGCCGCACAGGCCATCGGAGAGCCGGGTACACAGCTTACCCTGCGAACCTTCCACGCCGGAGGTGTGGCCGCCAACGCCGCCGCCAACGCATCCGTCGTGGCCAAGAACGACGCCAGGATAGAATTCGAAGAACTCCGCACCGTACCTTTCAAGGAGGGCATGCCCGGCATGCAGGTGGATTGCCAGATGGTTGTCAGCCGATTGGCCGAGGTGAGGTTCATCGACCTCAACACCGGCATCGTGCTCTCCACCATGCCCGTGCCATACGGCAGCTCGCTCTATTTCGGACAAGGCGCAGTGGTGAACAAGGGTGATATCATCGCCAAGTGGGACCCCTTCAATGCCGTCATCGTCACCGAATTCAAGGGAAAACTCAAGTTCAACGACATCATCGAAGGAGTAACCTTCAAGGCGGAGACCGACGAAACCACCGGCCTGACTGAGAAGATCATCGTGGAGTCGAAAGACAGGACGCTCGTTCCCACCTGCGACATCATCGGAGAGGATGGTGACATCGTAGGCACCTATAACTTCCCCGTGGGTGGACACGTGATGGTCAACGAGGGAGACTTTGTGGAAACTGGTGCCACGCTTGTGAAAATACCACGCTCTGTGGCAAAGGGTGGTGACATCACCGGCGGTCTGCCGCGTGTCACAGAACTTTTCGAGGCACGTAATCCCTCCAACCCTGCAGTTGTGAGCGAAATCGACGGTGAGGTCACCATGGGACGCCTCAAGAGAGGTAACCGCGAAATCATTGTCACCAGCAGGACGGGCGAGCAGCGCAAGTACCTCGTCTCGCTCTCCAAGCAGATCCTCGTGCAGGAGCACGATGCCGTGAGAGCTGGTACGCCACTCTCCGACGGTGTCATCACGCCGAGCGACATTCTTGCCATCAAAGGCCCCACGGCTGTCCAAGAGTACATCGTCAACGAGGTGCAGGACGTTTACCGTCTCCAAGGCGTGAAAATCAACGACAAGCATTTCGAAATCATCGTCAGACAGATGATGCGCAAAGTGCAAATCGTGGAACCGGGTGACACCACGTTCCTCGAGCAAGAGGTGGTGGACAAACTCGACTTCGCCGAGGAGAACGACCGCATCTGGGGCAAGAAATATGTCTTAGACAAGGGAGACAGCGAGAACGTCTATGAGGGGCAGATCATCTCCGCACGCAAGCTGCGTGACGAGAACTCCAACCTCACCCGACGCGACCTGCGAACCATCAAGGTGCGCGACGTCATACCCGCTACTTCGACGCAAATCCTGCAAGGCATCACTCGTGCAGCATTGCAGACCAAGAGCTTCATGTCGGCCGCATCCTTCCAGGAGACTACCAAGGTGCTCAACGAGGCCGCCATTAGGGGCAAGGTGGACCACCTCGAAGGAATGAAGGAGAACGTGATTTGCGGGCATCTCATCCCTGCTGGCACTGGCCTGAGGCAATGGGACAAACTGCTTGTGGGCTCCAAGGAGGAGCACGACCGCATGCAGGCCAACCGCAAGAACGTCCTCGACTTCGCCGACGAGGAGGTGATGGCAGAGGAAACCAATGTTTAACCAAGGTGGCGGAGCCCGGCTCCGCCACTTTCAACACATTTCAATATGGATAATCAGAAACCGCAGGGCAAACAGCTGCAAATAGAGGTAGCTCCCGACGTGGCGCAGGGTGTGTATGTGAATTTCGCACTCATCGCCCATTCCAGCTCGGAGTTCGTTGTGGACCTCGCCTCCATGCTGCCCGGCCTTCAGAAGGCCACGGTGAGGACCAGGGCCATCCTCTCGCCGGAGCACGCCAAGAGGCTCGCCATGGCATTGCAGGAGAACATCGCAAGGTATGAGCAGGAGTTTGGGAAAATCCAACTCCCCAACGCGCAGCCACGCACCATCTCCCCGTTCAACATCGGAAACAAAGGGGAGGCGTGACACCACTCCCGTCACACAAACAGCGGCCCGCCATCGTACACGATGGCGGGCCGCTGTTTGAACACTATTCTATGGGCAAGTGAATTTTCTCGCCTAACATCTTGTCAAATTCCAAAGTCTTTTTGGGGTCTATGCCACTGGCAGGATAAAAAGTATATTCTCCGAAATAGATGTGTCCATCGACATTGTATAAGTCGATGCGAACAAAGGGAAAACCTTCTGAAAGCTTTCTCGCCAATTGAAGCATTTTGTCCAGGTTGCTTGGAGCAGGGTATGGAAATGGTTTTTCAGCAAGCATACTGTCTTCATTGTAAGGACGGATATTCCAATCGGTATCGAGAAAATAATATTTCACCTCGCCGGATTGTCTTCCCGTACAAAGTAAAATACATGCCACTTCACCATTGCAACAGTAGAATTTGTAGTCCATGACATCCTTTCCAAGATACTCCTCAGCGATAATTCGTCGCTTGACATTCTTGTATGGCCATTCGCGGTATCTGTTGAAAATGCTGCTGTTCATCGACTCCACCAATTTTTTTTTGGCAACTTTATGGTCGAAATTGTTTTTATTATGGCAAACCACAACCCCCGTGTTTCCACCGCCATGGGTGGTCTTGAGCACAAACTTGTCGGGCAATTTGCCAAAGTCGATGTTTTCTGCATCATCCCATGTCTCCAATGTGGGGCAAACATATTCAGATCCTATTATTTGTCTGACGTGGTCTTTCACTTCCAATTTGTCCACCAACATGGTGAATTTTGGATTTTTCTGATTCAACTTGAGCCATTGCAGCTTTTCACTGAACAAGACTGGGTGGCCAAGATGCAGTCGCTTTCCCATTGTGAGATAGTAAAGCAGGTGCAAGTAAATGCGGTCGGGAAACAAAAAGGCCAACCGCATCAACACCCTTGACAGTTGATATCTGATAAATGTCATAATGACGTGATTTTTTTTATCATATTCCACCGGTGTTTCCAGTCGTCCCATCGATGCTCCTTCCTGACGGTGGGCAGCAACTCCTTGTATGAACGTTCGGTGTCGAGTGCAAGGAAGTTACCATGGTAGCTTCCTGAATGCACCGGGGTCATATAGTCGCCATATTGTGTGCGAAGGATGGAGTCATAGCCCCCGGGAACGGGCATCATCATATCCTCGAAAGGCAGGTAAATGGTTTCGTCATACCAGTGCTTGTCTCGTTTGAAATGGGGCAGGTCGTAAATGAATGCAGAGCAAGCCACAAAGCGATGGTCGGATATCTTGTATTGCCGATAGAGGTCTTCCATTTCCTTGTAAATCTTGCGGGGTCCCTTGAGGCGCACATGCCATTTGTCACGGATGGCAGTCAACAGTTCAATGGGATGGCAGGGAGAAACATCGCCGCCCCAATAGTTGAATAGTTCCAGACGCATCCGTTTGCCTTTGATGTTCAATTGGTCGGACGCTCCCGCTTCTTCAGGTATGGCATCGTATGGAAAAATATCGATGAAGATGCCTTGGTGGAAGTTGAAACGATAGGACTTGCGAGTGATGCCTGCTGTTCCGTCCATTCTCAATTTGCTGAAACCGTTCCAGAACGTATCGGTGTAGCCGTTCTGGAAAAAGAAGGGGGGCTTGAATTCCTCTCTTGCCACCTCCACCAACTTGTCGTAGTCGTCGCGCAACATGGCGATGTCGATGTCGTCATCCCAGGGCATAAATCCATGATCTCTTACCGTGCCTAACAAGGTGCCTCCGTCGGCCCAAGCGCGCAGGTGGTGCTTCTCGCACACCTCCAACAGCTTCTTGAGTATTTCCATCTCCAAAGCCCATACTTTTTTCATCTCCTTGGAAATGGTGTAGCCTCGACGTGTCTCTTGTTCCAAATTCATCTTTTGAGTTCTTGAAGATGCCCCAAACACTATGTTATTTGCTCCTTATCACCGTTTCCCGTGTTATCCTGGGGAGGTCTGTGGTCTTCGTTCCAGTAACAATGGAATTCATGAAAAGGCACTCTTTCTTCCACGGGAGGCAATTCCATATAATCATCATATCTTTGCCTGAGAAAAGTCTCATAGGCACTGATGATGGAATACGTATGGTCTTCGAATGGCACGTCCATCGTTTTCTCAAAGAGGTTGACATGGAACACATGCTTCCATCTGAGATTGGGAGTGGCAAAGTAAGTTCCGTTTTCACGGTATTTGAATTGATAAAGATAATCCCGATATTTCTTCTGAAAGAAGCGGGTGATGGGGAAATAGTTGTAGCTGGAATGGCGCAGAACCCATGAACGTGTCCTGGAGAAAAACAGTCTGACTTTCAAAAGACGCTTGGCCTTGCTGAAGAAAGCCTCGATGTCCGACTGTTCGTCGGGCAATCCCACGATGGGGTAGGTGTCGATGCAGACGCCGTCTCCGCGATAGGTCAGGCCCTCTTGTGAATAGGTATGCTTGTGCACCAACCGCGGGAAAGGGTATTGGTAGTCTTTGTTGGTGTCGATGTCTGAAATGCGGACGTTTTCCGAATGGAAAGTTTTCTTGAAAATTTCCATATCGGGCAAGGGCATCATGATGTCCATGTCGTCGTCCCATGGAATGAAGCCCTTGTGCCTGATGGCGCCCAGTAACGTGCCGTATGCGAGGGAGTATCTCAAATGGTTTTTCTTGCAGAAGGCGTCCACCTCGTCAAGCATCTGCATTTGTATCTTCCTTTTTTCTTCCAAAGAAAGTTCTTTTGGAGGAGTAGTCATTTTCAATGTCTCGCACCACTTTGTTGATGATATAAGATTTGGCAACGGGTGCTGCCGGAAAGATGCTTTATAGGAATCAAACATGCCTTGGGGTGCGGTTCAAAGCAGTGAAATCCGAAAAAGCGTGGCAAAGGTAGCAATAAATCGTGAATATGCCAAAAGTATTATGACTTTTAATTTGTTATGACAGGGGGTGATGCTTTTATGGTGTTGGTGCTTTTTCGCTCGTTGACTGAATCTTGCAAACACTTTTCAGAAAAGGCGAGCGGAGCAAGTCGGAGGGGAACATGCAGTGCACCTCCATCCATGGTGTGTTGATGTGGTGGCGCTCCTTGCCCATTAGTTCCACGCCCGCCCGGCGATAGGCGTGAACTACAAGCTCTGTGCAATACATGAGAGTGGTGTCTTGGTCGTCATAGTGGTGGTCGAAGAGGGTGTGTCGCCGGTAGGCTTCCATGGCCGTCTTGGCTGCAGCGGCGCCCGCCACGGAGTCTGTGGGGCGCAGTATTTCCCCTGATTTTGCACGAGCCGTGGAGAAGAACTCCTCCGGTGTCTCCATCTTCACTCGGTCGGGGTCTCCGTCGTAGTCCGGCTCGTCCGGCACGGCATGCACCACCATCGCCACGCCGCACGAGTCCACCACGATGCCGGTGTGCGAGTATTCGCCCTGGCGGTCGAGTGCTGTCACGGCATGGCTGGCCACGCTGTTGCCCATGCGCATCACCACGTCGCCCGCTTGGAGGTGGAGGGAGGAGGGCAGGAGCGTACCGGCCTTGTTGTCACTGTCACCGCCGCACGCTATGGCCAATGCGCACAGGAGGAAGGTGAAAATCCTTCTTATATTACCATCCAAACATACTATATCTTGCATATATGTGGCGGAGTAAATGAGAAATTACCTTATGGTTAGTATTTGATTTTGAAGTAATCCAATAAGGCTTTGTATTTGTCTTGGGCCGTTAGGCAGGTGTCAATCAAGCAGCCATTGATTTTTCCCCATTCGCGTAGTCCGCGATGGTAAAACATTTTCAGTTCGTCGGTAATGATGAAAGGAATATGTCTATGGTTTAAGCACTCTTTGAACATCAGTAGTCTGCCCACACGCCCATTGCCGTCTTGGAAAGGATGGATGGCCTCGAAGTGCACATGGAAGTCGAGAATGTCTTCAAAGGAGTGCGTCTTCTGCATATTGTAGCTTTTTAACAGTGCTTTCATCTCGCGATGAACATCTTTTGGAAGGGTGTTCTCCATGCCGCCCACCTCGTTAGGAAGACGCTTGTAATCTCCAGCGGCAAACCAATCCTTCTGACTATCGGAAGTGCTATTTTTTAACAACAAGTGGAGTTGTTTTATATAGTTTTCGGTCAAAACCTCTTCTGCGTGTTCAATGATATGGTCAATGCAACGGAAGTGGTTGATGGTTTCAACGATGTCATCCACGTTTACAGCTGTGTCGGTAATGCCAATCGTGTTGGTTTCGAAGATATGGCGAGTTTGGTCGTGAGTCAGACGGCTGCCCTCAATATGATTTGAATTGTAGGTCAGGTCAATCTGAGTACGGTGGTAGATACTTCCTTTTAACTTTGATGCTTTCTGCTCTCTCAAAGCATCTAATAACGGTGATGCTTTTACCTTTGTCGAATACCGTTTGGGCAAAACGGCATCTGCGGGGATGTTCCAAGTCTTCCCTGTTAGGAAAGCCCCTTCAACCTTCCCTTTTGCGCAATAGTTGCGGGCGGTACGCTCTGAGATGCCATATTTTTCGGCAAATTGACTGACTAATATATAATTCATCATCTCCCTATCGGCAAATTTCTGCACCGATTCTGCCTACAAAGATAGTGGTTTTTGCCGATATCGGCAAGTTTTGGCATAAAATTATCATATCCCCCTTTCCGCCCAGTCTCCTCTGTCCAGGTTCCTGTAACTGATGGCCTCCGTGATGTGGTGGCTGAGTACCTTTTCAGAGCCTTCGAGGTCGGCGATGGTCCTGGAGACCTTGAGGATGCGCGTGTATGCCCTGGCAGAGAGTTTGAGGCGCTCCATGGCCATCCTCAGCATGTCGAGGCTTTGGGCGTCTGGGGCGGCGTATTGGTGCACCATGCGCTCCGTCATCTGGGCGTTGCAATGAATGCCTTTGTGGTTGCGGAAGCGCTCTTCTTGTATCTTTCGTGCCGCAATGACACGTTCGCGTATGGCAGCCGACGGCTCTCCGGGTTGCATCTGGCTGAGTTTGGCGAAAGGCACGGCCTGTATCTCACACTGAATGTCGATGCGGTCGAGCAGCGGCCCGGAGATTTTGCGGTTGAACTATGGCTGTTGCTGCACATCAAGGGCTTGTTTGTAGAACTCAGTGAGTACAATATTTCTAAAAAACTTGCACAATTGAAAGTTTTTATTTACCTTTGCACTACTATGCAGAAGAATTGAAAGCCTACAATTAAAGTAAAATCTGATAGATTATGAATGTATTTGTAGACAGAGATCATCAAGATTGATAATAGTAGCTATCCAAGCGTACTATAGAATGTCCGAAGCATAAGAACAATTATTTAACAATCTATTGCAGAACCTTTTTAATTTTTTTCGATTCCAATTAATCAAATTAAACAGATAATATGAATGATTATAGTGTACAAGATGAATATTTAATGGGTGAAAATGTAAACTTCATTGTTGAACTGTATCAATCCCAATTAAATCCTTTGCCAGAAGGAGTGGTAAGATATAAAGACCTGCAAGCTGCTGCAGATATGCTTGGAGAACCCCTCTTTGTATCAAAGGGGGAAGATGTGTATGCTCTTTATGAACAGACGTCAAAAATGAAATTGTTTGAGAAGAATCTTTTGTTAAATTTTTCTGCAGTTAGAGATAGGTATATGGAAGTCCTTAAAGAAGCATTATACTCACTTGAAAAGAAGCATTTTTTTTCTGATAAGTTTGGATATAAAGGAATCATAGTTTTGCTAGTAGGATTTGATGAACATCTTGATCGATATTACCACGTGTTTTATCCCCATAGTTATGAGTATATAAAAAATGATATAAAAGATAAAGTCGAATTATTATGGGATAATAGACATGGAAATGAATATCGTAGCAAATCTATTAAAGAAGATGGTTTTTATCATATATCCGAATATCCTTCTATTGAGGAAAAAACTTTTTGGTATGCAAGTACATATACAAGGGAATTTTTGGAGGCTTTGAATAAAACAATAGAAGATTATGGTGATAATGAATTAGATATTGATTCCGGTTTAAGATACAAAGGATTCGATGGTATAAAAATTGATGAGGAAAATGAAACTATTGAATTTTGTGTTTGGGATTCATATAGTGATTTAATACACTATAGATTTGTAGCCGAAATTAGGGAATATTATAAAACTTATGACTCAGATTATGATTGTATCTGAATATTATGATACTAATTCTGCTAACTTTGTTAATGGTAGTAGAACTACATCTTCATAGATAAAGCGAAAGCCTTGCACAAAGGAAGAATTTGATAAAGCTAAAGAAGAAGGAATAAAAAAGTAAATGTGAGAAATATACCTACCCGAACCACTCTTTTTGATTTGGTGCTTCTCATACTTATCTTTATTGGTGCAGGATTCCTTTTTCCTGGTATGATAGGTGGAATTACATTGAAAATTACAGGTTATGCGAACGAAAAAGACCACGAGGAACCCAACCAAGCAATTTCTCGACCCTTTTTATCCCGAACTCAGGTTAATAAGTCATAAGCCGGAAGAGAACGCTGGTGATGCGAAGCACATGCTCTGTTTAACCTTCTTTGGCTGAGTCTCGGTTACGAAACGTTCCATCCACCCATCAACAAGGGCAAAGTCCTTATTGAAAGCGTGTGGAGTCTCCTGCTCGTAGCCATTGTGTAGAAGAAGCCAATCGACGATTATCTTTTCAAGACCTGTTTCTGACAATCCATAGTGAAAGTCATTCTAAAACCAAATATTTTGATACAAGAACATACCTGAGAATGATTCTTTGGGTTGGGCATAAAGAGACTTTACAGCATCAATCGCCTTAATTCTATCCATTCCCTGTAAGATGTATGCATCATAAAGAACTTTTGCCTGAAACCATTTACGCTTTCTCGCGTCTAACAAATCCGTTCTTGCAGGAGTTCTCTCCACGGAACGCCCATTCAGGTCAAAGGTATCAATTGTCTTTCTTCCTTTATCTGATACTTTCTCGTCTATCACTGCCGCCACAGCTATATATTGGTTAAATCGCAAGAATTGTCCGGGTTCTTCAAGTGTTGGGTTGATAATCAGTGGCACTTCATTAGAGATATTCTTATGTACGATGTCACGCATTGCAGGGTCTCTTAATGGAAACAGATTACCTTTACGTGCCACACTATTACACTTGTCGCAGCTACACAGCATATTTGTCCATTCATAAGCTAACCAATAATAACCAGGTTTATGCAATGTGTCACCTTCATTCTCTTTCCAACCAGTTTTAGGTCGATAATGTTCAACAACTCCATAATCACCAGCCATAGTTATTTCGCAGTATGCGCATTTGTTATTTTGATCTTGTAGCAGTTGGGACTTTACGCCTCTGCCATTGTAAATATTGCCGTCAAAATCATCCGAGCCAGGCAGTACGCCCTTTTGAATCATATTATCAATAGCATTGCGTGCATCATTCGCCCTTCTTTCTGTCAAAACATCAGGTATCTGATTGGACTTGTCTATTTTTATCATTTCCCTTGTATTTTTGCAATGGTTGACTTTATGATTTCCACATCATGAGATGTGTAACGTTCAAGTTTTGTTCCTAATTCGTCAAATTCTCTTTTCTCAGCCTCAGACATTGTTGTCGCTAACAGTAATTCCTCATATCTCTTGCTGTCTTTGAGATACTCGTTATTTCTCACATTCTCAAGGCCGAAGAGATCACTTAGCAACACAAGGCTTACATCATATTTCTCGTATTGGGCAGTATTAACATTTGCATCTATCACACCATGGTCAAGCTTAACTACTTGTACTAAATCCAAAGCGCCAAGTATCACGTTAGGACTATGTGTGCTAATGATGAATTGTACATTTGTAAAAATACTGTTTAATCTTCTGAGAATCTCTCTTTGAAGTTTCGGATGTAAATGTAAGTCTATCTCATCAATGAATACAATACCATAAGCACTTAACAGGTCAGGAAGCCCTGAGACTTCTGACGTTGGGTTAGCTTCAGCTATACGAGCTGCAATGTCAGCCACCATGGCAATAGATATGCGATAACCATCGCTCATCCTGTCTATGCGTTTTTCCATAGGATTTTGTGGATCAGAAACGTCATCCATTACAAAGCGTAATGGGCCTGTTTCAACTCTTGGTCTTACCAGTTTTTCCTTTTCAAAAAACACTTCCAATGCTCTTCTGACTGCGTCGAGAGTTTGGGATGTATATTCCCTGTCCCACAATCTTACGCGTTCGCGACGTTCAAGATCCTCGTTTCTCTCAAACCAAGTAAAGAATCGTTTGAAATTTGTACTTGGCTCTAATGCATCTTGATAGCTATACCAACGAGGGAAGACATCATTAAAATCTCTTCTTCTCTCAGGAACTTCAATGCGACCTCTTTCCGTGCCATAATAAGCAAGGATAGGCAATGCAATCGTCCTATCATTGTCAATATCTGACTTAACAGCAAGAGAATATTCTTTAATAGGCTTCAACAAAGAATCTGGAATTTGTGTTTGATTACCTTTACGATTCATGCATACTTCAAGGAGACCAGAATTCTCAGTAAGATTTGTTTCCATTGGGTGTTCACCTTGGCTTGCTGACAAAGAAATACCACAATGCATATAATTGGCCTGCCTTTCGTTCGTCTCGTTACGAACATCATCTAATCTAAAGTCTTTCTTTGAAACATTAGGAAAATGCTCAAAAAATTGGCTTAAAAGAACAGAGCACGCATCAAGTAGTGAAGTCTTGCCTGCTCCATTATCCCCCAAAAGAACGGTGATATTCTTTCGTGGGTCAAACACAATTGTCTGTTCTTTGTCTCCAAATAAACGGAGATTCATAACTGTTAATTTATTTAGTCTCATATTTATATAATTTATTAGAGGATTATGACGGTTGTCATCGGTATCTGTACATTCCTGATAGCGGCTGCTAATATGCAATCTTTCTTTTTCTCTATTACTGATTAAATTTGAGATTTGAGGTTTGAGGATGGAATTCGTAGGAATTTGAGATGAAACGACGAGTCATTTCCTAACTCTATTGCGTAAGGTTCGCATCGCTTGCAACGATAATTCTTCAAAATTCTTTTCATCAGCTAATGAATTCTCAAATTCTTAAATTCGTGATAATTAATACTTTTACATAATTTGTGAGGATAGAGAAACTTCAGTTATAAGATCCCCCTTTCCGCCCAGTCGCCTCTGTCCAAGTTCCTGTAACCTATGGCCTCTGCGATGTGGTGGCTGAGCACCTTTTCCGAGCCTTCCAGGTCGGCGATGGTTCTGGAGACCTTGAGGATGCGTGTGTATGCCCTGGCGGAGAGCTTGAGACGCTCCATGGCCATTCGCAACATGTCGAGGCTTTGGGCGTCGGGAACGGCATATTGATGCACCATTCGCTCCGTCATTTGCGCGTTGCAGTGCACGCCTCTGTGGTTGCGGAAGCGCTCCTCTTGTATCTTTCGTGCCGCAATGACACGTTCGCGTATGGCCGCCGACGGCTCTCCCGGCTCCATCTGGCTGAGTTCGGCGAAAGGCACCGCCTGAATCTCACATTGTATGTCGATGCGGTCAAGCAGAGGCCCGGAGATTTTACTCATGTAACGTTGTATCTGCCCGGGTGTGCAGACGCAGGTGTGGTTGGGGTCGCCGTAATATCCACATGGGCATGGGTTGGTGGAGGCCACGAACATGAACGAGCATGGATATTCCACGGTATATTTCGCCCTTGCTACGGTGATTTTGCGGTCTTCCAATGGTTGTCGCAGCACTTCGAGGGTTTGTTTGGAGAACTCCGTGAGTTCGTCTAAGAACAATACGCCGTTGTGTGCGAGCGACACCTCACCCGGCTGAGCGGACGAGGTGCCTCCGCAGAGACCCACCTGCGAGATGGTGTGGTGAGGGCTTCGGAAGGGCCTTTGTGAGATGAGTGACGTGTCGCGGCTGAGTTTTCCCGCCACGGAGTGCACCTGTGTGGTCTCCAAGCTCTCTGCCAACGACAATGGGGGCAGGATGCTGGGCAAACGCTTGGCCATCATCGACTTTCCGCTCCCCGGCGGGCCAATCATGATGAGGTTGTGCCCCCCGGCGGCGGCCACCTCAAGGGCCCGTTTCACGTTCTCTTGTCCGCGTACGTCGGAGAAGTCGAGGTCGAAGCTTGCCTGGTGCTCGTAAAACTCTTTTCTGGTGTCCACGAACACCGGTTCTGGCTTGCTGACACCACTAAGCATTTCTATCACCTGCGTGATGTTGTCCATGCCATACACTTCAAGGTTGTTCACCACGGCGGCCTCCCGTTCGTTTTGTCTTGGCACGATGAGCCCCTTGAATTTCTCTTTTCTGGCGCGTATGGCGATGGGAAGTGCCGCTCGCACGGGCTTGAGTTTGCCGTCGAGACCCAGCTCGCCCACCATCATATAGTCTCCCAGACGATTGGCGGGCAGTTTTTCGTGTGCGGCGAGCATGCCGATTGCGATGGGCAGGTCGTAGCTGCTGCCTTCCTTGCGTATGTCGGCGGGGGAGAGGTTGATGGTGAGCGAGGCCACCGCGAGGCGGTATCCCACGTTGGGCAGGGCTGCGCTAATGCGGGCGTAGCTCTCCTTCACGGCGGTGTCGGCCATGCCGGAGAGGTTGAACATGACGCCTCGCGTCATGTTCACCTCGATGGTGATGGTGGTGGCCTCCAAGCCCACCACGGCTGCGCAGTAGGTTTTTGCCAGCATGATGATGGTGGTGTGAGTTTCTTCGTCACGGTGTGCTTAGCATCCGGAGCCGTAGGAAACATCCTCGTTGTCAACGGGTTTTTGCTTGAGTGGTGCGATGATTTCGTCCATCCACGAAGGCTTGCCCGTATTGGGGTGTTCTTTCAGCATCTGCTGCCACTCTTCGTCGTTGAGGCGTTGTTGGTAGATGGGTCTTGTGAACTCGCGGTAGGAGAACACGCCGCCTCGCATGAGGCGCAGGTATCCGTCCACCTCCACGATGACGTATATCTCGTTTGCCGGTCCGACGGCCTCAAAGAGAATCGACTTCTCTGGGTTGTTGTCGCCGTTGGATGTGAGGACGTCGGCCACGAGGGCGATGGACTTGTCTGTGCCTTGCACGTCGCTCCACCCCATGAGTTGTTGGTCGGGCTCCTTGATGATGTTGAGTGAGAGGTCCTCGAAGGTGGCGCCGATGTATCTGAGGCGTTCGTATTCTTGGTCGGTGATTTTTCCTCCCGACAGTTCGCGCTTGCTGATGTCCTCCAAGAAGATGGCTATTTCGAAGATGGCGTCAATGCTACTCTCGATGTCCTCGTTGAGCAGTTGGTGGTTTTTGAAGACGCGCCGTGTGTCGTTGAGCAGTTCCACGGCTTTCTCCCAGAAGGCAATGTTGGGCTCCACGTAACTGGTCACGATGGGTGCTGGCAGACTACCGTCGCCACATTCTGCCATCATGGGTTGCTTGGCATAGAGGATGGCGTCGTGCTTCAGCTCCGCCCATGAGGCGAGGGTGGCGTTGAGGTTTTTCTTGTCCCATTGCGGCGTGCGCATGAAATAGGGTAGGCGGTTGTCGCTGAAGGTGTTGAGTGCGTTGAGGGTGGCCAGCCATTCATTGGCCACGCACGCCTTCCAGTCGATGGTGCCCATGGTTTTCTTCATTCTCTCCAAGTTGGGGGTGAACTGTTCCCATCGTTTGTCTTGCTTGAGTTCTCCGATGAGGATGCGCTCTGCCGCCGTGCTTCCCAAGGCGGCCATCACGTCGAGGCCCATGGGCACGGCTCGCTTGGTGGGGTCGTTGTCCACGTCCACCATCTCCTGCAGCACCTCGGCGTCGGGTTGGTAACGCTGCGGCATGAAGTTGATTTTGCAGTGTGCGGTACGCTCGAATTTGGGCCTGATGCGTGTCTGCCGGTCGCCGACGGCTTCCACCTCCTTGCGCAGGGCCTCCATGGCTTTGGGCTTGGTGGCAAGGATGGAGGGGGTGGCTCCCTGTCTTTGCATGATGGCTCCCACTTGTGGGATGGTGATGTTGTCAGGCGTTCCCATGATGTAGGTGATGGGTTCGAACACGCGGTCGAAGGCTTGCTTGCAGCGTGTGTCGCCGGCGAGGGTGTGTGCGATGAGTGAGGCGCGCAACAGTTGTTGGTCGTTGTCGGTGCCGAAATAGACGGTCTGCAGCCACATCATCGAGCGGAAATAGCGAGCGGCCTTTTCCGAGCGGGTGTAGTGGCCGCGGGGCTTGAAGAGGGAGTAGGGGAATTTCACGTCCAAGGATTCGAGGAACTGCGAGTAGGTGTCCTCCGTGTCCATGCTGTGGCTCACTTCCTCTGCAGCCATCTGCTGGTAAGCCTCTGGGATGGAGAGTGTTTGCTGAGTGAGCAACTGGTAGGCGATGGCGAAGTAGGCGGTGTTCCACTGTGCCGCCTCCCTGACGGCTTTCTCCTTGGCTGTCTGGGCTGTTTGGTTCATCTTTCCGTGCATCTCCTTGCACAAGGTGGCGATGGCGTCGCTCAGCTTGCTCTCTTCCACCTTGCGCATCGTGGCGTCGAAGAAGAGATGGTAGAGTTGCAGGTAGAGGTCGGTGGTGACGAAGCTGGGGAAGAGCGTGTAGTCGTTTTTCTCGTAGATTTGGAAGAGTTGCTCGTGGTCGGCCTCCACGATGGCGAAACCGTCGCGTTGGAGGCGGCTCTTGAGTTCTTCGGGAAACACCTCGAGCTGGAATGGGTTGATGAGGTTGTCGAGATTGACGCGCCCCTTCGGGGATTTGAGGTTGTTTTTGAGCAGTTCGTTTTCACGTGCCTTGAGCTTCTCCATGAATACCGACTGCTGTTTGGTGTATGTCACAGGCGCAGGGTTATCGGCGAGTTCGCGCTCCCAGGCCAAGGAGTCATACCATGAGGTGGTGTTGAAGAGCATGCGCAGTTCGCTGCTCTTGAAGAGGTAGCCTTGCCGTGCGGCGAAGGCGTTGCGCAATGCCCGTAGTTCACAGACGGATAGCTGCGAGATATCCATGTTCATGTCGATGTTGCCGTTGAGGCGCTCCACGTTGATGTGTCCCTTCCCCGGCAGGGTGATGGGTTTCACCTCTTGCGCTGTCGCCATGGTTGCGATGGTGATGGCGAGCAGCAGAAAGCATGTCTTTTTCATCATTTCCTTAATTAAATGTAGGTTGACGTTGTTGTTTTCTTATTTGTTGAAAGCCGCCATGGCCTCTTCCCTTGTGACGTTGGCGGCGATGAAGCGTGTGAATCCGAGGCCGAAGTCGCGCCAGTGGTGCTCCACGACGGCGTATCGCCCGTTGTCGGTGGCTTGCAAGGAGAGCACCTTGCCTTCCTTGATGCGGAAGTCGATGAGGCGTCCCCCAAGGCGTGAGCCCATCCATTGAGCCCGTATCCGCCCGTGGTGGTTTTTGAAGATGAAGAGGCGCTTGGCCTCCACCGGGTCGTAACGGGTGGTTTTCACCACCCCCACGAGTGCCTCGGGCTTGCCGTCGCCGTCCACGTCGCCCACCTGCAACTGATAGACGGGGAACTGCAGCTTCCACCGGTCGATGGGGTGCCCCTTGTCGTTCAGTACGAGGTAGGAGAGGGTGTCGCCCAATGTCTCCAAGGTGAACTGCTGCGCTTTAGTGCCCGTGGTGGTCAGGAGGAGGATCAGCGGAAGTATGTGACGTGTCAGTCCTCCCCATACAGCCACGAGTTTTTTTCTACAGATATTTGGCAATGTCGGCTTCGAGGTCTTTTATTTGCTGCGGACCCATCACTACTTGGTTGTCCCTGTTGATGATATAGTCCACCGGCAGGGTGTTTGCCTGGTAGAGATAGACGTTGGAGGCTCCCCGGTCGTCGCGCACGGAAATCCATGGCAACGCGGCGGTTTGTGTCTTCCAGAAATGGTCGTCTTCGTCGAGCGACACTTGGTAGATTTCAAGGCCGCGGTCGTGGTATTTGTTGTATATTTCGCGCAGGGCGAGTATGCGGGCCTGGCTTCCATCCGCAGAGAAGGCGTGGAAGTCGAGCAGCACCACCTTTCCCGTCAGGTCGGTGAGGCTTCGCTTCACTCCCTTGTTGTCGGGCAGGGTGATGTCGATGAGGTTGGCCTCTGTCACCTTGTCGGCATCCACCATGATGCCCTCACTCTCCGCTTTGAGTATGCGCCTCGTTTTCATGGCTTCGATGGCGATGTTGTGCAGGTTCTGGCACCTGAGTGAGTTGGGGTGGTAGGTGTCCCAGCATGTGGCAACGGCGGAGAACGGCTTCACATCGTCGATGTCTCGCCGTGGGTCGAACACCATCATGTACGAGTTTCCCACGGCAATGCCTTGGAAGAGGGCGAAATAGGAGTAGGCTTTCATCGGCTCCTTGTAGATGTAGTTGGTCATGACGTCCTGCTTGTATGCCTCTACGATTTTTTTGATGCTGTCCGTCACGGCCTTGGCTCCCAAGTCGGGTGCCCGCAGCACCTGGTTGGCGGTGGCTTGCAACTCCATCTGCTTGAGCGACAGTTCTTTGATTTTCTGGTTGTCGGCACCTCCGTCGATGGTGTAGTTGGATGCCATGGTGGGGTAGGATGCGTTCACCGTCACCACCTGCGTGCTGTCCACGCAGAAATTGATGATTTGCCTGGCGATGCGAAGCCGGTAGAACTCCGGTGTCTCTTTGGGAGCGTCGGTCGTGAGTGTGAACGTGCCATCGGCCCCCAGTCTTGCAGAGTCAACCACTTGTGGTCCGTCGAGTGCAAGGTTTTCGAGGTAGAGTATGGAGTCGGCTGCCTCGGTGATGCAGCCCTCCACCTTGAAGCCGCCCTTTCCGCAGGAGGCCATCATGCATGCCGCGACAATGGCGGCTATCAGCATTGTCTTTGTCTTTCTCATTGTGTTGTTGGTGTATATGTGGTGCAAAAATACGCAAAGTCGGACGAATGGCAAAATAATTCGCACAAAAAATCGGACGCCGGCTGTCGGCGTCCGATTTTTTATGGGTTGCGAAGTCTCTATTGGCCTTTCTCGTGGGAGAAGTAGATGCCTCCACAGAGTTCGATGGTGTCCTTGTAGGTGTCCTTGTAGCCAATCATGGTGAGCTTGTCGCCCACCTCGATGCCGGCGGCGGCGAGGAAGTCTTTGCGGAAGTCGCCTGTGGCGCCCCATCCCGGGTAGCATCCATATACATACAGCCTGTTCTCACCGTCGGTGATGTAGAGGTTGCCGTAGGTGGTGTTGGCTATCTCGTCGATGGTGCCTGTGACCATGTAATAGACATCCTTGGAGTTTTCTTTCTGGAGGAATTCAGATATGCTCACCTCTTCCACGGCGATGTGTTTCTCCACCACACCGGACACCAGTTCGATGGTGCCGTTGTATTCGTCGTGTTTGCCCACGAGTGTGACGATGTCGCCCTCTTTCACGCCCATAGCTTCGAATCCGGCGAGGTTATAGACATACAACTCTCCGGAGAAGTCCTTGATGTAGAAGCGTCCTCGTGAGGCGTTGGCAATTTGCGACACCACGCCTGTGACGCGGTATTGTGAGTCGCCTTTCGGTGCGTCGTTGAAATCCTCGATGGTCACCTCCATGATGGCTCCCTTCTGGATGACGGTGGTTTCAGCGGTGTAGTTCTTGAATCCGTCGGTGGTGTTGAAGGTGAGTGTGGCGCTTCGGTCTCCACCGTCGTTCTTGTCGGCATGGAAAGCCACGATGGTGGTGGTGCCGATGATGTTCACACCGTTGACGTGGAGCCACTCCTTGGCGTTGTCGGGAATGTTCACCGACACGCCGTTGCCCTTGTTCTCAAGCACGACGTTGAAGTCTCCGCCCTCCAAAGGCAGGGTGTTGTCGGCGATGTCGAGGGAGTCCACTTTGATGAGCGACTTCTCGATGCTGAGCACAGCCACGTCCACAAGTTCCACGGTGCCGTTGTAGGTGGTTTTGGGGCCTTCCACGGTGAGGATGTCGCCCACCTCGATGCCCCATGCGGCGATGGAGTTGTTCTGTCCGTTCTTGCCGTTCTTGTCAAGTGTGCCGTAGATGTAAATTTCCCCTGTCTCGTCCTGCAGGTACCAGTTGCCGTAGATGGTGTTGGAGATGCGTGTCACGGTGCCTTTGGCACGGTAGGTTTTGGCATCGTCGCCGGCGATGATTTCGGCGCAGGTGGAGATGGGCAGATCCGTCTTCTTGGTCACTTGTATGACGTTGATTCTCTGTGACTTGCTACCACAGTTGAGGAGGATGGATGCCGAAAGGGATTCGGTGGTGGCATCGGCAGAGAATGTGACTTTCGTCTCTCCTGCGCTGCCTTGTGCGGGTGTGACGGTGAGCCATTCGGGAATGTTGTTGATGGCCCAGGCGTCTTTGGCGTTGACAGTCACTTCCACGGAGCCTCCATTGGCAGGCAGGGCGATGATAGACTGCGACACCTTTACTTCGTCCAAATAGGTGGGCTCGAAGTCTTCCGAGCAGCTCGCCATCAGGGTGAGCATTGCCACGAGCATGGGGATGAAATATTTGATTCTCATATCGTTGAAATCATTATGTTCTTGTTGTTTCTGTTTGATAGCCAAGCGTGGTTGAGCTCATCTTTAGTTGAAGAAATACTTGATGCCGATGGAGGCATACCAGCATTGTCCGATAGAGTGGTAGGGTTGCCAGGTCTTGGATCTGCCGTCCACCGTTCCGGGTGTGGAGAAGACGGCGTAGCCGTCTGCATCGACGCCCTCGTACTTGAGTATTCTCGAATACTGCACGTCGCCGCTGCTGCTATAGTCGAGGTTGGCGATTTTACTCACTCCCCAGCTGGAGTTGAAGAGGTTGAGCAGGTTCTTCAGGTCGAAGCCGAGTTGCAGGGTGTGCTTGGTGTTGCCGGCATTCACCTTGAAGTCGTGCTTGTAGCTGATGTCGATGCGGTGCACCCAGGGTGAGAAGTGGCTGTATGCCTCCGCATATTCTCCCCTGTGGTTCTTCAGGTAGTCGTTGTTGTTGAGGAAAGCGACGAAATTCTCTTGGTCGTCTTGTGAGACGAAGCGGAAATTGCCCTTGCCAGTCCAGTTGCCGGCGGCGTCGAAGTTGCCTGCCAGGTCTGCTGCTGTGGGGATGTAGATGGCGTCGTATGCGTAGCCGTCGCCGTTCATGTCGTTCACGGTGAGGTAGGAGGTGTTGTATCCTCCACGCCAGGTCTCATAGATGAGGCTGTAGTGGTTGTTGCTCTTGTCGTGAATGGTGGCGCTGGCCATGATGCGGTCGGGTGTGACATACTGCGAGTTGTGCAGCACCACGTTGTTGGGGCCTTCTGCGCAGGGGATGTATGTGAAAGCCGACGAGGCGTCGCTGCCGGGCATACCGGTCTTCTCCTTCGACACGATGTGTGTATAGGCAGCCATGAGGCTGATCCAGTCGGTGGGCTGTGCGTTGAGAGTGAGGTTGAAGGACCATCCGTAGCCCTTGCTGGTGTTGTCGAGCACGAAGGCGTTGGGCATGGCCTTGGTCTTACCGTTTTGGTCTGTGTAGGTGTATTTGAAGTCTTGGTAGAGCGGGCGGTTGTCGGCGCCGTTGAAGCGTGCGAAGCCTCCCACGTCCTTGATGCTCCAGTCGGAGATGCACACGGCGTTGACGGTCTTGTTGAAGATGGCCTCGGCGGTAATGGAGAAGGGGAATGGGACGGGGAACTGGTAGTCCACGGCGATGGAGCTCTTCCACACTTGCGGCATCTTGAAGTCAGGGTTGACGGCTTGTATGGCGGAGCCGGCCACGCCTTCTTCCGGGGAGATGTCAGCCGGTCCGAGTCCGTTGGCGATGATGTAGTCTCTCAACGTGTTGTGTGCCATCAGCGGGTTGTTGGTTCCTGCGAACTGTGACATATCGGCATTCGACTTGTTCCATGCTCCGCGATACTGCACCATGTTGGAATTGGTGGGCATATTAGTGAAGAACACGAGTGGCAGTCTTCCTGAGAAGAGTCCTGAACCACCGCGCACCTTGAGGCTCTTGTCTCCGAAGACGTCCCATGTGAAGCCCACGCGGGGCGACACGGTGAAGTAGGAGTCTGGCCACTTGCCGGTGTCGATGTGGCGGCCGTTGTAGTCGAAGTCATAGATGGCTTTGTTGGTCATCAGGTCGTCGTTGTTGAAGAAGAGCCCTTCGAGGCGCAGTCCGTAGGTGAGCTTGAATGTCGGGTTGACAGCCCACTCGTCTTGTGCGTAGATGCCGAGTTTGTTAAACTGCACACGTGCGGCTGGTTCTTGCTCTCCGCCATAACCATAGGTGAGGGCGACGACTTCGGGTGTGCTGTTGAAGAGCCTTTCTGGCACCAGCGTGCCGTTGCTGTACATGTCATTAGTGATGTTGAAGCGGTAGTATCCGGTTCCGTTGCGCATGTACATGTTGTCGGCCATTTGGTATTCGTAACTCAGTCCACCCATGATTTTGTGGTTGCCGGCATAGTAGGTCACGTCGTCTTTGATATTCCAAATGGTGTTGTGTACGGCGTTGTTCCAAGTGAAGAGCTCATAGCCCAAGGCCATGTAGTTGTTGTCGTCCTTGGTGATGTCGATGAAGGGGAAGACGGAGGAGTCGGAGTCTCTTATGTCATCGAGTTTGGAGTAGGTGGCAAGCAGCTGGTTGGAGAGCTTGTCAGTCAGTCTGCTGTTCAAGTCGAGTGAGAAGGAGTGGACCAGGTTGTCCATGGCGTACATGGAGTTGGCGAAGGACATGGACGACTTCGACATACGAGCGTCCGACATACGTGTGCCTCCGTCCATCGAAGAGGCGTTGGGGGAGTTCCAGATGCGGTTTTTCGTGTAGTTGTACCTCAGTGCCAGGTGGTGGTTGTTGTTGATGTTCCAATCCAAGCGTGCAAGTATTTTGTAGTTGCTCTCGTCGGCGGGGAAACTGCGGTAGCTGCCGGTGTCGTAACCGTATTTCTGCATGATGTAGTCTGATACAGCTTGCAGGTCATCCTCTGTGGTACGTGAGATGTAGTTGTCGGGGTCGGGTGGGTTGTTGTTGCTTGCTCCGCGCCATCGGTTGGCGATGGTGGGTCTTTTTGTCATCTCTCCGTTGGCGAAGAAGAAGAGTTTGTTTTTGATGATGGGGCCTCCGAATGTGAAGCCGTAAATGGTTTCTTGGCTTTTCTCCCTTGCGCTGTTGATTTGCATGCGGTCAACGGCGTCGCCCTGCATGTTTTCGTTCTTGTGGTAGATGTAAGCGCTGCCCTTGAAGGTGTTGGTGCCAGACTTGGTGATGGCGTTGACGCCACCGCCGATGAAATTGGTCTGCCTCACGTCGTAGGGCGAGATGACCACTTGGAGTTCCTCGATGGCTTCGATGGAGATGGGGTTGCCACCGCCGGGGAGTTTGTCGCTCAAGCCGAAGTTGTTGTTGAAGTTGGCGCCATCTACTGTGAAGTTGGCGGTACGTCCGTCGGTTCCTGCGAAGCTCATGCCGTTGCCGCCGTATGGTGAGAGGCGTGTGACGTCGGTGATGCTTCTGCTGATGGTGGGCAGGTTGGCGATTTGCGAGTTGGTGATGTTGGTGGAGGCACCTGTCTTCTCCGCCGCAAATTTCGAGGCCTTGCCAGAGATGACAACTTCGGAGAGAAGGTTGGCGTCTTCTTTGAGCCACACGTCGAGATTGTAGGTCTCGCCAAGCACGAGGGTGATGTTTTTCAACGTCTTTGTCTCAAAGCCTATGTATGAGACGGTGACGGAGTAGGGACCGCCAGTACGCATACCTTGGATGTTGAAGCGGCCATGGATGTTCGACACAGCGGTGTAGAGCGTTCCGGAGGGTTCGTGCTTAGCTTGCACGGTGGCTCCGATGACAGGCTCGCCGCTCTCTTTCAGTGTCACCTGTCCGCTGAGTGCGGAGGTGGTGATTTGCGCCATCACGCTGGTGGTGAGCGTCAGCATGAGGGCTGCCAGAAAGGATAGTCTTTTCTGCATAGTGAAAAATGTAAAAAATTATAAATTAATGCCCAAAAATATGCTTGTCCAAATCTGTTCGGGTGCAAAATTAACAAAAATTCACCATAAAAAGGTGAATAAAATGTTAAAAATTCGTGTTGTTGACGGATAACTGATAAATATCAAGAGGAGGCGAACAAAATGTAAAATGCGTTTTACACATTGATTCGGCAAAAGATTACTGGATTTTCATATCTTTTATGCTGTTTTCTCCCCCAGCTTCTTCTTTGCAACCGAGTTGCGTTTTTTTCGAGATACCTTTGCAGTCGAATTTCATTCAAACGGATAACAAATGATAGAATAGACATGACAGACAAGATCAAGAAATCGTATCGTTTTAGCAAGAGTTTTTACGATGACGCGATTACGCAAGGTAAATGGTGGAGCAAACTGTATTTCAAATTGCTCTGGGGAGGTGTCGATGACAACGAGATAGCCCGCAGGGTGTTGGGATGGATCCCCGATGACTTCCCCGGCAAGTTGCTCGACGTACCCGTTGGCACGGCGGTGTTTACAACTAAGAAATACAGTCGTATGAAAAATGCCGACATTACTTGCTTGGACTACAGTCGCGATATGCTGGAACAGGCTGAAAGCAGATTCCGCGAGGCGGGCATCTCCCATGTCAAGACGATGCAGGGCGATGTAGGTGCACTGCCCTTCGCCGACGAGTCTTTCGACAAGGTGCTTTGTATGAACGGCCTCCATGTTTTTCCCGACAAGGATAGGGCATACGCCGAAATATTGCGCACACTGAAACTGGGTGGTGAGTTGCTGGCATGTTTCTACGTGGCTGGTGAGCAGAGGGTGGCCGATTGGCTCGCACGTACCGTTATGACCCGTATGGGATGGTTCACGCCACCCTTCGACACAGCCGAAGACGTGAGGCGCAGGTTGGAGCCGCACTATGACATCCTCGACTTCCGTGTGGAGGGCGCAATGCTTTATTTCAGAGCAAAAAAAGTAGAGCAGTAACAAACCGTCCTGCCAGGACAGGCTTATGGCAGCGGTCGAGGCCTCCATTTTGACATTTTTCGACCTGCGGTTGAAATCTACGCTAATATTTGTTCAGCGAATCACAAAAGTAGTCGCCTTTGGCGAGAAATCGAACAAATCTATTCAAATCTTTCAAATCTTTTTCCTATTTGTTTGATTTGTACTGATTTGTATAATTTGACTTACGTCGACCGTTGGTTCTGCCCGTTAGGGCACTCCATAAACGAATCGTTGAAGAGTGTAGATTTCAACAGCAAGAAATAATCAGGATAGTGTGCTAATGAAAAGAGGAAAAAGGATATGCAACACTTTCAAGGAGGTGCGCATGCCAGTGGCGAAGGCCAACGACATCAAATATGCATCCATGGAGAGCCGCTAAGAAGGTGACTGCGCCGACATCTACTTGAAATGCGAGGCCGAGATGTAATGGATAGAACAACAGCTGCTGCTTAACTCGTTACAAAGCACACTCCTTTTTTAGGGATTTCCCCCTCACAAAATAGGGAATAATCCTCGTTAATAGAAGTGAAAAAAACATAATTTTGCAAAAACAATCTAATTAGCTTAATTATGCGGAAAATATTTCTATTCATATTGGCCATGGCACCATTGTTTGCTTTGGCACAAGTGGAAGACGAACGCTTGAAACTGACAGCCTTGCAAACCAATTTCGAACAGTTCGCCAAGAAAAATCCACAGGAGAGGGTTTATCTTCATTTCGACAACACCTCTTATTATAAATGTGAGCATATCTATTACAAGGCTTTCGTGGTGGATGACGCCACGCTGAAAGCCTCCGACCTCAGCCGCATCCTTTATGTCGAACTGGTAAATCCCATCGGATACCCCATCGAGACGCAGAAACTGATGGTGAGAAACGGGCAAGCCAACGGTTCCTTCCACCTCAAGGACACCCTCAACGCCGGGTTCTACGAGGTAAGGGCCTACACCGCATGGATGCTCAACTTCGCCCCCGGCAACGGCCACGGGTGGGACGCCTTCACCGGCATTCTCGCCAAGGAATTCTATGGAGAGCGCTTCCAACACTACCTGCGGGGAAACGCCGGCATCTTCAGCAGGGTGTTCCCCGTTTATGAAAAAGTGGAAAAGGGGCATTACGAACAGAGGAGCATCCCCGTTTTGCCGAAAATCACCGCCCCGGTGGAGGCAGGCACCAAGGATCGCTTGAAAATCGACTTCTATCCCGAAGGAGGCAACATGGTGCGCGACGTGCCGACAAGGGTAGCTTTCCAGGCGCACACCACGGACGGCCGTACGCTCAACATAGAAGGGACTATCCTCAGGAAAGGCAAGGAGATAGGAACTTTCAAGACCGACTACGCCGGAAGGGGAGTGTTCTCCATCACCACCGACGAGAGCGACGAGAGTGATGACGAATGGGCGAGGGGACTGAAACTGAAGGTCAACTACGAGGGAAAGGATTACACCTTCTCGCTTCCAAAGGCTCATGAAAAAGGCGTCGTGCTCAACGTGACGAGGGCTGGCGGGGGATGGAAGGCCGTCATCTCCAGGAACGACAAGACCACGGGGCTGCAGCTCGGTGTCAATGTCACCTCTCGGGGACGGACGCTCAAGAGCGGCATCGTAGATTTGAGGAATGAGAAAAGTCAGCAGATGACGGTCGGCGACGACGAATTGCAGACAGGTGTCAATGTCTTCACCCTCTACAACGCGGAGGGGAAGGTGGTGGCGCAAAGACTCGTCTTTGTCAACAAACACGATATGGACGGCATGAGAATCAAAGTGGAGATGCCTGAAAACGACGACCAACTCACCCCCAACCAGTTGATGGAAATTCAATGCCAGGTGGTGGACAAGGATGGCAACCCTGTCAAGGGCAGGAACCGCTTCGCCGTCGCCGTCACCGACAAGCGCTTCCACGATGACACCTACGCCGACGATAACATGCTCTCCTACCTCCTCCTCTCCAGCGAGGTGAAGGGATTCATCCCGCATCCCGAATACTATTTCGAAAGCGACGACCAAGAGCACAGGGCAGCCCTCGACCAGCTTCTCATGGTCCAGGGATGGACAAGGTATGAGTTTGAGCGCATGATGGACGAAGGTGCTAAGTGGGAGCCCCTCTTCGCTGTGGAGCGAGGCCTCAATTTCAGGGGAAGGCTCGTCGATGACCACGGCACCTACGACTACGCCTTGTGGAAGAAGGTTGACAAGCCCTTGTGGGTGTACAACGAACTCACCACGCCCTACAACGGCAACGTGGATGCGGAAATCCAGACCGACTCCCTCGGTTTCTTCATGTTCAACCTCAACCCCTTCTATGGAACGGGAAGGATGTCGTTCACCGTCAACAAGGAAAGTGCGGAGAAAATCGGAAAGGCCGCGGCTGGCGTGAAAGGACACAACATCACCCCGTACACCAAGGGCGTGCCCATGCACTGGATTGACAAGCACATCATCCCCCTCAACCCCTATTCTCCCGTGGCGAGAAACTATGACTACTATGAGACATGGGCGCTCAACGAGGAGGTGGATAAAAACATCTTCCGCGACGGATGGATGGCGAGGAAAACCAAACAAGACAACATCACCTACTACGACGAAAAAACCAAGACCTACATCCTCAGCGAGGTCGTCAAGGAGAAGAAACGCCATTGGGCAGACATTTCGGGAAGAAAACCAGTAGCCGTCATTGATGTGGATGACATGATGACCTATCTCTCCAACATTTTCGGTTCCATCAACGAGTTCCACTATTCAGAGAGCTACCTCGGGATGGATGTGGGGGATAACTTCAACCTCGTGGGCAACGATGCCGAAAAGGGAGGATGGTGGAACCCCGGGGCGGAAAGAGACGGCAGCGTGCAGAACAATTTCGCCGACGACCGCTTCTTCACCGATATGATACGCTTCAAGAGAGACGAGGAAGGGAAGGGAGATAGCACCCAGAGGCCCACCCCTTCATCCTCCTACCTCGCCAAGAAAACCAATTCGCGGCGCATCTACAACAGGTTGCAGGGACAGAAGGAATACAAGTTCGACCAAACCTATTTGGCGTATTACAATTTCTACAAACTCTTCATGCTCATCGGCATCTATGGCACCAACTACACCATGGTGGATGGCGACTTGCTCGGCCCCAACTCCGGTTTCCTTTCTCCTGGAAGATATGGTGAAGACAAGAACCTGCCCCCGGGGATGAAGTTCTTCCCGCACGACATCAACTTCAAGAGGATGCTGCTCTATGCCGACGTGGCAGACCGCTCGCTCATCCACAGGAAATGGACACACCACGACCAACTCGGGCATTTCGACCCGAAGAATGCGGCGAACTATGACAAGCCACTGACATCCATTACGGAGTTTGAGACAGAGGAACTTTATCCCAACAGCCAACCGGCTCCCATCCTCTATGGCTTCCGCATCAACTTCCAGGGACTGAGCGAACCTGACGAGTTCTACAACGTGGACTACAGCAAGGAACCGCTGCCCGAGCAGGGCGACTACAGGCGGACCGTCTATTGGAACCCGGGTGTCGTGACCGATGCCAACGGAAGGGCCACCGTCTCCTTCTACAACAACAGCTTTAGCGAGGGCGTGAGGGTCTCCGCAGAGGGCTTGGGCGACGATGGCTTCATTTTGATGGAAAAACAATGAAGATGAAACATACCGTGCGCCTTTTATGGCCGCTGATACTGATGGGGCTGATGCTGCACGTGGGAGTGGCGTCAGCCCAGTTGCATGTCATATCGAAAGTCGTCAGCAAGAAGACGGGCGAGGCGCTGCCTCTTGCCTCCGTTTATATCGATGGCGAAAAGAACACCATCTCCAACATGGAAGGGGAGTTTTCCATCGATGCCAACCCCTCCGACGTCCTTCGCATTTCATACTTGGGATACAAGACTGTCAGGATTCCCGCATCCAATGTGGGGAGGAAGGTGGCCTTGGAGACAGAGGAAGGCACCCTCGACGAGGTGGTGGTGCATAGTTCGGAATACTATGTGGACAAGGTGAGGAGCAAGCAGCGAAGCGAGTTCCGCAAATGGAGGTGGGAGCGCTACCAATTCTTCTACAGGCAGACAACGTTCACCGACAACAAATGCACAACTTTCCTTGAAACCTTCTTTACCGGCCTCTCCGCCATACAAGTGCGTGACCTCATCCTACTCACGGGGAGATACTGGACCGTGGCCAGTTCGCTCACGGTCAACCCGCTCAATTACTACACCTTCGCACAGGTGCCGGTGGCCGACACCAATTTTGAGTTGGGTGAACAGCTCGTGCCGCTCATCGGTTTTTACAAGAGGTATTACCAGGTGGATTGCCGTGCGATGACCGATGGTGAGCGCAACATATATGTGCTGCATTTCGTGCCAAGGGACATGGAGCAATGGTCGGTGGAGGGCGACCTCTATGTCGATGCCGAGACGTTCCAACTGCTGCGGTACAAGGGGTTCGGGCACAAAGACAACGTGAAGAACATCATCAGGGGACAACAGCATGTGGTGCCGGCAGACTACTCCTTCGAGGTCAACTACATGCAGGAAAACGGGTTCACCGAGGTGCAGAGCGTGCATTTCGATGTGTATTTCGAAGACTTTGGCAAGAAATACCACACCTCGGGGCTGTTGTTCAACGTGGGGGAGCGCTTCTCGCAGGGAAAGAAAAAACTGGGGTTCAGCGACAACCTCTTGCGTGAAATCTCACAAAAAGGCTACGACCCGCAATTCTGGCGCGACAACGAGATTGTGAAGCGTACACCCGTGGAGGAGGAAGTCATAGAACTTGTCGAAAGCGACAACCTTTTCGGTGTCTTCGGAAACCAGAAATAGGGTGTTCGGTGTTACGCAAACAATTTGGTAACGAAAATAAATATGTTGGGATAAAATAAAAAACACGAATTACCACGAATTAATCATTAATTCCTTGGTTCCCAAATTTATATGGTAATTATATGGTAATTACATAGTAATTATGATTCTTTTATTTGACTAATTCGGGAGAATTGAGTATATTTTCAATGAGAATTGAGTAAAATTGCAGCGAGATTTGAGTAAAATCTACAATCATTTTACGACCCTAACGGGGTTGTCTTTATACAATAAATAACCATCTGTGGCGCAAGGAATTACATAAAGTAATTCCCTACAGAGGATGCCGGTTCTTGGCGTTAGAGCCCGTTGCGCACGTAGGGCATTACTTTATGTAATGCCTAACGCCAAGATGCCCGGTGCAACTAAACACCGCGACGCCCGTTGCGCCAACCTCCCTTTGGTGGATTTCGCCCTGCTGGGCGAGCGGATGGACATAAAGTCCACCCCTACGGACGCACCAACCTCTTGGGGTGTATGTTGCATCGGTTTCATCAATAGCCATTCGCTTGTTTTTATTTCCTTTTCTTATGATGACATAGATAGACAGATGGTGGAGAACCATATCCTTGATGGCTGATCTGTTACAAGTAACAGTTGAAGTCTGTAACAATTCAGCGATAATTTATTTCAACACGAATTTCCACGCGCTCGACTTTGTCGCTTCGCTCGTCGAAGAATTAATCATAAATTGTGTTGGAATGGACGTAAATCATTATATTTTCCCATTTTTGCACGTCTTTGGGTAAAAATTTACGACAAAATTTACGGTAATTATATGTTAAATTGTTATTCGCTGAATAATTACAAATAAGGAGTAACAGCATAAAATAGCTTAAAATGAGGGCTGTTTTTACCATATTTCGAATTGTTTTTATAAATTTGCGTTGAAATTGAATTTGTTCAGCGTATGAAAGACTTAAATAGGCACATAATTGTATGATTACAGGCGAGATAAAATCGAAGATAGACCTAATATGGGAGGACTTCTGGACGGGTGGCATCACCAACAGCATCAGCGTGTTGGAGCAGATGACCTATCTGTTCTTTATGAAGATGCTCGACGATGCGCAGGTCAAGGCCGAGAGCAATGCCAACCTGCTTGGCACTACGCTGGTGAACCCCACCTTCCCTGTCGGCCAGAGCTGGCACAACCCGGAAACAGACCAGGACATACCCTATGAGCGGCTGCGCTGGCATGTGTTCAAAAACGACGATGGCACGTCGATGTTCCATAATGTGCGCATGAATGTGTTCCCGTTCATCAAGAACCTGAACAGCGGGCGCGAGTCGGCCTACAGCCGCTTCATGGAGAACGCCACCTTCCTCATTCCCAATGCCCGAACCTTGGTGAAGGTCGTGGAGGGCGTGGATGGTCTCGACATGAACAACCGCGACACGATGGGCGATGTGTATGAGTATGTTTTGGGAAAAATGGCTGCAAGCGGCACCAACGGTCAGTTCCGCACACCCAGGCATATTATCCACATGATGGTGGAACTGATGAAACCCAATATGAAGGATGTCATCTGCGACCCGGCCATGGGTAGCGCTGGCTTCATCGTGGAGAGTGCCAAGTACATCAAGAGCCACTATGCGCAGGAACTGATGCGACGTGAGAACCAGGAGCACTACCGCAACCACATGTTTCATGGCTTCGATACCGACCAGACCATGCTCCGCATCGGAGCCATGAACCTGATGCTCCACAATGTAGATAATCCCGACATAGAGTATAAGGACAGCCTCTCTACCGACAACACCGATGCCGAGCGTTACACGCTATGCCTTGCCAATCCACCCTTTGCCGGCAACATCGACAAGGAGGTTATTGCCAAGTCGCTCACCAAGATTGCTCCTACAAAGAAAACGGAACTGCTTTTTGTGGCTCTCTTCACTCGTATGCTCCAGTTGGGAGGCCGCTGTGCCAGCATCGTTCCCGACGGCGTTCTGTTCGGTACATCGTCGGGCCACAAGGCCGTGCGCAAGGAACTGGTCGATAATCAGCGGCTGCAAGCCGTCATCTCCATGCCCAGCGGTGTGTTCAAGCCCTACGCTGGAGTAAGCACCGCTATTCTCATCTTCACCAAGACTAACAGCGGCGGCACGGATAAGGTGTGGTTCTATGACATGCGAGCCGACGGTTTCTCGCTCGACGACAAGCGCAATCCCATCAACGACAACGATATTCCCGACATCATCCGTCGCTATGAGCACTTGGAAGATGAAGCCACCCGCACCCGCAAAGACCAGTCGTTCTTAGTTCCTGTCGATGAGATTCGCCAGAACGACTACGACCTCTCCATCAATAAATATAAAGAAGTAGAGCGGGTGAAGGTGGAGTATGAGCCGACGGCAACCATCCTCGCCCGGTTGGAAGAGACGGAGCAACAGATACAGCAAGGGTTGAACGAACTGAAAGAAATGTTGAAGGAGGAATAATTGGATGGGTATTTAGGGTGGCGACATTAAAAAATGATTAACTTTGCAAATAAAATCAATTACAGATGATATTCTTAAACCAATTTCACAAAGAGGCAGTGGAGAGGAAAATGCGGAAAATAGCAGAATCTATGAAGTCGCCGATGAACTCTATCGACGCTGCAAACTATATGAAGAGCAATTTCGAGATGGCCAAGAATATGTAACCAAAAGAAAGGAGGAGGAAAATGGATAGAACGAAGTGGGAAAGGAAACGGATAGAAGAGGTCTGTGAAAAGGCATCTTCAAACATAGTACTCAATAAGATTGAAGGCAATGTTGGGGATTATCCTCTTTACGGTGCCAGTGGCTATGTAAAGTCTGTTGACTTCTTCCACATGGAACGGCCATACGTAGGCATCGTGAAGGATGGGGCTGGTGTCGGACGTGTTGGCATTTATCCCGCAAGGTCATCGTTAGTGGGGACGATGCAGTATATCCTTCCTAAGAAAGACTGCTTGCTTCAATATCTGTCATACGGACTACAGTCACTTCATCTTGACAAGCATATGTCGGGTGCCACCATACCACATATCTATTTCAAGAACTACGGAAAGGAAATGATTCCCTTTCCGCCTCTCCCCCATCAGAAGGCCATCGTTGCCGAACTTGACAAACTTAACGATGTGATTGCCTTGAAGCGCAAGCAACTGGCAGACCTCGACAGCCTTGCTCAGTCACTTTTCTACGAAATGTTTGGTGATCCACAGGTTAATGAGAAAGGATGGGAGGTGAAGAAACTTGGAGAAGTGTGTGAAATAGGAACTGGAAGTACCCCGGACCGGAATAACAATTCATATTATAAAGGAAATAATCCATGGGTAAAATCAACAGAAGTATGTAATTGTGCCATATACGATGTGCAAGAACACATTAGCGACGATGCTCTGATAAAAACAAACTGTAGATTATATCCTATAAATACCATTTTGATGGCAATGTATGGTCAAGGAAAAACTCGCGGGCAAATTGCAATTCTGAAAATTGTTGCAAGCACAAATCAGGCTGTTGCTGCAATATTGCCTTCTAATTGTTTTAAACCTGAGTATCTTTATGAGCACTTACGTCTAATGTATGAGAATATTAGATTGATGGCAAGAGGCGGTAACCAAGCAAATTTAAATTTGTCCCTTGTTAAATCTATAAAAGTAATGCTTCCTCCTCTTCCCCTCCAGCAATCTTTCGCCGCAAAGATTACGAAGATAGAGGCCGAGAAGCAGCGTGTAAAGTCCTCTCTTAAAGACTTGGAAACTCTGTTGGCATCACGTATGCAATACTGGTTTGACAACTAATTGTAATTGATAACACAAAAGAAGAAATATAATGGATAAGAAAACTCTGGAGTTTGTTACCTACTGCATCGGCAAGCTTTCACATGAGCTGCACATGTCGCAGAAAGAAATCTATGGCCGCCTAAAGCGGTCTGGCATTCTCTATGACTATATCGTGCCTTCCTACGACGTGCTGCATACCTTCAGTTCACGTTACTTGATGGAAGACCTTACAGAGTACATGAAGGAGAAAGGAGTGTTGGCATTATGAAACTCTATCATTCATCGTTTGTCGTGGTGAGTCAGCCCGACACGATACACTCACGTGACTACCTTGACTTCGGCAAAGGTTTCTATCTCACCTCTATCTACGATCAGGCCGTCCGCTATGCGGAACGATTCAAGCGTCGTGGCAGGGATGCTTGGCTCAACACTTACGAGTTGAACTACCAACCGGAAGATTGGAAGATTTTGGCCTTTGAAGCCTATGATGTCGCATGGCTGGACTTTGTATCAGCCTGTCGTGCAGGCAATGATGTAAGCGACTACGACATGGTAGTAGGCGGTATTGCTAACGATCGTGTCATCCTGACGCTTGACAGATACTTCGCCGGAGAAATTTCACAGGAAGAAGCTCTCGGATTACTAAGATTCGAGAAGCCAAACATTCAGTATTGTATTCGTTCGGAAAGAATGATTAGCCAGTGTCTCACGTATTTAGAGAGCAAGGAACTATGAGCGAAGAGTCCAAACAGATACTAAGGAGTGCGCAATGCGCAAGAATCATTCTTTGCATCAGCGAGATGTATAATGTGTCTGTACCAGAGGCTACAGACATCTACTATGAGTCGGAAACGGCAAACCTTATAGAAGAGGGTGTTGCCGATCTGCATTGCCGCAGTGACAAATATCTTGCTACTCTTGTTTGGGAAGAGCACCAAGAAAAGAACTAATGATATGGGAAACTTCGATTTCATCAAAACGGTTCCTGAGACCGAAGAACTGCAGGAGTATTGCAAGCAGGCAGAACGCACGGCACAGATAAGTCCAAAGCTGAGCGTGATGAACTGCCGCTGGGCATTGGAGTGGATGGTGATCCAGCTGCTGCAGATGAAGAACGTCAACTGTGACGGACTGTCGCTGAGCCAGATGATAGATCACGAAGAGTTCCGTATGTTCATTGGTGCCGACCCCATCTTTTGGCGTGATATAAAATATGTGCGCACGATGGGCAACCGTGGAGCGCACATAGAACAAGACCCCACGAAGCGCATCACACCGCAGCAGGCCCTCTACACGCTGATAGACTTGCACTATGTGCTGGGCTATATCCTGCAGTCGCTACGGTTAGTAAATCGCATCAAACCGTTTGACCGCGACCTGGTTGGCAAGCGCGAGCGTATTGCCGTGGTTCAGCCCATCAAGGAGCCAGAGCCGAAGCCACAGTTTCAGGCGCAGGTGCCACCGACGAATGTGGCTGCGCCGAGAGAAGACCTCCATCTGCCAGAGAGTCCACTATCAGAGGCGGAGACCCGCCACCAGTTCATCGATATGATGCTCACCGAAGCCGGATGGGAAGTAGCCCCCCTCGATACCCCCGAAGGAGGGACGATGAAAGGCGTAGTAAAACCATCGTGTGCCTGCGTAGAGATAGAGGTGACGGGAATGCCCGACGCACCATCGGGCAAGGGCTATGCCGACTACGTGCTGTTCGATGCCGCCCTGCGCCCCTTGGCTGTCATCGAGGCCAAGCGCACCTCGGTGAATGTGGAGAAAGGCCGTCAGCAAGCCAAGCTCTATGCCGACTGTCTGGAACAGCGTTATGGCGTGAGGCCCGTCATCTACACCAGCAATGGTTTTACCACAAGAGTCATTGACGGACTGGGCTATCCTGAGCGTGAGGTGTTTGGCTTCCACTCGGAAGAAGACCTAATGCTGCTGCACCAACGCCGTCGGGAGCGTCGCCGGATAGCCGACCTGAGCATCCGCGATGACATCACCAACCGCGAATACCAGAAACGTGCCATCCGCAGCGTGTGCGACCACCTGCAGAAGATGCACCGCTCCTCGCTCATCATCATGGCAACAGGTACGGGCAAGACCCGTGTGGCCGTCTCGTTGACCGACCTGCTGATGCGCAATAAATGGGTGAAAAACGTGCTGTTCCTTGCCGACCGAACATCATTGGTGAAGCAGGCCAAGACCAAGGGCTTCGCGAAGTACCTGACCGATGCGACCTTCTGCGAGTTGAACGAGCAGGGGCCGGATAGCAAATCCGACCCAACTGTGCTCAATGCCCGTGTGATGCTCTCCACCTATCAGACCATGATTAACTATGTGGAAGCCGACGAAAAACCTTTTTCCATTGGCCGTTTCGACCTGATTATCATCGACGAAGCCCACCGCTCGGTGTTCGGCAAATACGGTGCCATCTTCGACTACTTCGACGCCTTCCTCATCGGACTGACGGCAACGCCACGCGACGAGGTGGCCCGTTCGACCTACAACCTGTTGCAGATGGACCCTGAGAACACTTTCGCCTACGAATATGAGGAAGCCATCCGTGACGGCTACTTGGTGCCTTATCACGGTTTCGTCCGTAAGAGTCAGATACTGGAAAAGGGAATAGAGGTGGCTACGCTGGCTGCCGAAGACAGAGAGCAGTTACAGCCCGTGTTCGACTACGAAAAGACGAAATACGAGATAGACCCCAATGAGGATTACGAGCGCAACATTGAGAGCAAAGAGATATTCAGCTACATCTTCAACATAGACACCATCGACAAGATGTTGCAGGATCTGATGGAGAACGGATTGAAGGTGCAGAGCGGCAACAAGATAGGAAAGAGCATCATCTTCTGCTACAACCACCAACATGCCGAACTGGTGGTGGAACGCTTTGGTGCGCTCTACCCGGAGTTTGGCCCTGAATTCTGCCGACTCATCGACAACTATGTGGAGCACTCACAGACGCTCATCGACAGCTTTGAGGAGCGTGACAGTCTGCCGCAGGTGTCGGTCTCGGTGTATATGCTCGATACAGGCATCGATGTGCCTGACATCCTGAACCTGGTGTTCTTCAAGCCCGTGCTCAGTGGCATCCGCTTCAAGCAGATGATTGGACGTGGCACACGACTGTCACCCGGCATCTTCGGCTACGGGCAGGACAAGCGGGAGTTCTATATCTTCGACTGGTGCGGTAACTTTGAGTACTTCAAGGAGAATCCCAACGGCACAGAGAGTGTGGCTACACAATCGCTGGCCGAGCGGCTCTTTTGTATGCGAGTGGACATTGCTGTGGCATTCCAGACGGCTGAGCATCAAGTGTCGGATTGCAAATCCGGCACAACAGAAGAGAAAGCCTTGCACGACCAGTTGAAAGCACTGCTGTTCCAACAAGTCGGCGAAATCAAGGACACACACATTAGTACGCGCCGCGTATGGCCGACGGTGGTAAAATACCGCGACAAGGCAGCATGGACCTGTCTCTCTGCCGTTGACGCTCAGGAACTGAAAGACATCATTTCGCCGCTCATCGTCAAGAAGATAGATGATGAGAGTGCTGAGAAGTTCGACCTGATACTGCTGAAGATAGAATTGGGCAAACTCATAAAGGAAGTTGATACTATTCCTTCCGAGAACCGTGTCTTTATGATTGCCAAGAAACTGCAAGAAAAGGCTTCCATACCAGTCATAGCCCAGCATCTTGATATGATAAAGGCCGTGCAACGAAGAGGATTCTTTGAGAATGCCTCTATGTCGATGTTGGAACGAGTACGTCAGGAGTTGCGTGAGTTGGTGAAGAATCTGGAAAGCAGTCAGTCAAAGCAGTTCACATTGAACATTGAGGACATTGTTACCGATGGTGGCGAGGCAGCTGCCGTCAGCATGAGCGGCAACACCTACAAGCAACGTGTGCTGGACTATCTGAGTGAGCATCGTGACGATGCCGTGTTCCAGAAGATTTTCCATTTAGAGCAGCTGTCGGCTGATGACATCAGCCAGTTGGAGCATATTATGTGGGAGGAACTGGGCAGTCGTGAGGAGTATGTGCGTTACACACAGTCCGAGAACATGAACGTGGCCATGTTCATTCGCTCTGTCATCAAGGTTGACCGCCAACTGGCACTACAGAAGTTCACCGAGTTCTTGAACGGTTCTACGCTGAACGCCCTGCAGATGGACTATCTGAAGGACATCATCTCCTACGTCTGCGAGAATGGTGACATAGAGCCGCAGACGCTGATGAGCGTTTCGCCATTCAGCGACATCAACATCATCGACCTCTTTGATGACAAGGCCGTCCACGTAGGCAAGTATGTAAATTTGCTGCACCATGTAATAACTGCATAAGTCAAATAATCAGCTTGCTATTATCATAGTAACAGATTTGGTTATGCAAAAAAAGTTGTTTTTTTCTTTGTCTTGATATTTTTATTTACCTTTGCAGGCGTGAAGAGAAAAGGAAGCCGCCGGAGACTATTGGCATGGTTGCTATTGTCGGTGTTCGTGCCGATGTTGCTCTTGTCGTCGTTGCATACGCACTACGTGTCGCAGGATGTAACGGCAACATGCAAGGAGTGCCTTCACCATCCGCATCATTCCCACTTTGACGCCTCCTCTTTTCAGGTGAGCCATTGCGTGTTGTGCCAGTTCACCGTCATTCCTTTTGTTGTCGCCGCCGCCATCAGTCTTGGTTCGGTGGTCTTTTCCCGGAAGACATGCTTGGGAGTTTCCTTGCAGGCGGTAGTGACTGTCACAGTCTTCCGTTGGAACGGCAGGGCTCCGCCCTTTTGCAAGTGACATTCGTGCTTTTTTGTCATCGATGAATCAGCAGAAGCGCTTGTCACTTTTGCTCCCATTCACTTTGATTCCAAGCATATTGAAAAGAATGATTATCCGTATATATCCGTAAGGGATGAATAGAGAAGCACTTGTGATATTTCGTTGGAACAGCAACCCCGCCCTCTTGGCGTTTTGGGGAATCACTTGCGGAATGATGCGGATAATCATATTGAAAAATTCTCTAATTCTCTAATTCTTGATATAAAAGATAGAATAGTTCAGCTACATTATATTATAGGCATATTCAATATGAAATATATACATAGCATATTGCTGCTGTTGTGCCTCTGTACAGGTATGACAGCAGCCACCCCGTCCGACAATGTCACCCTTTCCGGCACAGTCACCGACAAGGTGGACGGTGAGCCGCTCATCGGCGTCACCCTCTACATACCCGAACTCAAGTCCACCACCATCACCGACATCAACGGCCATTATGTTTTCGACCGGCTGCCCAGTAAGACCGTCACGCTGCAAGTGAGCTACGTGGGGCATCAGACCATCATCGAGGAGGTGAACCTTGCCGTCACCCGCCAACGCGATTTCACCATGCTTGAGAGCAATGCGATGATCAACGAGGTGGTGGTCACCGGTGTCGCAGGAAGCCAGTTGCTCAAGGATTCTCCTACACCAGTGGCCATCCTCACCCTACGCGACCTTCAGACCACCTCGTCCACCAACATCATCGACGCCATCGCCCGGCGCCCCGGACTTGCACAGCTCACCACGGGCAGCGGCATCTCCAAGCCCGTCATCCGCGGGCTGGGGTACAACCGCGTCGTCACCGTCGCCGACGGCATACGCCAGGAGGGACAGCAGTGGGGCGACGAGCACGGCATCGAACTCGACGCGCAGCGCGTAAACAGCATCGAAATCCTCAAAGGCCCCGCCTCGCTCATGTATGGCTCCGACGCCATGGCCGGCGTGGTGGTCTTCCATCACCGTCCGGCATTGCCTGCCGGTCAGGTGCGCGGCTCAGCAACAACCGAATATCAGACCAACAACGGATTGGCGGCCTGGTCGCTCAACATGGGCGGCAACCACCATGGCACTGTTTGGGATTTGCGGTATTCGGAGAAGATGGCCCACACCTACAAGAACAAGGCCGACGGATATGTGCCAGGGACGCAGTTCGGAGAGCGGGCACTTAGTGCATTGGCCGGCCTCAACCGACGTTGGGGATACAGTCACTTGCTGCTCAGCCATTACCACCTCACGCCCACCATGACGGAGGTGGAGGAGGAAGAAGATGGTGAGGACGATGGGGAAGCCGAAGCGCATTTTAGCACCAAGTCCTACAAGCACGGCCTCCCTTACCAGCAAATACACCATTACAAGGCGGTGAGCGACAACTCCGTTTATGTGGGCGACGGCACGCTCAAACTCCTCGTGGGGTACCAGAACAACCGCCGTCAGGAATATGAGGAGGCCCCTGGCGTAGTAGGTCTCGACTTCATGCTCCACACCCTCACCTACGACGTGCGATATGCTTGGCAGAAAGATGGAGGATTGAAACTCAATGGTGGAGTGGGTGGCATGTGGCAGCGGTCGCTCAACAAAGGCGAGGAATATCTCATTCCCGCCTATGCCCTTTGCGACGTGGGGGCATACGCCACCGCCGGTTACAAGGCTGGGGAGTGGACCCTCAGTGGCGGCATGAGGATGGACCACCGGCACGTGCATGCCTTCGAACTTCCCGGGCGATTCAGTCGTTTGTCAAGGAATTTCGACGCCCTCACCGGAAGCCTTGGTGCGGTGAGAAGACTTGGGGAGAATATGACCCTCAAGATGAACATCGCCAGGGGGTTCCGTGCTCCCAACCTCAGCGAATTAGGAAGCAATGGCGAGCATGAGGGTACCTTCAGATACGAGGTGGGAAATGGTGCCCTACATCCGGAATACAGTTGGCAGGCAGATGCCGGGTGGGACTACAATTCGCCCATCGTATCGGCACAGTTGGCACTCTTCGTCAACATCATCGACAACTACATCTTCGCACGCCGCGACGGAAACACCACGGAAGGTGTGCCAAGGTATGTCTTCACGCAGGGTGACGCACGGCTGATGGGAGGGGAGGCCACCATTGACTTCCATCCCGTGGAGAGGTTGCATTTTGAAAACAGTTTCTCGTTTGTCGATGCCCGGCAACTCCACCAACCCGCCGACCGCAAATACTTGCCGCGCACGCCGGCACCGCGATGGGTGGCCGAACTGAGCTACGACCTTGTGCGTGACGGCAAGACCCTCAACAACACTTTCGTCAAAATAGGGATGGAGTGCTACATGCGTCAAAACCATGCTTACACAGCCGACGACACGGAGAAACCCACTCCCTCCTATACCTTGTTCAATTTCACCACCGGCACGGAAATCCTGCGGCATCATCGTAACATTTGCACACTGAGCCTCAACATCGACAACCTCACCGACAGGGCATACCAAAGCCATCTCAGTCGGTTGAAATATGCCGGAGAAAAAGGCTTTTGCAATATGGGAAGAAACTTTTCCATCAAAGCCACCTTCCCGTTAGTGATAAAATAGGAGAGGGAGAGTGGTTGTAGTGCCTATGGTGGCTATAGTATCTATAGTGACTATAGGCACTATCTTTATCATATTCTCTGAAAAGTGGCGCAAGAAGACAAAAAAACACGTTTTTGTTTTGTTTTCATTCTGATTTGTGCTATCTTTGTGGCATGCTCCGAGGATGTGCCATGACACACCTTCGGTCACGTTTCACTTTCAAAACCTTATAACAAGATGACAACACGACTACTAACCGCTTGCCTGGCCGCCTTGTGCGCGGTGGGAGCGATGGCACAAGACTATGACATCACCAAAATCTATCTGCGCAACGCCGGTTTCGACGACCATTTCGACTACACCATCGACGACACTGGAAACGTGGCACAGGAAATCCTTGACGTGGACGGATGGACGAAAGACATCAGCGTCAACTACACCATCACCGGCGTCTATCAAATCGGCACGAAGAAAACCTTCAATGGGGCAGCCGTGCCGGCAACGGCACAAGACGGCAGCACCAACGGAGGCGTGCTTGCCCTGAGCACCGGATGGAACCAGTCGATGCTCTTCTACCAGGCGGTGGAACTGCCCAAGGGCAAATACTCCCTTGTCACCGCCTTCTACAACAGTGCAGACAAGACCGCCGGGAAGAGCCGCGTGGCCTGGCTGCCCAACAGGCAAACTGAGCATGCCTCGACGCTCGAAGGCTTTCCCACCGGCCAGTGGTTGACCGACACCGTACGCTTTGAACTTGACGCTCCCACCAGGGGTAAGATACAGGTGGGTTTTCAAGCCAACGAAAACTCGGGCTCTGCCAACTTCGCCAAGCCATGCCTTGACTTCGTGAAACTACTCCGCGACACCGATGTCAGCAAGGAGGAGATGGACGTTTACAAGCAGCAGTTGCAAACAGTCATTGACCAGGCTCAGAAGGCATACGGCGACGGTAGTGGCGTCGGTGCCGACGACCTTTTGGCCGCTATCTCAGCCGCCAAAGCCGTTATGGACGACGACACCGCTACCACCGACCAAGTGGATGCCGCCGTCGAAGCTTTGGAGGAGGCCCTCGACAAATATTTGTGGGAGAACCCCACCGGCAACATGCCCACCGTCACCACCAACCCAAGTTATGCTCGTGGAGCCACCATGGCCTTCGGGCGAATGGGATATTCCGGCGTGACCGCTTCTGAGGTGACGGAGCAGGGCTTCTGTTGGAGCGAAAGCCCTGTGCCTACCATCAACGACCACCGCACCACCCGATACCTCACCAACAACGGACGCATCTACTGGCTTGAAGACCTCCAACCGGCCACTTGCTACTATATGAGAGCATACGTCATCACCAAGGGAAGGCAGGTGGGATATGGCGACGTCATCAGGTTCTACACCATCCCGAAAGGGCAAATCTCCTTCACCATCAGGGAGAGCAACGACGCAGGGGCCAATGCACGCATCACCGCGGCTGCACAACAAGCCATCGATTGGTGGAACAACCTTACGGAGATGAAGGGCTTCAGGCCCAGCATCGGCTACAACTCCGGAGTGCCAACAGCCGAATGTTCCTACGGGGGATGGATGAGCGTGGGTTCCAACCAGTCGTACCAGAAGGCCGGCACCATCATGCATGAGATGCTGCATGGAATAGGCGTCATACCATGGGCCGACACGGAGTGGAGCCGCTTCAACCTCCGCTCTGGAACGTCCACCGCCTCAGGGAGCGTCACCGGTTCCGGTTTGTGGCTTGGCGACCGTGTCACCGACGTGTTGCGCTTCTGGGACAACAACGTCACCGAGTAACTGAACGGGGACTACCAGCACATGTGGCCATACGGCATCAACGGAGCCTCCGAAGACAACGGCACCGACGTGCTGTATATCGGCAACTCCCTCGTCTGCCAGGCGTTGGGCGAGGATGGATTGCAGCACACCTACAGCCTCTTCGCCGAGCCCTACCACGCCTTCGAGCAACAGGAAGGGGTGAAATACTACATCAAGAACGAGGACAGCGAGCGTGGACTATATACCGCATACCTCATGCCCACCAACAGCAACACGCTTGTGTGGAGGAACATGACCACCGACGAGGCCGCCGCCAACGACAGTTGCGCATGGCTCCTCAGTTTCACACCAGCCAATCAGTATTACCAACTGCGCAACGCCGCCACGGGGCAGTACATGACCTACACGGCCAGCAGCATCCGCACCATCGCCACCGCCACGGCGGGAGGGAACGAGAATTTCCAACTGATGAAAGGAAGAGTAGATGTGGGTTCGAAAGGCGTGAGGGGGTATTGGATCATACACCCGACAAGTAATTGGACACCAGCCTGTCTGCAAGCCAATGTCGGAGGAGCCACCACTGCCGCCACCTTCAACATCGCCAATGGAGCCACCATCCAGCGGTGGCTCATCCTCGACGAGCAGGAGATGCGCTCGCTCAACCAACTGCTCCTTGCCGACATGCTTGCCAGCGTGAACAGCAAGCTCTCGCAAATCAAGGCGCTAAGGGATGTGCCGCACACCGAGGATCAAAACGGGGTGGACGATGCCATGGACGCCTTATTGGCCAGCATAGAGCAACGGATGGGTACCGCCACCACCACCGGCGAGTTGCAGGCACTTCTCGACGAGGCGGAGCAGGCGGCCTTTGACTTCCTCGCCAACGTCACACCGAGCGACATGCAGCAGCCTTTCGACCTCACTTACATGCTTGTCAACCCCGACATGGACAGCACCGACGGATGGTCGGACTCACCCACCATCAACTATTCGTGTGCGGAATACTACGAGAAGACTTTTGTTTTCAACCAGACCGTGAACAACCTTCCCGCTGGTACCTACCAACTGAGATGCAATGCGTTCCAAAGGCCGGGAAAGGCGGAGGAGTGCACCACGAGAAGCACCACGGCATCCATCTACGCCGGAAGCAAGAGCGAGAAACTCGCACATATCAACTCCGATGCGCAGAGCACCAAACTTGGGGGCAACGAGTCGTATGTGGGAGGGAAATACTTCCCCAACAACATGCAGGCGGCAAGCATCTATTTCGCAAAGGGATTGTATGAGAACCGCCTCACCTCTATTGTGGAAAATGACGGAGGGCAACTCAAGGTGGGCATCAGATGCTCCAGCATGCCAAGCTACTATTGGGTCATCTTCGACCATTTCCGCCTGTGCTACTACGGTTCGCTTTCGCCCGAGGACGTGGATGCCGTGGACACCCACTTGATGGGTGTGCCCATTACCGCGAGGAAGGGTGTTTACAGCATCGACGGAAGACGAGTGGCTGAAGAGGCTTCTGATTTGGAGAGACTACCCGCCGGCATCTACATCATCGACGGGAAGAAGGTGGTGAGATGAGACTATCGACAACCTATTACCAACAACAATACAATGAGAAAGAAAATCTTGCTAATGGCGGTTTTCGCACTGGCGGCTATCACCGCCTCCGCCCAAACCGACTACCAAAAATTCTGTCGTGACCTGCCTTTCGGCATGCCACAAGTGACACCACCGTCCATCCCCGCCAACCAAGTGACCCTCACCGCATACGGAGCGGTGGGAGATGGGGAGACGCTCTGCACGGAGGCCTTTGCCAAGGCCATCGACGCCCTTTCGAAAAAGGGTGGCGGACGCCTCGTCGTGCCAAGGGGAATCTGGCACACCGGCCCCATCGTGCTCAAGAGCAACATCGACCTCCACCTTGACATGGGGGCCGTCATCCTTTTCGCCGCTGACGAAACACTCTACCCGCTCATCAACACCTCTTTCGAGGGACTTGACACACGAAGGTGCCAGTCGCCACTCAGCGGCTTCAACCTGCACGACGTGGCCATCACCGGTCAGGGGGTGATTGACGGAAACGGACGTTATTGGAGACCTTTGAAGAAGGCGAAGGTCACGGAGGCGCAATGGAAGGAATTCACATCAGGAAAGGGTGTGGAAACCAAGAAAGGATACTGGGTGCCTTCGGAGGGATATGCCAAAGGGGAGGCCTCTGCCAACATGAACGTGCCGCAGGGGATGGACAGTCCCGAGGCATGGGAGAGCATCAAGCGCTTCCTCAGACCCGTCATGGTAAGCCTTGTGGGGTGCAAGAACGTGCTGCTGCAGGATGTCATCTTCCAGAACTCGCCGGCATGGAACCTCCACCCGCTGATGTGCGAGAACGTCATCATCGACCATGTGCTGGCTCGTAATCCGGCATACGCACAGAACGGCGATGCACTCGATTTGGAATCGTGCAAAAACGTGCTCATCGTCGATTCCAAGTTTGACGCCGGTGACGACGGTATCTGCATCAAGAGTGGAAAAGACGCCGACGGCAGGAAGAGGGGAATACCATGTGAGAATGTCGTGGTAGATGGCTGCACCGTCTTCGCTGGCCATGGCGGCTTCGTCGTGGGTTCCGAGATGAGCGGGGGCGTGAGAAACATCATGGTGCGCAACTGCCAGTTCCTCGGCACCGACGTGGGCTTGCGCTTTAAGAGCACCAGGGGCAGGGGAGGCATTGTGGAGAACATCTACGTGGACGGCATCTCTATGACCGACATCAAGACCGACGCCATCACCTTCAACATGTACTACGGAGGGAAGTCGGTGGCTGAGATGCTCGCCGACGGAGACAACCCTGACAACACCTCCAAGATGCCGGTGGACGAGACAACGCCCATCTTCAGGAACATCGACATCAAAAACGTGGTGTGCAACGGTGCAGGAAGGGCCATGGAGTTCAACGGGTTGCCGGAAATGCCTATGGACGGCATTTCGCTCACCAACATCAACATCATCGCCAAGAAGGACGCTGAGTTCCACAACTACAAAAACCTGAAAAAGGAAAACGTCAACATCAAGTTGGAGGAATAACTCGCAGGCGAAACGTTTGGGACTAACATTTCGGGGGATGGCATTTGCCATCCCCCGAAATGTGTGTTGATTTTTATTGGTGTCCGATAAAAACTGAAAATCGTAATTTTTGGTTCACAAGTAGCTGATAGTCAATTGTCGGACAGGCAAATTTGAAAACCAAGCCCCCTATGAAACCATTTGATACAATAGATGCGAAATCTCGTGCCAAAGAC
>JAFZRU010000061.1 GCA_017619755.1 Prevotella sp.
GAAGGACATGGAGATGCTCAGGCTGCACTTGAACGATGGTATGACATCGCAGAAAAGGCAGAGTGGAAGAACCTGTCGGATATAAAGGCAGATTTCCCCACAGCAGACTACGTTGGAAACCAGCATTATGTTTTTGACATTAGGGGCAACAAATATCGACTTGTGGTGGTCGTAAAGTTCACAATTGGGCATATTTTCATCCGATTTGTAGGTACTCATAGTGAATACGATAAGATTGACGTTTCAACGATATAATATAAGAACGATATAATATAAAGGAGGTACGAATATGGCAAAGATTACTAAAGAGCAATACGAGTTCGCATTGGCACGGATTGAGGAACTGTTGCCAATGGTAGATGACTACACACCTGCCAACGACCGCAATGCTGTGGAGTTGACAATGATGTCGGATGTTGTCATAGATTATGAGAAGGAACACTATCCCATAGCCAAACCTACCGTAGCCCAGTTGATACAGCTTTCGTTGGACGAGAAGAATATGAGTCAAAAACAGTTGGCTATAGAGATTGGGGTTAGTCCTTCACGCATAAGCGACTATGTTTCAGGTAGGGCAGAGCCTACGCTGAAGATAGCCCGTCTGCTTTGTGCCACTTTAGGAATAACGCCAGCTGCAATGTTGGGCTATTAAACAATAGGAAACCTAAAGGGAAAGAATGATTATCTTTGCACCGTGGAAAGAAATCAATCGTTTTTTTATGAAACACAGTTTGCGATTATTATGTGCCAGTTGCATGGGCATTGCCGCCTTGCTCATTTGTGGCATGGGGCTGTTTGCCTCGTGTTCGGATGACGACAAACCCTCGACAAAGGGACAGGATGACGTGCCGCTGATCATTCTTGACACCGACATCTGCGCCTCCACCGATGACCTCTTTGCCATGGAGATGCTCTACCGCTATGCCGACCAAGGGCGCTGCCGGTTGCTTGGCGTGGTGGTGGACCGCGAGGGCGAGGGGCATGCTGCTTTTGCCGACTTGATGAACACCTTTTTCGGCTACCCTCATCTGCCCATCGGACAGGTGCGCGACGGCATCAAGGATGCCGTAATTTGGACGGACTACAGGAAGGTGATGGATGTGAAGGATGACGACGGAAAGGCAATGTTTCACCGTACGGTTGCAGACTATGACACGCTGCCGGACGGCTACTTGCTCTATCGTCGCCTCCTCGCGGCTCAGCCCGACAAGAGTGTCAGCATCATCTCCATCGGTTACGTCACGTGTCTGGCGCAGCTTTTGGAGTCGGGCGCGGATGAGTATTCTTCCTTGAACGGTGTCGAACTGGTGCGCCAAAAGGTGAAGGGCATCTACATCATGGGCGGCTCCTTCGGCCCGCAAAAGGAGCCGGAATACAATTTCGCTCAAGGGGTAAAGTTCGCACAGACTTTCTTCCGCTTGTGGCCCACCGACGTGGATATGATGTTTTCGCCTGGGGAAGTGGGAGACAAGGTGTGTTATTCGCAGGAACAGGTCATCGCTGATGTCTCATGGACTGACTGCCACCCCGTCAAGCAGGTCTATATGATGGACGGCTACGATGACTCCGGCCAGAGGATGTGGGATCCGTTGGCCGTCATCCAGGCCATCGAGGGCGACGAGGCCTTCAACCTCAGTGAGCGCGGTACCGTCAGCATCGATGCCAATGCAGTCACCACCTTCACCCCCTCGCCCTCCGGCAACTGCCGCTACCAAGTGCCCGGCGATGACGCTTGGGTAAAGGGAAAACTGAAACTAATCCGACAAATGAACATGATGCATTGAGTCTTTTTTCCCTCAAATTGTAAATGATGAAAGAACATGGATGATGCTGGCCATCTCCTTCAAGGAGGAAAAGCTCGTCGTCAGGTGGTGAGACGAGTGGTTCCCAATGACGAGGTGACTATACACCGAGAACGACATCGGGGCTGATTTTCAGTTTTTTGCTAATTTCCCGTCCTAATTTCAATGTTGGCTCACATTTGCCCGTCATGATGTCGCTAATCCTGGTGGGACTAACCCCGATCATTTCTGCAAGCTTTGATTGAGTCAAGTTCATTTCGTAAAGACGTAGTTTTATGGTGTCAACCAACGAGGGCTTGCCGATGGGATAATGTATGTCCTCGTATTCTTCAATCATATCAACAAGCATGTCAAGTTCCATGGCATTGTCGTCCATGACGGTGTTTTCGTCATCAACAAGTTCCTCCAATTGCTCGACCCTTCTCAATGCAGCTTGGTAGGCTGCCTCGTTTTTTATTTGTGCCATAGTTCAAATATGTTGTATGTCTGTTATTCTGCTATATTCTGCATGTGTGCCGACGAAGCGGATGAGTACGTGACTAACGGTGAATTTTATAATGACCACCAATCTGTAGTCATTACCTTTGATATTGAAAACATATCTCTTGTTGCCTACGCTGTCAACACTATTGAAAGTGTTTTTAATATCTGCAAAACATGTCCATTCTGCATACTTTGTTTTATTATACCAGTCCTCCAAAGCAGTTTTAGCTTTAGGGTTGATGGTATAATACTTGACCAAAGTGCTTTTTGCTATAATTCTCATACTTATATGATTCATTAAGATAGTGCAAGTTGGGAAGAATTCAAAATGACATTTTTTACTTTCCAGAAAAGCACATTTCTTCTATGGGGCAAAGATACGATAAATATTCCGAATAACAAAATTTTATCCCAGTTTTCGGAAAATATTGTCATTCTTCTTCAGTCAGCCCTCCAATAGGGTGCATTTTTACGAGAAAATCGCCCTTTGAAACCTCGATGATTGGTAATGAAAAGAAATTGATGCAAAAAGAAAAGCGTCTTTCATTTTTTGTGTGTATTTTTGCAAATCGAATTAACAACTATTTATTATCACCAATGAAAAAACTATTCTTATCGCTATTCGCATGCCTGGCCATGACGGCCATGGCACAGCCCCAGGGCTTCGGGGGCTTCAAAATGCCCGAAAACAACGCCACTTTCAAGGATGTCAACTATGCCGGCGATGACTTGGAGGCTCACCGCATGGACATCTACCTGCCCAAGACCCAAAAGGAGAAATACAAAGTCGTGGTGGCCATCTATGGCAGTGCGTGGTTTTCCAACAACATGAAGGCCATGACCTACATGTCGATGGGCAAACCGCTTGAGGAGGCCGGCTTTGCCGTCGTTTGCATCAACCACCGCTCCAGTGGCGATGCCAAGTTCCCGGCACAAATCAACGACGTGAAGGCCGCCATCAGGTTCTTGCGCGCACACGCCGCTGAATACAAACTCGACACTTCCTTCATTGGCATCACCGGCTTCTCTTCCGGCGGACACTTGTCAGCCTTGGCCGGCGTGACCAATGACATGAAGGAGCGGACGGTGGGTGCTACCACTGTTGACATCGAGGGAAAGGTGGGGCAGTGCCTCAACTTCTCCAGCAAGGTGGATGCCGTGGTGGACTGGTTCGGCCCCGTGGACATGGCGCACATGAATAACTGCGAGACGGTGAACGACGGCAACTCGCCCGAGGCTGCACTTATCGGTGGCGCACCGGCCGACAACCCCGACATGGTGTCTCTCATCAGTCCCATCACTTACGTCAAGCCCGGAGGTCCGCGCTTCCTTGTCTTCCATGGGCAAGCCGACAACGTGGTGCCTCACTGCCAGGGTGTCTTCTTCTCCGAAGCACTGAAAAAGGCCGGAATGCTCGAAGAGTTTGTCAGCGTGCCGGATGGACAGCACGGGCCGGTGACGTTCAACGAGAAGACGTTCAAGCAGATGACCGACTTCTTCCTCAAGGAAGCAGGAGGTGCTCAGTCGCAGGAACCCAAGGAGCGGGTGGTGGAAGATGGTGGCACAGGCCCCTTCAAGGCTATCATGAAGGAGGAGGCCAGTCTGCCGGCACACACCGTTTTCGTACCGCAGGACCTCACGGCCTTCAATGCCTCCAAGCCCCTGCCCGTGCTGGTATGGGGCAATGGTGCCTGTACCAACTCTCCCTGGGAGCATTACAAGTTCCTCAACGAGATTGCTTCCCACGGCTTCATTGTCCTCGCCACAGGATACATCCCCATGGACGAACAACCCTACAGGGGGCCGATGTCAACCACTGAACAGCAAATCGAGAGCATTGACTGGGCCGTCGCCCAAAACAGCAACAAACAGTCTCCTTACTACCAGAAAATCGACGTGAGCAACATCTGCGTGGCTGGTATGTCATGCGGAGGACTGCAGACGCTCTACAACTGTGCCGACCCGCGTATCAAGACGCTCATGGTGTGCAATAGTGGACTGTTCAACCAGCAGAACGCCTCACAGGCCGTAGGAGGCATGCCCATGCCCCCGAAGGAAAAACTGAAGGAAATACACTCGCCTATCATTTACATCCTCGGAGGGGAAAAGGACATCGCCTATCAGAACGGCATGGACGACTTCCACCGCATCAACCATGTGCCGGCCTGTGCCACCAATTTCCCCGTGGGGCATGGAGGCACCTATCGTGAGCCACATGGAGGTGAGTTCTCCGTCGTCGCACTGGCGTGGCTGCAATGGCAACTCAAGGGCGACAAGCAGGCCGCAAAGATGTTCAAAGGCAAGAAATGCCTCCTCTCCAAGAGAAAGGATTGGACAATAGAAAAGAACGCCCTCTTCCCCAAGAAGTAAAAAATAGATAAGCGCATCGCTCGCTGTTCCGTTTGTTACATATTATTGCAACCCTTGGTAAGTCAAATGCCCGCCTCGTTGTCCTTTCGGACGATGGGGCGGGCATCAAGTGTTTTGCGAGAAGTTTATTCCACCGTGCTTTCTGAGAGATAATGCTCTCGCAGGGCCTTGCTCACCTTGGAGCCGGTGAGGGTCACTTTCTCTTGCAGCTTGATGTCGGCTGAAGAGGCTCCTATCTTGACGATGTAGGTGCCGGGGGCGATGTGCCACTGGCGCTGGTCGTAATAGCCGAACTGCTCGGTGTGGAGTTTCACTGTCACATGGCGCGTCTGCCCGGGTTGGAGCGGCACACGTGCGAAGCCCTGCAGTTGGATGGGGCGCAGCGGTTGGCTCGACGTGGAGGGTGAGAGATACACCTGGGCAATCTCGTCGGCTGCCACCTCGCCGGTGTTCTTCACGTCGAAGGACACGACAATTTCTTTTCCTGAGGTGGGCGCCTCGCTATCGACTTGAAGGTTGGCGTATTCAAAGCGGCTGTAGCTCAGGCCGTAGCCGAAGGGCCACTGCACACGTGGGTCGGCCTCGGAGGAGTAGTTGTAGCACAAAGGCTCATTGACCTCTGTGTTGGGATAACTCACGGAAAGTTTGGCGGATGGGGAGACACGGCCATAGAGGATGTCGGCAACGGCATTGCCGCCCTCCTCACCGGGGTACCAAGCCTGGATGACGGCGGCGCAACGCTCGGCAAGGCCGGAGACCACTTGCGCACGGCCTCCGAAGAGCACCAGCACCACGGGCTTGCCCGTCTTGAGCAATTCCTCCACATACTGCTCCTGCCGGCCGGGGAGGCGCAGGCCCTGACGATCGCGGTTCTCGCCGCAGAGCATCACGTTCTCGCCCATGGCGGCGATGATGACGTCGCTCTCGGAGGCGAGGGCGAGGGCCTCGGCACGGTTCGCAGGTTCGCCGGCATCGACCTTTCGGTGGAGTATCTCATATTCCCAAGCTCGTTCGTCGCCTCCGACGGTGAATTTCGTCTCGATTTCTTCCGTCCAGTCGCAACCACGGGAGTAAAGCAGGTTCACGTTGTCGGGCTTGCGTGATTTCATTCCTTCCAACAGACCCACCACATGCGGATGGTCCAGGTCTTCCATCACCATCTTCCAGAAATAGGTCATCGAGGGGAAGGAGTAGTCGCCACACATCGCCCACATCGAGTTGGCGTTGGGGCCTGTCACCAGGATGTTCTTCACGTCTTTCAGCGGCAACACGCCGTTGTTCTCCAACAGCACCACCGACTGCGTGGCGATGTCGTAGGACGTCTGTCGCTCCTCGGGGGTGTCGAGGGTGATTTTCTCCTTGGCGTAGAGATACGGCTCCTTGTCGAAAAGGCCGGCACGGAACTTGTGGCGCAGCACGTTCTTCACCGCACGTTCCAGCACCTCCGGCTTCACCAAGCCGCGCTCAAGGGCCTCCGGCAGGTGGGCGTAGTTGGTGCCTCGGGGGAAGTCCACGTCGGTGCCTCCGTTGATGGCGGCAGCGGCTTTCTCCACCACGTCGTCGGTGCCGGGCAACTGGTCGATGGCGGTGTAGTCGCTCACCACCATGCCGTCGAAGCCTACGTAACCGCGAAGGATGTCTTCCAAAATCTCACTGTTGGCCGCGCAGTTGGTGCCGTGTACGGCATGGTAGCCGGGCATCACCACCTTGCTGCCCGCCAGGCGGACCATCGCCTCGTGGGGGAGGAGGATTTCCTCCATCAACTCTTTCTCGTCGGCGTCGCCGCCGCCACCGTAGCCGAGGTAATGTTTGGAGCAGGCTCCCACGCCACGACGGAGGTCGCCTTGTTGGAGTCCCTTGACGAAGGCCACGCCCATGACGGCGGAGAGGTAGGCATCCTCACCATACGACTCCTCCAAGCGGTTGAAACTGGGGGTGCGGCACACATCGACCATCGGGGAGAGCGACAGCACGCCGCCCATCTTGCGCATGGCGATGCCTGTCTGGCGGGTCTTCAACTCTGCCAGTTCGGGGTTGAAGGAGCAGGCCTGGCCTATCTGCTGCGGGTAAATGGTGGCGTCGCGGGTGTTGACGCCGGAGAGCACCTCCTCATGAAAGAGGGCCGGGATGCCGGAGGGGGTGTTGTGCATCAACCACTCCTGCATCGCCGCCACACGGTCGCGAAGGACGTTGGCATCCATCGGCTTCTGACTCGCGTATTGCGAGAAATGACCGATGCCGTTGGGTAGTTCTCGACGGCATTTGGCCGTGTCCAACTTCCCCTCTTCGTCGAAATACTCATCCATGTAGCCACTGCGCAATTGGGCGATGCGCTCCTCTTGCGTCATTTTGCCATAAAGTTCGTCTATCTGCTGCTCCATGTCCACGGAGGTGCAACCGGCCATCAAGGCCCCTATGCATACGATTGCCATTTTCTTCATATCATTATTTCTTTCAATTTTTTGGCAAAGATAATGAATTGACAATAACAATGCAAATTATACGAAGTTTTTATTTTCATTTTTGTGCAGCGGCTTGTTATTCACCCTTATTCGCCCTGCTTGCTACTCATCCTTATTTGCCCTGTTTCATCTTGGTGGCAAGGACGGCCTGAAAGGCCAGAAGCACTTAGCCCAGGGCAACGCCCTGGGTTGTGGATAAGTAGAAAATACGCCCTGCAAGGGCAAAAGCATACTTCTTAGTCCGTGCTTTTCCCATTGCAGGGCGTTTCCAACCTAAAAAATCCTTTATCCTAAATCTTCTCCAACGCTTGGCTCAGGTCTTCGATGATGTCGTCGATGTGCTCCGTACCGATGGACAGGCGGATGGTGGAGGGGGTGATGTGCTGTTCTGCCAATTCCTCCGGTGAAAGTTGCGAGTGGGTGGTGGTGTAGGGATGGATGACCAAACTCTTCACGTCGGCCACGTTGGCGAGGAGGGAGAAGATTTGCAGCGAGTCGATGAATTTCCAAGCCGCCTCCTGGCCTCCGGCAATCTCAAAGGTGAAGATGCTGCCGCCGCCTTTGGGGAAGTATTTCTGGTAAAGGGCGTGGTCGTGATGCTCCGGCAAGGAGGGGTGGTTCACCTTGGTCACTTTGGGATGGTCCTTCAGGAACTGCACCACTTTGAGGGCGTTCTCCACATGGCGCTCCACGCGCAGGCTCAGTGTCTCCACTCCTTGCAGCAGGATGAAGGCGTTGAATGGCGACAAGGTGGCGCCGGTGTCGCGAAGGAGGACGGCACGAATGCGGGTGACGTAGGCGGCTGCTCCCACGGCGTCGGCAAAGACGATGCCATGATAGGAGGGGTCGGGCTGGGCAAGGGTGGGGAATTTCTCGGCTTCGGCTTTCCAGTCGAACTTGCCGCCATCGACGATGACACCTCCGAGAGACGTGCCGTGGCCGCCTAAGAACTTGGTGGCGGAGTGCACCACGATGTCTGCTCCATGCTCCAACGGGCGGATGAGGTAGGGGGTGCCGAAGGTGTTGTCGATGATGAGCGGGATGTGATGGCGGTGGGCCACGGCAGCCACGCCCTCGATGTTGAGCACGTCGGAGTTGGGGTTGCCAAACGTTTCGGCGAAGACGGCTTTCGTGTTGGGCTGGATGGCGGCCTCAAGGGCGTCGAGGTCGTTCACGTTCACGATGGTGTTGCTCACGCCCTGTGTAGATAGCGTGTGGGTGATGAGGTTGTAGGAACCGCCATAGAGGTTGTCGGCAGCTACAAGGTGGTCGTCGGCGCCGAGGATGTTCTGCAAGGCGTAGGTGATGGCAGCTGCGCCGCTGGCAACGGCCAAGCCGGCTATGCCGCCCTCCAATGCCGCCACGCGGTCTTCAAACACCCCTTGGGTGGAGTTGGTCAGACGGCCGTAGATGTTGCCGGCGTCGCGAAGGCCGAAACGGTCGGCGGCATGCTGCGAGTTGCGGAACACATAACTTGTCGTCTGGTAGATGGGTACGGCACGGGCGTCGGTGGCCGGGTCGGCTTGTTCTTGACCTACGTGCAACTGCAATGTCTCGAAACGATAGTTCTTCTTACTCATGGCTTTTTCCTTTCCTTTTTTTGTTTGTTATTGATTTCTGGGTGCAAAGGTACGATGTTTGGAAAAATCATCCAAATTTCTTGCTTATTTCGGAAAATATGCCTAATTTTGCACCGTGGAAAGAAAATCTTTCCATTCAAGGGTGAAAAATGCCTTTGATAAAGAATAATATTCCGTCAAACCTAAGAATCATGGCTCAAACACTCGACGAAACAGATATAAAGATACTGAAAACACTGCAAAAAAACGCCAAACTCACCACCAAGGAGTTGGCGGATGCCGTTCATCTCACTCCCACACCGGTCTTTGAGCGTCAGAAAAGACTCGAAAGGATGGGCTACATCAGAAAGTATGTGGCCGTGCTCGACCCGGAAAAACTCGACCTCGGCCTGTTGGTGTTCTGCAAGGTGAAGCTCAAGGAAATCAACCGTGAGATTGCAGATGAATTTACCAGGAGGATACAGTTCATCCCGGAGGTGACGGAGTGCTACAACATCTCCGGAGCCTACGACTATTTAGTCAAGGTGAGGGCGAAGGACATGAGGCAGTACCAGGAGTTCGTGCTCAACAAACTGGGTGTCATAGAGAGCGTGGGAGCCATCGAGAGCACCTTTGTCATGAGCGAGGTGAAAAATACATTCGGCCTCTCCCTCTGATTGGGTGTCGGTCAGTCTTCCTGCACGTGGACGATGATGCGTCGGTAAGCCACCAAGGGGATGGAGGATTTGTCGTGCACCTCGCATATCAGGTGGATGACCGCCTCTTTCAGTTCGGAAGGAATGGACAGGGTGGCGGAGGGGCCTTGCGCTGTCAGTCTTACTTGCTTGGAGCCATGGCCCGTGTTATGTTGCATCCACCACTGGAACTCGATGGCGTCGCCGTCGGGGTCGAAGGTGGTGGAGGCGTCCAGCGTCACGCTGGCCCCGGGACGGGTCGGCAAGTGCAGTGGCGATGTGCCGCCTTTTCCATTGACGATGACGACCGGGTTGTGGTTGCCTTTTCCGTTTGCCGCCCACTCCATACGGGCGGCGAAGTCGTTGAAAGTGTCGGCGTAGAAACGGTTTTCGTATTGTGAGGAAATGCCTTTTTGTGGCTCACGCCAGTTGGTCCAGGCGATGGTGAGCGAGTCGGGGCACATGTCGCGGCAGAAACATCCGGCCCATCCTATCTGCGTGGGGTCGTCGGGGTCGTGCAGGCCGGTGGGCAGTATATGGAGGAAACTCGGCGTGTCGCCCTCCACGCCCCATTTGAACGTGGGATAGGCCTTTCCGAGCATCCCATGGCCTTGCACTTTCGCTGCATATTCCTCCCAGTGGGCCTTGCCCAAGGAGTTTTGTGACAGCCAGGCACTCTCGTCCCAGATGAACAAAAGGTCGCGGGCGAACTCGTGCCGCATCCACTGGTGGGAGCTGTAGGCGCGGTGCATGCGCATGTTGTATTGCATGTCCTGGTCGGTGATGGTATAGATGCGCAGTTTTTGCAGGAAGGCCTTCACTTGTTCCTCCGACCGCTGCTGCTTCACCTGCCAGATGGCTTGGGCCAAGGTGTTGGCGCCACCCCATGAGGCCACCCACAGCGGGCGTGGGTCGTCCTCGTCGGCCAGGCGGATGATCAGGTTGCTCCCTGCTGACGCGTTGTTGCTGCCGATGACGCCTATTCCCGCACGGCGGCTGCCCATCGCCACGCGGCTGCGCAGGTACTCGGCACTGGGCCAGTAGCCCACCTCTTGCATGCCTTCCTCCGCCTTCAGAGGTTGGAAACCCTTCTGGCCGGAGCGCTTCATCAGGTTTTTCACGTCGTGCTGGTAGGCGTCGATGACGCGAAACAGCGAGTCCGCCCATTCCGTGGGGTAGGGGTCGCAGTTCCAACCGATGGTGGTGATGAGTGCTTCGATTTCCACTTGGTCGGCGTAGGTCATCAACCTCACCATCGACTCCATGTCGTCGGGTTCGATGTTGCCGGGCGCGATGTCGGTCAGCACCACGAGGCGGGGTTTCAGTTCTTTGCTCTGTGCGTTCAGGTGGCTTGCCATGGCCGTCAGCAGAAGGGAGGCGGCAAAAATGAGTATTCTTTTCATAAGGTTGGTTGTTTTGGTGCAAAAGTAGTGATTTTTTTCGAGACAAATGAGGAGCGTGTCCTTTTTTTTCGGCTGACGTGTGAGTATTCCGATAAATATGTGTAATTTTGCGGTGGAATGGAAACACACCTCAAAAATTGATACCAAAAACCTATGATGAATAAGACCTGTCAACTTTTGGCCTTCATCCTTATGCTGGCCGTGGTGATGCCGACAAAGGCGCAAGTGACGCCACCCGCCCCCTGTGGCCCCATCCCGAGTACCAACCAGCTCCGATGGCAGGACATGGAGATGTATGCGTTCATCCACTATTCGATGAATACCTATACCGACCAGGAATGGGGCTTCGGCAATGAAGACTTGAGTTTGTTCAACCCCCAAAGCCTCGACTGTCGGCAGTGGGCGCGTGTCTGCAAACAGGCGGGCATGCGAGGCATCATTATCACCGCCAAGCACCACTGCGGCTTCTGTTTATGGCCCTCGGCCTACACCGACTACTCCGTCCGTAACACACCATGGAAGAACGGGCAGGGCGACGTGGTACGCGAACTGGCCGATGCCTGCCGTGAGGAGGGGTTGAAATTCGCCGTCTATCTCTCACCCTGGGACCGCCATCACGCCGAATATGGCAGTCCGGCATACATCGACTACTTCCGCAACCAACTGCGCGAATTGCTCACCAACTATGGCGACATCTTCGAGGTGTGGTTCGACGGCGCCAATGGGGGAGACGGGTGGTATGGCGGAGCCAACGAGACGCGGAGGATTGACCGCACCACCTACTACCAGTGGCCGGAGACCTACAAGATGATTCGCGAGTTGCAACCCGGTTGCCTCATCTGGAACGATGGTGGCGACCGAGGCGACCTGCGATGGGTCGGCACGGAGGCCGGCAATGTAGGCGAAACCAACTGGAGCCTGTTGAACAAGAAGGGCGAAGTGGAGTGGGGGATGCTCCACTACGGACTGGAGACGGGAGACAGCTGGGTTCCCGGGGAGACGAACACGAGCATACGTCCGGGATGGTTTTACCATGATACAGAGAATGAGCACGTGAAGAGCCTCTCGAAGTTGATGGACACCTATTACAAGTCGGTGGGGCGCAACTCCACGCTCTTGCTCAATTTCCCCATCGCCCCCAATGGCCGCATACATCCCACCGACAGCCTGAGGGGCATCGCCTTCGCCAAGATGGTCAAGGAGGTCTTCTCCAACGACTTGGCCAAGAAGGCGAAGGTGACGGCCACCAATGTCAGGGGAAACGACAAACGCTATGCTCCGGCCAAGGTGACTGACGGGAAAGTCGGCACCTACTGGGCCACCGACGACGGCGTGACCAACGCTTCGCTGACACTCGACTTCAAGAAACCGGCCACCTTCAACCGTTTCCTCGTCGAGGAACACATCGCTTTGGGGCAGCGCGTGCGCAAGTTCTCCCTTGAAGCCTTTGTTGATGGACGGTGGCTGACCCTTGGCGATGAATTGTCCGAACAAGGCGACGGCCTGACCACCATCGGGCACCGCCGCATCATCTGCTTCCCCACCATCACGGCTACACGCCTGAGGATGACCATCAACGACAGCAAGGCTTCGCCCCTCATACAGAAGGTCGGAGTCTTCTTGGCTCCGCCGCTGACCAGCGACATACCCAATTCCGGTGAGAAACTTTCGTCCAATCTCCATATCTTTTTCAGCAGTCCCAAGCAGATGATGATGGACTTCGACACCGAACAGACCATCACCGCTTTTCGCTACCTGCCGCCACAGGACACGAAAGACGGCATTGTCACCCATTACACGCTATGGGCCTCGTCCGACTGGAGCAACTGGAAAAAACTCGCTTCGGGAGAGTTCTCCAACATCGTCAACAATCCCATTTGGCAGACCATCAAGTTGGATCCCGTTCGGGCAAAGATGCTCCGCTTCGAGGCCGACCGTCTCTACCAAGGCGAGCGCATGGGATATGGCGACATCGAGGTGGTGAGGGAGGAAAGGGTGGCGCACGACTGGGAGAACCCCGCCGTCTTGGGCATCAACAAACTGCCCTACCACGCGACACTGCAACTGCCCTCGAAGGAGAAGGAGTGCAAGGAAATCATCTCCCTTGACGGACAATGGCGCTTCCTCTGGAGCCGCAATCCCGAGGAACGACCCACGGAGTTCTATCGCGAGGACTACGACGTGAGCCAGTGGGGCACCATCACCGTGCCGGGCAACTGGCAGACGCAGGGTTATGGCACTCCCATCTACATCAATATCAACTATCCCTTCGTGAAGAACCGCCCGAGTGTCACCACGGAGCCACCAAAAGACTGGACGGCATACGACAACCGCAACCCGGTGGGGTCGTATGTGACGTATGTCGATGTCACGGAGGAAATGATGCAGAAAAACCTCATCCTCCATTTCGGGGGTGTCCACTCGGCGATGTACCTTTGGGTGAACGGACAAAAGGTGGGCTATAGCCAAAACTCCATGTCGCCCGCAGAGTTTGACGTGACGAAATACATGCGGAAGGGACGCAACAAACTCGCCGTGGAGGTCTATCGCTGGTCTGACGGCAGTTACCTCGAGGACCAGGACATGTGGCGGCTCTCGGGCATCTACCGCCCCGTGCAACTATGGGTGCGGCCGCAAACGCACATCTGTGATTATCAAGTCACCGCTGAGCCCAACGAAGACTATTCTCAAGCCGTGGTGAAGGCCAAAGTCTCTTTATGCCATACAGGAAAGGAAACGGCAAAGAACTTGCATGTGGTGCTGAATATCGACGAGAATGACACGTCCATGGTTCCTGTGAGGCACAGGATCACGCAACCCGTTCCCAAACTTCTCGCAGGAGACACCCTCACCGTCGAACTGTCTAACATCATCGACAAACCCCGCCTCTGGTCGGCGGAGAAACCCAACCTATATCCTTTCTCCTTGGAATTGCAGGACAAGAAAGGCCGTGTCATCGAGCATTTCGACTATCATTTTGGCGTGAAGAAGGTGGAGGTCGTCGGCGAAGTTTTCAAGATCAACGGTCAGAATGTGAAGTTGCGCGGCGTGAACCGTCACGACCATCATCCACGCACGGGACGCTTTGTGGATGACGCCACCTACGAGCAGGACATCCGCCTGATGAAGCAGGCGAACATCAACTTTCTGCGCACCTCGCATTATCCCGACCGCGAGTATCTCTATGAACTCTGCGACCGCTGGGGCGTCTATGTCATGGACGAGGCCAACCACGAGACGCATGGCTACGGCTATGCCAACCATGAGATGGGCGAGGACCGCGAATGGGAGAAAGCCCATGTGGACAGGGCGGAGGCGTTGGTGAAACGTGACTTCAACCACCCCTGTGTCATTCTCTGGAGCCTTGGCAACGAGGGAGGCGTGGGGCCCAACATCGAGGCCATGTACAACAAGGTGCTGGAACTGGACACCACCCGCCCGCCGTTCTACGACAGCGACCGACGCTACAGCTGCATCTGGGATGACAGTTACCTCTATCCCGACCAACTGCGCAAAAATGCACAGGAGGTCAGCGACAAGCCTTTCATGATGCGCGAATATGCCCATGCCATGGGCAACTCCGTGGGCAACCTCCAAGAGTATTGGGATGTCATCTATGCCGACTCCTCCATCTGTGGAGCCGCCATCTGGGACTGGGTGGACCAGGGGTTGGAAAAGGACGGCGGTTGGGCATACGGCGGTGATTTCGGCGACAAACCCAACGACAGCAATTTCTGCATCAACGGCCTTCTGGCACCTGACCGCACGCCGCATCCCCATTACTACGAGGTGCAGCATGTCTATCAGCCTTTGTCCTTTGTCATGGAAAGGGACTCCATCCGCATTGTCAACCGCAACTGGTTCACCGACATCGATGAATACGATTATTCCTGCGAGGTGCTGCATTGGCGGGAGGGAAAAGTCCTCACGGAGAAAAACATGCAACCGGTAAACGGCAGATTGGCCATTCCCCGTCCCGAATGCAACCCTGACGCCGGTGAAATGTTGCTTAATGTCCATGCGTGTCTGCGGAAGGCCACACCATGGGCGGAGGCGGGTTTTCCCGTGGCAAGCGAGCAATTCGTTCTCAAGCCCACCAGGTTCCTGATGGTGAAGGACGGCATTCCTGCCACGGCAAAGGAGACCGCCGAGGGTGTCGTCGTCACCACGGACAATGGCACGGTCGTCATCGACCGCACAGGGGCGCTCGTTAGTTGGGTTGTCGAGGGTGAGGAACTCCTCCAAGCCCCTTTGGAGCCGTATTTTTGGAAACCGGAGAACGACAACCAGCGTGCCGCACACTTCGCTGAAAGGCTTGCTGTTTGGGAGGAGGCTGCCGCCAACAGGAAGGTCAAGGCCATCAGGTTGGAAAAGGACAAGAACGTGATGAAGGTGATGGTTGACCTGTCGCTGCCCGTGGGGGCTGACATGACCCTCACTTATGCCATCGATAACATCGGATGGATCATTGTGGATGCCGACTACCGCCCCCTCGCGGACAACATTCCCCTGATGCCCAAGTTTGGCATGCGGATGCGGCTGCCAGCTGACTTCAATCAGGTAAGCTATTACGGGCGCGGGCCTTGGGAGAACTATCCCGACCGCAAACGCTCGGCCTTCATTGGTAATTATAAAATGCCGCTTTCAGAATACCAGACAGAATACATCCGCCCGCAAGACAACGGAAACCGCTGCGACGTCAGGTGGTTTGAACTCTCCTCCGCCTCACGACGCCTTCGTGTCTTAGGCTTACAGCCACTCTGCATACGTGCTTGGGACTACGGAGAGGAAGACCTCAATGTGGGACATTCATCCCAATTGAAACGAGGCCGCTTTGTCAACCTCAACATCGACCTCGACATCCACGGCGTAGGAGGGGCCGACACCTGGGGGCGCCGCACATTGCCGCAATACACCATCGATGGCGCACAGCCCCATCACTACGGCTTCGTGCTCAAGGCAGAAAGACTGCAGGAATAGGCCGGTGCGTTTCCCTTAAGAGAAGCGCTTGTCGGTTTCTCCGTAGGCGAAGGCTCCGCCTTCGCAAAATCCCCCCTATCACCCGCGATTTTGCATCTGCCCAGCAAGCCGCCGCCCTCATGTCGCCCGCCATCTCAGGACGGCCCCTTGTTTTCCCGTTTCACCCCAAATCTTGGGCAAAATGGCAAATGATGAAATTTTATTTTCCAAAAGTGGTGATAATTTCATTTTTTGCACTATCTTTGCCGAATAGAATCATCCCTCAAAACATGCTTGATACAGCAGGGATGGAAAAGCATCGAAATAAAAGAAACATGGATATGAAACACAAGACTCTTATTGCATGCTGCTTGGCAGTGCTCGCTTTTCTCATCGCCAAATGCCCCGGAAAAGTTGAACCGAAAACCGTTAGCGGGACATTGGAAGAACCCGTGGCTGAGGACTCCGTGCCTGACAACGTTATGAAGGCCATGAACAATGCCTCCAAGTTTCACCAGTTTGAAATCTATGGTGACACGGTGAACAATGTCAGCGTGTTCGGCATAGGCGAGGCCGACCAACAACCAACGGAGGGCTTCGGTGTCGTGGTCGTGAAGAACGCGGTATCCACCACCTTCCCCAACATGCGCAACTCCCGCCAGCCAAGTGCGGTTTACGACAGCGAAAAAGGTGAACTATGGCTCACTGCCAGTGCGATGGAAGGCACGGGTGTGCAGGTGGAACGCCTTTACCAGATACGTTTCAAGCAGGACACTGCAGTCGTTGTGGCCACCATCGACCCCTACGACATCCAACAGGCGTTCTGTCAACGGTTGGGCTATACCACGAAAGACGAACAAGTCAACTTGTACATAGACGGCAAGTCGGCGACCACTGTGACGAACACCATCACCGACATGGGCGGATTCGACGACGATGCCCTCTGGATTGGTGAAAACATCACCTACAACCTCGCCGGCGGACAGCCGCTTGCATGCGTCACCCCTGGTGTCAAATTTGTCACTGGTTTGGTGCTGCACTACGATGACATGCCCACCATCACCGCCGCTGTCACCATGGATAACAAAGGCAAGTTCACCCTCTCGGATATGAAGGTTGACAATACGAAGGGCAAAAATCAATCCGAGTAGCAGTCTCCTGAAATGAAAGGCCTCATTGACATCTTGCACCAAGAGGAATGTTCGCTCGTCGTCCGCGATGCATGCGGCGAGGTGACGACATACAACAAGAAGGGTGTGCGCGACTTGATATGGCTGTTGGACCATGAGCCGGACAGGCTGCGAGGCGCGCGACTGGCCGACAAGGTGGTGGGCAAGGCAGCCGCTGGGCTGATGGTCCGAGGTGGTGTGACGGAAGTGTATGCCGACGTGATGAGCCGCTTGGCATTGCCCCTGCTCGATGCAGCAGGCATCGCCTACACCTATTCCGACTTGGTGGAACAGATTGTGATACCGAAGGGTGACAACCGCTGTCCGCTGGAGCGCATCGTGGCGGAGGCCCAGGATGCCGATGAGGTGGAAATGATGCTGCGGGCGCATTTCCAGGAGATGGCGCTCTCAAGGAAGCAAGAACCAAACAATATGTGAAACATTATATCATCTAACAACAAACATTTATGCAAACAACATCTGTAAATCTCTATTCGCTCTCCCTGCTTGAGGGCCGTTCGCTGCTCTTTGCGGCATTGTTCGTCATAGGCAACGTCTTGCTGCCACAGCTTTGCCACCTTGTTCCACAAGGAGGACTGATCCTGCTGCCCATCTACTTCTTCACGCTCATCGGCGCCTATAAGTACGGATGGCAGGTGGGATTGGCTACGGCCATCCTGTCCCCGCTGGTCAACTCGGTGCTGTTCGGCATGCCCCCCGCTGCCTCGCTTCCCGGCATCATGGTGAAATCGGTGCTTCTGGCACTCGCCGCCGCCTACATCGCACGTCGCTATCAGACTGTCAGCATTTTTCTGCTGCTCGCCGTCGTCCTGCTTTATCAAGTGCTGGGCTCCCTCGTCGAGTCGGCTATGCTTGGCTCGCTCACCCAAGGCTTCCAGGACTTCCGTATCGGCATCCCCGGCATGCTGCTCCAAATCATCGGCGGCTACCTCCTCATCAAATTTGTGTTGAAGAAATAAAAACAGATACCTGTAAAATTGAGAATGTCTTTTAGTATCAAGCCCGGGCGGTTTCTCCTCCTCTTGGCGACAGCGTTGGTGGCATCGCTGCAGACCGCCGGTGCCTCGGATTTCGGCAAACCTGTGACATGGGACAGTCATAGCCTGATGATTGATGGACGGCGTGTCTGTCCGGTGATGGGCGAGATACACTATTCGCGCTTGCCCGCCAACGAGTGGGAGCAAGCGGTGAGGAAGATGAAAGAGGGTGGCGTTACCATCATCGCCACCTATATCTTCTGGAACCATGTGGAAGAGCAGGAAGGCATCTTTCGATGGGATGGTCAACGCTCGCTGCGAGGCTTCCTCGAAGTCTGCAAGAAACAGGAGATACCTGTGGTGTTGCGCTTGGGACCTTTCTGTCACGGGGAGGTGCGTTGTGGCGGCATTCCCGACTGGATGTTCACCAAGGGCTGCAAGATGCGTGAGAAAAACGCCACGTTCATGCATTACGTGGAACAACTCTACCGTCAGATATTCACCCAGGTGCAGGGCTTGCAATGGAAGGATGGCGGCCCCGTCCTCGCCGCGCAGTTCGACAACGAATACCGTGGACGTGGCGAATACCTCATGGCACTCAAACAGACGGCGCAACGCATAGGCTTCGACTTGCCGTTCTACACACGCACAGGATGGCCTGAACTGGCCACGCCCGTTCCTTTCGGCGAGATGCTGCCGCTCTACGGCGACTATGCCGACGGGTTCTGGGAGCGCAGTCTGGCAGAGACTGCCGGCAACTACTACAAGGCATTCAATTTCAAGGCATTCCGCTCCTCGACTGCCATCGCCACGGAACAGTTGGGCAAACAGGAGGAACGGCTCAGCAAAGGCGACAACCAGTATCCCTATTTCACTTGCGAACTGGGTGGCGGCATGGCCACTGCCTATCACCGCCGGCCATACATCTACCCTGAGGACTGTTATTCCCTGGCCATCTGCAAACTGGGTAGCGGTTCCAACCTCCTGGGCTACTACATGTATCACGGCGGCACCAATCCAGATGGGCTGACTACGTTGAATGAGACCCAGCGCACTGTTGCCACCAACTACAACGACTTGCCCGTGAAGACCTACGACTTCCAGGCTCCGCTTGGCGAGTTTGGGCAGACATACCCTCAATACTACATGTTGAGGCCGCTCCATCTGTTCATGCACGACTGGGGCGAGACGCTGGCGGGGATGGAGGCTTCGTTTCCTGCTCCACAGGATGTGCCAAAAGGTGATGACACCCAACTGCGCTGGGCGGTGAGGTCGGACGGTGGCAGCGGCTTCATCTTCATCAATAACTACGAGCGTCTGTGCCAACTCTCTGCCAAGAAGAATGTCAGGCTTGAAGCCTGCGGCGTGAAGCTGCCCCCACTCACCATTCCGGCTGGAACGATGGCCGTGCTACCTATAGGCGTCGATGGCATACGCTATGCCACGGCGCAGTTGGTGGCCAAGCGAGAAGGGCGCATCTACATGATGCAGATAGAGGGCTTGCCCACCACCATCGCCCTCGCCAACGGCAAGACGTTACGGGGTGTGAAACCCAAGGGCGCCAAGCAGCCGGTCTGCCCGGGCATTTATCTGCTCACTAAGCAGGAGGCAGAGCACCTGTTCCTGTCCGAGGAGGCTCCCGCCGTCGTGGCATCCGTTGCCTACAGCAAGACCCGGGAAGCGGGGCCCTTGCGACAAATCACCATCGGCGTGCAGAAGGTGGCTGAGGAACCCACCGACGACGATTTCAATGCCGCCGCCGTCTATCGCATACCGCTCACGGGAGTGGGGCACGAGGGACTGCTCAGCATTGACTACCGTGGCGACTGTGCACGCCTCTATGCGCTCTCGGACGATGATAGCCAACGACGGCTCGTGGCAGACAATTTCTACTATGGGCGTCCGATGCTTTATGGCCTGTGGCGTCTGCCGCAGGGTTGCACCCAACTGGAACTCCGCATCCTGCCGCTTCAGGCCGACGCTCCTGTCTATCTGCCTCTCGAGGCGGAGCGCACCCCAGGTGAGCGTGTGAACAAAATCGAGGTCATACCTTTAAATTCCTTTATGAAGGAATAATCCCTCATTCTTGATGAAAAAGGTGGAAAACATAAGTAAAAAATTGATAAATAGATGATTGATGGCAAGTGATGCTGACTTTGTACAATACGTCGCCGACCAGTGCGCTGGTGCTGGTGAAATCGTGGTGAAGAAAATGTTCGGTGACTACGGGGTCTATTGCGACGGCAAGATTTTCGGACTTGTTTGCGATGACCATTTTTATGTGAAACCCACGGAGGCGGGCAGGGCGGTGCTGAGAAAGGTGGACATGCGCCCGCCATACGATGGGGCAAAGGATTATTTCTTCATCGACGACGTGGACGACCATGAATACCTCTCGTTGCTCGTCCGTGAGACATGCAGACAACTCCCTGAACCAAAACCCAAGAATAAAAAGAAGAAATAATGGAAATCATCTACAAGAGCATACATGATTTCGACCAACAGGAATTGCAGGACTTGTTCTTGTCCGTGGAATGGTCGTCGGGACATTTCCCCGAGAAATTAGTGGTGGCAATGAAGAATTTCGAGACCGTCTATTCGGCATGGGATGGTGACAAGCTTGTCGGGCTTGTCTGCGCCATGGATGACGGTATCATGACGGCCTACCTCCATTACATGTTGGTGCGCCCAGAATACCACCGGCAGGGCATAGGCAAACGTTTGTTGGAGATGATCAAGGAACATTATGCCGATTACCTGCGCCTCGTGCTCGTGGCATACGACAAGGAGATGGACTTTTATGAGGCTTGTGGGTTCAAGAAAGCTGATGACGCCAGCGCTATGTTCATCACCAGCCTCTGGACTTAGACCCTTGGGTTGCCATTTTTTTGTCATGATGAACGTATGATACGATAAAAATGACTAACTTTGCATCCATACAAACCTAAAAAACAAAAACTGATATGAAAACTAACATTACAACTATTTCAAAGCGGTCTGTAACGACGCTGCTTGTGGCGCTATTCGCCAGTATCACCTCATGGGCGCAATTTGCCGCCATTTATTCCGATCCTTATTCCGGTGGTTATGTCCAAATAGGAACGGAGGAGGATTTGGGCAATTATGATGAAGGAGCCAGTTTCACCATGGCTGAGCCGGGGCAAACGGTTTATTTCGGCTTCAGGCCAGGGGAGGGATACGAATTTGTTAACATCACCTACGATAACCTCTCCGAAGACGATGTCACCGCTCTCCCAAGCGGCATCTACTCTTTCACCATGCCCGAAGTCGATGCCAACACCTTTGTGAATGTGAAAGTGCATCTCAAGAAAAAGCCCGTCGTCGTCACCGGTGTCAACATCAACGAGGATAACTTCCCCGACGAGAATTTCCGCAAATGGCTGCTCGCCCAATCCTACGGCAAAGACGCTGTCATCACCGATGCAGAGATGGCCAACATCAACAAGATTTTAGCCAGGGCTTGTGGGATAAAAGACCTGACGGGCATCGAGTATTTCACGGAACTGACCGAACTCTATGTGGACAATTACGAGGGTGCTCCCGTGGAAAACTGGAACCAGATAACCTCCGTTGACTTGTCGCACAACACCAAACTGAAAAAGTTTTATATCGACTACAACCAACTCCAATCGCTCGACCTCTCACAAAATCTTGCATTGTGGGTCTTGAGCGTAAGCAATAACGCCCTGGCACAGTTGAATGTCTCAAGCAATGAGATTTTGCAGAATTTGTCCTGTAACGACAACCAACTCACCTCGCTTGATGTCACAAACAACCCCAATTTGGGAATATTGTCGTGTTCGGGAAACCAACTGACCACACTTGACCTCACCTACAATCCACAGTTGGACCAATTGTATTGCGACAACAACTTGTTGAAAACCATAGATTTGTCCCACCAGACAGTTCTGCAGATACTCAATTGTTACAACAACCAACTGACCTCACTTGAAGTGAATAGCAACAAGTTGTACCAACTGTATTGCTACAACAACCAAATCAAGGACCAGTATATGGATGCCTTGGTCAACTCTCTGCCCAATTTCCTTTACGCCTATATGGTGGTCTTGGACTTGGAAAGTGAGATAGAACAAAACGCCATCACTGATGAGCAAATAAAAGTGGCCAAGGACAAGGGATGGTCCGTGGAAGGCATCAGTGGTGAAGAATTTGTCTCATTGGTAGTCGATGACACCCACGAATATGTTGATCTCGGTTTGACAAGTGGCACCTTGTGGGCTACGTGCAACGTGGGGGCCATCAATTCCTTGGATGCCGGACTCTTCTTCGCCTGGGGCGACACCGTCGGTCACGACAATGACACCTACGATGGTTATTGGTACAACTGGGAGAATTACAAGTGGGGCGAAGTCGTCGGCGAGGAAACCTTTTTCACCAAATACTGCTCCGACAGCAGCCGTGGCAAGGATGGCTTCACCGATGGCAAGTATGAACTGGACCCGGAGGATGATGCCGCCTATGTCAACTGGGGCAGTGAATGGCGTACACCATCCAAGGAACAGTTGGATGAGTTGAAGAAGGAATGTACTTGGACAAGGACCTCCTTCCAGGTGGGCAATGGCTATGAGATCTATGGCTACGAGGTAACAGGCACCAACGGCAACAGCATCTTCCTGCCCGAAACAGGTTGGCGACTTGACAACATGCTCCTCGACGGAGGTGCCTATTGGTCGCGCACTGGTGATCCTAATGATGTGGGCGGCGCTTTCTATCTCGGCTTCGATGAGTGGGGATGGTACAGCTTTGGTGGCAGGTGCGACGGTCAGTGCGTGCGCCCTGTGTACAACAAGAACACCGCCATTGGCGACGTGAATGGTGACGGGATGGTCACGGTAACTGATGTAACGATGCTTGTGGACTACATCCTTGGCCAGACGAATGATGTATTCGTCATCGAGAATGCTGATGTCAACGGGGACGGTGGAATCACCGTGACCGATGTGGCGGAGTTGGTGAACGTTATCCTTGGGGAAAAATAAAACATCATGTCATAGTTCCCACGGCATGGATTTCACCGCTCACTACACCTCGCCCCTTGGCGGCATCACCCTTGCCTCCGACGGCCATGCGCTTGTCGGGGTGTGGTTCGACGATCAGAAGTATTTCGCCGCTGCGCTCGACACGGAACGCGTGGAACGGCCCGACCTTGAAATCTTCGCCGATACACGGCGTTGGCTCGACATCTATTTCACCGGCAGGGCGCCCGGTTTTACACCGCCGCTGCTGATGCGCACGAGCGACTTCCGCCGACGTGTGTGGGAGTTGATGCTCACCATCCCCTTTGGCCAGACGATGACATACGGTGAACTGGCTCGTCGTATCGCGGCGGAACGGGGAATGCGAAGCATGTCGGCACAGGCCGTGGGCGGTGCCGTGGGACACAACAGCATTTCGCTCATCATCCCTTGCCACCGCGTGGTGGGGGCTGATGGCTCGCTGACAGGTTATGCCGGTGGCATCGACAAAAAAATGCGGCTCCTGCAGTTGGAAAACGCCTGTATCTAAGTAGTAAAGATGGAGCAGGATTCGGGTTATACTTTCTACTTGGATGTTGGCGGAGGGACAAGCGAGCCGGCTTACCGCGAGACAAAGCTCTCGCAGGCCGGCTCGCTGTTCACGTGGGACGACATGGACGACGTACCCGTGGAGATTCTCCGCATGCAGAAGATGTATGAGTTCGGCGACGGCTCCTACTCTTGGAAATGCAAGAATTTCTACCTGCAGGGCAAGCTGATGGAGCATTACGAGGACGACGCCCCGTGGGAAGGCAGCTTCAAGCATTACTATACCACTTACCATGACCTGAACGTGCCACAACTGCGCGGTTATTTCACATGGCGAACCGCCGTGAGGCACGGAGAGTACCGACCTACTATGGCGTCTTTCGCTTACATCTATCTCTATGAATTGCTCAATGGCATCGGCTGCGAATCGGTGGAGGATGGTTTGAGGAAAATGAGGGCGTTTGAGGCCGGATATATCGATGCTGGTATGGGCGATGTCTCCATGCGTGGGAACCTACAACGCTGGATGCTGGAATTGGCCGTGGTCAGCGGATTGCCGGCAGAGGTGGCACGAAGTGTGGCCGACCCGCAGTTGATGGCTCGCGACGACGCTCTTGCAGTGCTTGCACGGCCGGAGGAGCAGACCGACGAGGCCGTGTTTTCAGCACTGCGCCAGTTTCGGGAAAAAGACTCCGTGTTCGCCCCCTTGGTGGAGAAGGGTGGGGAGAGGGGCGTCCATTTGGTGGCTCAGACATGGCGTTATGCCATGACACATTTCCACGAGAATGATAAAACCATCTTCAACGTCTTTTTCGACACGCCGCGCAAATGGCGATGGCGTCCCTTGCAGAACGCTATTTGGTGGGATCGTGGCAAGCCCACAGACGTACTATATGAACTCAACGGCTGCCGACACTATGAGAGGAAGAACGGGCAGTGGTACGTCACGAGTTATGAGCCGCTCTATTTCGACCGTCAACGCATCGCTCAACTGTTGCATGCCACCGACCTGCGTCTGCGCCGTTACCTCCAGACGGGTGGCTATCTGCGAAAGAGGGCCTGTGAGGAATGGGCTATGAAACTCGTGGATGAGGTCATCAAGGAGGACATCGCCCGCATCGAAAGGGAGCTACATCCGGAGGTCACCGTCAATCTTACGCGGCTCCCGCAGATTCGTGAAGATGCCGCCGACACCCGAGACAGTTTGATTTTGGAGGAAGAAGAAACGGAGCCAATGGAAGAAATGCACAAGTCACCGACAGACACGACACACACTCCCGACATCCTTGTCCCCCCATCTCCTTCCACCCTTGTCATCGACGAACAATACCGCTCCGTCCTTCTCGCCTTGCTCGATGGTCACCCCGTCGCTCCCATCCTCTCCACCCGCCACCTGTTGCCCTCCGTCGTGGCGGATGCCATCAATGAGGCCCTCTTCGACGAGATTGGCGACAACATCGTGGAGTACGACGGCGTCTCCCTCACCCTTGTGGAAGACTACGAGGATGACGCAAGAGCCTTGCTGACGCCCAAAATATGATTTTTTCTATCACGAATTTCAGAATTTAAGAATTTTCGTCCAAGCCATTTTAATTCTATAATCCTCTAATTCTTGATAAATGGATTACGTGATAGTATATGCATCAAATACCATTTCAAGAATTTGATGCTGCTGTAGGGTGGACTTTATGTCCATCCGCTCGCCCGATAGGGCGAATTTTCTCCACAGCAGATGCAGGTTCTGCCCGTAAGGGCACTCCATAAATGTATCGCAGAACAGTATCAGACGTGGAAATAACAGATTTGTAAGATTTGAACAGATTTGTAAGATTTGACTACGTCGACCGTTGGTTCTGCCCGTTAGGGCACTCC
>JAFZRU010000062.1 GCA_017619755.1 Prevotella sp.
GCTTCCATGTTGCTGTAATGGTTGCGGCCGGTGCCCTCGGCGGCGGTCTTGTCGTTGCCGGGCAGGTCGGTGTTGCTCACGGTGACCACAGCCTCTCCGTCCACATAGAGTGTGGCGGTCTCCACCACGTCAGCCTCGGCGTTGATGTTATGCAGGGTGATGGTGGCGGTGTACTCGGTGTTCTGCTTGCCCTTGGTGGGGATGCTCTGATCGGTGATGACCCAGTTGTGCTCTGGCTGCTCCGCCAGTGTCAGACCGTAGATGTTGTCGAGCAGGGCGTTGTTGTTCAATTCGAATGCAAGGTAGATGTCGCCGCCCTCTTCGATGGTGGCCGTGAAGGTCTTAGGCGTGGAACCCAAGGCGTTGTTTTCGGTCTTGAGCAACTGTGTCCAGTTCTCGCGGTCCTTGGAGGTGTAAACAATCACGTAGGGGCTGCTTGAACCAGTTGATGAGGGGGTGGTAAATGCGTCGAAGGTGAAGGTCTCGCCATTCTCTGCTGTGAGGAGCGGTGTGACGAACTTCGTGATCTTGTCGTTGACGCTCTGGAGGTAGTAGTTGAGTTCGGAGCCAGAGCCGGAGGATGTGATGTAAACCTGGTCGTAATGGATGGAGCCTGCGGGGAACTGTCCGTTGAATTCATCGCCGGCCTTGCCGTTGTCGAAGGTGATGAAGTTCTTCGACGGGTCAATCACGGTTGCCGACACGGGCAGGGTGTAGGTGGCTTGCTCCTTGCCGAAGTCGGTGTAGGTAATGGTGATGGTGCCGTTGAAGATGCCTGGCTCTGTGGCCGGGAAGGTGATGTCGATGGCCTTCTTCTCCTTGGCTTCGACGGTGAACTCACCGGCGGGGGCATTGGTGGTGAAGGGGGCGTCGATGGTGAAGCTGTTGATGGTCAACGGGGCGATGCCGCCATTGTAAATCTCATAGTTCACGGTGGTCGCCTCTGTCACCTTGCCGAAGGCGATTTCTTTCTTGGTGGGCGACGAGCTGTTGTTGTAGGAGGTGCCGGCCTTGTCGAAGATGAATTTCGACTCGTAGGTCTTTGTGCCGCACCATTTGCCTTCCTTGGTGGTGCCGCTGATGTTCTCCTTCACATCCCAGTATTTCCATCCCTTTTGGTCGGCGGGTAGGAATACTTGCATCTCGATAGGATCGGAGGTCGCGCCGACGGCTAAGGACACGGGGATGGGGAATGCCCCGTAAAGGGTGGCTGGCGCCGAGCGGTTGAAGAGCGAGAGGGTGTAGTTCTCGTCATTGGTATTCAGGTCCACTTCGCCGGAGTTGGTCAGTGTCACCAAATAGCGTGCGAGGATGGTGCCGTCCGCCTGCTGGTCGAAGTAGGTGGTGCTGGCGCCGTCCACGTCGGCCACGCTCTTGATGGTGAGCTTCCTCTCCGGCACGATGGTGGCGGAGGTGGCGCTGAAGTTGTCCATGTAGACATACTGTGCACGGATGCCCACGCGCTTCTCAGTATCGACAGAAATGGAGACGGCGTACCATCCCGGATTGGCTTCGTCGGCTATGAAACCATCGTCGGCGGTGAATTTCTGAATCAGCTCACCGCGGGTGGTTCCAGCCTCGTCCACGTCGTAAAACTCCACCATGGCCGGGTTGGAGCTGGTGGCAAGCGAACTGGGTTTGACCATCAAGGTCACCATGCCGGTCACTTTTGGCGTAACAAGGAGGTCGTAGCACACGGCACCTTCGCTGTAAATGTTTTGTGCGTACTGACGGTAGGCGAGGAGTGTGCCGCTTTCGCCGATGCCTTCGCTCGATGAGTAACTGTAACTCATGTAGCCGTTTGCCCATGAATCTTCATACACGCCCACGATGTGCCCCCAGTTGGAAGACACCGCGAAGTCGTGGTTCCCCGTAGTGATGGCAGAGTTGAAATCCACCTCATACGGAGAAACTGTCTCTGCTTGTGCCGTGTTCCAAGCAATCACGGCCAGCATCGTCATTAATACTTTTGTAAATGTTTTCATAAACGTTTGGTTAAATGTTATTATTGGTGATATTCATTTTCCAAATTTCCCCGGTTGGCTGAAACTGGCATGGGTGACCCGGTGGAGGATGAAGATGGCCGCCGCCTCGATGAGGTAGGCGATGAGGTAACTGTACCAGAGAGCTCCGGGATGCCATTTCGCCATGACCCACAGCACCGGGATGACGGTCAACGAGAGTGCGAAGGAGATGAACAATGCCATGTGATGGTGATGGTATAGCTTATAGACGATCATCAACACATAGATGTAGCAGAAGGGAATGAAGCTGAGGGCAAAGATGCGCAGGGCGGTGTCTGTCTCGCTGATGTAGGCCGCGTTGTCGGCTCCAAAGAGGGAGGCAATCAGTTCCGGGTCAATCCACACCACAAGACAGGTGATGGCCATGGCGATGGTGATGAACCGGAATGCCTTGCGCAACACCAAGCGGAAGCCCTCGCGGTCGCCCTTCCCCACCTGGATGGCACCGAGCGACTGCAGCGTCTGACAGGTACCGGAAAGGAAGAGGTTGTAAACCTGCAAGAGATTCATACAGACGGCGAAGGCGAAGATGCCCGTCTGCCCCAAGGTGGAGAGCACAATCCTGTTGGCAGAGAACAACAGCAGCGTGAGGCTGATGGAGGCGATGGCCAACGGCGCACCTTGGGAGACAATCCTGCCGAGGGTCTGGCAGGACGTGACGGACGCATCGGTGTGATAGTCCAGTGCGAGCCGTCGGTTCTCGGGTTTCCGCCAATGGGTGAGAAGGATGGCGATGCCGACAAGATGCCCCACCACGGTGGCGGCGGAGGAGCCGGTGATGCCCCAGCCGAACCACTGGATGAAGACGATGTCGAGAAAGAGGTTGAGCGCATTGTCGATGATCACGGCGAGGGAAACCAATTTCGGCTGCCCGTTGACACCCACCATGGTGGAGAGACCCCACATCAGGATGAACGCCGGGTTGCCTATCAGCAACACCTGCATGTAGTCGCGGGCCAATGGCATCAGTTGCTCGTTGTTGCACAACAAGCGCGTCGTCTGCTCCGGGAAGAGGATGCCCCCGAAGAGCGCCAATAACAACCCAAGGCCCATGCTCGTCGTCAGGGCAATGGTGAAGAAGCGACGGGCGTCCTTCACCTCCTTGCGACCAAGGGCATAGCCCACCAACATTCCCGCTCCGGCATTGATGAGCAGGTGCAGGGTGAAAATGAACTGGTTGACAGGTTTCGACAGGGCGATGGCGCTCACACCGTCGGCGTCGATGAGGTTGCCAACGATGATGCCGTCCACAACGTTTCCCAAGCAGCCCGAAAGAGCCACGAGGATATACGCCCATAGGTAGTTGTAGAACTGCTTGTTAAGGTCTTGTCTCTCCATACTCAATTCTCAAAGAATCCGAAGCCGCCGATGGCCGTGAGCATCCGCTCCACATAGTCCCACGACGTGGGAGACCAGGCAAAGCCGAGGCGGTAGAGCACCTGCGTGGTGTAGTCGTTGTCACGATCCACGTCGGTGGTCTTCTGGCCGTGGGCCATGTCCTGGTAGGCCAGCAGCGAGGCCATCTGCCTGGCTTTCTGGGGGTCGTCCTTGGCTTGCTCCATCGCTTCGGCAAACTCCTCCTGCTCCACGAAGCGGATGCCCTCACCCACGGAGGTCAGCCCTGTCAGCACGTCGCCAAGGAACTGGTTGTGGATGTTGTAGGGATGGAACACGGTGCACTCCTTCGGCGTGGTGGCCAAGAGGATGATGGCGTGAGCCACCTCGTTGATGGGAGAGAACTCCACCCGCTTGTTGCGCATGCTATAAGGACAGCAGCCCAGCATGTTATAGACCTTGATGCGGCCCATGAACGAGTTGGTGGAGAAATTGGCTTGGAACTCGCCGTCGGTGCTTCGTGCGGCGAGGTTGCCCACGCGCATGATTTTGGCATGCAGACCGTGAAGGGCGACGGCGTCGAGGATGGCACGCTCCGCCATGAACTTCGAATAGATGTATTTGTTGCCGAGATACTGGCCCATGTAGAAGCGCTGCTCGGTGAACACGTCGCTCTTGGGCTCGCCTGCCCACAAGCCTCGTGTGCTGGCGGTGGAGATGTGTACCAATCGTGCGCCCGTCTCAAGGCAGAAATCCACACATCGCTTGGCACCGCCGATGTTCACATCTTCTATCTCCGTTCCCTCGCTGAAGTGCTTCACCACGGCGGCGCAGTTGAACACGGTGTCGATGGATTCGTTGCCTTCAGTGCCAAACGTGGTCACATCGCCCAGGATGACGTGGAGGCGCGTGCCGAACAAGTCCTTGAACGACTTGGAGAAATAGTAATAAAGCAGGGTGCGCAGGCGGCTTTCAGCTTTCTCCTGACTCTTGCCGCGAACGAGGCAATAGATGTTCTCCGCATCGGAGTCGATGAGGTCGCGGAGGATGTGGATGCCGAGATAGCCGGTGGCTCCCGTCAGCAGGACGTTGCCCAATGACTGCCGCTCGCCCTTGCGGAAGGAGTCGAGGGTGTTGCGTTGCAGGGTGTTGTTGATGGCGGTGTAGTCGAATCCCGTCACTTCGTCCATCGTCTCTCCGTCGCTGTCGCCGGTGATGAGCCTTGCCAACTGCCGGGGGGTGGGATTGGCGAACACGTCGCCGTATGCCACATGCAGTCCGGCTTTGTCTGCCTCGATGATGATGCGCGTGACGACGAGCGAGGTGCCGCCCAGCTCGAAGAAGTTGTCGGTGGCTCCCACCTTGTCCATCTGAAGGATGTCGGCGAAGATGCCGCAAATCGTGCGCTCTGTCTCGTTGGCGGGGGCGACGTATGCCGAGGAGACGGCCAAAAGGGGTTCGGGCAGCGCCTTCACGTCGGTCTTGCCATTGGGCGTCATGGGCATCTCCTCCAATTGCAGGTAGGCTGTCGGCACCATGTATTGTGTCAGGCTCTTGGAGATTTCTGCTTTCAGCGCATCGGGCGCAATCTCACGGTCGGCAGTGTAGTAGGCGCAGAGATGCTCCCTGTCTTGAAGTTTGCGGATGAGGATGACCACTTTCTTCATTCCCTCCACTTTCAGCATCACGTTCTCTATCTCGCCCAGTTCGATGCGAAGTCCGCGTAGTTTGATTTGGTGGTCGGTGCGACCGAGGATGACCACGTCGCCGTCGGGAAGCCACTTGGCGTAGTCGCCCGACTTGTAGATGCGTTCGCCGTGGTAGTCGATGAAACGCTCGCGGGTCATCTCGTCGAGGTTGTTGTACCCACGTGCGACGCCACGGCCTCCGATGTACAGCTCGCCAACCACACCCGAGGGCAGCTCGTTGCCGTCGCTGTCCACGATGAACTCCTTGACGTTCAATTGAGGCTTGCCCACCGTGACAATCGACGCATGGGTCAGTTCCTTGTTGTTGGAGGCCACGGTGATTTCCGTCGGTCCATAGCAGTTGAAGATGCGGGCTTGGGTGGCCTTGCGCATCTGACTGAGCAACTGTTCGGAGAATTTCTCGCCTCCGGCCCGGCAGATGTCCACGCGGCTGATGGCGTCGCAGAAGTCATTGCTGGTGAGCCATGTCTGCCACCTCGACGGTGTGCCGCTGACCATGTTGATGTGTTGCTCGTTGATGAGGCGGGCCAGGTCGAGCGGGTTGTTGGCTTGTTCTTCGGTGGCGAGGACCAGCGTCTTGCCGTTGTAGTAGGCCATGCCGATGTCCTGCAAGGCGGCGTCGAAGGAGATGGTGGTCACGCTCAGGATGCGCTTGGCGTCGGTTGCCACGGCGTTGGCGAACACATTGGCGGGATGGCCGTAGAGGTAGTTGCAGATGCCTTCGTGCCTCAGCATCACGCCCTTGGGACGGCCTGTGGAACCACTGGTGTAGATGAGGTAGGCGAGGTCGTCGGAGGTGATGTCCGGCTTCTTCTCCTTATCCTCTTTTCCTGTTCCTGTTTCAAGCAGTTCCTCCACGTCGATGGCTTTCCCGGCGGGTACGCTGTCGAGGTGGTCGGCGTTGGTGAGGATGTAGCGTGCCTCGCTGTCTTCGAGGATGAGCTTCACACGGTCGGCGGGATAGTCCGGGTCGCAGGGGATGTATGCCGCGCCGGCTTTCAACACACCGAAGAGTGAGAGGATGAGTCTGCTCGTGCGGGGCAGCAGCAGGGCCACGCGGTCCCTCTCCTGCACTCCACGCTGGCGCAGGGCGGCTGCGATGCGGTTGGTGAGTTCGTCCATCTCCTGATAGGTGTATTGGCCGTCGATGGCCACGAGGGCGTCGTGGTCAGGTTGTGTCTTGGCAAAATGGCCAATGCACTCGTGGAAGAATTTAAAGGGTGCGTCGCCCTCTGCCGTCTGGCGAAGGTGTGACAGCTCTTCTTCCTGACGTGGGCTGATGATGGAGAGTTGGCGCACTTTGCCGTCGGGGTGTGATGCCATGTTTTCGGCCACGGCAACAATGCTCTCGGCTAACGACTGCGCCAGACGTTCGGAATAGACGGCGTCGTCGTATTGCACCACCACGCCGCGTGACTCTATCTTGATGTTGATGGGGAATTTTGGCACGATCAGTTCCAACAGTTCCTGACCGACGGGTTTTCCATCCACGGTGTAGGCCGACAGCACGCCCACTTGATAGGCGTAGGCGATGGCGGGGCGGAAGGCGTAGTCGGTGGCGATGCGGGCGAAGGGGTAGTCTTCGTGTCGTAGCGTCTGGTCAAACGTGCTGCTGGTCTGTTGCAGGTATTCGTTGACCGTCACGTCGCCTACGTTCAGGCCGAGGGCAAGGGTGTTGACAAACATTCCCACGGTGTCTGCTATCTTGAGGTTCGAACGCCCGCTGCTGACGGTGCACAGATATACCTCGCGGTTGTTGGTGTATCGCGACACCACGTAGGCGGTGGCGGCGAGGAACAAGTGCGCGGGAGTGATTTCGTGTTGGCGACAGAATGCAGCGGCCTTGTCATAGTCGGGCAGGCAGACTGCCTCGCCGATAAGGCCTTGGCGGTTGGATTTGGGCAGGTCGGCGGGTATCTCGCTGGCTCCCTCGCAGGTCTGCAACTTCTCGGCGAAGAATTGTTGCGCGGCACGGAAGGTGTCTGACGATTCCGCTTCCTGCTGGTCTGCCACGAAGTCGAGATAGGTGTAGCCTTCCTTCTCGATGGCTTTTCCTTCTAATGCGGCATGGAGCTGACGGATGAACAGGTCGGCGGAGCCGCCGTCGAAGACAAGGTGGTGGATGTCCATGAGCAGATGGACGGCGCTTGCGGTCTTGACCACCTCGAAGCGGTAGAGTGGGGCTTTCTGGAGGTTGAAGGGGCGCACGAAGTCGTTCTTGTAGGTCGTCAGTTCCTCGTCGGTCATGATGGAGAGGGGCACCTCCACGGGTACGCTGCCCTCCAAGGTTTGCATGATGTCGTTGCCCTGGGTGGTGAAATGCACGCTCAGTTCGGGATGGCTCTCCACCACGCGCTTCACGGCCTCGGTTAAGGCGTCGGCGTCGGTGCCTGCCGGATAGGTCAGCAGATAGGGGATGTTGTAGATGGTGGAGGTCGGGTTCTTCAGACATTCGAAATAGACGCCGGTCTGTGCATAGGACAGAGGTCCGCTGACGACCTGCTCCTTGCTGTCGGAGGAGGTGGCGCCTTCCGCCTTGCCTTCATGGAGCCAGTGGTTCAGTATTTCGTTTTCAATGCTTTGCAAAGTGCCTGTCTTCACCAAGGATCTGGAGTCGAGGGTGATGTCAAAGCGCTTGTTCATTTGCACGGCCAACTTGATGGCTGAGATGGAGGTGAGGCCGGCGTAGCCAAGGACGGTGGTCACGCCAAAATCCGTGTTGTTCACGATGCCGGCGATGGTCTCGTGCAATTCCTGCTCCAACACGTTCAAAGGCACGTTGCTCTCCTCCACCACGGCGGCCTTCTTCTCCGGCTTGGGAAGGGCGCGCTTGTTCACTTTCTGGTTCTGGTTCAGCGGGATGCTGTCGATTTGCATCGTCACGGCCGGCACCATGTAGGGGGGCTTCTCGTTGAGGATGAAGTCGTTGAGCACGTCGATGTCGATTTTGTCATCGCTCACCACGTAGGCGGCGATGAACTTGCCCCCGCTGCCGCCTTCCTCGTCGAAGGCTTGCACCGTGGCGTCCTTGATGCCGGGGAATTCGCGGATAATGGCCTCCACTTCTTTCAGTTCGATGCGGAAGCCGCGGATTTTCACTTGACCGTCGCGACGACCCACAAACTGAATGTCGCCGGAGGGCAGGTAACGCACGATGTCGCCCGTGCGATAGATTCTCCCGTATTTCCCTTCGGCAAAAGGATTGGGAATGTAGGTTTCCGCCGTCTTCTCGGGGCGGTTCAGGTAGCCTCGGCTCACCTGCGGGCCGGAGACCCACAATTCGCCGGCGGCGCCGACGGGCAGGCGGTGGCCGTATGGGTCCACGATGTAGAGCCGCATGTTGTCAAGGGGCTTGCCGATGGGGATTTCCTTCATCTTCTTCTCCACTTGGTAGGTGGTGGTGAAGATGGTGCACTCCGTCGGGCCATAGACATTATAGAAGGCGATTCCTTTGGGTGGGGTCAACGAAGCGAGTTTCTCACCACCGGTGGAGAGATATTTCAGCGAGTGGTTCTCGATGCTGGTGGCAAACTGATAGCCCACCTGCGTGGTCATGAACGAGTGCGTGACACGGTTCTGCTCAAAATAGTCGTTGAGGGCGATGAGGTCGAGGCGCAACTCCTCGGGGATGATGTGTACGGAGGCGCCGCAGGTGAGGGCGGGGTACATGTCCATCATGCAAGCGTCGAAGCCGTAGGAGGCGTAGGCCGCCACGCGATGCTCGGGCTGCAGGTCATAGAAACGCTGGTACCAGTGGCAGAAGGCCACGAGGTTGCCGTGGGTCAGCTGACACCCCTTGGGAACGCCGGTGGAGCCGGAGGTGTAGAGCAGGATGAACAGGCTGTCGGGGGTGATGGTGGCAGGACTGCCCATGACGGCGTCTTCCATTTTCATCTCCCCGTTTTCAATCAACACCACATCTCCCTTGTATTCATCGACGATGTCTCTCAACTCCTTGTCGGCAATCAGCAGTTTGGCTTGGGCGTCCTGCATCATGAAATTCAACCTCTCCTTGGGATAGGTGGGGTCGAGGGGCTGGTAGGCACAGCCGGCCTTCAACACGCCCAATGATGCGATGGCCATCCACTCGCAGCGTGGGATGAGCACGGAGACGACATCTTCGCCTCCCAAGCCCTTCGAGGCGATGAATGCCGCGATGCGGTCGCTTGTCTCATCCACCTGGGCGTAGGTGTACTGCTTGTCCTTGAAGACGACGGCGATGTTCGCGGGCGTGGCCTTGGCCTGGCGGCGGAACAGCGACACAATGGTCTGGGTCGTGTCGTAGTCCACGTCGGTGTGGTTGAAGCTGTCGAGGACCTCCAACTGCGACGAGGTGGCCATGTCGATGTCGCGCAGCCGATTCTCGCTGAGGAACCCCTCGACCACGGCCTCGTAACTCTCCAAGAATTGTGCGATGAGCGCTTCCGAGTATTCGTTGCCGTTGTATTCGGCCTTGATTTGGTATTTCCCATTGAGGATGAATGCCTTCAGGTAGAGTGACACCTCCAATGTGCTGTTGCAGAGGCGCACGGCCTTCATGGGCTTGCCACACAACTGGTTGTGGGAAAACAGCATGCCGTGCCAGGCAAAAATGGAGTTCGACTGCAAATGTAGGTCGTTCACCACGTCGCTGTAGGCATAGATGTCATGCTCCCGGCAACCGCTCATCTGCTCCTGTCCCGCTCTGAGGAAGTCGAGTACGGTCGTCTCGTTGTCAAACTTGGCATAGACGGGCAGGGTCTTCACCGTCATTCCCACGGAGTGTGCGAGGCGTTTGCTCTTGCGGCCGTTATAGACGGTGGTGAACAGCGACTCCTGCTCGTTGTTGAATTTGGCCAGCAGATAGGAATAGGCCATGGTGAAGAAGTTGCTCCTGAAGATGCCGTTGGCTTGGCAGAAAGCATCTACGCGGTCGGCATCCACGGAGAGCGTGCGAAGCATCGAACCTTCCGAGCGTTCTGACACCTCCAAGTCGGGCAGCAGCTGGGTGAACGTGTCGCCGCAGTCGAAGTTGGCGGCATACCACTTCTTGGCTTCTTCGAAGGCGGGCGTCTGGCGTTGCTCGGCCTCCTCCAAGGCCACCTCCGCCATCGTCATATCCTCTTGTGGCAGTTGGGAGGGGTCGGTCATTCCCTCCTTGTAGGCGGTGTCCACATCGTCGAGGATGATTTTCAAGGTGGTGCCGTCGGCGATGATGTGGTGGATGTCGAGGAAGAAATAGAAATGCTCTTGGTCACGCAACAGGCAGATGTGGAACAGACGGTCTCCATAGAGATTGAATGGCACGATGAATGACTTGGGGTCGATGTTCTTGTCCATGTCTTCCACCTGCAGTTGGAAGTCTTCCATTTCCACCTGCAGCACGGGTTCTCCCTCGTCGTTCAATAGGATTCTCGTGAACAGTCCGGGATGTGCCTTGACGGCTGTTTCGATGGCTCGACAGAGGCGTTCCCCGTCGAGGCTTCCGTCCAATATGTAGATGTATGGTATGTTGTAGCGTGGTTCTCCAGGATAACCGGCGCACTCGGCATAGATGCCATATTGTGTCTTGCTTAAAGGTACTTGTAGTTGCATGTTGTTACCATTTTGTTGTGAATATTCGGGGTGAGATGTTGAGGGAGAACCATCCCCATCTCAGTCTGTTGTCATCATCGGCACGTTTCAGCTTTTCCATGCTTTCCGTGCCGACCATGTAGGATAGTCCGAAAGTGAAGCGGACGTCTTTCATGATTTGGTAGGAGCCTTCGAGGTCGATGTCGTGACCTAATGTCATGTCGATGACATCCAAGCGCGTGGCGGTGGCCATGTAGTGGTAGGTCGCTTTCAGGGACAGGTTCTTGAGGGGGCTGTAGGTGGCGCCGCCATACAAGTTCTGCAAGCCGGGGGTGAATCCGTGGAGATAGGTGCTGACATAGAAGAAGTCCATCATGCCGTAGAACTTGTGATGAGAGCCATAGATGGGGTTGAAGCCTCGGATGACATTGTGTTGCACCAGTCCGAAGGCTCCTTCGTCCGGCACGGCGAAATACTTGTCGCCACTCAGGTAGTCGTAGCCCGCCAAGATGCCTACCTGGTGGTTGATTTTCCACTGTGCCTTGAAGCTGGCCATCCAGGCATCAATCTTGGTGTTGTGCTCGTTGTGACCCATCTGGTGATAGTAGGACGCCTCGGCAGACAGATTCCCGGGATGGAAGGAAAGGTAGCCGCCGATGAGTTGCTGGTATCTGTTGTGGGGGGCTTTGTTGCCTTTGCCGCCTTTCTCACCTCCCTGCATGCCGATGTTCATGAACAGCACGGAGGCACCCAAAGGCACTTTCTGGAAATCGTAATGATACCACGTCGTGAGCATGGTCTTGTAGGGCTGGGCGCCGTCGGTGTAGAACGTACCGCCGTAGGTGTTCTCGGCGTTTTGGTTGAAGCCTAAGATAAGGTGAGCTTTGTGGCCGTGCCCTTCATATCCACCCTTGAGCACGTCGTGGGAAAGGGCGGCCATCGCCCAGTCGTTGGGGCCGATGATGCGCTCGTCGTCGTAGGACAACGCTTGGCGGCCTATCTGTGCGAACAGTCCGTTCTTGCTCAACTTCACCCACGCTTCGAAGAGGTTGAAGGAGCCTTGTCCCTTCTGGCCCCAGATTCCTTTGTGTTGTGCGATGACTTTCGTTTCGAGATTGGGTCGCTTGTAATCTACAGTCAGTCGCGAACGTTGCATGATGAAGTAGGCTTCGTCCATGTCTTTCTCACCACTTTCCGATGCGTCGAAACCGCCGATGCGGGCCTCGCCGTGAGTGAGCATTTGCAGGCTGACGTCGAGCTGGTTTTGCTCGCTCTCGTCATGACCCTGACCGTCAAGCGTGCCGGAGGGGGTTTGTGGCTCCTTCTGTGGTGGGCTGTTTTCTTGCTGGGCTTGCGCCGTCGTGGCAGCAAGGAACAGCAAGGCAAGGGTGACGGCCTTGGAAAATAAACGGCTCATGGCTGGCTATTCTATCTCGAAAAGGGAAATGAACCCTGTCATTTTGAAGACGCTGAGGATGTCTTCGTTCAGTTGCTTGAGCACCACTTTGCTTCCTCCGGCTTTGGCGCCTTTGAGGATGCTGATGAGGATGCGCAGGCCGCTTGAGGCGATGTATTCGAGTTTCTCACAGTCGATGATGACATCAAGTCCGTTGCTGTTGTAGAGCGGTTGAAGTGTCTGTTCCACCTCTGCGGCGGCTGCAGTGTCGAGTTCTCCATCAAAAGTCACTAAGAACTTGTCTTCTAATTGTTGAATAGTTGTTTTCATTTTCTTGTCCTTTATTGTTCTGTTTTCAATTCTTGTTTTTCAATTTTCTTGCTCAGGGTCAGTACGTTCTTTCCGTCTATGCGCTCATAGTTGATGGAGTCCATCAGTTCGCGCACGAGGAAGATGCCCAATCCTCCGACGGGTCGCTCTTCCGCCGACAAGGAGGTGTCGGCGGTAGAGGCTTCGGTGGGGTTGAATGGTATGCCGGTGTCGGTGATGATGAATGTCAGCCTTTGTCCATCGGAAGTCACGTGGATGTTGACATTGCCCGTCGTTCCCGCCGGATAGGCGTATTCCATCACGTTCACCACCGCTTCCTCCAAGGCGAGGCGTAGTTGGTAGGACAGCGGCTTGCCGATGCCTAATTGCTCCATCACTTGCTTCACAAAGGTGCCAAGTGCCTCCACCTCTTTCACGTCGTTGACCAGCGTCAGTGCCTCGTCGAGGATGAGGTGTCCCTCCTTGGGGGTGTAGCTGATGGCGAGCAACGTCAAGTCGTCGCTTGGCTCGGCATTTTCCGTGAAAAGCGTGGTTTGTGCAATGACGGTCTCCACCAGCTTCTTGGGTGACGTCGTGTTGCTGTCAGCAATCATCTGTTTGACGTGCTCCCTGCTCAGCATCTTGTTCCGGGCGTTTCGTGCCTCTGTCAGTCCGTCGGTGTAGAGGAACAAGGTGGCTCCTGGTTGCATGACGATGCGCTGCTTCTCATAAACGAAATCGCTGAAAAGTCCGATGGGCAGGTTGGGCTTCGCGTCCAATAACGTGACACGATGTGCTCCCCCCTCCTTGTGGTCGTCAGGATGCTCAGGGCCGGATGCCTGAGGCTCTATGAGGAAGGGCGTCTCATGCCCCGCATTGCAGTAGCGCAGGTGACCTGTGGGAAGGTCGAGCACGCCGATGAACAGCGTGACGAAGTAGTTGGTCTTGTTGTTGCGGGCGGCCGCCTCGTTGAGTTGCCTCATGATGTGTGCCGGGTCGTTTTCCCGTGAGGCGATGTTTCTGAAAAGTGCCTGTGTGATGGCCATGACGAGAGCCGAGGGGATGCCTTTCCCGCTCACGTCGCCGATGCAGAAAAACAGTTTGCCGTCGCGCACGAAGGCATTGTAGAGGTCTCCGCCCACAGCCTTGGCGGGGATGAGCCTGCCTTCCACGGCGACTTCGTTGAAATAGGAGAGGTGCTCCTCGTTGACAGGGAGCAGAGCCTGTTGGATGCCGCTGGCAATGCTCAACTCGTTGGTGATGCGATTTTCCTCCAATGTCTTTTTTTGCAGGTTCTTCTCATTGCGTGCAAAATGGTAAACCATGAACAGCAGGAGGCCGAAAGCCACCAGCATCAGCAGCAGTAAGAGGATGCGCAGTTGCTTGAGGGAGGCATAGACCTCGTCATCGTAGCACACCACGGCAATCTTCCAGTGGGGCACTCCTTTCATGTTGGCATAGAAGATGGTGGCATCGCGGTGGTCGATGTTGAAATGCACCACCGTGCTCCTTTCGCTGTGGCTCTTCTGGTTGGCAAACGTACTGTCGTTGACAAGGTTAATGACTCTCTCCGTTGTCTTCTCACTGACGCGGTCCTCGGAGGGTCGGATGATGGGTTTGCCATCCTCTGTGAGCAGCAGTACGAAGGAGGAGGGATAGATGTGCCTCTTGTCGATGGTGTCTGTGAGCCATTTCACAGACACGTCAACACCTGGCACGCCGGCCAGCTTGTTCGACTTGTCATAGACAGGCATGGTGAATGAGATGATGGAGGTGTTCTCACCAGTGTGGTCTTTGTAAGGCCCTCTCCATAAAGCCTGGTTGGTGTTGATGGCGTCCATGAAGGGATGGCTCTTCGTATAGTCATGGTCTGGCCCGGCGATTTGGGATTTCACAATGGAGTCGTTGACTTTCTGGACGTATGGCTCAAACAGTTCTCCCTTTGACGGATAGTAGTTGGGCACGAACCCCATGACGCTTCCTTGCACACTACGGCTGAGAACGATGATTCGTTCAAGGGCTTCATAAACGGAGTCGGGGTGTGAAAGATTTTCACGGATGTCCCATAAATGGTTTTTCAGGATGTCTTCGGCTGAGTTGAGCGTGCTTTTGATGAGGATGGCCTTCATCGTCAGTTCTATCTCGGCGCGCTTTTCCAACTCCTCTTCCATGAGGAGACGTGTGAAGTAATATTGGGCAGCCGACAACAGTTCCAAAAGAAGGGCTGCCGTGACAATCACCAGTAGTCTCCTTCTTTTCCATAACGGCTGTTTGGGTTTGTCAGACATGGTTTTTTCTTACGATAAGCTTCGGCGCTGGGTGTCCTATTTGTACAAAAAGCGTTTGATGCTCATTTTCGGTGTCTTTTCAAAAGGCGTGTCCATCAACTCCACCTTGTTGATTTGACTGTAGGAAGGAAGCGATTTGTTGGCGGTGCTGCGTATCAGTTGTGGGATGTCCTTTCTTGCCTCTGCATCCAGGTCGTCGGGAATATCCGGATATACCAAGGCCACAATCTTCCGTTCACGCTCCACCACAAGGGATTCCACCACATACGGGCAGCCCGACAACACGGCTTCTAATTCCTCGGGATAGATGTTCTGTCCTGACGAGTTGAGGATCATCGACTTGATGCGGCCACGGATGAAGATGTTACCCTCTTCGTCCATCGTGCCAAGGTCGCCGGTTCTGAACCATCCGTCGTCGGTGAAGGCCACGGCATTGGCTTCCGGGTTCTTGTAATAACCCACGGTGATGTTGGCTCCCTTGGCTTGGATTTCGCCGGCGGTGTTCTGTGGGTCTTCGGAGTCAATCCTGATCTCGTGAACGGGTTTTCCACAGGAGCCAACGACAAAGTTAGGCCACCATTCCCAACCCAAGAGCGGACAGGCTTCCGTCATTCCGTAGCCCACGGTGAATGGCAGGCGCATTTCTTTGAAGCATTGCTCCACTTCAGGTTTGAGCGGTGCGCCTCCCATGATGAAGCATTGCACCTTGCCGCCGAACGCCGACAATACTTTTTTACGGATGATGCTGTAAATCAATTTTTTGGAAAATGGTATGTTGGACAGCCAGTGCATCTTTTCCAAAGCCGGCTTGATGGAGTTGGCATAGACCTTCTCCATGACCAAGGGAACGGTGACCACCATGTAGGGCTTCACATCATGCATCGCCTTGAGCAGAGTGGAAGGGGAGGGGGTCTTTCCAAGGAAATACACCGTCACACCATCAACATTGGGGTGGATGAACTCGATGGCCAAGCCGTACATGTGGGCCATGGGAAGCATCGATACGATGGTGTCACCGGGATGGTTGGGGAATTGGGTGTTGCTGAACTCGTCGGTGTCGGAAAGGGCGCCGTAGGTGAGCATCACGCCCTTGGGGTTGCCGGTGGTTCCTGACGTGTAATTGATGATGGCCAATTTGTCCATGTTGTTGGTGGGATATGTCACGTTCTCCGGCTGCATACCCTTGGGATGACGTTGTGAGAATGCCTTTTCGCGGTTCTCCCAGGCTTTGGCTACCTTCTCGTCCCTGTGCCACAGCAGGCTCCAGTCCTTCACATTGATGGCTGCTTTGAGCACGGGCAGTTGTTGGGGATTCAGTTTCTCCCAGATGTCTTTGTCGGTGAAAAGCAGGACACTGTCTGAATGGTGTGTCAAGGCGATGATGCTGTTGGGGTGGAAGTCTGCCAAGAGGGGTACTGCCACACAACCATTGACATTGACGTCCCAGAAGGCTATCGCCCACCGGGCGGAGTTTCGGGCGCAGATGGCAATCTTGTTGCGCTTGGTTATTCCGGCTTCCTTGAGGAATAGCCGGAACTGCTCGATGTTTGCAGCCAGGTCTGCGTAGGTAAACGAGTCGCCATTGTAGTCACAGAGTGCTTTTTGGTCCCAGTGTTCGCGAATCGTCTCCTCCAATTTTTTCAGATAGTGTTTCATCTTTTTCTATACTTTAGTTTGACAACACGGACAATGTCCTGTTGTACGAAATTTGGTTGCAAAAATAAGAAAAAGATTTCGTTTTTATTCCCTTTTTTCGAAAAATTGTTACTTTACAGAGTGATAAATTGTTGTTGGTGGGTAAACTGATGTTGTTGTCAACGAGTTACAAGCCACACGTCAACTGGAATTGGAACAGAAAAAAACGTCCGATTCAAGCTGAATCGGACGTTTGCTATACGAAATTTAGGATGGTCGTCAATCTGGTCTTTACTTTCGCAAGGACCTTCCTTGTCTTGGCTGCCTCGGGGTTGTCCAAGTTGTCAAGCAGGGCGATGGCTTCCTTGAGGAGCTTGCAGTCATCCATCGACAACGGCATCTCCGTGATGGAGTAGTCGGGGTCGGCGTAGGTGTAGTAAATCTTGTCGTACACCACAATCGGGGCGTTGTAGCCCAACTTGTCAGACCTCATGATTTGAATGTCCATTTGCACGGTTCTGGTGCATACGCCCTTGGTGATGCCCTCCATGTCGTAGAGTGCATCGGAGCAGGCATCCACGAGGTCTTCGAGGGTCCATCTCTTGTACCTGTTTCTCAGGCAGTTGTCTATTGTCTTGTACCTAATCAAGGCATTCTTGTTTGCTGGCATGGTTCTTTCTCCATTTAATGAATTGATAAATGAAAAATTGATAAATAAAAAGTGGGAAATCCCGGTTTGGATATTTCCCACTATCGCTTTATCTCTTTCTCGTCAAATGCATCTTATGATGCCATGAAGAGAAAACTATGCTCGTGCTGTCGTGGGAATCCTATACCGGAGGTGCTCGTTTTTTTTGCTATCGCAAGCACGTGACAATTCCGTCCAAAGGGTCGATAGCTTTGGACGAACATTTCTGATGTGTATGCGAATAATTCCATTCCGTTATAGGATTCGTTAATGATGTTGACTAAAATCGGCTGCAAAGATACACATTTCCTCCGAAATCTTTTTGCGTAGATGAAAAAAATTATTCCCGATAATACAGATTGTTGTAATTGAATCGTGTCAATGCGGAATGCACATCGTCCAATTCCTTCATTCGCATGGGCGTCTCTTTGAGGCCATATTGATGGATGCAATCCCGTAGGCGGGCCGCAAATTTCACCCTCTCCCGTTCCACTTCTTCCTGTGTAGTCGGGATGTGCTCGTCGATGGCTTCCTGGAGCTCGGAAATGATCATCCCGGAGAACAGGCCGTGCAATTTGTATTTATTGGCAAATTGGTCGGCGTGGCACCAGATGCCGATGCATGTCTTGTCGCGGAGGAACTGCACATGGTCGCTATTGACCAATAACCTGCATCTTCCGTCTTTCTCGGGTATGGAAAACAAACCGTATTTGATGCCGTGGCCAAGCATCATGATGGTGTCGTCTCCACGGATGGCACGGATGACATCCATGTTGGTGAATTCCTCCGTGACATGCACCGATATGTCCTCTCTCCCTTCGTAGAGCAGGGAGAGGAATTTTGTTGTAGGGTCATTGGCATGTATGATGGTCATCTTCTTCTTCTTGAATGTTAGACATGTTCTTGTACTTTTCCGGCAGGAAAGAGGGGAGGTTCTTCTGTACGATAAGTGAGAGCATTTCTGTAAAATCATGGTCCGACAGCACTTGCTTCTTCAAATCGGCGTATTCCGTGCTTTGGCTGAGGGACGCTTGCATGGTTTCGTCCCATTTACGGAATGAATTGACAACCTCCTCGTTGCCCATGCTCTCTAAATAGTACAACGCCCTGGAGACTTTCTCGAAGTCGGAGACCGCCATCATCTCGTTCCTGTCAGGCCTGTAATATCTCGACAGTTGCAGGGAGGGCCACCAGTATGTGCAGATTTTTTGAACTATCCCATAAAGAATGTCCTTCGCTTCCGCGTCTTCGATGTGCTTGCCGGCATGATACAGCACCATCAGGTAATCCATGTCGTCCAGTTTGTTTCGGTCAATCTCGTAGCTTGCCTCGCCGACCAGCCTCCTGCAAATGAAGTAGTAGTTGCGGTCGTCGCTTAGCTCCTTCGTGTGTTCTTTGATGTAGTCGAGGGGGAAATGACGGATGATGACCCAGGCGCACCGGTCTTCATGATGCTCCTCCCACAACTCCTTTATTCTTGTCTCAAAGGAGGGGTCCCACAGGTCAAGCAGCCATGCGTATGCACGGTGCCTGTCCGTCTTCCCCGCATCGAGAAAGGCATTGACAATCCTCTTCTGGACTTTCCAGTCAAGACCGTAGAACCTTCTCTCAATCTCTTCTCGTGACTCGGTGACCTTGCCGCTCTTCTTGTCGATGTAGTTCTTGATGACGGTGGCAATGGGTTTGTTGCGTGGTATGGCTCTTCTCATAACTGTCTCTTTTATCATTCAACAATATAGAGGGGACCACCTCCCTCTTTCTATCATCCTCCACCATTGTAAATTACAAAATAGACGGTTTCTTTTTGGGGCGAGAAATAACAACAAAAGGTCGTACCAAGAACCTGGTGCTGCTGTAGGGGTGGACTTTATGTCCATCCGCTCGCCCGATAGGGCGAATGTTCGCGGCGGCGGATGCTGAACTTTGGCGTCCGTTGCTTTATTTCTCTAAAACTGCAATAATTGTAAAACTTTAGAGATTTAAAGAACTTTATTTCTCTAAACCGAATACTTTTTTTACCTTTGCAGAGATTTAAAGCCAATGTGCTCCCTATGAATCCCATTTCCATCCGACTTCTCAACCAACAACTTGCCTCGCCTCAGTTCAAAACTCCCGAGGAGGTGGTGAACTACATGGGTGCCATGCAAGCGCAGGAATACCGCATGATGCGATGGGCTGTGGGGATGCGCACCCGCAGACCGTCGGCCAAAGCTTTCAAAGAGGCGTATGATAGCGGACGAATCATCCGTCTGCATCTCATGCGTGGCACCTGGCAGTTGGTGTCGGCCGAAAATTATTGGATGTTGATCGACCTTTGTGCGCCCAAGGCCATCGCAGTGACGAAAGGATGGATGAGTGGCAACGGCATCAGCATACCAGAAGAGGAACTGATGCACGTCAGGGACATTCTCGCCCAGACTGCCTCCGACTTGGGGAGTGCCACGAAGGAGGATTTCGTGAGGGCCTTGGCAAAGAAAAACATTCAAATGGACGACCATCGACTGTCCTACCATGTCCGTATGGCGGAGTTTTCCGGAACATTATGCAGTGGTGACCTCCTGCCCATCTTGAAACCTACCTACGCCCTCACAGCCAACAAAGTGCGGAGGACGGAAAAGATGGACAGGGACGAGGCCTTGATGCGCTTCACCCGCAACTATTTCCAGAGCCGCCAGCCGGCAACCTTGGAAGACTTTGTGTGGTGGTCGGGACTGAACGTCAGCGACTGCCGCAAAGGGATGGCGATGTTGGGAGATACCATTCACAAGGAGAGATGGCGGACACACCCTGCCACTGACTTTTACCTCACAGACGAATACCGCACGCGAGGGTTCCGACGGGGCAAGTTCCTCCTCATCCCTCCCTATGACGAGTATCTCATCAGTTACAAGGGAGGCACTCCGAAATTTCCAGGTGCCACTGCGAGGGGTACCCGTGACCTTGTGTTGTCCCCAGAGTACAGACACCACGCTCACAACAATAGCGGCATCTTCCAACCCATCATAGCCTATGACGGCACCATCTGCGGCAACTGGTCCCCCTTCAAGAATGACTGCCAAGCATCGTTCTTCCAAGGCGCATTTGACGAAGAGGACGTAAAAGCCGCATGGGAAGCGTACAAGGACTTTCAATATTCATAGACACTATTTGATTAATCCAGATATGCAGAGCTTGGACAATGGATTTCGCCCGAAATATTTGCATCCTATGAATATTTTGTTTTAATTTTGCACGAAACAGCCAAACTACAGTATGGACAAAACAAAGATAGCACTTCTTGTCTCACTTGTTGTGGTATTGATTGTTACGTGTATTCATCCCATTTATCCACACGAGCAATATCTGCAACATATAGGGACTGCACTTCTCTTGATTCCCCTTGTCGTGGATCTACGTAAGAACAGGATGCCAAGAGCAGCTTATATAGGTCTCGTCATCTTTACTTTGTTTCATATCATAGGAGCCCGATACATTTATTCCTATGTTCCTTATAAAGATTGGGCTGCGGCCATCGGGGTGGGGGATGCTTCTGTTTTCCAAGGTTCTCGTAATCATTATGACAGGTTCGTTCATTTCGCTTTTGGGGTGTTGCTGTTTCCCTATTTTCTTTATGTCTGCAAAAGTTTGTTTCGACAAAAGACCCTCGTCGCTGTGTTTATGGCATGGCTTATCATTCAAACCGGAAGCTTGATTTACGAGTTGTTTGAATGGGCGCTTACCATCTTCATGTCTCCACAGGATGCCGATTCATATAATGGCCAACAAGGTGATATGTGGGATGCCCAGAAGGATATGGCTTTAGCCATGCTGGGTTCCACCCTCACCGTCCTTTTCTTTTTGTGTAAATATTCATTTCAAAAGCGACATTAGCACCATTATCCTCAAGCACCCGTATGCACCCCGTCGCCAATAGGCAGTGCTCACATAGGGCATTACTTCATGTAATGCCTAACGCCAAAAGGCCAGTGTTCACGTTGGGAATTTACTTCTTATAATTCCCTCTACTCCTTGGAGATTTTCCAATCGGTGATGTTGCGCTCTGCGGAGGAGAAAGCGATGCCGACCTTGGTGACGGGTCGTCCGTCGAGGGCGTACTTGTCGGCATACCCCTTGCGGTTGATCTGGTCGAGGGCGGCCTCGACGGTGTCGTCGTACTTCAGTTCCATGACGTAGATGCTATGGGGCATCTTCAACGTGATGTCGCTGCACCCCTTGGCACTCTGCTCCTCTGCGCAGACGTCGGCACCGAAAGCGACGAGCAGCGTGTAAAGTAGCGCGTGATAATAATGCTCGTTGCGGTTGTCCCGCTCCCACGGGAAAGGCACACCGGCGTAGAACGTCTTGATGGCGTCGATGAAAGCAGGGAGGTCGTCGGTGTCGCGGAAGTCGTAGTAGGCATTGAGGAATTTGGAGCGCACGCGGTTGTCGTTCGGCGCGTTGGTGACGTAGTTGTAAAGACTTCCTGCAAAGCCCTTCCTGACTTCCTCGTTGGGGAAGCCTAAGGTGTACATGTCGCGGTCTCTGTCATAGTGCTTGATGGTGAGGTAGCCGCTTTGGTAAAGCACAGGCAGTGGAGCCTGATAGCTGTCGAAGGCTTGGTCGAAGTCGCTCGATTCACACACTGCGCCGTCCACATCACTGATTTCCAGCGGCGGCATCTCGCGGAGCATGGCGATGAGGGCACTCGGCGTCGCGCTGTCAAACCAGTATTTATCTATTTTCCCCGACTTCAGAGCGTTCACCATACTGAAGGGGTTGTATATGTCGGTCATTCCTTCGCTGAAGTGGTAACCGTCGTACATGCGCTTCAGTCCGGCGAGCGTCTCGTCGTAGGTTTCGCCGCGCATCACTGCCAACTGCTCAATGTCGGACCGCAACTGTGTGGTCAGTTCCTCCTCGCTGATGCCGCAGAGCGTCTCGTAGGCCGCCTGCATGGAAATGTTCTCCAAGTTGTTGAGTTTCGAGAAGATACCCATCTGCGAGAACTTGGAGATGCCGGTGATGAAGACAAACTGCAGGTGGTCGTCCAGACTCTTCAGGGGGGCGAAGAGTGCCGAGAAGGTGTCGCGCACGAAGTCCATCTGTTCCGGGTTGCCAATGTTGTGAAGCATCAGCGTGTCATACTCATCGACGAGCACCACGGCGCGGCGACCCGTCTTCTCATGGGCGCAGCGGATAGCCTCAGCCAGGCTGTGGCTCTTCACCATCTCCGTCAGACCATGGCGTTCCTCGAATCGCTCCAGTGTTTGCATTACATACTCCTCCAACTTGACAAACTGCTTCAAGCTGGTCTCGCTGAAGTCGAACCTTATCACTGGGTACTTCTCCCACTCCCAGTCCGACCGAGCGATAAACAGCTGCGGCTGCTCGATGCCTTGCTTTGTAGTAAAAGCCTCGAACAGCTCGCGGCGACCCTCGAAGACGGCGGCCAGCGTCGAGACCAGCAGTGACTTGCCGAAACGGCGAGGCCTGCTGAGAAAATAGGGTTTGCCCTCGGTGATCATCTTGTAGATGAGCGGGGTCTTATCTACATACACATATCCGTCCAGACGGATGCTCTCGAAACTCTGGATGCCTACGGGATATTTTCTCTTCGTTGCCATAGATCTTAATAAATGTGTGCAAATATACACATTCTTTCCGAGATTCTTTTCTTTTTCACAAATTATCTTTAGTGATTATCCTCAAGTTTCCATATTCACCAAATAGGAAATGCCAAGAAATGGGTGCAACAGTAGGGGTGGACTTTATGTCCATCCGCTCGCCCGGTAGGGCGAATATTATAACAAGTTCTCATAATTGTTTGATTTGAGCAGATTTCAACCGCACAGGTCGTGAAAAACCAAACGCATTGGTCGGAAAATTTGGTGGTTTACATATTTATTCGTAACTTTGGGCGATGAAACCGAACATCAAAAAACATGTATCCACAAATTCCAAGAAAAATATGAAGAACAAGATGAAAAAACCGATTCTTACCCTTTCGAGAATCAAGAGACAGTGTTGGTGTATGCTGTTAACCGCCATGGCAGCCCTTTGCTATATTGGGACTGCCGAGGCCCAGGTGTCGTTCGGTCGCACCACACCATTCAATGACAACTGGCGGTTTGCCCTTGTCGGCACCGACATCCGCCCCACAGACGGAAACAATATCGCCGCTGAAGCACCCGCATACAACGACTCCCAATGGCGTCGGCTGCAATTACCTCACGACTGGTCGGTGGAACATCCGATGTCGCCCCACCTCTTTTCCTGCACGGGGTATCTACCCGGCGGCGTGGGATGGTACCGCAAGCATTTCTCTCTCAAGGAAGGAAGCCACTCCGTCGATACCCAGTGGTTCGTCTATTTCGAAGGCATCTGCAACCGTGCTGCGGTCTTCCTCAACGGTCATCAGCTCGGCATGCGCCCCAACGGCTATGCCTCCGTGCTGTATGACATGACCCCTTGGCTCAACAAGGAAGGCGACAACGTTCTCGCCGTTTGTGTGGACCATTCACGACAAGCCGACTCACGGTGGTACACGGGCAGCGGCATCTACCGCCCTGTATGGCTCGTGGAAGCCGGCCCCGTTCATCTCGCACAATGGGGAAGCGCCTGGAGGCTCAAGCAACTCACCCATGGCACAGCCACCGTGGAGGTGGACGTGGAGACAACCACGGCGGAAGGTTACGGGAAAAATGTTCCCCCGCTGAAGGCACAGGTGACCATCTACGACGCCCAGCATCGGCAAGTGGCACAAAAGCAAAGTGCCATTGGCAATCAGGACCGCCAGACCTTGCAACTGAAGATTTCGCAGCCGAAGTTGTGGAATATAGGCGACGGTTATCTTTATACGGTGGAAACCCAACTTCGTGACGCCCGCACCAACGATGTCATCGACAGCAGCAGCATGCGCATGGGGCTCAGAACCTTGCGCTTCGACCCCGACAAGGGATTTTTCCTCAACGGAAACAATATGAAGGTGAAAGGCGTGTGTCTGCACCATGATGCCGGTGTGCTTGGTGCCGTGGTGCCTCGCGACGTATGGGAGCGACGCCTCGTCAACCTTCAGGCCATCGGCGTGAATGCCATCAGGATGAGCCACAACCCACAGGCACCGGTGGTCTATGACCTCTGCGACTCCCTCGGCCTGTTGGTCATGGACGAGGCCAGCGACGAGTGGGAATTCCCCAAGCGCAAATGGTTGGAGGGGTGGAACCGCGGCACGCCCGGTTATGAAGGCTCCTTCGACTTTTTCGAGGAATGGATTGACCGCGACGTGGCTGACATGGTGCGCCGTGATCGCAACCACCCCTGCGTCTTCCTTTGGTCTATCGGTAACGAAGTGGACTATCCCAACGACCCCTATTCCCATCCCGTGCTTGACGGCAGCAGCATCACCCAACCCATGTACGGAGGTTATAAGCCGGAACAACCGGATGCCCAACGCATTGGGCGCATCGCGGAAAGGCTCACCAAGGTGGTGAGGCAGATAGACACCAGCCGGCCCACGACGGGCGCGTTGGCGGGTGTCGTAATGTCCAACGAGACCACCTATCCCCAAGCGGTGGACGTGGTGGGCTACAACTACACCGAGAGTCGGTATGACGAGGACCATCGCACCTATCCCAAGCGCGTCATCTACGGGTCGGAGAACCGCCATGACTTAGAGGCATGGAAGGCCGTCGAGCAACACGACTTCATTTTCGGACAGTTCCTCTGGACGGGTATCGATTATTTGGGAGAGAGCGGGGCATGGCCCGCAAGAGGCTCTACGGCAGGGCTGCTCGACTTGAAGGGCGAGCGAAAGCCACAAGGTTGGTGGCGAGCCTCGCTGTGGAGCGACAAGCCCGTGTGCTACATCGGCACCTACCCTGTTTCGGGCTACCGTCGCGGTCGTCAGTCTGGAAGGCGCGACCCGGGTGTGTCCATCTATGCTCAGGACACTTGGAACTACAAGGAGGGACAAACCATCCGGGTGGTGTGTATGACCAACCAGGAGCAAGCGCGTCTGCTGCTCAACGGCCAGGAGGTGGCGGCTTCCAAGGCGAAAGATGAAAGGACGGGAGCGGTATGGTGGGACATCCCCTATCATCCCGGAGTGCTCAAGGCGGAGGCGTTGGATGGTAAGGGAAATGCCGTGGCATCGTATGAGATACCGACCACCGGGAGACCGGCGGCCCTGAGGGTGACAACGGACAAGACCGTGCTGACGGGTCGTGGACGTGTCGCCCATGTCATCATCGAGGTCACTGACACTGCAGGGAGAACCGTGCCTCTTTCCGACAACGAGGTCTCTGTTCGGGTGACTGGCGGAGGCCGCTTGTTGGGCCTCGAAGGCGGCGACATAAGCGACACCAGCAACCTGCGCGACTGGCGGCAGCGGGTTGTCCGTGGCCGGCTCCTTGCATACGTGGAGGCAACGCAAGACGATGACACCATCACCGTGAGTGCCGAGTCGCCCTTGCTCGATGAAGGGGAAGTGGTCATCACGGTAAAAAATTGATAGATTTGAAAGATTTGACTATCGTCGATTGTTAATTCTCGTTGTTGGCGACTACTTTTTTGTTATTTTTTGCTTACTTTTGCAGCCAGATTGATTAACTTAAAAAACAAGTAGTATGAAAAAATTGCTATTCACTATGTTTGTGATGTGTTGCACGCTGATGTTGCACGCGGCGAAAGCCAACAAGTCAGTCACTATCAAAGTCGGCAACCAAACCCGTGAGTACTGGCTTTATGTTCCCAACAACGTGAAGGAGAATGCCCCGTTGGTATTGTCCTTGCATGGCGCAGGAGGGCATAGCACTGACAAAAGCCCCTTCCGCACAGACGTGGCCGACAAGGAAGGCTGTATTGTGGCCTATCCCCAAGGCTTGAACACCGTTTTCCCCGGGCTTGGCGGCATGTCGGCACCAGGATGGAGCTCTTACGGCGAAGAGAATTTCGACACCGACTTCCTGAAAGCCGTTGTCGAGGACGTGGCTTCGAAGTACACCATCGACCGCCAGCGCCTCTACTGCTGCGGCTTCTCCAATGGAGGCATGATGACCTACGTGATGGCCAACACGTGCAGCCACATGTTTGCTGCCTTTGCCGCCATCAGTGGCTATCCCATCAACGAGTTCCATCTGCATTACACCAGCTGGCGACCTGTCCCTCTCCTTCATATCCATGGCAAGGCCGATGACTTCGTGAAGTATTCCCTCGTGCCTAATGTCATCGAGGACATGGTGGCACGCAACGGAGCCAACCCCGTGCCGAAGACGACCATCGTCAGCGGAAAGTACACCAAGAACATCTATGAGGCCGGCGAGGGTGGATTCCCCGTCATCTTCTACGAGATAGACGGCATGGGGCATAGCGATTTCACCAACAACACCGAGGACAACAACTCTGCCCAGACCATGTGGAACTTCTTCAAGGAATACACGCTCGACAGCCCTTGCGACACCACGATGAAATGGCGCCCACGCATCGAGACGGAGGGTTATGAACCCAAGAAACACGGTTGGATTGTGAGCAGCGGCCTCACCGTCCTTAGGTTCGGTGGGACGCAGAACAACAACAGCAACCAGAATGTTTACCGCTCGCTGCAGTTCAAGACGGGCAGCTACAAACTGCATTTCAAAGCCGAGGGTGATGCCGACAAAGAGTTGAACGTTACCATTCAGAAACTGACAGACAATAAAAACAAGGTGCTGGACACCAAGGTCGCTGCCAATGGCGAGGTTGACCTCTGCTTCACGGTTGACGACGGTTGGGGCGAGTACAGGCTGAGCATCACTCGTCCTTCATCTGCCGACGCTGTCACCATCACAGACTTGGGTGTCTTCACCAGTAACAGCGATGAAACGGGCATCAGAAACATGAACAATTCTTCTCAGGGAAAAATGGCAAAGCAGGGCGATAAGGTGTACGACCTGCAGGGATGCCGCATCTCGAATCCCCGCCACGGAATATATGTAAAGAACGGCAAAAAGATCATTGTAAAGTGAAACGTTTCCCAGAAACTTAGGAATTGTTACTTGATTAACTTGACAATTTTGTTTAGATGAAACTATAGTGGATTTATTTTACACGAATTGCCACGAATTATTCATTAATTCCTTGGTTTACAAAATTATATGTGCTGTACGGATGGATTTTGTACAAAGACAGCCTGAAAGGCCAACGAGATACCAGCCCAGGGCAACGCCCTGGGTAAATAACGGAGTAGATTGTGCCAAAAGGAAACGGGTTGTATCCTTGTCGCTATTCTGCATGCTCTCTGTATTGAGCATGTCAGCTCAGAAGAACGACAGCATCCCATTCATCTTCCGGGGACACTTGATTGTTCATACCACCATCAACGACTCCTTGGAATGTAACGCCATATACGACACGGGAGGGGCCGATATGTTCATCGTGGACAGTGTTTTTTTGGCTCACTCCAATTGGAAGCCCGTTAATATGGTATCCGCTATGGCAGGAGGGGGTGCAGGGAGAACCAAAGTCAAAGTCATCACAGACCCGACAAAGGTCAATATCGGAACGATTGAGGACAACTACAAGATGGTGCCGGTCTTCAAACTGCGAGATGTCGTGGATTGCCATATCGACGGCCTTTGGGGCATCAAGAACGTGACCGACTATCCTTTTGAAATCAATTTCGAACATGGTTTCCTGAGACAGCACAAAGAGGGAATGCCCGACACCGATGGCTATATGAAATTGCCTATACGGTTTGAGAAAAAACAGATCATGCTGCAAGCAGAGACATGCATCAGTGGCACCAACATCAACGGATGGTTTCTGATGGACACAGGAGGTGGTGGCTCTATCAGTTATACTTCAAAAACCGTGGCAGATTATCAACTTGACACCCTTCACTGCAAAAGATACGTTGATGATTTCACCCAATTTGGTGTCGGAGACAAGGAACAAGAGACAGTGGTTAGCATGCTTTCCGATAGGATTGTCATTGGTTCGGATACAATATACAACAAACCTATCGACTACATCCCCGAGGGGACGGGTGCATTCAGCGACAAGCCCTATTTGGGTGTGATTGGCAACAGCATCCTCTCCAAATTCAACATCATCATCGATGTGAAAAACAACACTCTGTATTTTCGCCGTTTCAAGGACGAAAAGCCTTTGGAGCCAACCTATGACTATGGATTCCAAAACCGGACGGACATCGGTAAGGGATGGATGGTGCGGTCGCTCACAAGAGAAGGGGATGCCGTGCGTGCGGGGATGGAACTGGGCGACGTCATCACCGCCATCAACGGCAAGGACGTGTCGGAATACACCTGGGAGGAAGAATACGACATCGACACCATTCCCCATCAAATCATCGACATCACAGGTCGCGATGGCAAGAAGAAACGCATCGTTTTAGATGCCAAAAAGCAGTGGTAGAATAGACCACGAAGCGTTTGAAATCCCAAAAACAAGATTTGAAAGATTTGGATAGATTTGAAAGATTTGACATTCGTCTATTAGTGGTTGCGTCTGCTTTGCATCCGCGACCGTTGGTTCTCGCCGAAGGCGACTACTATTTGATTCGCTGTTCAGATAAAAAAAACAATTTTTTGCGATTTTTTTGAAAGGAATTTGAAATTTGGGGTACTAACTGTTTGAACAAACCTCCAAAAAAGATGAATGCAATTGAATTAGAATTCACGAAACTGGTCCGAGAATACCGTAAGACAATATATACGGTATGTTACTTTTACTCAGACAACCCCACCTATGTGGATGACCTCTTCCAGGAAGTGTTGGTCAATCTTTGGAAGGGCTTTCCCAAGTTCCGTGGCGACAGCAGTCCCAAGACGTGGATATGGCGAGTAAGCTTGAACACCTGCTGCAAAATGGAGCGAGATAAGAGACGGAATGTACCAACCGTTCCGCTGGTGATCGACAAGGAGGTGTTGAGTGATTCCAATGAAGTTGGCCGGCAGGTCAAGATGCTGTACGAAAGGATAAACCGCCTTGAGTTGTTCGACCGCGCCATCATTCTTCTTTGGTTGGAGAGCATGAGTTATGATGAGATTGCAGCCATTGTGGGCATCTCCACTTCGGCAGTCACAAGTCGGCTGTATCGAATCAAGGAGCAACTCAAATCTATGTCAAACCATTAAAATCGCAAAACTATGTCAGAGAATTTGAAAGAACTCCATGAGTTGGAGGAAATGAGAGTCACATACAACCTGATGGATGAAAGTTTGGACGGTCAGGAGATTGTGTCGGATGAGAAAATCCGCGAGGCAATGTACCGCAAGTTTGCAGACATACGTCAGAACCTCAAGGAGGGATTGGTTTGGGGCAATGTGGTCTTTGTACCCGTATTGGCATGGCACGCCTGGGCCAATGATCGTTTGACGCTATTGGGTGGCATCATGCTGGGCGTCTATTGGTTGGCCTCGCTGGTGTTCAATTTTGTTGTCCTGAGGAAAATCAAGAGGGAAGATTATGGCAGTTATGACCTGAAGACCCTCGTTGAAAGAGAGGCCCGCTACTCCAACAACATCAAGTGGGGCAGTATCGCAACCGTCGTTTTCTTCTTGCTGTATTTCCTGCAAATGTTCACGTCGAAAAATGAGGCGTTCATTTTCATCGTCATGGCCTTGACCCTCATGATACCCGTTACTGTCCGCTGGTTGGTGATCAAGTACAAGTATAATGGCCAGGTCATCGACCCCGCAACAGGCAAGCCCCGCGTGCTTAAGGTGAAATGGCTGAGGATCGTGCTCTATGTCTTGCTTGGTCTTGTGGCCTGTCTTTGGGTGGTTGCGTTTGTAAATACCCTGGCAAACAGTACGGGCTGGCTTGTTCTGATACGTGTCCTCAATGTAGTGCCGTTGTTCATGTCAATAGCAGTATTGGTATTGGGCTTGTTGCATCAAAAAGGGAAAATCACCGTTTCGCGCCGGCTTCTCATCATCTTGGCAGCCATCGCAATAACGCTCTCTGCATCGGTCGTGGGCATCGCCATGCTGATGGACTTCACGGAGTTGGCCAAGGCCGGCAATCTTCTGACAACCGCCTTGTTCTCATTCCTTGGCCTGTCATCCTACAAAACTCGGAAATAGTGGCTCGGAGGCATGACACTTGAGGGTAGCATGACCATTTCCCCCACATACAGGGTGTTTTCCCGTTTATCTTTAGGGAAAACACCCTTTCGGTTTAGGCATAATCCTTTTCACGGTCGTGAAATACGCCTTATCTTTGCAGCAGAAAACAAGAGATAAGACAACAATAAGTTCAACCATCAAAACAATAAGCGATATGAAGAAGATGATGACCATGGTGATGATGATGACGATAGCCATCTCCGCCGCAGCAATGCCTTACACCGCAGCACGCAACGAGGCCCTCTTCCTCAGTGACAAGATGGCCTACGAGCTCGGACTGACAGCAACACAA
>JAFZRU010000063.1 GCA_017619755.1 Prevotella sp.
ACAAGAAAATTTAATAGCAGATAACTATGTTTTTACGAATCTTATTTGGTAGTTTACTGGATTAAATCTAATTTTGCCGACAATTGGAAAGTGGTACACTTTTCAATTACTAAGTGGTACACTTTTGGATTACCATATACATAAAAAAGTCATTTTTTGCCGATTATTTTATATTGGAATGCCTTATTTTGCAAAAAAACAGCATTTACAATGCCTTATTATACAAAAAATCTGATTTTCAAATGCCTTATTTTACAAAAATGCAGCAGCCCGATTCAGTGGTCTTTTTTCAAAAATCCCCTCACATATATGAAAAACATGGCCCTTCCCCTTGGCGGAAAGCAAAAGAATGATTAACTTTGGCGGTGACAAACCTTCACTCCTAATTGACCCTATTATGAAAAAGACTTTCACATTGGCAATGACCTTGTCGCTGGCCTTAGGCACGGCAATGGCACAAAACACCTTCCAAGTGCCTGTTTCAGAAACCCACGAGCAGATGCTGACGGGCAAATACCAACCCACATGGGAATCGCTGATGACACACAAGACGCCGGAGTGGTTCCGGGATGCCAAATTCGGCATCTGGGCTCACTGGGGGCCTCAGTGCGTGGAGGGCAGCGGAGACTGGATGGCCCGCGAGATGTACATGGAGGGCAGCCGTGCCTACAAATGGCACGTGGAGCATTACGGCCACCCCTCCGAGGTGGGCTTTAAGGACATCCTCCCGCTCTTCAAGGCGGAGAACTGGAACCCTGACCAACTCGTGGAACGGTACAAGCGGTGCGGAGCGAAATATTTCTTCGTCTTGGGCAACCACCACGACAACTATGACCTCTGGGATTCGAAATACCAGCCGTGGAACTCCAAGAACATCGGACCGAAGCGCGACATCCTCGACGAATGGGCGAAAGCAGCCAAGAAGCACGGTCTGCCATTAGGCATCTCCTTCCATGCCGACCATGCGTGGACTTGGTACGAACCGGCACAACGATACGATATGAACGGCTCAAAGGCCGGTGCGTATTACGATGGAAAACTGACCAAGGACGATGGAAAAGGAAAATGGTGGGAAGGCCTCGACCCGCAGATGCTCTACCAGCAGAACCACCCCATGAGCGACCGTTCCTGGTCCAACAGCCAAATCCACCAGCAATGGGGATGGGAGAACGGCGCCTGCACGCCCTCCCAGGAGTTCGTCACCAACTTCTACGACCGCACGCTCGACGCCATCAACCGCTACGAGCCAGACCTCATCTACTTCGACGTGACGGTGCTACCCTTTCACCCGGTGAGCGACTGCGGACTGCGCATCGCCACCCATCTCTACAACAAGAACCCGCAGGGGGTGGTCTTCGGAAAAATCCTCAATGAGGAGCAGCGGAAAGCACTGACATGGGACGTGGAGCGCGGCGCCCCCAACGAAATCATCAACGAGCCTTGGCAGACTTGCAACTGCATCGGCGGATGGCATTACAACACAAGCATCTACGAGAACAACCGCTACAAAAGCGCGGCGACAGTGGTGAAACAATTGGTGGACATCGTCTCTAAAAACGGAAACCTCCTGCTCTCCATACCACTAAGGGCCGATGGCACCTACGACGAAAAGGAGGCCAAGGTGCTGGACGACTTGGAGGCTTGGATGAGCGTCAACGGAGAGAGCATCTTCGGCACACGACCATGGGTGAGATTTGGCGAGGGGCCGGTGGCGGAGAAGGACATCAAACTCAACGCCCAGGGTTTCAACGACGGGCAGTTTGCCGCCATGGACCACCGAGACATCCGCTTCAACCAAACAAAGAAGCACCTGTATGTCACCGCCATGGGATGGCCGGAGGACGGCAAAATGGTCATCAAGTCGCTCGCAAAAGGCAACCCCGACTTCCGCAAATCCATCTCCACCGTGCTGTTACTGGGTTATGGCAAGGTGAAAGCCCGTCAAACAGTGGAAGGCCTGGAAATCACCCTCCCAAAACCCTGCAACACGATAGCTCCCGTACTACGAATAACGAAATGAGAGGCCGCTCCAAATCACTGTGACAGCGTCTCCGTCATCACCGGCCTTGCCCAGAAAACGGCGGGGTCAGTGGTGGTGTGGCACTTGTAGTTGTCATTGACAAAACCTGAGGGGATGAGGCGTACATCGTCATCGGGGTCATTGGTGCGATAAATGCTCTCGGGATTAAACCGACTCACCTTCTTGCAGACAAAATAGTACAGGTTCTTTGCCATGTAGTAATCCAAGTAGTATTCCTTTGTCTGCTGTGTCTCGTGATTCCAGTTGGCCGTCTCGCAGAGCACCAAAGGCCGGTCGTTGACCAACCGCTCACGAACTTCCTCGATGCTGAGCATCGTCCTGTTTTCATCCATAACCCAGGCATCCATCGTGGGGTCGATGTAGAGCCATTTCTGCAACTGTTCCGACCACACCGAATTGATGACATGGCACTCATAGTCGTTGGGGTCGGCTGCCAGACAGGTCACATAGCGGGCGGGAATGCCCATCGACAGATACATCTCGCAAAGCGATATGGCCAGTTGGCGGCAATTCACGCCCTTGCCGGTGGTCTTGTAATAGTTATAGAGGTCGATGGCGTCCATTTCCGCAAACGCCCTGTTGCCACCATCATGGCGGATGTTGTCGTGGGCGAAATGGAGGAGGTTGATGATCTTCGACAACTCATCACCCTGACCTGCCACGGAGTCAAGCTTGAAATAGTCACGCACCATCCGAAGGTTCATCGATTCCTTGGGCTGATAAACGAACAAATTCCCAGCCTCTTCTGCATCCTTGGCGTATGGGGCGGACTTCCTCAACACTTCGATGGGCTGACGGCTTTTGACCTCTGCGAGCAACGCCTGATATTTTTTGTCCTTGCGGAGCGAAAGGAGGTCTTTGTCGTTAAGCATGTTGTTATAATCCCTGTAGCCCAACCTCACCGACTCATCAAGCGCCTGAAGTGCCTGCTTCTTCTGCCCTATCAGCGCATGGCAGCAAGCCAGGTCGTAGTACAGCAGTCCTTGCTGTTCCTTGATGGCGTTTTCCGGGATGGGGCTGTCCTTATAAATCGTCGTGGTGTCGAGTAGGTTGACGAGGGTGTTCAGGGGAACCAATGCATCCTTGTGCTTGCCATTCATCATCAAATCGCGATAGAGCGTCTGATGCTTTGAGAACTCATCTTGGAACTCAATCATCCGCTGGTTCTGGGCCTTGACACTTGCGACAAACGAGAACATAAAGGCCACAATGACCGTTATTTTCATAAAAATACCAGTTGTTTTCATCTCTTTGTTTTTTTAATTTGACGAGGCAAAAGTACACATTGTTGCAGAACCCTCCAACTTTCTGGGATATTCTGCGCTTATTTGTGATGAATGGATGATGATTTGGATACTTTTAATGATAAGAAAGAATAATTTTCTTAAATAATTTGCGTCCTGCAGGGGCAAAAGCATTATGACATCAATCCGCCTCATTTTCATACTGGAACGATGAAATTGGCTTCGCGCCGAGATACCTTTACGAAAGAGGTGTTATTGCTTGAACATAAATAAAGGCAATACTAATATGAGCGGATAGGCAAAGAGCCATAAAAGTTGTGAAAAAGGACGATTGTTTCATAAAAAAAGATATAAAACCGCTTTTATTCCACTCTTTATTCATATCTTTGCCATTCGGCACGCGGCGACCGCCCCATGGTGCGTGTGAGCCGCCACTACTTATTTGCAAACGACAAGAACAAAGAGGGAAATACAATAGATGAAACGAACCTACAGGATAGTGCTTTTCGGCACCCTCGCCGTGGTGGTGCTGTGCGTGGCGATGCTGTGCCGCGTCCACCGGCGGTTGGTGGTGTCGGTGGACGGTTTCCAGCTCCCGAACAACGAGGCCGTCACCCTGGGCCGCGGCTCCGATGTGTGTTTCGACGACGTCCCACACGACTTCCTCGCCATCCATCGCGAGGGCGACGGATTCCGATGGCAGGTGAGCGACCAATGCCTGAAAACCGACTCCCTCTGTTATTTCAAGGTGAACAACACCAACCCCAACCTCCATCCTTTGCCCTCCGGCGGCGAGGTCGTGGTGACCATCGACGGCCAACGCCACACTCTCACCACCGCCGAGGTCGGCACGATGCTCGACGGCCAGGACTCACGCTACGTGCTGCTGCGCAACGTCTTGGAGAAGCGCCGCATCGAGGGTCACGCCACCGGTCCCGATTTCCGCACCCTCAAGGACGTGCGGTCGCTGCTCTGCCGCAAGGCCGGCGGCTTCCTCCGCCCTGACGGTCCCTGGCAACTCCTCATCCTCGACAACCACACCACCCTGCAAGTCGGCGACAGCACCACCGGCTACACCCCCTCCGGCACCACAGGCCACCACTGCAAGGTGCAGTTCTACCGCGTGGCCGAATATAGTTTCCAGTCGGGCGATGACATCTTCCACATCGGCGATGTCAACTATATGGCCAAACCAGTGGCCATGCGCACGCCGTGGGGCGCCGGCCACGTCACGCTCCTCGCCGACACCAACCACATACAAGTGTGCTTCCCCAAGCCCCTCACCTACAGCGAAGACCTCGGCGTACTGCGACAACTTGCCGGCAGTGCCACCAGCATGCTCACGATGGTGCAGACCGACGGTTCGCTCCCCGTGGGCAGGAGTCTCTTCGTGCCGCAGTTCTCCACACGCCTGCGCCAGGAAGTGTGCCACGTGCGCCTCTCCGGCGACAGCGTGATGGTAGCCGGACAAGAAGTGAAGACGAGCCACGGTCTGCTCCCCACGCTGCAACCCTTGGAAGTGGACGACGGAGCGGGTGTGCTACAGCTCCACGCCGCCATCATCGGCCCCGCCTTCGCCCTCTCCTACCTCTATCTGCCCCTGGCCGTGCTCCTCCTCGTGCTGCTCACCTATCCCCTCCTCATGCGGGTGAACCGCCTCCCCCTCCGAGGGAAGACCTACTGGGCCGACCACCTTCCCGACCTCTTCCAACTGCTCGCCATCATCGCCTTCGCCTATTGCGTCTGCCGAACGATGGTAGCCTTCAAACTCTCCTGGACCCACCCCTATTTCGAGAAGCTCACCGGCATGGCGACGACAAGCGCCGCCCTCATGCTCCTGCTCTTCTTCAATCTCTCCATGTTGCTCAACCACAACTTCCTCACCGCACGCCCCTCCACGGGACGCAGCCGCGGCAAGGTGTGGCAGCCATGGATTGCCGCCGGCATGTCGGCCATCATCCTCGCCCTCTGTCTCGCCGTGCAGGGAGTGATGGACCACCGCTTCAGCAGCGGCATGCTCGCCGCCTACCTCCCGGGAGAAGTCTTCACGCCCAACATCCTCCGCTGGCCCTCGTGCGACGGCATCAACGAGCTGCACCGCAGCGTACCTTACACCCTCGCACTTGCCAACGCCCTCTGCACCCTTGCACTCATCCTCGCCGCCATTCCGGCCCTCACGCGCCTGACGGCCAGCACACGCCCCGCCCGACAGCGCGGCCTGCTGCCCCAGCGCACCCTCGACCGCATGGTGAAAACGGCGGAACGCCTGCTACCGGCCAAGATGGGAAAAGGCAACGTCAGCGCCCTGCTCACCGCCATCGGCTACGCCATTCTCGCCGCTTTCGCCTCCGTTATCCCCGGCAACTTCTCCACCGCCGTCATCACCCTTATCCTCGTCACCGGCATGGGGCATGCCCTCCTTCTCGTGGAATACGCCGACAATCGCGTGTGGGCCTTCGTCACCTCCATCGCCATCACCCTGCTGATGCTCGCCGGAGCCATCGCCATGCCCGGAGCCGACAAGGGCTATTTCACTAACTACCTCGCCTTTGCCACCATGGCCGTCCTCCTCTACGTCGTGGTGTCGAAATACAGTCGCCGCAACCCCTCCGCCGCCGACCTGAAAGCCAACCAGAAAGAGCACCGGTGGATGAACATCATCATGGGAGCCACGATGGTCCTCGTGCTGCTCGTCGTACCCAAAGTGCTGTCGATGGTCTATGACCCGGAGGAGGTGGACTACGACCGCACCAGCCGCCGCTTCCAGATGTTCTCGCAGTTTGACAACTACCGTGACAGCGGCTACCGCTACGCCGTGAGCGACACGGAGTTCATGACGGTGATGATGCACGGCATGTACAACGCCAGCGGGGCCGACCCTCTCTCCCCGGAGCGTCACCCCCTCCACCCCTCCGTCTCCACCGGCCTGTCGCCCGTGGTGCTCAACGACGTGTCACTCCCCCTCGCCTTCTTCGGCACCTACGGATGGGGAGCCTACGTCACTTTCTTCGCACTCATCCTGCTGCTCCTCGCCACCGTGACCGCTTACACCCTCCCGCCCTCCGACATGCTCAACCGAGGCGTGGAAGTAGATGTACGCATGCTGTGGCGCATGCTCGCCGTCCTCATGTGGGCCTGCACCTCCTTCTACCTCTACGCCTCCTACGTGGGGCAGTTCCCCTTCACCGGCCGTCTCTGCCCCGGCTACGGAGTGGACTCCGTGGGCGAGGCCTTGGAGAGCATGGCCCTACTCGCCTTCATGACAGCCACCTTGCTCAAGACCGAAAGGACGGGAAGCCGCCTGTAGGGTCTCCAACACATCACAACGAAAGAAGATGAAGTTATCCAACCTGTTCAACAACCCCCAGCGCCTCTTCAGCAAGACGCCGCACATACGCTTGGCCGTGGTGGGGGCCACCGCCACCGGCAAGACCTACCTGCTCACCGACATCGTGGGAGCCTTGGAGCGCTTGGGCTACAAGCGCGACGACAGCTGCCAGCAAAGTGCGCTGCACCCCGACCTCTACGACCTCATCGCCAACCAGGAGGACGACGGAGGCATCGCCAAGACCCCCGTCACCGCACGACGCCTCGACAGCATCTACATGTCGCATTTCCTCACCCCGCACCACCAGCGCGTACGCCTCGACGTGGCCGACATCTCCGGCGAGACGGCAACCCCCGAGGCCATCCACGTCTTCAAGGGCGTGATGCGAGCCATGGTGTCCAACAGGACTCCCATCTTCCAAACCACCACATGGAAGCACCCCGACACCCGGGAGGAAGTGCGCATCCTCGAAGCAGGAGGCGACATGGCCGGCAGGGGGACCAACCAGCTCGACGGCCTTGACGGCGCCATCCGCAACACCGTGAGCCACGGACAAACCTCGGAACGCTTCCCACAGACCGCCGCCTATATGCCCACCTCCTCGCGCAAGGCCTACTACTCGCGCTTGGGCTTCGTGGCAGGAGAGAGCCAGGAAATCAGCGGGGCCAAGGTGTTCAAGGACTTTCTCCTCTACGACACCGACACCCTGCTCAACGCCATCACCACCGCATGGGGAAGCCTTGGAGTAGATACCCTGCTCAACAAGAGCATGCTCAATGGAAGCTCCGGCAAGATGGTGTTCCAAAATGTCGTCAAAAATCATTTCTTCCATCTCTATTACATCTTCAACGCCACCGACGTGGTGGTGTGCGACCTCTGTTGCACACCCTCCGAGGCTGGCGACATGCCGATCGGCGACGACCATTTCACCGAGATGATGCGCGAGTTGCGCGACCTCACCTCCTTCAACGACACCCCCGCGAAAAACTGGTACTTGGCCCTCAAGGGCTTCGACGCCGTCATGCGGCAGGAACCTTTTGCCGAGGTCTTCCGCCTTGCCGCCGGCGACCTCAACCTCACCTACTCCCATTTCCTCGCACTCTTCCGCCAGGCATGCATCCACCACCTGCTGCCCGGCAGCGAGCACGGCGGACAGTCCTACCGCACCCCATTCTCGTCACAGGAAACGATGATGGACTGGCTCACCAGTGACGGACGCCTCTTGGACAACGAGGGTCTCGCCAACCTCCTTGCCAACCACTACGAGCAGTTGGACACCATCGCCCCCGACCTCTTCGCCTCCCCCGCAGAATATGCCATGCGCACTTCCGACACCCTCGATGAGCATGTCGCACGGCGTTGCAAGGACTTCTGCATGATTGACGACCGCATCGCCGACAGCGTGCGCGCCAGCGACGAGGAGCAGACGCTCCTGCGACTGCCGCAAAGCGTCTTTCTCACCGCCACGCCCATCGACGACGACTTCCATATCCGCCGCCACCGCCCCGACTCCCCCAAGGCTTTCGACGAGCCCATCCGCCACTACAACCGCCGCGCACATTTCGGTTCGCTGCAGCTCACCACCAGCATACTGCTCAACCACGGCTTGGACATCGCCGACGATTACAACAACTACGGCCTGGTGCTCAGCCACGCCCTTGCCACCAACGCCTGACCCGACATGCCCATGAGACTCAACAACAAATGGATGACCCACCATGGGACGCTCGTCAAGTGTACGTTGGCTGGCGCCGTCCTCCTCCTGCTCCTCTTCACCTTCTGCAAACGCTGCACACAGATGGGCGGACCTGCGGCCGAGGAGGTGTATGTACCGGCTGCCGACAAAGGCTTCGTGATGAAAGCCAACCAACTGTTGGCGCACCTCGTCAGCCAAGGCGACGCCGATCATCCCGGCATAAAGCCCCATTCCATCACCGAACTGCAACAACGCTATCCCGCATTGGAGTTCGCCTTGCCTTACGGAGGCGACGCCGTGGAGGGCGCCCGCGCCGCCGACATCCGCTTGGTGGGCGTGAAAGCCGACTCCATCCGCAATACCGACGACCGCCGCTTCTATTACAACAGCGACATCCCCACCCTCCTCGAACGGCAGCGCAGTCAGTTGGGCGAGCGCATCTTCCGCATCAAGTTCGCCTCCACCGACCACCTCGCCATCGACCGCATCGAGGTGTCGCCCGCCATGTTCAAACTCGCCCTGAAGAAAGACCCGTGGGAGGGCGACGTGGTGGCCGCCGACAACGCCCTCTTCCCCACCACCAACCACTGCTTCCTCACCTGGGGGAAGTCGGTCGTGCCTGTCAGACAGTCGGGGAAAGGGCATATCGCCACGGGAGGAGGCCATGAGAAGGTGGTGACTCTCGACGAGAAGACACACACCCTCACCATGCGCGACGGAAGTCCACTCAACTACTACCAGCTCTACAAAGCCTTCCAAGCCGACACCACCACCATCTGTCTGCGTATGCCGGGGAAGGCGGAGACGGCCATCTACATCAACTATCTCGACAGCTGCCGCGTACGCGTGAGACCCGTGGGATGCTATTGCCAACCCTATGACCAAGCCGGCCCCCTGCACCCCATCGCACCCCTCTCGTCGGCCATGATAGGACAGACCTACCCCCTCGATGGCGTGATGAAGCTCGTGCTGTCCACCAAGAAGGGCTCTGGCAAGCTCTGCGAACTGATGCTCACCCGCGACAACCCCATGCTCCAACTCTCCACCTTGGTGCACTCCAACCAAGGGCGCATGCGTTACAACATCCCCGCCACGCTCACCGACTGCTTCACGCAGCAAGTCATGCGAGGCCTCAACTCCACCCTGCGCAACACCATCTACAAGGACACCGTGAGCCTCACCCTCGACCCCCTGCTCTCCATGGAGATGGAGCGCGAACTGGCGCGATACGCCCGCAAATTGCGGAACAACGACAACTATTACGCCGATGACCAGTGGGAACTGTCGCTCACCGTCCTCGACATGGCCACCGGAGCCGTCGTGGCGCTCCCCTATTACCGCTCCTCCGACGAGGGGTTGGACGAAGAGCTGGCCCTGAGCCGCAAGAACCCCGCTCTCACACGGCGCTACGTCGGCTCGGCCTTCAAACCTTTGGCAGCCCTGACCGCCGTACTCACCAAGCCCTCCCTGACCGACCTCTCCACCATCGGCGACTACGGTCTGATGGAAGACAAAGGCGGCAAGCGCAAGGCCATCTTCTACGGACACGAAACCACCGCCTGGTCGGAGAAGGACAAGGTGGCCTCCTTCTGGAAAGGATGTCCCTCCATGGCCACCTTTCTCGCACGCTCCGACGATGTCTATCCAGTGGCCTTGGTGGCCAAGGCCCTCAACTACGGCGAGAGCGGCAGCCCCTTCAAGTTCGCCAAGCACGAGGTATATTTGGAAAGCAACAACAGCTTCACCTGGGCCGGCTCCCGCTTCGTCACCACCCTCGACCACCTCTTCACCATCCCGTCGATGAAGGAATACTTGGTGCACGACAGCCTGCAGATGGGTTCCTACACCTGGTCACAGCTCGGCCTGCCAGGCGACGCCACCCTCGGCATGGACAATGTCAGTCCCGACCCGACCCTCTTCGCCTACGAGAATTTCAACGCTCCCGGAGCCACCATGCAGCGGGAGCTGGCCACATGGACCCTCGGGCAAGGCACCAACGAATGGAACTGCCTGAAGTTGGCTGAGGCATGGGCCCGCATGCTCACCAAGCGCAAGGTGACCGCCACCTTCGTCACACCACGCCAAAAACCCCCATTCAAAGACCTAAGCGAGGGGTACGACGACGGGGCATGGAACTCGCTCCTCGAGTCTCTCCTCAAGGCCCAGGCCAACAGTCCCACCCTGCTCACCCCCATGCAACGAGCTGTCAACGACCTCAACAAGCAGGAACACATCGCCGACACCCTGTTGCTCTTCTCCAAGACCGGCACGCCGGAAAACTACCCCAGGGTGGAGTGGAAGAGCGTGACAGGGGGACCGAGATGGCTCGACATCGGCCTCTACTGCATGGCCCTCATGCCCAAGAGTGCCTACCAACAAGTGAGGAAGGGCGGCCCGGCATCCGGACTGATGTGCGTGGTGCGAGTCACCCGCATCGTGAGCAACAAGCACAAACACCTCACCGCCAAGGGCAACAACAACGACAACGGCATACAGTCATCCGACGCCCGCGACTTCTTCGCGAAAAACCCGGCACTGCTCACCAAATTCTACCACCTCACCAAGCCCTACCTGCAAGCGCCGAAGGCCAATAGCAAGGAGGGCAAGGACACAAAGAAGAAAAAGAAGTGAAGTTCAACCACCGACAAGGAATCACCGCCATGGGACAGGTGGTGGCCATCGCAGCCATCATCCTCCTATGCTACGTGGCGTTCATGGGTCTCGCCTACCTGTGGGAGGGGCGCCTTATGGCAGCGGCGACAGCGGCCACCATCGAGGCCCTGTTGCTCATCATCCTCTCTATCCTCGTGCAACGTTTCAAGGCCACCGGCCGTCGCTTCGGGAAGATGATCATCGGCGAGCGCATCGCCGTGGCAGCCACCATCATCGCCTGTCTCCCCACTCTCGTGCCATTCACCCATTTCTTCACTGTATATAGTCGGGAGGGCGAAGTAAAAAACACCTTCCTGAAAGCCATCGACGAGGTGGAACCCATGTTCGACAACTACGAGGCGGCAGCCGAAGAGCGTGTCAAGGCATACTCCGCCAAACTCAACAAGGCCATGAAGACGAAGAAGGCGGCGGCAGGAGCCGGCTTCGACCGCCACGCCGCCGGAAAGCCCGACAATGGCGACCGCATCATCCGCGACAACATGGAGGCCACACTGAGGCTGCAACTGCTGCCCCCCTCCTACACCGCCATGCGACGACAGGCGGAGGCATGGACCGCCAAGGCGGCAGCAGGAGCCACCACCCTCAACCCCTTCCTCGTGGGAAACACCGGGGAAATCAGCCGCGCCATCGACGCATGGAAAGCGGCAATGGACAGCCTTTCGACCAAGAAACTCTATAACGAACCGACAACCCCGGCCGACACCCTGTCCGCGAAGCACTGCCAACAGGCCATCACCCACCTGAAGAAAGTGGCCGAACTATGCACGCAGAAAGCCTTCCCTCCCCTCCACGCCATCCTCCTTTGCGTCCTCTGTTGGGCACTGCTCTTCCTGCCCTACTGGCTGCAGCAGCGCCACTCCAAGTCGTGGGAGGAGTTCTGGCCGGACTGGCTCCGACGTGACAAGCAACTGCCTCCCGAGCGCGACCTCCACCAAGTGACCACCGTGAAGATGGACTGGAGCCATCCCGCCACGCCGCCGGCAGAACGCCACACCGAGGCGAAAGCCTTCAGGAAAGCCATGGAGCAAGCCCCCGACCCCGTGCTGTTCGTCAGGCAACGAATGGCCGACGGCCTCAGTCGGCAGCAGTTGCTCGCACTCTTGGCTGAAGACCACAACCTCATGGACGCCGCCACCATAAAGGGCTGCATAGACCAAAGGCTGCTCACCACCCAACAGCTCGCCGACGCCGGCATCGACCCGATGTTCATCAGCATGCTCGGCACACATCCGGAAGACGTGCTGTCCAAAGCCGCCAACATCAACCAATTGCCCGAGGCCACCACCGAAGTCTATCTGTGGGGCATCCCCTCCTCCGGCAAGACCTGCACCTTGGGAGCCATCCTCGCCGCCATGAGGGAGAACGTGACGGCACGCGCCGCACATTTCGACACCGAATGCCAAGGGAGCCGCTACATGGCCACCCTCGAGAAGATGTTCCCCGCCGACGGTGCGTACATCGCACTCCCCGGACGCACAACCGTGGACACCAACTACGCCATGCGCCTCGATCTCGACGACTGGCAGCATCGCCGCCACCCCCTCACCCTCATCGACATGGCCGGAGAACTCTTCTGCGCCATCCTGTGGAAAGAGAAAGGGCTGTCAAACAGAGTGACCGAGAGTCACCAAAAAGCCCTCAGGGAGTTTGAGAAAATCCTCGTCAAGGAGAAGACCGAGCACCAGAAATTCCATTTCTTCATCATCGAGTATGGCGCACAAGACAAGAAATACAAGGGCTTCGACCAAGACACCTACCTGGAAATCGGACTGGAGTACCTCTACAACAACCACGTGCTGCGCGACGCCACGCAAGGCATCTTCGTCATCGTCACCAAAACCGACAAGGCAAAGCCATACGCCGACGACAACGGGGACATCGGACCACACCTCCAGGCATGGTTGCGGACATACTACCCCAACTTCCTCAACCTCCTCGACAAGTACTGCAACGAGTTCGAGCTGTGCGGAGGACACGCCCCCGATCCCATCCCCTTCCACTTGGGAGAGGTGTGCTTCAACAACTACTGCCACCTGAGCACCGAGCGCGCCAAGGACGTGGTGAAGGTGCTGCTCGCAAGGTCGAAAGGCTTCCCCATGGGATGGAAAGGTGTGCTCGCCGGATGGATGGGAACGTAAGAAGATGAAAGATGAAAAATGAAAGATGAAAGATGAAAAATTATAAGATATGAAAGAAAACCTCAGGGAATACTGCCTCCAAGTAAGGAGGAAAGACGAACCATTCAACTACACGCAGCAGATGGTGGAGTCAGGAGCCATCAGCCGCGAGGAACTGCTGCAGGCGGTGTGTGCCGACCGCAATCTGCTCAACTCCGCCACCGTGAAGCAGTGCATCGACCACGGGCTGCTCGACAAGGAGGAACTCGTGAATGGCGGCATCGACCAACAATTCATCGACATGCTCGGCAAGCAGGCGGAGGACGTGCTGCCCAACGTGGGGCGCATCGACCGCATCACCTGGGAGGCCAAGGAAGTCTATTTCTGGGGAATACCATCCTCCGGGAAGACCTGCGCCATGGGCACCATCCTCGCAGCAGCACGGGGGGCCACCATGGCCAAGTGCATGAAGGTGGAACCCTGCCAAGGACACCTCTACCAGATGATCCTCTCACAAATCTTCAAGCGCGAGAACTTCTACTGCATGCTGCCAGGCCGTACCCCCGTGGACACCAATTTCGCCATACGCACCATCTTGGAGGACTGGGAGCGGCGCGACCATCCCGTCACACTCATCGACATGGCCGGGGAGCTCTTCTGCGCCATCCTGTGGGACGCACAAGGTCTGGAGGGGAACATCACCGAGAAGCACCGCGACGCCCTGCGCGACTTCCAAAACATGCTCGTCACACAAAAGTCCAACAACCCGAAACACCACTTCTTCATCATCGAATACACCGAGGAGGAGAAGAAATACAAAGGCCTCGACCAAGACACCTACCTCGAATACGGCCTCACCTACTTGGAGGAGAACGGCGTCCTCGCCGACGCACACAACGGGTTGTATGTCATCGTCACCAAAACCGACTTGGTGAGCAGGAACATCCCCGAAGGAGCCGACCCCAACCAATACCTCCTCGCCACACTCAACAAGCGCTACCCCAACTTCTTCGGACGGCTGCAGTCATACTGCCAGCGCAACAACATCAACGGCGGGCAATTCCCACCGCCCATCCCCTTCGACATCGGCGAGGTGTGCTTCCAAAACCTATGCCAAGTGAAGACGGAACGTGCCCAGCGCATCGTCGAAATTCTCATGGAGGACCCGAAGAAAGCGGAAAAGAAACCCAAACGCAGACGCTTCCATTTCCCCTTCCTCGGCTTCTAACAACAATTTCGCAACACACCAACCCACACAACACCACCAGTCATGAAACTCTCACTATACAAGCAGCTCGTCAGAGACGGAGAGGACAGCGAGGCCCTCTACAACCCCGGAGAAATGGGCGCCAAACTCTTCGACGTGAAGACAGAGGGGATGCTACGCCTCAGCCCCGACTTCAACAGCACGCTGTGCATGCTCTCCGTCAACAACCTCGGATGTCTCATCTACGTCATCAAACCCCTCTTCTCGCGACAAGGCGACTACCGCGCCATGGTGGCCGCCGTGCCAAGGCAGGTGGCGCTCGCCGCCGCCAACGACCTGCCCACCATCGTGCGCGATATGGGCGAGACACTCCTCCGCGACGCCGACCCCATCGGCCTGGCCCACTGGTTCCAAAGAGACTACCCGGAGCAGGACTTCGCATGGGACATGCCCGGACGGCGCAACCGATACGCCTACCGCCTGTACAAAGGCAACGGCGCGGCGACATTGCTCGGAGCCGCCTTGCTGCAGGACAGCTACCGCGACTACGAGGGGGTGTTTATCCTTCCCGACAACATGCGCAACATCGTCAGGCAGGAAGCCATGGACGACCTCACCACCACCAAGACACCGCAGGCCGCCATCGTCATACCGCCTATGGAGCAATGCCGTCAGGCAGGATGCTCACCAGCCATCGACGGCAAGGACTTCGACCAGCCCGTCCTCAGACACGTCGGCGAAACAGTGAAAATCACCTTGCAACGGGAGGGGTGCGTGGACCTGGATACAAAGGTGAAAGTGACCAGCACCTTGGAAAGACCCAACCTGCCGGACATCCTCAACTGGCAGTTGAAGGTCCATACCTACTGCTTCGACATCGTGGGAGAAGACGGACAGCCCATCAAGGACGGAAAAGCCAAGTTGGAGATAGCCGAACTGACAGGCATCAACAAGCGCGAGCAATACTTCGCCGTGCCGGAAGCAAAAGCGCGGAAGGCCCATCTCACCGTCGCGCACGAGGGATATGAGACAAAGAACCTCATCGCAGACCTCACCAAACTCTCGAAGGAAAGTCCGCTGACCATCAAACTCAAGCGGGAGCGGCGCAAAACGACCTACAAGATTGCCGGTTCGAAAGTAACCTTCGAGTTGGAACGCACCGACGAAGAGGCCGCCCAATCACCACTCCCCGACTACGAGGTGGGCGACATAAAAGGTCAGGTAGTGACGCTCAGGCGAAAGGCCTCCGGAAGGAAAAACGGGAAAAAGGACACGAAAACCACAGGACGCGCCACATTGGCCGACATGCAGGAAGGGGAAGACGGACAGCAGGACGAACGACGCAGAAAGCCCTTCAAGGTGTCGAAATGGGCCATCTACCGCCTCGCAGCAGGACTGGTGACGGGACTAATCATCGGTCTGGCCGCCGGATGGTGGGTTGGAGCACGCCACGGCGAGCAAACGGTGAGAGAAGAGATGGAGCAGCAGCGCATAGCGCAGGAGGAGCGCGAGCGACAAGAGGCAGACTCCCTCATGCACCTCGCCATCGTCAACTACCTCGACAGCGTGCCCAACTGGAAGCAGAAGGAAATGGACTCCCTCTTCAACGGGAAGCTTAGGGGGTTGTACGACGCTCTCAACACCTACGACTTCGCCACCGTGCAAACACGAGGTGAGGATCTGCAACTCGGAGAGAGCAAGCAATGGCAAGCCCTCGACAGTGTCATCAACCTCATGAACGAGAAGTCCCAATACAAGGAAAAACTCTTAGAAATCACCAAGAACGGAGAGGGCGACAAGAAATTCTTCAGTCCTGACGGCACCATCACCTTCGCCACGCTCTTCACCAAATTGGAGGAGGCCAGAAACCAAGCTGACAGCAGCAAATGAAAGCAGCACTCAAAATCATACTCCTACTTCTCGTCATCGCAGTCGTGGCCGGTTCCTTGATTTACTACGCTATGACACGCCTCGAACCACCGATGCCCATCGAAGCCGGCAACCCGCACGCCAACAAGGCATGGGCATACGTGGAGAGCGTGGGAGAGAGCCGCAACAAGACGACGCTCAACCAGCGTTTCTTCTCCACACGCCAACTCGTGGGCTTCCTCGCCGACAACCACTTGGTGGACGACGAGGAGGCAGACCGAATGAGGGTGGCCCTCATGGAGCACTATACACCCACCTACGCCAACTATTGCCTCGATCACCTCGCCAACAACTCTTGGAGTAATGCCGACATAATGGAGTTTGCAAAGCAAATGGAGGTGGCGAAGGGCGTGAAAACATCCGACGGGAAACCGGCCCTGAACCAGGCTTCAGGCGTAGCAGAGCGGTTGGAGGAGTTGAACCTTGTAGTGGCCACTTACGACTCCGCCGTGGTGCTGGCAAAAGGGAAAATCTATCAAAGTTGGCCCAACACCAAAAGAAGGATGGCAAGGGCGAAACGCTTCCTCAACAACAAATATCTGTCAGGCAACGAGCAGTTGGTGGAAGACCTCGACTCCTTCCGCATCCGAGTGCTTTCGGCGCACTACGACTTCTTGGAAAGACAAGTGGAACTGTTCGACAACTTGAACCTCGATTACACAGACCAAGAGACATACGACTCGCTTTACCACAACGTGAAGCACCAGCTCGACATCTTTGCCGACAGCGCAGCCTACGTCTATGGTCATCGCCCCGAAAGCGTCGGGCAACTCAGAACCAAGCTGCAGAACAACAAGACCAGGGCAACCATCTATTACGAAACGGTCCTCCCGGCAAAGCAAGCCGTCAACGACGTCCTCGATGCCGGCAAATCATTCATCGAGGAAATCATCAATTATTGAGAATGGTAGAAGTTTCTCAAGGAAGGGAAAACTTATTTGGTGATGTGGCGTAGCTTTCTGGCTGTTTTCAATATGCGTTGCCTTATGCGCAAAGAAACCTTGTCATTCTTCTTGTTCCTCGTCCAAGTCTTCCTCATTCAGGTCATCCTCATAATCGGGATCGAACTTGAGTTTGAGGAAGAGGCATGCCACCTTGTTGGTCATGGTTTTGAAAGCCTTGACAAACTCCTTGTCGGTGATTTTGTCGGCCCATTGCATTCGGTGGTCGTACCATGTGCGCAGCCAGTTTCCGTTCTCTGCTTTCCAGTCGATGGCGTTGTCTTCCCATGAGATTGGCTTTCCCTCACGCTTCATGGCCATCTCCTCCCGCAGGAGTTCGGTGCGTAGCATCATCATCTCTGAGCCGAATCCATTGGCCAACAGGGGGAACATGGAGTATCCGCCTTCCTGGTGCTCAATAACGGTGGAGAAGAGATCCAACCAGTCGGCATAGTCCATGGAATACGCCTTGCGCAGGTCTTTGTCTTCACACAACGCCACCATATCCTTGTAGGCTCCTATCATCTTGAAGCAGTCGAAATTAAACTCGAGGTGCGAGGCAGCGTTCATTTCGGCTTGGCTTCCTGCATAGAATTGTTCCAAGATGGGGTCAAATTCTTCCACCACTTGTCGGAACAGCACAGAGTCCATTTCTGTCACTTTCTTTCCCTTGGCCTGCAAGTAGTTGAGGAAATAGAGGCAGGCGGTGTCCTGGGCCGCCCATTCGTAGGCAGTGGTGTATTTGCCATCGTAGTTGAAACTCAATCTCATGGTGCGGTCCATCAGCCGAAAGGCTTCGGGGTTGATGGAGTTGTCCCAAACTGCCTGGTATAGGAACGCGCTGTCAAGGGTGTCGGCGGCTGCAATGGACTGTCTGATGTGTTCGATGGCCGAATCGGGGAGTTCCTCTATCATCATATATTTATCCATATTGGCAATGTTGCCATCCGACTTTTTTTCTACGTTGCAGGCTGCCATCAGTGCGATGCACAGCGTCAGCAGGACAATTTGTCTTTTTGCTTTCATGCTTTGTTGGTATTTCTTAGTTTGAGGTTGCAAAAGTACATAAAAATTTTTGGATTTTTACGTCTGGTGAATAAAAAAGTCAAGACCATGCTTATCTTTACGGGCAGAAACGAGGTTTGTGCAATTTTGCACCCTCAAGTTACTTTATGTTTAACGGGCTTGGTGTCCCAA
>JAFZRU010000064.1 GCA_017619755.1 Prevotella sp.
CATGGTTTGCGTACGTCTATATCATCTACGGCCCCAATGCATACCGCATCAAATACACGCTGAAACTCATTGAACAGGAAAGCGGCAGCGGCATGGCCAATTACACCAAACTCGGCGAGGAAGATGTCGTGGCTGAGCAGGAACCTCTGAGCGACTGGGGGGCTGTGCAAATCAGACCCGACTTGGAGAAAATCTCACAGACATTGGGATGTGAAGTGTCGGCATTGGGATTGGTAGCACTTGATGACAAAGACAACTTCGGAAACAGCACTGCCAACAACGGTGGATGGTGGTTCACCGAAGACGGATATGTCATCGCATACGCCAATGGTTCATTCTATATCGAACCGGCTGTAGCCAACGACTATTCGGTGTTGAACGTGGGACATAAACCCAATACAAGACAGGTGGGCGATGAACTCCATGCCAGCCTTTATTTCACCAATCAAACAAACTACTATCAATATAATGTCACACTGAAAATCGTCGAACCTCAATTGGTGGTTTACAATTTCGAAAGTGTAGCCAACCGTACTTTCGCCGTACAGCAACTTCTCGACAACAATTACACCATGTTCGAGCTTGGCAACATTGCGGTGGAGGATATCGAAGGACTCATCGGCACGGCAAACCCCGTACTCTACGGATTGAACATCGACTCCGTGGCCGTGGTCAAGGGTGTCTATTCCAAGGCTTGGAGTTGCGACCCCAACCCGGGATTCTGGCTTAACAAAGAGGGACGCGTATCCACATGGGGTGATGGCAATTCCATCATGGGCATCGTCTATGCCGACGGCCTGTTCCGTGGATGCCAGAAACCGAACCTCCCTGCCGTGGGTGACGTGTTTGCCACTCAACTCTTCCTGGTCAACGAGGAAACCGACAAGATGATCACCGTCAACATTAACATTTCATTTGTGGAGACGCTTGAGCAAAAGAACGAGGTGGGCTCGGAAACCATCTACCTGCCAGTGACACAAGACGGAATGGATATTGAAATCGACCTTGCCAATGCCGCCACAGCACTTGAAGTGAGCGTTGACGACCTACTCAACAGCAGTAACTACTACCTCCGTGGCATGGCCAACGGTGTCTATGGCGAGGGCAAGAATTGCGAGGATGGACTTAGTTTCAACCCTGACGGAAGTTACGACGGATATGGCAACATGTATTTCTCTATTGCCAAGGAAGGCGATAAGAGCATTCTCTCCATCGCATCCAACGACCCTGTGGCTGAAGACTATAGCGCCGATGGCCAATTCTGTTTCGAGGTGAACAACAACCAGTATGTGTTCTATGCGAAGTTCCTCTCCTTGGCCAAGTACAATGAGATGAGCGGCATCGCCGGTGTCACATCCAATGATACAGCCAACGGTATCATCTATGACCTCCAAGGACGTGTGGTGAAGAACCCCAACAAGGGCCTTTACATTACCAATGGCAAAAAGTTCATTGTGAAATGATGCCAAGCGGCAATGGGCCAAGTGCCCAACTGCTAACAAGAAAAAAAACAGCGGGTGCGCCAATCGGCACACCCGCTGTTTTTTGGTACGCTTGGCTGTTTGGTTATCGAGTTTGATAAATCACGAAGTCTTTGAGTTTTGCCCAAGAGGGGGTGGCTGTATAAGTGGTCTGATAGACACCGACACCAAGGGAGGGTGCACTGATCTCAATGGGCGAGCCGGGCATATTATGCCAAGTGTGGCCATCGCGGCTGGTGCGGGCGAACAATTTGTTTCCTCTACGCTCAAACTGCAAGATGGGATCGGCATCATAACCCTTGTAATTGGGATATTGAGGACGACCGTGGGGAGTGAGCAAGGTGAACATGTTGCCACAGTTGTAAAGTGGGAACACACCAAGTTGATAGTAGCAGTCGTTTTCGCCCTTGATGAGCAGACCTGCCTCGTTGTATGACTTCACCTGATGAGTGGTGTAACCTTCCATATCGTCAAAACGGCACATCACGACGAAGTCGCCAGTCACTTCCTTGTAAAGATGACCTCCGTTGGTCGTCGGCGATGCATTGAAATCGGCGGTCTCTGCGGATAGCGTCTGCAAGGCGCGATGTTCTTCAATAGGTTGCATATCGGGGGTGAGCGTGAAACGGCTGTCGGGGTCGCTTTCGTCAAAATCGTCATCACCGAGGGAGGGTAAGTGGGAGTCTTTCGAATAGTCGTATTGTTTCTTCACCTCGTCAGCACTCATCGTTTTAGCCATGATGCGCACCTCGCTCAGGTATCCCCTGAAATGGTTGGCGGAAGAACCATCTGCTCCGATGACTACACGCCCTTCTGGGCGTACCATGATGAAGTTGTTGTGTTCATACAACAACTCGCCGTCAAGATAGATGCGCTCCATCCATCCGTCAAAACTGATCACCCAGTGATGCCAACTGCCAACGGAAGACTTTACAGCTTCGGGGTTGCCGCTGCTTTCAAACGAACCGTTGTGGTTGACGAGACCCGCCCCGGGGTCTGTGCCTAAACGGAGTTCTGTCGTGCCAAGGTCGGCACGTGAACTACTGAGCGAAACAATGGTGGCCATTGGACTCTCTTCTGTCTGCAAGGCCCAAACGCTGATGGTGTATGGAGCATTGTAGCAATACAGACGAGGGAGCGGGGCTGTACTTGTCAGCGATTGGGAGCCATTGAGGAAAAAGGCCCACCGACCGTCTTTCACACGCAAACGAACTGGCTTGTTGGCCTTGAAGGTGAAGCCCATAGGAGTGGTTGTCTCGCTGATGTCGAAGGGTGCTGACTTTCCTCTCCCCAACTCCTTGGCATCCAACAAGATGGTGGAGAGATGGGATTGCTGGCGTTCGGTGATTTCTACATCTTTTTGATGCATCCCGCGATAGCCTCCATCCGTCTTGGTCTCGAAAGTGGGCAAGGGGGGGGCCTCTTGCCAGACTTTCACGTTCCAGATGGCGGGGAGGTGGCCATTCTTCTGGGTGTCGGTGATGGTGATTCTCAGATAGCGGGATTTCACAGCCTTGCGGTCTATCATCGGCGAGCCTTGCATGGTGTTGTCCATACGGTCGGCATAGAGAGCCCAACTATAGCCGTCGAGTGAGGTCTCAATCTTGTATTGGTAGAAGAATGTGGCATATTCAAATTGTGTCCACACCTCGTTGAATGTCACGGCTTTACCAAGGTCTATCTGTATCCATTCCGGTTGGCTCGCCCTGCCGCCTCTGCCCCAGTTGGTGCCGGAGGCTTTCCACATGGTGGCATTGTTGTCATCGACAGCATACTGTGGCAGAAACCAGTCGTCGTAATGACTTGATGCGGTGACACGACATCCGTATGCCAGGTTTCGTTGTTTAGGTGAATGGAGGACACCCACTCCTTGGGCATCGTGGGTTGGAACGATGGGAAGGATGTTCCCTTCTGCGTCAAACTTCATTTCGTCGATGCACACCTGGCGATTGAAACCATGCACACTATGAGGATTGTTGTGGCGATGATAGACGATATAGAAACGTTCGCCATCTTGCAGCACGCTGTGATGCCCAGGCCCATTGACGGTTCCATCGGCATTGGTTTGGAGGATGCAGCCTTTGTATTCGAATGGGCCCATCGGGCCAACGGTCGAGGTGGCATATTGCACACGATAGGAATGGTCGTGGCAGGAACCAGAGGAATAGGTGAAATAATAGATTCCATGGCGCTTGAACACGTATGGGGCCTCGAAAATGTCTTTCAACTCTGTGTTGGGAATGAGACGTTTCTCAAGAAAGAAGGAGTCGGCGGCGATGGGGAAGGGTGCGTCTTCCCGCCAATGGCGGGCATTCCCGAAAGAACGGCTGTTGACGGTTTTCCCCGACGGAGGCTGAAAATGGGGATTGATTTTCGCCACACCACAGCCAAAGCCGTCGTAGATACCCCATGTGGTGAAATACAAATACTCTTCTCCATTGTCATCCTGGAAAAGCTGAGGGTCGAGCGTGATGACATTGTGAATGTAGCGGTCGGGCACCAACACGGCATCGTCTTTGCCTAAGATGTTATGCCATGGTCCCACAGGCGATGTACTCTCACCGACATTGATGTTGCAGGGTTCGCAATAGTAGTAACGATAGGAACCATTGGTTTGACGCACGACATCGGGAGCCCACACCACCTCGGTTGTCGGCCAGTTCATCACCAAGTTGCGCCAGTTGATGAAATCATAGCTCATCCATACCTGGGCAGGGCCATAACCATTGCCGGTGCCGTCGGTGGTGGCGTAGAGGTAATAAATGTCGCCAAACTTACGGATGGTGGGGTCTGCAAAGTAACCGGGAATGAAAGGATTGCCCGCACCCGGGGTGTTCCATTGCGACACTTGTGTCTGCGCCTGAGTTACAGACGTGATAAGCAGAAGCAGTATGCAGACGATGTGTTTTCTCATGCCTTCTTGATGTTTGTTGATGGGATGGATATGGGGGGATAGTTGTTTTCAATTGTGAATGTCACGTTCACCATCACTCCTTTCCATCGTTGTTTGAACGTTGATTGTGCCGCAGAGTTGGTTTTTGTTCGTAGATGTCCCGTTGGGAACGGGTATGGCGGCTATGAGGTAACTCATGTGTGTGAGACGGTTCTGAAGCCAGTGATGCATCTTTTCCAATTCCGTGTCGTAGTTCTTCCCTGCCAACGGCCATCTTCTCATTTCGCGACCAATGGCTCCCGATGTGCGTAATTGCTCCACATATTTGATGCACTCTCCCCAGCAATGAGTGACAATGGTGTCTTTCATGGATGCCCACTGAGCCTTGTATGCTTCCACGAATTCCTTGCAGCCGAAGAGGTCAGTGAAGAATTGTGGCACATAACTGTAATTGCCATTGCGCTTCAAGGGGTTGGTGCCCATGACGGTCTCCCGGAAGTCAGCGAAGTAAGTATGGCCTGTGGTCATCTGACTCCAATCGAAATCGTAGCCAGCATCGAAATCCCAAAGCGGCCCCATGAACCACTTCCCATCGCCATCCTTGTGCATGAAGATGGAGCGTGGGGCGGACAATTCCACATTATAAACAAACTCTTGTATCTGCAAATACTTGATGAACGATGGGATGTCGAGCAACTCTTTCACTCGCTCGTAGTCCTTGGACTTGATGGCTTGTTCCAAATCCCCGAAGACGGCACGCACGCTGTCAACGGTGTTTGCTGTGGCATATTCATCGTCAGGGTGTTTCACACAAACGGGCATTCGATAGACCTCGCTCCAGAAATTGTCCTTGGCGTAGGGATGCTCACCAGGGCCGTCGTCCACGTCAAGGGAAATGAGGATGCCACGTTCCTTGCTTACTGCCACACGGTTGCTGTTTTGCTGCACCTGCTCAGTCAGTTGATAAACACCTCTGTAGTCTCCGTTGACAAATAGTTCCACGTATCTGGTATGGTTGGTGTAGGGCAGCCCGAGGGCATTCCCCATCTCAAAGACAAAGGTGTTCATCATATCGGTCACGTCGCGATAGTTGGCAAGCAGCACCCAACTCTTTGCCTTGGACAGGCCGAGCAACTTGTGTTTGGTGTCTAACTTGATACGGAAAGGTTTCTTGTCATACCATAGAAACGAACTGTTGCCGCGTCCTCGGATGCCACCAGTGCCAGAATAGTTGGAGAACGACCCAAGACCGCCTAATGAGATGTGACAGGGAGTATATTTGTCCCTTGAGGTGATCTCGCTGCCGTCCGCCGTAGTGATGTAAAGCGAAAATACCTTGTAATGGTCTTTGCTCTCTATGGACGGTTCATTCTCAAAAGTCACGCTGTCAATATGTTCGATGTTGAAAGGAACAGTCTGATTGGCTTTCAGATGGACTTTCATACTTCGCAGGTCGTCGCTCACGTCCACGTCGGAGATGCTGTCGATGGCGATGGGAAATGTCCAGTGACCATTGTCTTGACTTATGTGGATGTGGGTGTGCGACTGTGCCGACAATGTCGTGAAATGGCTCATGAATACCGCCGCCATCAAAAGTATTGCGATATTAACGGAGAATCTTGAAGGCATGGGGAATTGTCGATAAGTGAAATCTTCGGGTTTCTCGGGTTTCTGTCCTGTCATAGGTCACCTGATTTCATATCCTACATAATATGGTTTTTTGCCTTGCACGACATCGTCAAGCGTCTGTCCGTAATTGACTTTCCATTCCAACACTCCACCAGACTGCCCTTCTCTGAGTTTGGCCAGTATCTTCAATCCTTTGGTGCGCACAGGACGGAAATCCACACTGTTGTAACAGTCGGTCATGACACCGTATTCGGAGTGCTCCTCCACTTCCCGCCACTGACCGTCAGCTGTCTTGTAGTAAAGTGCCCATGACTCGGGGACGCGGAAGTCACCGTCGTAATGGTCGAATTGCAACCAATAGACTTGCACGTTTGCGACTTCGTATTCTTTGTCAAATTGATAGGAAATGGCCTCGGTGGTGCCGCGTTTGAGCCACCAGTAGTGATAGGGCTTGGAGATGTCGGCAGAATGTGTGGGCTCCCACTGGTCGTTCACACCACCCGCCCAAGAGTCGGTGGGTGCTGTCTCTGGCGCATCGTTCTGGATGGGACCTCGGTTGGAGAATGTCATGGCTTTCGAGGCGATGGTGGGGCGAGGCGTGGGCAATGCTTTCAACGGGCTGTTGGCAATCCATATTTCCATCTGTTGAGGGCCTCGGTTGTTCCAGGTGGAATAAGGGATGGCCTTGAAACGGGTGTCGAGGATTTCCCCATTGGGCTGGATTTCCTTGGCGGCTCCTTCAATAACCATTACCCCGCCGAGAAGGTCTTTCTCGAAGTGGGTGTCCATTGGTGTGCTGTTGAGTATGTATTTGTTGAATACCTTGCCGTCTGGCTGGTCGGAGCCTTCCATGCAGTAAACCACCGGACCGCGCTCAAGTGCCACCTTGAAACGGTCATCAACAGCATTGTCGTTGGCAACAATTCTCCTTACTTGCATCGGGAGGTCGAGTTCGACGACGTCGCCTTTCTTCCAATTGCGTTGCAGGGTGATGTATCCGTTAATAGTGGCGGTGTGGACGGGGACACCGTTGACGCTACATTTCACCGAAGAGGCGGCATCGATGTAATTGTAGAGATTGTTGTTCGTGGGATTATCCTTGAGCCAGGAGGGGATGCGCAACTTGATGGCATGTTTGCCGCCGCCCTTGGCTATGCGGATGCTGATATGGCCATCCCAGGGATAGTCAGTGGTCTGCTCCAGTTCCATATTGTCCAACTCGGCCTTTCCTTGTACGTAGAGGTTGACGAAAACGTCCTTGCCTTGACGGGCATAGATGTAACCGGGGACAGATGCGATGAAACGGGTGACATTGCCCGGACAGCAAGCACAACCAAACCATTTCTGTCGTTCATGCTCACCATCGCTCTCAAGTGGGTTGTCATAGAAGAATTTGTCACCGCTGAGAGAGACTCCACTCAACACATTGTTGTATAGTGCTCGTTCACACACATCGATGTATTTGCTTTCCCCAGTCGCCTGAAACATACGGTAGTTCCAATAGACATTGGCGATGGCGGCGCAGGTCTCGCAATAAGCCGTGTGATTCCATAGTTCATAATTGGGGCCGAAACCTTCTCCCTGTGGACGACTGCCGATGCCGCCGGTGATGAATAGTTTCTTGGACGACATGTTCTCCCAGATGCGCTCTAACGCCTTGAAATAGGAGGCGTCGCCAGTGAGTGATGCTACGTCGGCAACGCCGCTAAAGAGATAACCGGCACGGACTGCATGACCCACAATCTCGTCTTGCTGGAGGATGGGCTTGTGATCTTGGGAGTACTCCGAGGGCTTGTGACCATCGGTGCAGCGTCCGGTCTCTTCAACGAAGTATTTCGCTCCTTCGAGGTATTTCTTGTCGCCTGTTACTTTATACAACTTGCAGAGAGCCATCTCGATGATGGGATGGCCACCGGGACGATGAATCTGCCCCTCGTTAGGACCGAATGTCTTACACACCAGGTCGGCATTTTTGATGGCGACATTCAAGAAATTGCGTTTGCCGGTGGCGCGATAATGGGCTACGGCGCTCTCAATCAGATGCCCGGAATTGTATAACTCGTGGGAGTTGATGCGCTCCCATCTGTGGGAACCCCACCATCCACTCAAACGGGTGCATTTGTTGGTGACGCAGGTGGTTAGGTAACCGTCGGGCTCTTGCGCCATGGCAATGAGGTTGATGACAGAGTCAAGATATTGGTCGAGACGTTTGTCGTAGTGAACGGCAAGTGAGTAAGAGGCACCCTCGATGATCTTGTAGGGGTCGGTGTCGTCGAACGAGAAGTCACCCTGATGCTCCTTGACCGTCGTTGTTATGCGACCGTTGTTTTGGGCGGCAAGGGCGAAATTGTCAAATCGCCCGTTCTTCTCACATTCACGAAAGGCTGAAGGAATGCTGACGGTACGGTTGGTCTCTATGCGGGGTGCCCAGAAACCATCGGCCACATGCACCTTTGCGAACGACACCTCTTGGATTTGCGGCTGTGCAGATGCCGAAAGGCTGATGACTATGGCACCAATGAAAGATAATGGTAGTTTGTTCATCTCTGTGTAGATTATCGATAATCATTTAAGACTTGTATTTCTGCTTTCGAATGCAAAGTAATGATATTTTGACAAATTATAATGGCACAATCGTCTAAGATTATACAAAAATCATCCAAACCAGTCTGTTATCTCATCTTGTCTTATTTTTATTGTACCGAAATCATCAATACCGTTACACGGTCCGCCCCGTCTCAAAGTAGGTGCATCCATACCCATATACCCCATCCAGAATTCTCCCGGCGTATATTATCAATACTGCATATTTTTCATTTCAGCATAAAAAGCCAACCAAACCCGACAAAAATTTGGCAGTATGGGATTTTTTCCTTTACTTTGCATTATGAAACACAAAACTACCAAAAACCAATTTGTTGGTCGCTTGGCAATGACGCTACTCGTCGCCACAATGGCCGTGGTACCGACATGGGCGCAGACTTGGACCGAAGTTGACAGCGAGGAGGAACTGACTTCCACCATCGCCGAAGGGCTCACCCCTGCCTCTCTACGAATAGCCTCACCCTAACCCTTCTTGCTATCTTTGACGTGTCATTCAAATTGTTGCTGCTTTTGAATTGCACCACTAAAGTAAGTGATTTTTTTGATATGGCAAAATCCTGTGCAACTAATTGTTGTCCAAGTACTTGTAAATAATCTTAATTCAAATGGTGCGTATTATTGGAAAATATGAAAAGATTGATTTTCACATCATTGCTCACACTGGTGCTGTTCATTGCTGGAGTGGAGAGCATTCAAGCAGGCAAACACAATCTGACTTTCAAGACCGAAGATTATTGCGCTGCAACGTGGAATGCCAATACGAACACCTTCACTTGGGGTTCTGGTGGTTCGAATTCCGCATGGGTGTTTATGGCTGCCAATGGTGTCAGCGGCGACCTCAGCTCCTGGACGAAACTGCATCTGCATGTCAGCGATTGGACAAATGCGAGCGCCAAGCAGTTGACGGTTGTTTTCAAAATGGACGACGGATCGTGGCCACCTAATGGCCCGACCAAGGAGTTTGTTGTCTCTCCAGATGAGTCAGGCGATATCGACCTCTCGCTTGAAGGCGTCAACTGGGGAGACTGTGACATCACGAAGATTCAGGATTTGACCATTTATGGTTGCGCACGTGATGACAATTCTACAGATGCTTCAGTGATCATAACGGATGCGTACTACATTATGGAAGTCAAAAGCTATCTGACGTTTGATGCTCCTTACTATTGCGCGGCAACATGGGATGCCGATACGAATACCTTCACCTGGGGCTCTGGTGGTTCGAATTCCGCATGGGTGTTTATGGCTGCCAATGATGTCAGTGGCGACCTCAGTTCCTGGTCGAAACTGCATCTGCATGTCAGCAATTGGACAAATGCGAGCGCCATGCAGTTGACGGTTGTTTTCAAAATGGACGACGGATCGTGGCCTCCTAATGGCCCGACCAAGGAGTTTGTTGTCTCTCCAGATGAGTCAGGCGATATCGACCTCTCGCTTGAAGGCGTCAACTGGGGGGACTGTGACATCACGAAGATTCAGGATTTGACCATTTATGGTTGCTCACGTGATGACAATTCTACAGATGCCTCAGTGATGGTGACGGATGCTTATTACGTTGAAACTGAGTCATTCAATCAAATCAACCAGTCGATGAGCATCAACGTCAACGGTACAACACGTACCTACCGGCTCTACGTGCCCAATGGCTGTAAGACAGGTGCTCCTTTGGTCATCGCCATGCACGGTGCTGGTGGCAGTAGTGAGAACCAGTGTCCGCACTTCAACGAAATTGCCGACACTGCTAAATTCATCATCGCTTATCCGCAAGGCGAACCCCAGTACTTCGCCATTTTTGGCGGAACCGTTACTGGTTGGGATGCCACAGGTGAGATGAATGCAGATGTCGCCTTCGTCAAGGCTATTGTCAATGAATTGTATCAAAACTATGAGATTGACCTCAATCGCGTCTATTGCTGCGGATTCTCCAACGGAGGTATGAACACCTATGCACTGGCTAATGCTTGCAGCGATGTGTTCGCCGCTTATGCCAGCATCAGTGGTTTCCCACTCAATGAATTCCACCTGCGACATTTGGGTAAGCGTCCTGTACCCTTCCTGCATATCCACGGCAAGAACGATGACTTTGTGAAATATTCGTGTATGCCCACCATCGTTGATGAGATGGTGGCTCGCATGGGTGCCAATCCCGTACCCGTGAAAACCATTGTCAATGGTAGTTACACCAAGAGTGTCTATGAAGCTACTGACGGCAGCTTCCCGTTCATCTATTATGAAATTGACGGTATGGGACACAACGACTTTACAAATAACACCGAGGATGGTAACTCTTCGCTGACCATGTGGAACCACTTCCGGCGTTATACGCTTGATATGCCCCACAGCACCACATTGAAGTGGATGCCACGAATAGAAACTTCGGGCTTTAATCCAGCCAATCACGGATGGGTAGTGAACTCTGGCACCACATTGCTCAGCTTTGGCCTTGGTGAGCAAACAAATGAAAATAATAAAGTCAATAATGTCTATCACTCTCTACAGCTAACAGATGGACATTATATGCTCTCTTTCCATACTGATGGCACTGCTGGCAAAACTGTCGATGTGAAACTGGAGCGGTACCAGACCAATGCTGTTGTGCTTAATGAGACTGTGGCTGTGGGCGAGGATGTTACACTGTTCTTCGACATTGAAAACGATGACTTCGGGCAGTACAAAATCACCTTTTCACGCCTAAACACCACCGACAACATCACTATCAGCAACATCGTGTTGTTATCTGTTGACATGGTACTTGATAACGACTCCGACAATACCTCCGTCATTGACACCAATAACAATGAGAAAGCCAGTGTCGTTATCAAAGGACGCACACTCTACAAAGACAAATGTTGGAACTCTTTGTGCCTGCCATTTGATGTGACCGTCAGCGGTTCCGTTCTTGACGGAGCCATAGTGAAGACACTATCAAGCACTGACTTTGCCAATGGAACCCTGATTATGAACTTCACGGATGGCAGCCTTGCCAAGATGGAAGCGGGTGTGCCTTACATCATCATGTGGAATGGCGGTGACGACATCATCAATCCTGTGTTCGAAGATGTCACCATCAAGAACACCACCAATGCTGTTCAGACTGACTACGCAACCTTCGAAGGCAGTTTCTCGCCTGTCGTTTATGAGGAGGCAAACAACAGCGTGCTTTATCTTGGTGATAACAATACCCTCTACTATCCAAGCCAATCTATGACCATCGGTGCTTTCCGATCCCGTTTCACGTTGCTCAACGGCCTCGTAGTCAGCGAGAACGAGTCGCAGTCCTCTGCCCGTTCATTCGTGATGAATTTCGACGGCCAATCGACAGCCATCGACCGAATCTCATACCACCCAGACCTGTCCGACAAGGCTGACAAGGCTGACCAGTCTGACAATTGGTTCACCCTCGACGGACGTCGTCTCAATGGCAAACCCACACAGTGCGGTCTCTATCTCCATATTCAGAATGGGAAAAAGTATCTTATCCATTGGTGGAAATAAATAAGGGTGGACACGATTTGAAAAATATTTTTCATTTGTGACGAAAAAACGGATGTTCCTTGCTTGTATATTAGGTGTTCGTTCACGTTTCCATCCTGTAAAAAAGAAAAAAATCGAATTGTGCTTTGAGAATATTGTTTTTATTGCTATCTTAGCGGCGGATTTCATTATTCATAATTTCTAATTGATAACGATATGACGGAGAGACGCTACCCTGTGGGCATTCAGACTTTTTCGCGAATACGTGAGGAGGGTTACGTGTATATCGACAAGACCGAGCTGATGTGGCGAATGACAAGGCTCTGCCCCTTCATTTTTTTGAGCCGTCCGCGCCGCTTCGGCAAGTCGCTGCTTGCCACCACGCTGTGCTCCTTCTTCGAGGGGCGACGCGAACTCTTCGAGGGACTCAAGGTGATGGATTTGGAGAAGGAGTGGCGTCGCCACCCTGTGCTGCACATCGACGTGAGCAGCGCAAAGGGGAAGGTTAGCGAGACTGCCTTGGTCAAAGCTTTGCTGCTGCAGCTTGACCCCTTTGTCGTGCTTTACGGCTCCAATCCTAAAGAGACCACACCTGGTGAGGTGTTCGACGGCCTCATCCGCCGCGCCTATGAGCAGACGGGCGAGCAGGTGGTAGTGGTCATTGACGAGTACGACTCCCCCTTGCTCGAGGTGCTCCATGAGGACGAGCAGCTGCCGGCTTTCCGCCGCGTTATGCAGGAGTTCTACCAATGCCTCAAGGCGCGCGAGGCGATGATACGCTTCTGCTTCATCACCGGCATCACCAAGTTCTCGCAGCTGAGCATCTTCTCCACCCTCAACAACCTCACCAACATATCTCTGCTGCCCGATTTCTCCGCCATCTGCGGCATCACCGGTGAGGA
>JAFZRU010000005.1 GCA_017619755.1 Prevotella sp.
GAAGATAGGCGGCACCTCAACAAAAAAAATAAAAACTTTGATTTTTATTTTGTTTTGTATTCGGCTTGCACTACTTTGCTGACGCGAAGATAGGCGGCGCCTCGCTCGGCTTGCACTACTCTGCTGACGCGAAGGTAGGCGGCACACCGCTCGGTTTGCACTACTCTGCTGACGCGAAGGTAGGCGGCACCTCGGGAATGAAAACAAAAACTTTCGTTTTTGTTTTGCATTCCGCTCGGTTTGCACTACTCTGCTGACGCGAAGATAGGCGGCGCCTCAACAAAAAAAATAAAAACTTTGATTTTTATTTTGTTTTGTATTCGGCTTGCACTATCTTTGCAGTTTTGAAGGAGACTATATGTGATGGACAATAGGAAAGCCACATTGGAATTGGGCACGAAGCCCGTGGGGAAATTGCTGATGCAGTATGCCCTTCCGGCCATCATAGCGATGACCGCCTCTTCGCTGTACAACATGGTTGACAGCATCTTCATCGGCCAAGGCGTGGGTGCCTTGGCCATATCGGGCCTTGCCATCACCTTTCCTTTCATGAACCTCTCCGCAGCCTTCGGCGCGGCGGTAGGCGTGGGTTCCTCGACGATGATTTCCGTCCGTTTAGGACAGAAAGACTACTCCACCGCCCTCAACTTTTTCGGCAACTGCGTGAGCCTGAACATCATCATCGGCGTGGTGTTCGCCTGTGTCTCCCTCTTATTTCTCGACCCGATACTACTCTTCTTTGGCGCGAGCGAGCAGACGCTCCCCTACGCCCGTGAGTACATGCAAGTGATTCTCTTGGGCAACGTGGTGACGCACATGTACTTTGGCATGAACGCCCTGCTGCGTGCCGCAAGCAAGCCACGCCAGGCGATGTACGCCACCATCTTCACCGTGGTGCTCAACACGCTGCTCGACCCCTTGTTCATCTACGTCTTCGACATGGGCATCCGAGGCGCCGCCATCGCCACCATCCTCTCCCAGAGCATCGCCCTTGCCTGGCAGTGCCGGCTTTTCTCCAATCCCTCTGAAATCATCCATTTCGAGCGCGGAATTTACCTTCTGAAGAGCAGCATTGTGAAAAACATCATCGGCATCGGCATGTCACCCTTCCTCATGAACGCCACCTCGTGCCTCATCGTCATCATGATCAACAAGAGCCTCTTCGCCTACGGAGGCGACCTGGCCGTAGGTGCCTACGGCATCGTCCATCGCATCTCCTTCCTCTTCTTCATGGTGATATTCGGTATGAACCAAGGCATGCAGCCCATAGCCGGCTACAACTACGGTGCCATGCTTTTCGACCGTATGTTGCAAGTGCTTCGCTACGTAATCATCGGTGCCACCGTGGTGGCCACCGTGGGATGTTTGGTGAGTGAATTGCTTCCGTATTACTGTGCGCGGTTGTTCACCACCGACTCCACGCTCATCAGCATGGCGGAGCACGGTCTTCGCGTGACCAACGTGACCCTCCCCATCGTCGGCTTCCAAATCGTGGTGACCAATTTCTTCCAGAGCATCAGCAAGGCAAAGGTGAGCATCTTCCTCTCCCTTTCTCGCCAGTTGCTCTTCCTTCTTCCCGTGCTGTTGGTGCTTCCCCGTTTCTACCAGCTCGACGGCGTATGGCTGTCATTCCCCATCTCCGACACGATAGCCTTCCTTGTGGCCTTTGCCATCTTGTGGAAATACTTGCGAAAGATTACCAAACAACAAAAACATCGATCCAACAATGGCTGACCCTCACATCATCATCAACATAGGCCGCCAACTGGGTTCCGGCGGCCGTGTGATAGGCCGTCTGCTCTCCGAGGAGTTTGGCTGTCTCTTTTACGACAAGGAACTACTCAACCTTGCAGCGAAGGAGAGCGGCTTCAGCGAGCAGTTCTTTGCTCAGAACGACGAGCACAAGCGCTTTTTCAAGTCGCTCTTCCACCTACATGCACAGCACTTGGGCGACAACAATTTCTATCCGAACAATTTCTCCCAGGAAAGCCTGTTCCAATTCCAGGCGGATGCCATCAGGAAGGCGGCGAGCAGCGGCAACTGCGTCTTTGTGGGCCGTTGTGCCGACTACATCCTTCGCGACCTTCCCGAAGCCATCAGCGTGTTCATCACCGCCGACATGTCCTACCGCGTGGACCAGGTGCGGAAGCGCCACGGCTGCGACGAGGAGGCCGCATTGAAAATCATCCACGACAAGGAGGGCAGCCGTTCTTCCTATTACAGTTACTACACTGGCAGGAAATGGGGTGACAGCCAGTTCTACGACCTCTGCGTGAACAGCACTCCCTTGGGTTTGGAAGGCACCGCCCGCCTCATCGCCCACTACGTGAGGGTCCGCCTCGGCATGCCAGAAAAGGAGGTGAAGGAATGAAGAAGATTGGCATCATCAGCGACACCCATTCTTACTGGGACCCACGTTACCTGACGCATTTCGACCCTTGTGACGAGATCTGGCACGCCGGCGACATCTGCTCGACAGAGTTGGCCGAGCGTCTCTCCGAGTTCCGACCCCTTCGTGCCGTCTGCGGCAACTGCGACGGTGGCGACCTCCGGCTGATGTTCCCCGAGATCCTTCGCTTCAAGTGCGAGGAAGTCGATGTGTTGATGAAGCACATCGGAGGATACCCCGGACGCTACGACGCCAGCATCTCCCGTCAGATTTACTCCCGTCCCCCCGGCCTGTTCATCAGCGGGCACTCCCACATTCTTAAAATCAAATACGACAAGACGCTCGGCCTGTTGCACATCAACCCCGGCGCCGCCGGCCTGCAAGGCTGGCAGCAAGAACGCACGTTGGTGCGGCTGACCATCGACGGCAGCCGTTTCACCGACTGCGAGGTGGTTACGCTTGGCAAGCAATGAGTCGTCATCACATCCACATCAAGAATACAAGAAATAAACGTATAAACCAGCATGCTGAAAGACAAAGTACGCATCATCGACCTTCCCAAGATAGCCGACCCGCGTGGCAACCTCACGGTGGCCGAGGAAATGAAGGAAACCCCATTCCGCATCGCCCGTGCGTATTGGACCTACGACGTGCCGGGCGGGGAAAGTCGAGGCGGCCACGCCCACAAGGTGCTGGAGCAGCTCATCATCGCCACGAGCGGCTCGTTCGACGTCACGGTGGACGACGGACATGAGCGTCGCACCTATCACCTGAACCATCCCTATCAAGGGCTGTACGTGGGGCCGGGCATCTGGCGAACGCTCGACGACTTTTCCTCCGGTGCCGTGTGCATGGTGCTCGCCTCGGAATTGTTCGACGAGGAAGACTACATCCGCGACTACGACGATTTCCTTACCTACGCACGATGCACGAAATAGCAATAGAGCGTTACACCCCCGGATGTCGGGAGGAATGGGACTCCTTTGTGAGGCAGTCTCGCAACGGCACGTTCCTGTTCTGCCGCGACTATATGGACTATCATAGCGACCGTTTCTGCGACCATTCGCTCATGGCCCGGCACAAGGGGCGTCTCTATGCCGTGCTGCCCGCCAACCAAGAAGGTTCCATGCTGCACAGCCACCAAGGATTGACCTATGGAGGCTGGGTGGTGGGCGACCGCGTAGGCGTGGAGGGAATGGGCACGCTCTTCCGCCTCTTGACCACTTACGCCCACGGTCAGGGCCTATCGGCCATGACCTACAAGGCCATCCCGTGGATTTACCACACTTACCCCACGGAGGAAGACCTCTACGCCCTTTACCATGTCTGCGGCGCTCAGTTGGAGAGCCGCCATGTGTCGTCCGCCATCCACCTGCAACACCCCATTCCTTTCATAGAGTCACGCAAGTCGGGCCTGCGGAAAGCAGTAGCCCGGGAATTAATCGTGAATGAAGTCGGCCAAGAGCGTTTGGGCGACTTTTGGGCGGTGTTGGAAGCCAACCTCTCCCTCCGCCACCAAGTCGCTCCCGTGCATCGTCTGGAGGAAATGCGTCTCCTGATGGGGCGTTTTCCTCACAACATCCGTCTTTTCGTGGTCACCGGCGGTGATTGCGTGCTGGGAGGCACACTGCTCTACGTCACCCCACGGGTCATCCATACACAGTATATCTCGGCCTCCGAAGAAGGCAAGTCATACGGCGCACTCGACCTGCTGTTCCATCATCTGCTGTCGCTCGACTGGGGCGATGCCGAATATCTCGACTTTGGTCGTTCGAGCATGGGCGACGGCAGCGAACTCAACAGCAGGTTGCTCTTCCAGAAAGAGGGCTTCGGCGGGCGAGCCGTGTGTTACGACACCTACGCCGTCACGTTTTAGTGCATAACAATCGTTGAAAAAATAATTCAAAATATCAAGAGTCAAAATGACAAGAAGATTCTTATTCAAGACAAGTGCGCTGGCGTTGCTGTTGGCACTGTCCCTTCCGATGTCCTCCCAACTCCCCCGTGCGTTGGAAGTAAGCGAACATACCTTGAGCAACGGCATGACCGTGTGGCTGAACGAAGACCATTCCCAACCGAAGATTTACGGAGCCGTGGTGGTACACGCCGGAGCAAAGGATTGCCCCGACACCGGCATTGCCCACTATTTCGAGCATATCATGTTCAAAGGCACGGAAGAGATAGGCACCACCGACTACACCCATGAGAAACCCTGGCTCGACTCCATCGCCGCCTGCTACGACCGTCTGGCCGCCACTAAAGACGAAGCCGCCCGCAACGCCATTCAAAAAGACATCAACCGCCTCAGCCAGAAAGCGGGCGAATATGCCATCCCCAACGAGTTCAACAACCTCATCTCACGCTACGGTGGAAGCCTGTTGAACGCCGGTACGTCCTACGACTTCACATTCTACCACAATATGTTCACTCCCAGATATTTGGAGCATTGGTGCATTCTGAACAGCGACCGCTTTATCAACCCCGTTTTCCGTATGTTCCAAGGAGAATTGGAGACCGTTTATGAGGAGAAGAACATGAACAGCGATGACATGACCAGTTTCATTCGCGACAAATGCTTTAAGGAGTTGTTTGGCACCAACGCCTACGCCTACCCCATTATTGGGAGCACGGAAAACCTGAAGAATCCCCGCCTTTCCGAGATGAAGGCTTTCTACGAGAAATATTATGTGGCAAGCAATATGGGCTTGGTGCTTACCGGCGACTTCTCCTCCGACAGCATCATGCCGCTGCTTGAACGTACATTTGGCCGTATTCCCCGTGGTGTGAAACCCACCCGCGTGACATCCCCTCTACCCGACATCAAGGAGGAGCGCACGGTGTCGGTGCCGATTCCCATTCCCCTTGTCAGTTTGGAAGCCTTGGTGTTCAAATCCTGCACCGACTTCGAAAAGGACGCCAACGCCCTCACCATCGCCACGAAACTGCTCACCAACGGCAATGCCGGCCGCTTGGACTCACTTGCCAACGAAGGAAAACTGATGATGTCGGCCATCTTGCCCACCTCGCTCAACGACGCCGGTGTCATCCTGTTGTTGGTCGTTCCCAACCTGCTCTCAAAATGTGAGAAAGCCGAGGAAGCCTGCCTGACAGAAATCCGCCGCATCGCCAACGGCGACTTCAGCGACGCGGCTTTTGTGGCACAGAAGCAGAAGGCCCACCGCGAGGCGATGCAAGATTTGGAAACGATTGACAAGCGCTTCATGCAGATGGTGATGGCGATGAGCAGCGGCCACAGTTGGCGCGAGTATATGGACAAGGTGAATGCCATCGATCAAGTGACACGCGAGGAAGTGACAGCCGCATCAAAACGCTATTTCGAGACCCCCTTTGTGAGGTTCAAGAAAAAATTTGGCAGTTTGGAAAAGGACAAGGTATCGCAGCCTGGCTACACCCCCGTGATACCCAAGAACAAAGGTGTGGAGTCGGAGTATGCCAAGCGTCTTGCCGCCCTCCCGGTGGCAGATAGTTCCCCCCGCCTCCTCGACTTCGAGCACGATGCCACCTCCCTCTCCCTCAGTGGACAGGCGAAGCTTTACACGGTGAAGAATTCCTTGAACGACCTATTTCAACTCACGGTGAGTTACAACCGTGGCCTTCGAGCCGACCCACGCCTTGAATCGGCTGTTAGCCTTGCCAACAACATAGGCACCGACTCGCTCACCCGCCAACAATTTGGCTCCGCCTTGGACCTCTTGGGAGGCGAGATGTCGATGGAATGCACCAACAATGCCACCACGCTCACCGTGACGGGCCTTGACAAGAATTTCGCGGAAACGATGAAGTTGGTGGGCCATTTCCTCCAGCACATGAAAAGCAACGACAAGGCTTTGAAAAATGTCAAAGACATCGTGAAAGCCGAAGAGAAGTCCTTGACCGAGGACAACTCCGACGTGATGAAGGCCATGGTGCAGAAAGTGACCACCGGCGACCAGTCCACCTCGCTTCACCGCCAGACATATAAAGAGGTGAAAAAACTTTCGGGGGAAGACCTGTTGTCGGCCATTGATGCCATCAAGGAGAGTGCTTGCGACATTGTCTATAGCGGCACTCTCGACATCAACGAGGTGGAGAGCGTGGTGCGCAAAACCCTGCCGGTGGAGCGCAGTTGCAAAACATATATAGACTACAGCCCCACACCTATCAGTTACGACAGCCCGGTGGTCTATGTTTTCGACATGCCCAAAGCCCGCCAGACGCTCTTCTTCACCTATGACCAACTGCCAACCACCCCCACCTTGGAAGACCGTGTGCCGGCCTTCTTGATGGAGGAGTATTTCGGAGGCGGCATGTCATCGGTGCTGTTCCAAGAGGTGCGTGAGTTCCGCTCGATGGCCTACTCCACGAACAGCCACCTCATGACACGGCCACGTCTGCGCCATCCCAATTCCCCCTTGGGACTTATCAGTTATGTGGGAACGCAGGGCGACAAGACGATGAGTGCCATCGCCTTGGTGGACTCCCTCCTGCACGACATGCCCTTGATAGAAAACCAATATGACATAGCCCGTCAGAACTGCATCAACGAGATTTACAACCAATTCCCCTCCTTCCGAAGCATAGGCTCGACAATCGCCAACATGCAACGCAACGGCTACCAAGCCGACAGCCGGACGGGCTTGGTGGAGCTATACCAGGGAGCGACGATGGCCGACCTTGCCAAGTATTATGAGAGCCATATAAAAGGAAATGCCGCCCACCGCGTGTTAGGCATCGTAGGCAGCAAGAAGAAACTCAACCTCAAAGAGTTGGAGAAATACGGCAAAGTGGTGTTCCTCAAGGAAAAAGACTTGTTTAGGAAATAAGGAACTGTTACTTAATTAACTTGACATTTTTGTTTAGATGAAATTATAGTGGATTTATTGTAACACGAATTACCACGAATTGTTCATTAATTCCTTGGTTTACAGAATTATATGTCAAATTATATGGTAATTATATGTGAAAAATCAACAATCAAAACGCTCCCTTCGGGAAAACCGAAGGGAGCGTTTTTTCATCTATTGGTGGCCATCACCTCAGCCTCCGCTTTGAGAGGCAGTTTGTCAGATGACCCTCCTGCTTGCACGACGACCTTTCCTTGTTCGAGCATCCATGCTTGTGCCTCCTCATCCCAATGGCATAAGTCAGCGTATCGCAATGTGACGCTCACTTTCTTTCTCTCCCCCGCCTTCAGGGCCACTCGATGGAAACCCTTGAGTTCCTTCACCGGTCGTTGGATCCCCGACAACGGCCTTGACACATACACTTGCGCCACCTCCTCGGCATCCCTGTTGGAAGTGTTGGTGATGGTGAAAGCCACCTCCAATCCCTCCACCGCCGGTTTGACCTCCATGTCGCTGTAAATGAATTGGGCGTATGAAAGTCCGAAGCCGAAGGGGTACGCCACCTCCTTCGATTTGCAATCATACCACCTATACCCCACCAAGTCTTCCTCGGCATAATTGGCAACGAGACGCTGGTTACGCCTGTTGTCCCGATTGTTGACCAGACCAACGAAGATATCTCCCTGTGTGTCGTTGGTGACTTCCTGCGGGAAAACGCCCAAGGCGTATGCCGGCACGTCTTCCAACTTGCACGGCCAACTCATGGGCAGTTTCCCCGATGGCGAAATCTTCCCCGTGAGTACCTCCGCGAGGGCCTGACCACCCATGGAACCATTGAACCATGCCTCAAGCAAAGCACCGGAAACCTCCTTCACTGTTGTCACGTCCACCGGTCCCCCTGAAGTGATGATTGTCACCAATTTTTTGTTGGCTTTAACCAAGGCCCTCGCCAGTTCATCCTGTCCGGAGGGCAGTGTGATGCTTTTGCGATCGGACCCCTCTGTCTCCACCTCCCTGTTGTCTCCGGCGAAGAAGAGTACGACGTCGGCCTTTTTCGCGGCTTTCACCGCTTGAGCCATCAGTTTCGGGTCAGCCTTTTGGATGGGAGACTTTTTCTGGTTACGGTCTTCCCTGCCGAAACTCTTGTATCCCGGCACATAGGTGATTTTCACCCCTGGTCCGAGAGCCTCCCTCAAACCTTCGAGCGGTGTGATTTCGCAACGAGTCTTCACACCGGCCCCCACGCCGCCCAATGCCATTTTCGTCACGGCATTTTCTCCGATGACAGCGATGTTTTTGACACGCTTGTTGTCAATGGGCAGAATATCCTCGTTTTTGAGCAAGACGATGGCTCTCCGCGCCACTTCCAAAGCGGTGTTCATCTCCTCCGGGTTGCCGACGGGATGCTTGTTGGCCTCCTCTTTGGCAACGGGCTTCACAGCCATTCTCACGCGAAGGATTTCCCTCACTCGCTGGTCGATGACCTCCGTGCTCACCTTTCCCACCATGACGGAATCGAGGAGCGGTTTTCCAAAAAACCTGCTTCCGGGCATCTCCACGTTCATACCAGCGTTGACGGCGTCGATAGTGGAATGCACTCCCCCCCAGTCGCTGATGACCATTCCGGGGAATCCCCACTGCCGTCTGAGGATGGTGTCGAGCAGGAGTGCGTTTTCCGAGCACCACCTTCCCTTCACCTTGTTGTATGCCGCCATTACCCCCCAAGCATCGGCCTCCTTCACGGCCATCTCAAAGGGTCGCAGATAAATTTCATGCATGGCCCTGTCTCCAATTCTCACATCCACGAATCCACGATAGTCTTCCTGGTTGTTGAGTGCGAAGTGTTTCAAGCACACGGCCACCCCTTCCTCTTGCATTCCCTTGGTGTATGCCACTGCGAGGGCTCCACTGAGCAAGGGGTCTTCGCTGAGATATTCGTATGTTCTTCCCCCCGTGGGAATTCGCTGAATATTGATGGCAGGTCCGAGCACCATGTCCTTTCCTCTAAGACGCGCCTCCCTTCCCATGCCTTTTCCATATTCGCGAGCCCATTTCGTGCTCCATGTGGCAGCCAACGCCGAGCCTGTGGGGAAGAAAGTGGCCGAGTCTGTGGTGAGATGAGCCGAGTTCCATGAGTGCGGTTCCATCTCCTCCCTGATTCCGAACGGCCCGTCGGCATACTCCACATCGGCAATGCCAAGTCTTGGAATGCCTTGTGAGGAGAACATGTTCTTCCCATGGAGCATGTCCACTTTCTCCTCAAGTGTCATGCCCTTGATGATGTTTTCAATCTCTTCTTCATACTGCATGAGGATGGTGGGATAAGTTTGCGCCACAGTCGTCATGACAGGCAAGAAGGAAAGCAAGATGATGTTTTTCAAAGTCTTCATATACTCAATATTTAAATCCTACATAACTATGTGCCGGCAGTTTCACGTCGAAAACTGTCTGCCCCTCTGCATATCCATAAAAGCGGTTTCTTCCAGGTTTCACCTCTGTTGGCTTGATTTGCTCACCGGTGAGGAGGTTGTCAAGTCTGTTGACCTTTTCGTTGAGGACCACCCTCAAGTCCACCGCATTGTCATTGAAATTCTCCACCACCATCGTCCTGTTGTCGTATGGGAACAAAGCGACTTTTGACGGCCCCTCGATGTACGCCCCCACATCCTTGCTCATGGCCCTTCGGATGACATTCAGTGCTTGTGGTGGGAAGTCGTACAGGTTGCCGAAGTCGTCGGGTATGGTGAGAACGAAGAGCATTCCCTTGGAATAAGTGTCGCGCAAGAGAATGGGATATCCAGAGACTCCGCCGATGAGCGGTCTTCCCGCACTGACCACCTCCCAAGCGTCGTTGGTGAAATATTTCACTTGTGGTATGATTATCTCCCTTTCCGCCTTTCCCGCCATACCGAAGTCGTTGACGATGGCCTTGAGGTCTCCGCAATACAGTTCCACCACGTCGGCGAGCTGTTCCTTGATGACCTTGAGCAACCCCGTGGTGATGATGACGTCGCCCCCTCCTTTCAGTTGACGTTTGATTTTCTCCACGATGTCCTTGTCCTTTGCCGCCTGCTGCGTAAGGAGGATTTGCCTGCATCCGTCTTTCCACTCCGGGTGCATGTCCATGGGCAGTCCGATCATGCCCAAGTAGTTTTGGAGGAAATCCTCTCCAGAGGAATGGTAAGGCTTGTAGGACACCAATCCGACGGGTTGCCCCAACATCCCCACGAGGATGTCAGTTTGATGGAGTGTCTGGTTGGCAAATCTTGCCATCGTCGTCGGTGTGATGCTTTTCCCGTTTTTGCTGAACGGCTTCACCATGTCGTCATATCTGAAGCTGTTGCCTCCCAAGTCCTGCCAAGGGGCGCGCATGGCCGGTGTGATTTTCACTTCTGCCAGTTGCATGTAGTTCCACAAGATGATTTCGGGCGTTTTCGACAGCATGGTGAGATGCAGTTGCTCTGCATATCTGTCCATGCTCATGTGTATTCCTCCGGCGTCCACCCATCCCCCTCCGTTGCGCCCGGGAGCGATGTTGTCGAAATATTTCATGATGTTATAGCTCAAATAGTTTTGCAGGTGCTGAGCCGATGCAGGGTCCCTGGTTTCCGTTCCTGTCCAGATGCCGTCGAAATAGGTAGGCTCCTCCTCGATGTTGAATCCCAATCCATGGAAATGGTCATACCAGTTGGGATATTTCACGATGACTTTCACCTTTGGGTTGACAGCCTTTGCGGGATTGACCACCAATTCCCTACCGGCGTCAGCCATGAGTTTGAGTCTGTATTCTGTCCAACTTTTGTTTCCCTTTGCTGCTATTTCATCGTCGTTTTTCAAGTCGATGAAAAAGAAGTCATCGAGGATGAAATCATCAAAGAACTTGGCGGTGTATTCCGAGATGTGCTTCACCTGCTCCCGCTCCTCCGGTCTGGCATAACTGTAGGTCTCGAAGTCAGAAGGCTCGGAGCGTGTGAACGTAATGCCACCTCCCACCTCCAATCCTTTTGAGAGGAAGAATTTCTTCACCTTTTTAAGAATGTTCTCCGGCACGGTGTATGCATCGCGATGTGTCTCGATGTAGATTTTGTCAAGATCCACCTGGCTGCTGACCGTTTCCCATGTTTCTTTCAGGAACTTGTCATCATCCATCCTGGCCACGTCCTGCGCCCGGACATAGGTGGAGACTTTGAAATTCTGAAACTTTCCGGCCTGCACCGTTGTGAACGCCATCATGGCAGCCAATGCAAGAACTACTTTTTTGAGATTATCTTTTTTCATCATTCCTTGTGATTTGGTTATTGCTTGAGTTTTTTCAAGTATTCCGATGGTATTTCCCCATAGGTTTGCTTGAAATAATTGGTGAATTGCTTGGGTGACAGCCCCACCATGTCGGCCACCTCCGAGATGTTGGTCTTTCCTTGGTCAAGGAGGCTTCTCCCCCTTTTCATTTTCATGATCCTGATGAATTCCAACGGTGTCTTTCCAGTGATGGCCATGAGTTTCTTGTAGAGATGTCCTCTTGTCATTCCCACATCCTGGCTGAGTTGCACCACCGAATAGTTGGTGTCGGCCATGTTGGTTTCAATGCTTTCCATGACGTGTGTGATGAGTTCTTCATCGAGCGAACTGACAGTGATTTCGTTTGGTTTGATTTCCATTCCTTTTCCCACTTTAGTGTATGTATTTTGTGTCCATTCAAGTATTTTCTTGATTTTCAATTTGAGCACAGCCAGGCTAAAAGGCTTGGTGATGTAGTCCGCCACTCCCTCCTTCATACTCGCCACAATGTCCTCCTGGCCGCTTTTTGCAGTGAGCAAAATGACAGGAATGTGGGAATAATTGATGTTGTTTTTCAGCTGTCTGAAAAGTTGTATGCCATCCATGAGAGGCATCATCACGTCGCTCACGACGATGTTCACCCGCTGTTTTCCCGCCATTTTTTCCAAAGCCTCCATTCCATTTTCAGCTACGATGACATGGTATTCGTCTTCAAGGCTTCTTTGGAGGAATTGCCTTGCATCCAAATTGTCCTCCACCACCATGATGGTGGGCTTACCCTCCTTTTGTTCCTTGGCATCAGCCTCTCTCTCGTCGTCGCTGTCCACCTCTTCCGTCAACTCCCCCTGGTTGTCATATTCCGTCATCACGGGCAAGGTGACGGTGAAGACGGTTCCCTTCGGTTTGTTGTCGGTCACATCGATGGTTCCTCCCATCATTTCCACATATTGTCTCACGATGTGCAGTCCCAGTCCGCTTCCCTCTTGCTCATGCCCATGGCTTTCCTGCATAAATCTGTCGAAGACGTGTTGTTTGTCTTTTACACCAATGCCCGTGTCGGAAAAAGAGAGTACGATTTGGCGGTTGTCCTCCTCCCCCTTTACGAGCAAATCCACCGTGACATCTCCGTTGTCGGAGTTGTATTTATAAGCATTGGACAAAAGGTTGGTGACAATTCGTCTCATTTTGTTTTCGTCGAAAACAATTTCCACAGGTTCCTTTGGCACATTCAGGTGCAAGTTGATTTCCTTGTGAGCGGCATAATATGCAAATCCCTGAACCGTTTGTGAGACAAATCCAACGATGTCTCCGTGTTTGAGATGAAGTTTCTCCATCCCCACATCAAGTCTTCTGAAGTCAAGAAGCTGAAGGATGAGGTCGTAGAGTTGTTGTGCGTTTCTCCATGCCACCTCCATCTCCGTCTTGATGTTCGCCGGGAGGTTGGCAGCCCTAATTTTCTCCAATGGAGCCATCACCAGCGTCAATGGCGTTTTCAAATCGTGGCTGATATTGGTGAAGAATCTGATTTTCTCTTCCTCCATCTCATATTTTTTCAAGTTGACCTCCATCTGCTTGATGAGAAGTTGCCTTTTTTGCTTTTGTCGCACCGCCCTGTTGAGCATGCAGAATGCAAGTATCAAGATGGCGATGTAGGCGAGGATGGCGGGTATGGACAACCAGAAGGGCGGCAGCACCTCTATGGGTAGTTCGGCAATGCTGCTCTCCATCATCCCCGGCAATTCAGCCTTCACCTGCAGCACATGCTTTCCTGGCTTCAAAGCGAGCAGATGCAAAATGTTAACGGAGACTCCCATCCACTCCTTTTCCCCCTTGAACCGATAGAAATACTTGATTTTCCTGCTTTGCGAAGGAAGCATGGCTGACACTGCCACACCAAGATGGTCGTCATGATGCAAGGTGATGGCATTGTTGCTGTACAAGTTTGTGTTCCCCCCATCCTCGTCTGTATTCAGCAATTTGCCATTGATCATGAAGTCAGTAAACCTGACATGAAGGCTTGGCTGTTGGGTGATGATGTTTTCGTTCATGATGCTGACATACCCCATGAAGCAACCCAGCCATGCCTCACCGTTTTGGGTCGTCAAGGCCGCGTTGTTGGAGAACACCACATCTTCAAGTCCGTCGGAAGAGTAAAAAGGATAGCATTTACATTCGAAATGCCTTCTATCGTCCATTTGCGCCAAAATGCAAGTGAGTCCATTGTCGGTGGCCGCCCACACGTAGTCACCACTCTTGGCCAACGCCCTGACGATGTTGTTGGACATACCGTCGTAAGTGGTGAAATGATGAACTTGGTCGTCCCCTCTTCGATAAGTCCACAACCCGTTCCTGCTCCCAACAAACAAGATGCCACGGTCGTTCACGAGCAACGAAGAGATGTATGAGCCATTGACTTTTTCCAGTTGCTTAATGTTGACGAAATTCCCGTGTGCGCAATCGTACACGGAGACTCCCATGGACGTACCAATGTACATGAGGTCCTGCACAGCATCGAAAGCCATGCACAGACATCCATTCGACACAAGCGGAGAGTTGCCTGTGGTGTAATCGACGACCTTTCCGTCCTTGGTCACCTTCACCACTCCCTTGTCCACGGTCGCCACCCACAGGTTTCCATTGTTGTCATTGACCATCGCCTTTACATATCTTAATTGCGGGTACTGTGAGAGGACAGGTTGGAAGCCACCCATTTCAAACTTGGCGATGCCGTTTCCATAAGTACCGACAAGGAGTTCCCCACTTGCATTGATGACGAGCGAGGTCACGATGTCGGATGGTATTTGCTTCCTCATGGCATTGAAATGCGTCTCCACTCCTTCCGGCGATTTCATCAGGACCCCCGCTCCATCGAATCCGATCCAGATGTTTCCCTTTTCGTCCTGCACCATGGAACTGACATCCTCGTATGCCCCAGTGGAAACGAGGTTGAAGTTAGGACTGCTCATATCGGTGAACGCCACCCCCAATTTGGCAGAGCCCACCCACATGGTGTTGTTGTTGTCGAGATAGAAGCATGTGATGTGGCTACTATGCGACTCAAAGGCATGCATGCTCATCACCTCCTTGAGCGACATTCCACCTTGCTGGTATTCAAAAACATGTATTCCGGCATTCACGGTGCCGAGCCAGAGCCTTCCCTCGTTGTCCTCCTCCATGGCATTGACCAAGACGGAACCCATGTTCGACAATTCCTCCGCCTGCCTCCATTCGTGCGACTTGAGAGAGAATTGCCATTGCGTTCCAGCCTGTGAATGTGAATTGAACATCCAGAGAGTCGCATGACTGTCGAGAAACACCCTGTTGTCACGGTCGTCATTGACATTGGGGGCCTGTGACAAAGGAACGAGGCGTCGGGAATTGAGCGAGACCTCATAAATCTTGTAATCTTTGGTGACGATGACCGTTCTTCCATTCTTGGAGACGATGTGTGAAATGGCAGCCTTGCTGTAATTGGGAATGTGAAAGACGGTTCTCTGTGTGAAATCGTAATGAAACAGCCCCATATCGGTAGCCACCCACAAATAGTGCCTGTCATCCACGTAGAAGAGGGTCATCTTTCCTTTCACCCCCAGTTTTGAAAGTCTTTTCGCCCCATCCTTCAACCAAGTTTTGCTCTGACGGTCGTAGCAATACAGTTCCATGGCGCAAAGCATCCATAGTGTGTTGTCAGCCGTCTCCCTGACCATTTTGACATCATTGCCCCTGCCCCCGAATTGGAGAGGCATGTAGTTGTGGAATCTATATCCATCGTACCTGCTAAGACCGTTGATGGTGGAGAGCCAGATGAAGCCCTGAGAATCTCTGATCACATCCCTGACGAAATTGTCAGCCATCCCATCCTTCACATCCACTTTGCGAAAGAAGAAATTGCCAGCCGAGGCAGCTGTAGCCAACGTCCATGCGATGAAAAATGCAATGATGCGAGTGTTGCCCATGGTTCTTGCTTGTTTTCAGACAAAGATAATCAATTTTTCACATTCTCCCAATTCTCGGGCAAGATATTTGACTAATGCATCCATCATTTTAACTTTTATCTCCCAAAATGTATTCAATTACAACCAAAATGTATCGATGATACAAAAAGGTCGAAAAAGGATATAAAGCCAGCACCCTTCTTTGCTTTTTTCCCCTTAAATTTGCAACCAGAACAAATCGATGTGGACTTCCCAACGGAATACTTCCCCCTGTCGATTGTCAAAACGAGATCTATAATACCTGACATCATCATATAAGCAAGAATGGATTAATGGAGAACTTACTGACGGTAATTCCACAGCCAACATCTTTTCAGTGACGGCTTGGAAGTGTTCAATATCATTCTGGAATAGTAGTCCAAGACAATTCGCTACTACAACTATTGGTTTTACTGATTTTCATACATTTAGTTTTTTAGGTTTTGTAAACTATTCAAATTAAACAAAGAGGTTCGTGACGAATCATTTTCTTATGCAAATGTAGTGAAAACCTGAGGGCCTTGGTTCGCAAAAGCCAGGCCCTCGTTTATTTTCCATCCACCCCTTCCATAGAAATTATACCGAATGAATATTTGAATGTTTCCCATAAAAACACTACCTTTGCAAAAGTGAGTGCCAATCTATCAACACACCACGGAAAAAACACCATCATCAACACCCCCATAACAAAAAACCACACCTATGACCCGACGATTATCGCTTTTCTCCCTTTTGGCCTTCTGGAGCCTTTCCCTCATGGCCCAACAGTTTTCTCTTTGCGAAAAAGGGTATTTCCGCCACGACGGCGTTGACGTGATGGCCTTCGACGACATTTATCCCGAAGGGCATCAGGGTGGAGTCAGCCTGCTCATGCACGGTGTACGCATCGCCACCAACGGCGACTTGCGCCTGGAGCCCACCCCCGGGCAGTGGCAACCCGTCCCCCGTCAACTCGGACGCGACGTAGGCCAGCAGTCCATCACCACACGTCTCTGCTACCCCGACTCCTCCCGCCACCTCACCGGTTTCAACCCGACAATCTACCCCGACCTGAAGTTGGACTATCAAGTTCGCGTGGAAGCACACGGCGATGGCATCCTGGTGAGCGTGGATTTGGACAAGCCACTTCCCGAGGCCTTCATCGGGCGCGTGGGTTTCAACTTGGAACTGTTCCCCGGCGTGCTCTTCGGCAAGCATTGGATGATGGACGACGCATCGGGGCTCTTTCCACAACAGCCCAACAGTCCGTTGGCCCTTCGCCAACCCAACCATCCCCTTGCCAGCAGTCACCGTCCCCATGGCCGCCCGTTGGCAGACCTTGACCAATTAATAGGCAAAGGCTACTCTCCCATGGCCGCTGACGACATCGTTTCCCTCCCCTATTGCCAAGGGCGTTTGTTCACCGTCAGTCCGGAAGACGACATGCTTCGCTTCACCGTGGCATCGCAATCCGGCACGATGTCGCTTTACGACGGAAGGATGAACCACAACAACGGGTGGTTCGTACTGCGTGAGGAGGTGGCCTCCGGCGCAACGAAGAACGCCGTCAAGTGGCTCATCACCCCGAATATGGTAAAAGGCTGGAAACGCGAGCCGGTGGTGCAAGTGTCACAAGTGGGCTACCATGGCAAGCAGGAGAAGACCGCCGTCATCGAGTTGGACGAGCACGACACCCCCTTGCCTTTCGCCCGTCTGATGAAAATCACGGAGCAAGGTTCCCAGTTGGTATCGGAACTTCCCACCAAGGAGTGGGGTGATTTTCTGCGCTATCGCTACCTGAAAGCCGACTTTAGCGACGTGGCAACCCCCGGCCTCTACCAAGTTTGCTATGGCCCATCGTCATCGGCGGTGTTCCACATCGGCGACGACGTCTATCAGCGTGGCGTATGGCAGCCCGTGTTGGAATATTTCCTGCCCGTGCAGATGTGCCATGTACGCGTGAATGAGAAATACCGCGTATGGCATGACGCCTGCCACCTCGACGACGCCCTTATGGCCCCTGACGGCAACCATATCGACGGATATGTGCAGCAGCCTAACCTGTCTCCCTACGCGCCCAAACAGAAAGTTCCCGGCGTCAACATAGGTGGATGGCACGACGCGGGCGACTACGACCTTCGTGTGGAATCCCAGGCCGGCGAGTCCTTTGTCCTCACTCTGGCTTACGAGACATTCCATCCGGATATCGACGTGACATCCATCGACCATGCCAACCATGTGGCAGAGATTCACCAGCCCGACGGCAAGAACGACCTCCTTCAGCAAATAGAGAACGGTGCGCTGAGCGTTGTGGCCTCCTACATGTCGCTGGGCCGACTCTACAGGGGCATCATCTGCCCCACCGTGCGACAATACGTGCTGTTAGGCGATGCCGCCGCCATGACCGACGGCGTGGCTGGCACCGACGACGACCGTTGGATATTCACCGAGGACAACCCGGGCAGGGAAATGAGCACCGCCGCACAACTGGCCGCCATATCACGTCCGCTGAAAGGGTTCAACGACACGCTCTCCACCGCTTGCCTGAACATCGCCCGCACGCTCTTCGAAAAGCCGGTGCAGGGACGTACCAAAGGTGCCAAGGTACACGCCGCCGTGGAGCTCTACCTCTCCACCCACGAAGCAGCTTACCTCGACTATCTTGTGAGCGAGGCGGATTTCATCACCTCTCACCTTGGAGAAGTGGGATGGCACATCGCCCGACTTGACAAGACGCTTCGCACCTCCGACAGCCGCAAGGCCCGCCAACTGGCCCTGGCGGTGGAGAAAGCGATGCCGGCTCTTGCCACGCAGATATCCACCATGGCAGAAGCGACGCCCTACGGCGTGCCTTATCGCCCCCAAATCTGGGGTGCGGGGTGGGACATCCAAAACTTCGCCTTCCGTCATTACTTCCTCGCCAAGGCCTACCCGAAGGTGTTCTCCATGGCTCCGGTGTGGAATGCGCTCAACTTTGTCTTGGGATGCCACCCAGGTGTGAACACCGAATCCTTCGCCTCGGGCGTGGGAGCCTCCTCGGCCACCGTGGCCTACGGTGTCAACCGTGCCGACTGGAGTTACATCCCGGGCGGCGTGGTGTCCGGCACGGCCCTCATCAGGCCTGACTTCCCGGAGTTGCTGCGCTTCCCCTTCCTATGGCAGCAGACAGAATACTGTATCGGCGGCGCATCCTCTCATTACATGTTCCTCGCATTGGCAGCAGCCCACGAGTGGTAAGAAACAGGTGAATTATATGAAGGTGATTTTATGACAGAAAAGGAAAAGATGCTGAGCGGGAAGATCTATTCCGCCGTTGACAAGCAATTGATTAAAGAACTGGGCGACACGCGTGAGTTGATTTACGACTACAACCACTTGCGCCCTTCAGAGCATGCGAAGAAGTTGGAACTGCTGAAAAGTTTGTTGGGGCATATTGGCGACGATGCCTTGATTATCAACCAACCATTCTATTGCGACTACGGCAAACAAATCAGCGTGGGCAAAAGGTTTTTCGCCAATTTCAACCTCACCATCTTGGACGAGGCTCCGGTGACCATCGGCGACGACTGTTTCATGGGACCCAATGTGAGCATCTACACCGCCTGCCACAGCACCGACCCACGGGAGCGCAACTCCCGCCGTGAATGGGCCGAGGCTGTGAGCATAGGCAACAATGTGTGGATAGGTGGCAGCGTGACCATCCTGCCCGGCGTCACCATCGGCGACAATGTCACCATCGGTGCTGGTTCCGTCGTCAACAAAGACATACCATCTGGCAGCATCGCAGTAGGCAATCCGTGCAAAGTGGTCAAGAGGATAGAAGATTAGAATGAAAATAAATTTCTATTTTGCTCGCTAAATCGGAATTTTGCACTACCTCTGGCTAACGCCGAAGGTAGGCGTCGCCTCAACAATAAAAACAAAAAAATGCTTTTTTGTTTTGTATTGTCTTCGGCTTGCACTTACTTTGGCTTTCCAAGCCCAAGGTAGGATGCGCCTTGGAAATGAAAATAAAAAATCATTTTTATTTTGCATTCCGCTCGGCTTTCACTACCTTTGCAGACGAATTGCAACAAATATCATCATGCCCGACATATCAATCCGTGGAATCGAGATGCCCGAGTCGCCGATTCGGAAGTTAGCCCCCCTTGCCAACGCTGCAAAAAAGCGTGGCATCAAGGTGTATCACCTGAACATCGGCCAGCCCGACCTCCCCACTCCCCGCGTGGGTTTGGAGGCATTGAAGACCATCGACCGCGACATATTAGAATACTCCCCCTCACAAGGCTACCAGAGCTACCGTGAGAAGTTGGTGGGTTATTATGCGAAATACAACATCAACGTCAGTGCTGACGACATCATCATCACCTCCGGCGGCAGCGAGGCGGTGCTTTTCGCCTTCCTCTCCTGCCTGAACCCCGGCGATGAAATCATCGTTCCGGAGCCAGCCTACGCCAACTACATGGCTTTCGCCATCTCCGCCGGTGCCAAAATCCGCACCATCGCTACCACCATCGAGGAAGGCTTCTCCCTTCCCAAGGTGGAGAAATTCGAGGAGTTGATCAACGACCGCACAAGGGCCATTATGATTTGCAACCCCAACAACCCCACGGGCTACCTCTACACCCGCCGCGAGATGAACCAGATTCGCGACTTGGTGAAGAAATACGACCTCTACCTTTTTTCCGACGAGGTTTATCGCGAATACATTTACACCGGCTCCCCCTACATCAGCGCCTGCCACTTGGAAGGCATCGAACAGAATGTGATATTGATTGACTCCGTGTCGAAACGCTACTCCGAATGCGGCATCCGCATCGGTGCACTCATCACGAAAAACCAGGCCGTGCGCGCCGCCGTGATGAAATTCTGCCAAGCCCGTTTGTCACCACCCCTGATAGGCCAGATTGTGGCGGAAGCCTCCTTGGACACGCCGGAGGAATACCTTCGCGAGGTTTACGACGAGTACGTGGAGCGCCGCAAATGCCTCATCGACGGTTTGAACCGCATCCCCGGGGTCTATTCCCCCATTCCCATGGGCGCCTTCTACACAGTGGCAAAACTCCCTGTTGACGATGCGGAGAAATTCTGTCGCTGGTGCTTGGAGAAGTTCAACTACGAGGGTGAGACGGTGATGATGGCCCCTGCCTCCGGTTTCTACACCACGCCCGGTGCCGGTGTCAACCAAGTGCGCATCGCCTACGTCTTGAAGAAAAAAGACCTCACCCGCGCCTTAGAGGTGCTACGAAAGGCTTTGGAGAGCTATCCCGGACACGTATATGACGAATAAGTCCTGATGAACCTTCCCCTGTTTTTAGCCCGTCGTCTTCGCAGCGACGAGGCCGACCGTCGCAAGGCCAGCCGCCCCGCCATCCGCATCTCCATCGCCGGCGTTGCCCTCGGCCTCGCAGTGATGATTGTGTCGGTGTGCGTGGTGCTTGGCTTCAAGCACACCATCCGCGACAAGGTCCTGGGCTTTGGCAGCCACATCGTCGTGGGCGACATGCAGTCGCTCTTCAGCGACGGCTCCTATCCAGTGTGCATGGGGGATTCGATGCTTTCCGAACTACGCAGCATCCAAGGTGTTAGCCATGTCCAACGTTATGCAGTGAAACAGGGCATATTAAAGACCGACAGCGACTTCCTCGGTGTGAACTTCAAGGGGTTGGCACAGGAATATGACACCACCTTCTTAAGCAGTTGCATGGTGGAGGGTCGCCTGCCACGTTTCAGTGACACGGAGAGCAGCAACGAGATAGCCATCTCCAGTTTTATAGCCGACAAGCTTCACCTCACAACCGGCACCCGCGTGTTCACCTATTTTATGGGCAACAACAATGTGCGCACCCGCCGCTTCACCATCACGGGCATCTACCGCACCAACATGCGCCGCTTCGACGAGGGGACTTGTTTCACCGACCTCCACACCATCGTCCGCCTGAACGGTTGGGAGAGCGACCAAGCAAGCGGGGCGGAACTGACGCTCACGGATTTCTCACAATTAGATGCTTCCGACTTTGAAACAAGCCTTCTTGTTGACCGTCGCTTAGACAAATATGGCGCGACCTATGCCTCGACAACCATCCTGCAACTCTATCCCAGCGTGTTCGCCTGGCTTGACTTGCTCGACATCGACGTATGGATCATCTTGGGGTTGATGGTTGCCGTAGCTGTTTTCACGATGGTGTCGGGACTACTCATCATCATCATCGAACGGACGAGCATGATAGGCACCTTGAAGGCGATGGGGGCCCGCAACAGCACCATCCGCCACACCTTCCTGTGGTTCGCCGTGTTCATCATCGGAAAAGGCATGCTCATCGGCAACCTTTTGGGCATAGGGCTCGTGGCATTGCAGCATTTCACGAGAATGGTGAAACTCGACCCCGAGACCTATTATGTGGACTCCGTTCCAGTGGAGTTGAACATTCCTTACATTCTTCTCATCAACATCGGCACCCTCCTCATCAGCGTGCTGATGCTCGTGGGGCCCAGTTTCTTGGTTTCGCACATTCAACCGGCGAAATCGATGAAATACGAGTAGCGGAATAAAACTTTAAGAGTTCGCCTTTGCAGCCTTTCCCAATTTCCTGAGCGCCTGGTCCCTAATCTGTCGCACACGCTCCCTCTTGAGCCCCATCAGTGCAGCGACCTCTGCCATCGTGTGCCTCTCCCCCTCTATGCCATAAACCAATGAAATCACTTTCTGCTCCCTTGGGGCGAGTATGGTGATGAATTGGCTCATTCGCTGTATGTCGCTCTCCTTGGTCAACTTACCGTCGGCCATGGGCGAGTCGGCGTTTTCCAAGAGGTTGAGAAGGTTGAAATTGTTGTTGCTGCCAGCGGGGATGGATGCATCCACGGAGAGGATGGTTTCCCCATTTTTCCGGATGAAAGTCTCTATGGCATCGCGTATGATGGGGGCGGCGAAAGTGACAAACCTCTTGCCATATTTCGGCAAGAAGCGTTCTGCGGCCTTCATCATTCCGATGTTCCCCTCGCTGACGAGGTCGTCGATGGAGACACCCTGTCCCTTGTACTGGTTGGCAATGGAAACGACAAACTTGAGGTTGCGCTCCACGAGTGTGTCCAAGGCTTTTCTGTCTCCCTGCTGGATGCGGTCGGCCAGTTGCCTTTCTTGTTCATCGGTGAGGAGTTTCCCGTCACCTATATCGTCCATGTAAGCCTCCAAGGCTTTCTTGTAGTTTGCCATAATCAACAAAATTTATTTCTGGTTGCAAATTTAGTGAAAATTCCGAATAAGTGAGAGAAAAGAAAATATTTTTCTTTTCCGAACGTGAGGAATTTATCCAAAGCCGAGCGGAATGCAAAACAAATCCCTACATCAGGTGCCGGTTCTTGGCGTGGGGAAAGGCGATATGCTTGAGGAAATGAAAGATTTAACATAAATCGTTTGCATATCACATCAAAAAAGAATATTTTTGCATTTGATTTCATACAAGTTTGAGTCATACGGCAACTGGCGTATGAGGAATCTTCAAAGAATAACAGTATTATCCTAAACCTATATAACTAAAATGAACATGAGATTCACGACAACAATATGGTTGGCAGCATTTTCGCTGACACTTTGGGCACAGGGTCCCAACAACTCCGGGGTTTATTACCAGGCTGCGAACGGGAAACGGGGGGCGGCGCTGAAGTCGGCCTTTTGCAGCATCATCTATAACCGTACAGAGCGTTCCTACGGCGACTTGTGGACAGACTTCCAAACCACCGATGTCAGGGACGATGGCAAGGTGTGGGACATGTATTCGGACATCACCAATTACACCTTCGTTACCGACCAGGACAGAGGCAGTGGAGGCAACAAAGAAGGGCAGTACTACAATCGAGAGCACTCCTTTCCCAATAGTTGGTTTGGAGGCAAGGTACAGCCGATGTACACCGACCTGCACCACATGTATCCTACTGACAAATATGTCAACAACAAGCGAGGCAACAATCCCTTGGGCGAGACAAAGGGAGAGACGTTCACGTCGGCTAATGGCTTCAGCAAATTAGGCAAGTGCACCTATCCCGGGTATGATGGCATCGTCTTTGAACCCAATGACGAGTACAAAGGCGACTTCGCACGTACCTATTTCTATATGGTGACTTGTTATGAGGAGAAACTACCCGATTGGTATGCCAACTATGGTGAAGTGAAGCCCACGCTTGACGGCAGCATCTATCCAGGGTTTTCTGATTGGCAGTTGGAGATGCTGATGAAGTGGGCGGAAAAAGACCCTGTCAGTCAGAAAGAGATCAAACGCAACAATGCCGTTTATGACATACAAAACAACCGCAACCCATTTATCGATTATCCTGGCCTCGAACAATATATCTGGGGCAATATGAAGGATGTTGACTTCCAATACGACACCTCGGATATTTGTCAAATTGAGGCATCCCAAGAAGAGCATGCGGGATGGCATACGCTCGATGGACGTCGATTACCAGGTCGCCCGACTGTCAAAGGCGTGTATATCCACCAAAGGCACAAGGTCGTCATCAAGTGATGACTTTCAGAAAAGTCATCACCTGATGGTGACTTGCGTGGCCCCATATCCAAACTCCTGGAAGGAGGCGTCTTGGTAGGTGTATTTCTTGTATTTATACTTGAGTTCCTGAATGATGGCCTGTCTGAGGACACCTTCGCCCTTTCCGTGAATGAAGACGATTTTGCACCCTTTCTCGTTCTTGTGCTCCTCCAATGTGCGCCTGAAGACCTCTAACTGGTGATTGAGGATGTCTCCAGAAGACATTCCCCTGAAGTTGTCGAGCAGTTGTGAAGTATGGAGGTCCACCACGATTTCGTCGTCATGCCTTCTGACGGGAGCCTTTCCCTTGCTCTGCCCGTCCTCGTATCTCCTGACGTAGGAGTTGTCGTTCCTTCGCCCCTCCTTGTGGTCATCGTTGCTCGTAATGTCACCCCCTTGGTACATCTGTTGCTTGAGTGCCTTGGCGTCAATGACGAGCGGTCTTGGCGGTTGGTCGTTCTCCACAATCGGCAAGATGAGCGCCGGTGCCTCGAAGAAGTCATTCTCCCTGAAAGTGTGAAGTTTGTAGAATTTCACGGGGTCGATTCTGAGTTGCACGTCCACCGGTCTTTTGATGGCGAAGCCCTTTTGCCGCTTGTAGGCAAAGAGTTGCACAGCCACCCGCTCCATGACGTTGAGGTCAGCCTTTTCAAACTCCTCGATAAACAGTTTCGTGTTGGGTTCCACCTCTGCGGTGAATCTCAATTTCCAACTGTTCCCCTCGGCCACGAAATAGGCGAAACGGATGAAGTAGTTGCAATCGTTGACAAAATACGTTTCAAAAGGCGTGGTGGTCATCGCCTTGACATCGATAGGCACGAATGCGAGGTACGCAGCAAGTGCCTCCCCACCCTTGCGCTCCTCCACTGGCGGACGGAAGGTGACGGGCTTGTCAGCAGGCTCCAGTTCCACCTCCTTTTGCGGAGTCGGTTTTGCCTTTTTGTAATCGGGCACTGCCGACGTGTGTACTTTGGCGATGTTGTAGTCATCGGTCTCCACCACCACGACGTCGGTGATGAGCGTAGGTATCTCGAAACCGTCCTCGTCTTCCACGAGGACGATGTTTTTCCCCTTGAACCCCGAGACGGTGCCTCCACCAGTCTCTGAAAGGAATCTCACTTTGTCTCCTATTTTCATAATAAGGTGTATTCTTTATTTCTGTTTTTCACAAGGGATGATGAGCGAACTATCCCCATAGCTGAGGAAACGGAAATTGTTTGCAAGAGCATAGTCGTAGATGCTTCTCCAGTCCCCCTTGACAAAGGCGCTGACGAGGAGCAGCAAGGTGCTTTGCGGTTGGTGGAAATTGGTGACCATCATATTGACGATCTTGAATTCATATCCCGGTGCGATGATGATATGCGTGTCGGCCTGCAAGGCTTTGAGTTGGTGGCGGTCCATATAATCATCGATAGCCTCCAACGCCTCTTTCGTCGTCACTTTAGGCGGGTTGTCGTAGGGTTCCCACTGTGCCACATGCAAGCACCCTTCCTCGTTCGTTGCCCCAGCCCGCAATTTGGCTCCTATGAAATACAGGCTTTCCAATGTCCTGACACTGGTGGTTCCCACCGCCAGCACATTACCCTCCTTCTCAATAAGCGCTTGTATGGTCTCTCTTTTGACATAGAAATGCTCGGCGTGCATCTCATGCCCCTGTATTCTCTCGCTTTTGACAGGACGGAACGTCCCGGCCCCCACGTGCAGTGTCACCTCCTCCCTTTTAATTCCCCTTCTGTCGAGGTCGTCCAGCACCTCCGGGGTGAAATGCAGTCCCGCCGTCGGCGCCGCCACACTTCCCTTCACCTTGGAATAGACCGTCTGGTAAGTCGTCTTGTCGCTCTCCTGAGTGGCGCGGTTGAGGTATGGCGGTATGGGCAGTTCACCCACGACGTCTATCAGCTCTGCGAAAGAAACGTCCTGCCTGTCCCATTGGAACCTCACCCTGTGGCCGGTGCCTTCCTCCCCCACCCTCGTGGCGCAAAGCGTGAGCGGCCTTCCACCCAATTCGAGTGGCATGGTGAGCGTCTCCCCCTTCCATTTCTTCAGGTTTCCCACCAAGCAGCACCACTCGCATTGTCCGTTGGCCAAGAAAGCCACCTGATAGTCTGCGGGCAGCAGCGGTTCGAGCAGGAACACCTCGATGAGTGCACCGGTGGATTTTCTGAAACGCATCCTCGCCATGATGACCTTGGTGTTGTTGAAGACCATCAGTGCATCTTGGGGGACATGCTGCGGGAGGTTCCTAAAGACATCCTCCCCGATGTTTCCGTTTCTGTAAATGAGCAGTTTGGAGTTGTCTCTCCGACTAAGGGGGAACTTGGCTATTCGGTTCTCGTCCAACGGGTAATTGTAGTCGGATATTTTGATGTTCTTTGTATCCATGGGTGTTGTCCTAATGCATCATGAGTGAGATGATGATGGCTGCGATGCCAATAGCCACCAACACGAACGCCACGACGTCGATGTCGGCGATGGCATATCCGGTGGAAGTGTATTGCGACGAGACATAGTGCTGCTTCGCCCCTCCCTTTTTTTCGACGAGCCAGTATGCGAGGTATGTCAGCGAGCCGACAAGCGCCCCGAAAACCAACCCCACGAAGATGTCGGAAGGATAGTGCATGGCAAGGTAGAGCCTGGTGTAGCAATTGACAAGCGACCAAGTCACCATGAGCCACGTGAAGACCTTGTTCCTCACCATCCATGCGAAGAAGACAGCGATGCCGAAAGTGTTGGCAGCGTGGGCGGAGAAGAAGCTGAAGTCGCTTTTCCTCTTTCCGTTGACCACATGTACCTGATCCATCCACATGGGGTCGCTGCACGGCCTTGGCCTGGCCACCCATAGTTTGACGATTCCCTCCGTCACCACCTCCGTGATGGCAAAACACAGAGCAGCACCTGCAACGACGAGAGCCACCTGCGCCGCCGTCTCCTTGTTTTTCACGACCATGTAGAGCAGAGCGACGTACAACGGCACCCATGTCACCCCCGAGGTGAGCGTGAGCATGAGCGTGTCAAGGAACATGTTGTTCGCCCCGTTGACCGCTTGCAGCAACTGCCGGTCGATGTTGACAAGGTATTCCAGGTCCATCAGATTTCCTCAATATTGTCGTTGGTGAGCCAACCCTCCCTTCCATCGGGCATTTTGATTTCCTTCCATCCCTTGATGGACTTGTCGGTGATGTCCACCCTCGTTCCCTCGTGCAACACGAAAGCGGTCTCCGCATTCCCCGCCGGCGACTTCCTGACGGTCACCGACGGCGAGACAATGATGGCCCCGTTTCTATTCTCCAACATCCTCTTCTGCTGGAAGGCGAAGATGTTGGCCATGATGAAGAGGAGCAGGAACACAAGCGCTCCGAAGAAACCCGTCTTCCTCAGCGCCACGCTCTCGGCGAAGAGGTAGAGCAAGAGAAGAGTGAGAACGAGAATGATGCTCACCACGGCGATGGTGGCCCACCTGTCCACACTTGTGAAATTGACGAGTGCGTTGTACCATGAGACGAAGAACATCTCCGTCTGCGGTGTGATTTTGTCGATGGTCTTCGACCTGGCGAACTGCAGGTTGAAGTTGATGTCGTTGTCCCCCGGTGACAGCAGATGCGCCCGTTCGTAGTTGAGGATGGCCTTTGTGATGTCATCGATTTTGAAATAAGCGTTTCCCAAGTTGTAATACAACTCGGCGCTCTTCCCCTGCTTGAGCAGTTCCTCGTAGTCGTTGACGGCCTGCTGATAGTCCCCCTTGAGGTATGCCTCGTCGGCGTTCTCCTTGGTGACGGCGCCGACAGAAAGTGGCATGAGGACTGCCAAGATGACGAGGGCCGTGTGGCTTGCCGCACTTCTTTTCTTGTTTTTCATCGTGTTCTCGATGTCCATGATGGCCTTCATAGCCGATTCGAAAGTCTTGTTCATATTGCCCTTGGCATCCCCCGGTGCGTACCTTTCAAACTCGCACTCGTCGAGGGCCTCCACAAACTTGTCCACGGTGGCGTCCTGCACGCCATGCTCGGTAAGTTTCTCCCTGACGTTCTCCCTTGAGAGTTGTTCTTCCGGCATGTTGAGTTTGTCGCCCACATATCCCCAAAGTGCCTTGAGCACCTCGTCGTAGAAGGCGTTGTTCTCTCCCTTGAGCATGAGACGGTTGGCCTCCCTGAGCCTCTTTGTCGCCACCCTGTTGGCGTTTCTTGCCTTCATCTTGATGATGTTGGCGTTGTCGATAGCCCTTTTCCTGAAAATGAAAAGGAGGGCGACGAAGATGGCCAGAGGTATGAGAATCCATATCCAGTAAGCCTTGCTGTCGAAGAAGAAGTCACCGTCGCCTTGCACATTGCTCTTCCCCCTCTTGATGGGATGGATGTCCTTGTCGCGCATGTCGGTGAAGTTTTCCACGGTGCTGGTGCCATCCCCCGGTGTGACATTGACGGTGAAAGGCTGCGTCGTAGCCGTCTCATATTTTTTAGTGGTCGTGTCGTAATACACGAGTTCTATGGCGGGAATGGTGTATTCTCCCGGGTTCTTTGGCACGGCAAGGTAGTCGAAGACCATGTTGCCCTCCACGCCATTGGTGGTGAGGCTGGTTTTGTCGCTCACCTCGGGGTCGTACTGGTCGAAATCCTTCGGGAATTCCACCTTGGGCTGCTTGATGAGTTTGAGGTTTCCCGTTCCTCCCACGACAACCCTGAGTTTGACGGGGTCTCCGGCCTTTACCTCCTGGTTTTCTATTTGTGCAGAGATGTTGAATTTCCCCACCCCTCCGGAGAAGTTGTCAGGTTTTTGCGGCAGGGAGTCCACTTGGACGGTAAGCCCGGGAGCCTCTATCTCCCTTTCCACCTCCTCGTAGCCCGAACCGCCGTTGAAGAATCTCTCGAAGGGGTCTGCGCTGGTGTTTCTCTGCACGACAGTTCCCGTGAAAGTGATGGAGGGTATCTCGAGTTTCCCTGTCATCTGCGGGTACATGACATATTGGCTCCAAGTGACACACTTGTAGTTTCTTCCTCCTACATTCTCTATATGGAATCTCTTCTGTTGCGGCAGCGGCACCTCCTGCGTGTGGAACCCGGTGAGGTCGGGCATTTTTCCTATGAGTTGGGTGAGATCCAAAATCGTATAAACCTTGTAAGTGAGCAAGATGGGTTCCTGCTCAAAGACATGTGTCTTGTTGGCGCTGACCCTGATGAAGAGGTCGGAGGAGGAGATGGGCGTGCCAGCCTTTTGCATCTTGGAATCTACATCGTCATAGTCATCCTGGTGGAACTTGGTTTTGTTGTTTCCCGAAGAAGAGGGTTGTGCGCTCCCCACGACCGTCACCTTAACGGGCTGGGATGCCACATTCGTCCCTCCAATGACGACGTGTGCCGGTGGGATGGTGAACGTTCCGCTTTTGGTTCCCATAAGCATGTACGTAAACGTCGTTGAAGCGCTGCTGCTTGCATGTCCGTTGATGACGCTGTAGCTGGTCTGTTGCGAGACACTTGGGCCATACACCACTTCGAAGGCGTCAGGGACGTCTCCAAGCAAGATTCTTTGCGCGTCGTCGGTGTTGACGGAGTACTCCAGCCTGAAGTTCTCTCCCGCTGTGACCCTTGCCGGTGCATGTACGACGACTCGCTGTGCGAAGGCGGCTGCCGTCACACACAAAAAAATGCACAAGAAATCAAATCTTCTCATTTTCTTCATCTCGTTGTCATGGTTTTACCAGTTTTTCTGCAGTATTCTTCTCCTTGGCTGCTGCATGGCCTTGTTGAGTTTGTCCTGGGTGCGCTTCTCTTCCTGAATGGCGGCGTCGAGCAGTCTTTCAGCATTGTCGTCGCTGATTTGCTGCTGTTGCTGTTGCTTCTGTTGTTGGTCTTGTTGCTGGTCTTTCTTTTGTTCGTTCTTGTCTTTCTGGTCGTCCTTGTTTTGGTCCTTCTTGTCCTTGTTTTGGTCTTGCTGGTTTTGGTCTTTGCTCTGCCCGCCACCATTTTGTTCTTTCTGCTGCCTCTTGGCCAATTCCAGGTTGTATCTTGTCTGGTCGTCCTTGGGATTGTTTCTCAACGCCTCCTTGTAGGCCTCCACCGCCTGGTCGTACTGTTGGTTGGCATGGTAGATGACGCCGATGTTATGGTAAGCCCAAGCCTTCCTGATTTTGTTGGTTTCCATCTTCCCTGCTTGGTTGAAGCATGCCAAGGCCGAGTCGGGACTGTCCTGCATGAGGGCGCATCCTCTGTTGTAGAGGGCTTGCGTGTTGTTCTCATTGACAGAAAGCGCCTTTCTATATTCCAGTTCGGCTTTTTTGTAGTCACCCCTTTTAAAATACTTGTTTCCGTTTCTCACAAACTGCCTGTCGTCCTGGGCCATAGCGTTGGTGGCCAAGAGGATGGCAGCGAGTGCACAAAGGATGTTTCTGATGATGTTCATTTTGCTTCGTTGTTTTGGTTACGATGGAAGAGCCTCACGTTTTTGAGGTGCGGATTTTTCCTTTCAAGCACAGCGATTTCGATGATGAGGAGCAGCAATGCGATGAGCGTGACGGCTTGGAACTGCTCGTCGTACTCACTGTAGATGATGGACTCAGTCTCTCCTTTCTGCATTTTTGCTATCTCGTCCTCCAAGGCCTGCTGTGCCACGCTTGTATTGTCCACATGGATGTATGTTCCACTTCCCGCCTCCGCGATTTCCTTGCACATCTGCTGGTTGAGCCTGGTGATGACCACCTCACCCGTGTTGTCTTTGAGGTTTTGTCCATCAGGCATTCTGATGGTGGCCCCTTTTTCTGTTCCCACCCCGAGGATGAAGATTCTGACGCCTTGCTCCTTAGCCATCTTGGCCATTTCAAGCGCCCTTCCCTCGTGGTCTTCACCGTCGGTGATGAGGATGATGGCCTTTCCGGCTTTTTCATCGGGAGTGAAGCTGTGCAATGCGAGGTTGATGGCTTCCGCGATGTCGGTGCCCTGCGTGGCGATGAGCCCTGGTGTGATGCTGTGCATAAACATCTTTGCCGAGACATAGTCGCTTGTGATGGGCAGTTGGACGAAGGCGTCTCCGGCATAGACGACCAACCCCACCTTGTCGTTGACGAACTTGTCCACCATGTTCTCCACGAGCAGTTTGCTTTTGGCAAGCCTTGACGGAGCGACATCGTTGGCCAGCATGGAGTTGGAGATGTCCATACAGATGATGGCCTCGATGCCCTGCCTTTTCTCGCGGCTGATTTTCGCGCCCATCTGCGGTCTGGCGAGTGCGACGATAAGCAATGCGATGGCCGCCATGAGAAGCCAGAATTTCGTTTTGTTCCTTTTGGTGGAGACATCCTCCATCATCTGTTTGACGAGTTCCGGTTCTCCGAACTTGTTGATTCTCTTTTTTCTTCTCTTGTCGGCCAGTACCCTGATGAGCCAGCATACAGGAATGACGAGGAGCAGGTAGAGATATATGGGATATTCGAATCTGAACATAGCGTATCCTTTTTATGGTATTCTTCTATAGAGGGTCGTCCTGAGCAGGGCTTCAAGGAGCAATGCGATGATGGCAGCGATGGCAAACGGCATGAAAGCTTCGTAGTGCTTGCTGAATTTCTTGACGTCGAGTTTTGACTTTTCAAGCTTGTCGATGTCCTTGTAAATTTTCTTCAGTTCGGCCTTGTTGGTGGCCCTGTAGAAATTTCCGCTGGTGGCAGCAGCGATGTTCTTGAGCGTCTTGGTGTCGATGTCGGCCTGCATATTGACATACTGGATGGTGCCACCCACTATTTGGGGATACCTGGCCACCTTGTCCGTTCCCACCGCGATGGTATAGACCCTGATTTTGTATTTCTTGGCAAGTTCGGCAGCAGTCATGGGCGAGATGTCCCCACTGTTGTTGCTTCCGTCGGTGAGGAGGATGACGACCTTGCTTTTTGCCTTGCTGTCCCTCAGCCTTGCCACGGCGTTGGCCAACCCCATGCCAATGGCCGTCCCGTTCTCAATGAGTCCGTTGGCCGCAATGTCCGTCCTGACGTTGAGCAACAGATTAAGAAGCGACTGATGGTCGGTGGTCATGGGGCATTGCGTGAAAGCCTCTCCCGCGAAGATGCAGAGGCCGATGTTGTCATCGGGTCTTCCCGAGATGAACTCCGCCGCGACGTCCTTGGCCGCTTCGAGCCTGTTGGGTCTGAGGTCTTCGGCGAGCATACTGGTGGAGACGTCCATGGCGAGCATGATGTCTATTCCCTCCACGGTCTTCTCCCCCCACGACTGGTGTGTCTGTGGCCTTGCGAGTATGCATGCGATCATGACGAAGGCGAAAGTCCTAAGGAGCATGGGCAGGTGCAATGTTCTCACCCTCCAGCTCTTGGGTGCGAACTGGTATGGGAACGTGTCGCTCATCCTCATGGCCGGCTCCGTCTTCCTTCTGTAAAGGAAATACCATAGCACGTATGGAATGAGCAGCAGCAGTAGCAGGAAATATTCTTTGTTGGCGAAATACATGTTGCGTATAGATTGTAATTGTTAAATGCCGAGGAGGTTCCACAGTGTCCATCCCACCCATGCGAGCAGTGCAGCGGCGGCGATGGTGGTGGCTACGACAGCCGTCTTGAGTACCACCCTTGCTCTCTTGTTGCGCAAGTCGCTCTCCGTGAGGTTGGGTTTTATCTTCTCGATGGTGGGCATGTCCTCCTTTTTGGTTGTCTGTATGAATTCCACGACGCTTGCCATGTCACGGTCGCTCTCATTGAGCATAGTGGAGTATTTGGCGAACTTGACAAGGTCAGCCGTTTCGAGGAGCTGCCTGAGTTCGTCGAACTTGGACTGGTCTTCCACCTGTTTGAGTTGCTCGATGATTTCCCCGCTGGTCATCTCCATGGCATTGATGCCGAAGCGCTCTTGCATATATGTTCTCAGCGTGTCGGTGAGGCGTGTGTAATACAACTTTTGGTCACCGGTTTGCCCGATTCCCTCGGCCTTGATGCGCTCAATCTCCTTCATGGCCTTTTGGTGCGGAAGCATCTTCCTGATGATTCTGATTTTGGAGACGATGGGCTTGTTGTCCTTGAGCCTGACATACAGGTAGTAGGCAACGGCGGCGAGCAGCAAGACCAGGAGGCTGAGCCAGAACGGTTTCGCCCATTCCTCCCACAGGAAGGGATTTTCCTGCACCGCCTTTGGTGGGAAGAACTGGTTGGGGTGGAGAGTATCGACCTCGACGGTCAGCACCTTGAGCGCCAGGTTCTTGCTGGTATAATCCTTTCCTCCCACCTTGACGGTGAGTGGCGGGATGTAGTACAAGGTGTCGTCAAAAGAGGTGATGGTGTATTTCCTTGAGAGTCTCACCATGCCGTTGTCGAGGTGCGTAGTGTCGCAGTCGGTCGTTTCAAGCACCTCCACTCCAGGTGTGATTTCCTGCCTCGGGTTGAAAGTGGGGAACTGTGCGGTCTCCCCCTCCTTCATGGTGACGCTGAGGTCGATGCCCGTCTGGTCTCCGATGAGGATAATGACTGAGTCGAGCTTGGCCTCCACGGTCACCTGCGCTGTGGCTTGGATGGTGGCCAATATGGCGAGAATGGCAATAAGAGTCTTTTTCATTGTAACTTCATATTATGTTCGCATGGCGAAGAGCATCCTGAGTGACTTGACGAAATCCTCGTTGGTGGCGACAGAGACGTGGTCCACGTTGGAATGTGTGAAAACTTCCCTCATCTCTGCCTGCCTTCGCAGCCAGTGTGCGGCATGTGCGTGTCTTAGTTTCTTGCTGCTGGTGTCGATGATCATCTCGTGCCCTGTCTCTGCATCCCTGACACGCATGAGTCCCACGTTGGGCATGTCCTTCGCCCTCTGGTCATACACCTGGATGGCCACGACGTCGTGCTTCTGGTTGGCGATGGTGAGCTGGTTCTGGAACGACTTTCTGGTGAAGAAGTCGCTGAGCAGGAAAGCGGTGCAGCTGTGCTTGACGACTTTGGTGAGGAACTCCACGGCCATTCCAACATCGGTCCTGACACTTTGTGGCTTGAAGTCGAGCATCTCCCTGATGATGAAGAGGATGTGCTTCCTTCCCTTTTTGGGCGGGATGTATTTCTCTATTTGGTCGGAGAAGAAGATGACTCCAATCTTGTCGTTGTTTTGTATGGCGCTGAAAGCGAGCGTGGCGGCGATTTCCGCCACCATGTCGCGCTTGGTCTGGTGCGCCGTACCGAAGTCGAGCGAGCCGCTGACATCGACGAGGAGCATGACAGTGAGTTCGCGCTCCTCCTCGAACACTTTGACGTAAGGCCTGTGGAAGCGTGCCGTGACGTTCCAGTCGATGTCCCTGACGTCGTCGCCATACTGGTATTCCCTCACCTCCGAGAAAGCCATTCCCCTTCCCTTGAATGCGGAGTGGTACTGGCCCGCGAAGATGTTTTGGCTGAGGCGCCTGGTTTTTATTTCGATTTGCCTTACTTTTTTTAGCAACTCCGACGTTTGCATCAAGGCACCTCCACTTTGTTGATAATCCTGCTGACGATTTCCTCGCTTCTGACGTTGGTGGCCTCAGCCTCATAGGTGAGTCCGATGCGATGTCTCAGCACGTCGTGGGCGATGGCTTTGACATCCTCCGGCACGACGAAGCCCCTTCTCTTGATGAAGGCATACGCCCTTGCGGCCCTTGCCAGGCTGATGCTCGCCCTTGGGGAGCCACCGAAGCTGATGAGGTCGCGCAGTTCGTTGAGACCGTATCTGTCGGGGTATCTTGTGGCGAAGACGATGTCGGCGATGTATTGCTCGATTTTCTCATCGATATAGACCTGTCTGACGATGTCTCTTGCCTCTACGATTTCCTTGGAGGAGATGACCGGTGTGACTTGTGGCAGACTGCTGTGTAGATTCTCCCTGATGATGAGTTTCTCCTCCTGGAGCGTGGGATAGTCGATGACGGCCTTGAGCATGAACCTGTCCACCTGTGCCTCGGGCAGTTGGTAGGTGCCTTCCTGCTCGATGGGGTTCTGCGTGGCCATGACGAGGAAGGGGTCGGGCAGCGGGAAAGTGTTGTCACCGATGGTGACTTGGTGTTCCTGCATGGCCTCGAGCAATGCGCTCTGCACCTTTGCCGGTGCGCGGTTGATTTCGTCGGCGAGAATGAAGTTGGCGAAGACGGGGCCTTTCTTCACATGGAACGTCTCGTCCTTTTGGGAATAGATCATTGTTCCCACGACATCGGCCGGCAGCAGGTCGGGGGTGAACTGTATTCTGCTGTATTTGGCGTCGATGAGTTGCGCGAGGGTCTTGATGGCGAGGGTCTTGGCCAATCCAGGTACGCCTTCGAGGAGGATGTGTCCGTCGCTGAGCAACCCAATGAGTAGTGTGTCGATGAGGTGTTTTTGACCTACGATGACTCTGTCCATTCCCAAAGTAAGGTTGGACACGAACGCGCTTTGCTGTTCAATCCGCATGTTGAGTTCGCGGATGTCGAATGAATCTGCCATTTCTTATCTTTTTTTATGGTTGTTCTTGTAAATTGCATGGCTTTTCGCCAAATTCAAGGCAAAATTACAACATAAAACCTTTATGGGCGAAAAAAGGAATCTAAATAATATTAAAAAAGATTCTCAAATCTTATAATTTAAGAATCTTTTCATTTTCGGGGGTGAGATGGTATCTACTTCATCATTTTTCAATATGTCAAAACTATGCCACGCTGATTTATTAACGATGACTTAATATGTCCTGATTTATGGTGAAATAATATCTTGTTTGATTGCCCTGCTCTTCCCTGATGGTTCTTTTCAAGATTCCATTTCTCCCAAACTTATTTTGGTAAGTAATGGAGGTTTCCCTTTCACCATTCTTTCTTGTGTATGAAACCAAATCATCATCAGGAACGACGCCATAATAACCAAGCAATATGAAAGGAATATCATCTCTGCTGAAAAGATCCCTGAAAAGAAAAGTAAAGCCTCCATATTTTGTATGCCTCCTATTGTCTTTATAATCAATATTGAAAACAGGATGACCATTCAATAACCATTTCTCACGCATCAACATCTTGCCCTCCCATCTATACAAGTTATGAAGTTCCCATTCTTGCGTGTCATAAAGTCTGCTGCTAATTTTTTCCAAGCGGCGCAAAGAATCGTAATCGCATAATAGTTGCATAGGATGTGTGCTATACAAGACCTTACATTTGATTACTCCTTCCTCCAAATAGTATAGACGTTCTCCGTCTCGACTGACGATGGAATCTTGATAGATATCATACACAATCGTGTCCTTCATCTTTCCTTTCCCATCCTTTTCATGCACTCTGATGCCAACCAGTGTGTTTCTTCTTTCGTTAAGGTAAAAAGAGGATCTCATTAAATCTGATTTCCCGGAAAACTCGCAGACATCACAAAGAATGGTCATTCTTTCCCCTTCGTATTCCATCTCTTTTCCAGCTAATGGTACATAGGGGTGAATGAACACATATACAAGAATGATGACACTTGTAATAAGGATTATGCCAATTGAAACAGTAGCTTTGTTCATTAAAATCGCTAATTATTTCAAATCCTATCGCTTTACTTAGCCCTAATAAAACCACATACACATGGCGATGACAGTCACAGTTGCTATCCCATGGAGCATGTTGTTCTTTATTCTCTTTTATTCTTCTTTATTCTCTTTTATTCTTTTGCGAATACAAAATAATCGAAATCACCAAACTTTCGAGCTGTAAAGTTGGAAAAGTCAACTGATTCTACTGATGGGGACTGACAGGTATGACATACGTAAGTATAGACGGGAATGGTTTTACAGGGCTTCTATCCCTCCCTTTGCGAAGGCGGAATATTTTTGTTGATGTACTCAAGGAAGGCCTTGAGTGCCTGATGTGTGGCGATGAGCAGGTTTTTGTCCCTACCCTCGTCGTCCTCCAATTTGAGGGTGTGTACATCGTCCTTCTTTCCGTATGCGAGCCAGATGGTGCCTACTGGGATTTCCTTGGTGCCTCCCCCCGGACCTGCAATGCCTGTGGCAGCAATGGCGTAATCCACGTTGAGAGTGTCGCACGCCCCCTTGACCATGGCGATGGCCACCTCCTCGCAGACAGCCGTCTTTTCCTCAAGGAGTTGGTGGTCCACATGGAGGAGTTTTTCCTTCACCTCGTTGGTGTATGAGACGATGGCCCCCTTGAAATATTCCGAGGCACCCGGCGTGGCGATGATGGCCTCTGCAATCCTTCCTCCGGTGCAGCTTTCGGCTGTTCCGAGCGTTTGTCCCGACTCATACATACGTATTTGTATCTCTCTGCTAATGACTTTGTTTTCAAGTTCCATAATGTGCTTATTTGAAGGTGACTTTAGAAAAGACGGGGGCGTCAATGCTACAGAATTGTCCATCGAGGAATTTGTAATAACCTGTGATGGCAATCATGGCAGCATTGTCGGTGGTATAACTGAATTTAGGGATGTAAATTTTCCATCCGTATTTTTTTGCATGCTCCTTGAAAGCGTTTCTCAGACCGTTGTTGGCCGACACCCCACCTGCAAGGGCCACGTGCTTGACCCCCGTCTGCTTGACGGCGAGGCGCAATTTTTTCATAAGGATATCGACGATGGTGTATTCGAGGCTTGCCGCGAGGTCTTCCTTGTGGGTCTCCACGAAATCAGGTTCCTTGGCCACCCAATCCCTGAGGCTGTAAAGGAAAGATGTCTTCAACCCGCTGAAACTGTAGTCAAGCCCCTTGATGTGCGGCTGTGCGAAAGTGAACGCCTTTGGATTGCCCTGCCTTGCAAGACGGTCGATGATGGGACCTCCCGGGTAACCAAGCCCCATGACCTTTGAGCATTTGTCGATGGCCTCTCCTGCGGCATCGTCGATGGTCTGCCCCAGGACGTCGATTTTGTCGTAGGCATTCACCATGACAATTTGCGAGTTTCCCCCGCTGACGAGCAGGCAGAGGAAAGGCAGTGGTGGAGCAGACTGATCGTCGTCGCTCTCCTTGATGAAATGCGCCATGACATGCCCTTGCAAGTGGTTGACATCGACGAGTGGTATTCCCAACGCCCTTGCCATGCCCTTGGCGAAGTTGACTCCGACGAGCAAGGAGCCCATAAGGCCCGGCCCCCTTGTGAACGCGATGGCGGAAAGTTGCTCCTTTTTCACACCGGCCTTTTTCAGTGCCTGGTCCACCACCGGGACGATGTTCTGCTGGTGCGCCCTTGAAGCCAATTCAGGCACCACCCCTCCGTAGTCCCTATGCACCTCCTGCGATGCGGTGACGTTGCTCAGGAGAACGCCATTTCTGAGTACCGCCGCCGACGTGTCGTCGCAGCTGCTCTCAATGCCCAATATATAGATGTCCTTCTCGTTCATGTGCTGTTATCAATAGGTGAGGATTTCCACTCCATGCTCTGTCATGAGCAGCGTATGCTCCCACTGTGCACTGGGCAGTTCGTCTTCGGAGATGACCTCCCATCCGTAGGGGTCGTCTTCGTCAATGAACACTCTCCATGTACCCATGTTGATCATAGGTTCGATGGTGAACACCATACCCGGCACGAGGAGCATGCCATGGCCTTTTCTTCCGAAATGCGGCACCTCGGGATTTTCGTGGAACTTCAGTCCCACACCGTGTCCGCAGAGGTCCCGGACCACTCCGTAGTGGTATCTCTTGCAGTGCTTCTCAATGGCATGACCGATGTCGCCCACAAATCCGTAAGGCTTGGCGGCCTCCATTCCTATTTCAAGACATTCCTTGGCCACCCTGACAAGTTGCTCCTTCTCCGGCGAGGTTTTTCCGATGATGAACATCCTTGATGCGTCGGCGTAGTAACCATCGAGGATGGTGGTGAAATCCACGTTGACGATGTCTCCCTCCATCAGGACGTCCTCTGCCTTGGGTATTCCGTGGCACACCACCTCATTGATGCTTGTGCAGACGCATTTGGGGAAGCCCTCATAGCCCAAGCATGCCGGGGTGGCTCCATGGCTGGTGCAGTAATCCATGCAAATCTGGTCGATTTCAAGCGTGCTCATACCCGCATGGATTTGTCTTTGCACCTCGTCAAGTACGCCGGTGTTGACCACTCCGCTTCTCCTGATGCCTTCAATCTCCTCCGGGGTCCTGATGAGGTCCCTTGAAGGCACCTCCTTCCCCTTGTTTTCCCAGTACAGCACCTTTTTGTCCATATCGGTGAGCGGCTGCCCCGGGATGATGCTCCATCTTTTTTTTCTCTTGTTAGCCATGATCTATATCTGCCATCGTTAGCCTTCACGTCATCACACAGCAAAGACGTATGAATTGGCGTCTATGTATTTGTATATTTCTTGTGTCCAGTCCTTCCCGTTGACGGGGCAGAAAGTGGCGATACCCAATTGGCTGGCTGCGGCGACATTCCTGGGGCCGTCATCAACGAAGAGCGTTTCCTCCGCCAATATACCCTCCTGGAGCAGCACTCTTCTGAAGAACATGGGGTCGGGCTTCATCACGCCCTCCCTGTAACTGGCATAAACGGCGTCGAAATAGTGCCCTACTTGATGTCCTTGTCCGTCAAAGTCACCGCTTTCCGCCCACTCCATCATAAAGGGATTGGTGTTGGACAATAATATGAGCCTGTATCCCTCTTCCCTGAGCCTTAGCAGGGCTTTGAGGTTTCTCTTTGGCACATCTTTTCTATAGGCGAGCCAGGCCTCAGAGCAAGCTTTGTAGGAAAGTTGTCTTCCGCAAAGCACACTGAGTTGCTCTACGAATTGTTGTGCGCTGATTTTTCCCATTTCCAAGTCTCCGAAAATCCCTCCCTGAGTGTAGGGGTCGAGTTGGCTAACGGCATCCTTCAGTCCGAGAGCCTTGAATTTTTTCACTGCCTGTTTGTGGTCGAGTGTGACAATCACCCCGCCGAAGTCGAAGACGATGTTTTTAATTTTGATCATGAAATGCTGTTATGTGTTTGTTAGTCGAAAAGGCGTGGTTTCCTTTTCCTTGCCTCTTCGATGGAGAGGAGTTTCCTTTGACTGTTGTCGTAGTCGTCCCTCAGTCGTTGGTATTCCTCAGAGAGTTGTTCCTTGAAATCCTCCTTGACATTCTTGTCAAGCAGTTTTGCTGCAGCGAGTGCGTTTTGCGAAGCGTCCTTCATCCACACGATGGGTCCTCCATAGACCGGTGCAATCTTGAGAGCCACGTGCAGTTGGCTGGTGGTGGCTCCCCCTATCATGATGGGTATGTCAAGTCCCGCCTTTCGCAGTTCCGTTGCCACGTTCACCATCTCCTCAAGACTTGGCGTGATAAGTCCGCTAAGGCCTATGAGGTCCACCTTTTCCTCGATGGCTTTCCTGACAATCTGGTTGGCCGGCACCATGACCCCCATGTCCACCACCTCGTAGTTGTTGCAGGCCATGACAACGGCGACGATGTTCTTGCCGATGTCGTGCACGTCCCCCTTGACGGTGGCGAGCAGGACTTTCCCTGCTTTTGCAGCGTTGCCGTCCCTTTGCGCCTCGATGTGCGGTTGGAGGATGGCCACGGCTTGCTTCATGGTCCTGGCGGTCTTCACCACCTGCGGGAGGAACATCTTCCCTTTTCCGAAAAGTTCCCCCACGAGGCCCATTCCTTCCATGAGCGGCCCTTCGATGATGTCCACGGCCCGGGGATATTTTTTCAATGCCTCTTCAAGGTCTTGTTGCAGATAGTCCCCCACTCCCTTTCTCAACGCCTGCTTCAGTCTCTCGTCCACGTCGGCTTGTCGCCATTCCTCTGTTTCTTGCATGGCCTTTGCCTGCTTGTCGCCGTTCCCGGCGGCTTTCATGGCGTCGGCCTTCTCCTTGATGTCTGCTGCGAGTGCGACAAGCGCCGCCGAAGGTTGGTCGGTGCGGCAGAGGATGGCGTCCTCGATGATGCGGAGTTGCTCTACTGGCAGGTCGTTGTATGTCACCTTGGCGGCGGGATTGACGATGCCGAAGTCCATGCCGTTTGCGATGGCGTGGTAGAGGAAGACGGCATGCATGGCCTCCCGTATGTAGTTGTTTCCCCTGAAGGCGAAGGAGAGGTTGCTCACCCCGCCGCTGATATGTGCGCCCTTGAGGTTCTCCCTAATCCATCCGCATGTGCGTATGAAATCAGCGGCGTATGCGTCATGTTCTTCCATCCCCGTGGCGATAGCAAGCACGTTGGGGTCGATGATGATGTCGAGTGGTGGAATGCCAGCCTTCTGTGTGAGGAGGTCGTATGCCCTTTGGGCGATGCTCGTCCTTCTCTCGAAAGAGGTGGCTTGCCCTTGCTCGTCGAAGCACATGACCACGACGGCCGCCCCGAAACGACGTATGACCTCGGCCTTTTTCAGGAAGTTCTCCTCTCCTTCCTTGAGAGAGATGGAGTTGACGATGGCCTTTCCCTGCACGCATTTGAGCGCCTCGACAACCACCTCCCAATCCGACGAGTCTATCATGACCGGCACACGGGCGATGTCAGGTTCGGCAGCAATGATGTTGAGGAAGGTTCTCATCTCGTGCTTGGCATCGAGGAGCGCGTCGTCCATGTTGATGTCGATGACCAAAGCTCCGTCGGCCACTTGCTTCCTTGCGATGGCCACCGCCTCGTCGTATTTCTTCTCCCCTATCAGTCGGAGGAATTTCTTGGAACCGGCAACATTGCAACGCTCGCCCACGTTGACAAAACCCACCTCTGGAGTGACGATGAGCGGCTCCAGTCCGCTGAGTTGCATGACATTGGGCCTTTCCACCGGCTTTCTCGGCTTCTTACCCTTTGCCATTTCGGCGAACATGCTGATGAAATGCTCGTCTGTGCCGCAGCACCCGCCGATGATGTTGACCAGTTGCTCGTCGATGAGCTGTTCCATCAGGGGCGTCATTGTCTCCGCCGTCTCATCATACAGCCCCATGGAGTTGGGCAGTCCGGCGTTGGGGTAGGCAGCGACATAACAAGGTGCCTTGGCGGCCAAGTCGCGCAGGAAAGGTCTCATCTGTGCCGCTCCGAAAGAGCAGTTGAGCCCCACGGCGAAGATGTCGAGGCTGGAGATGGTGGCGAGGAACGCTTCGAGCGTCTGTCCGCTGAGCGTCCTCCCCGCGAGGTCGCTGATGGTGACCGAAAGCATAACGGGGACTTTCCTTCCACTTTTCTCCATGGCATACATAGCGGCGTCGATGGCCGCCTTGGCGTTGAGTGTGTCGAAGATGGTCTCGATGAGGAAGAGGTCGATGCCTCCCTCAATCAGTGCCTCGGCCTCCTCGAAGTATGCCTGGTATAGTTGGTCGTAGGTGACGGCTCTCGCTCCCGGGTCGGCGACGTCGGGACTCATGGAGCATGCCTTGTTGGTGGGTCCCATGGAACCGGCCACCCATCTCGGTTGCTCTTCCGTAGCATATTTCCCTACTGCCCGCCGTGCCAGCCGTGCTCCTTCGAGTGCCATGAGGCGAGCCTGGCCCTCGAGGTTGTAGTCGGCTTGTGAGATGCTCTGCGAGCTGAAGGTGTTGGTGGTGACGATGTCGGCTCCTGCTTCAAGATACTTGCAGTGTATGTCGTAGATGACATCGGGCCTTGTAATGTTGAGCACGTCGTTGTTGCCCATCATCACGGCATGGTTGTTTCTGAAGCGGTATCCGTGGAAGTCCTCCTCACGCAACCGGTATTTCTGGATGCGAGTGCCCATGGCCCCGTCGAGAATGACGACGCGGCTTTTCAAGGTTTGTTCCAATAGTTGGGTTGGATGTTGTGGTGCAGCAGATGTCATCAATACACTTTCTTGGCTCTGTCCATCTCTCTTCTGTCTTCCTTCTCCTTGAGGGTCTGCCTCTTGTCGTAGAGTTTCTTTCCCCTTGCAAGGGCGATGTCCATCTTCGCCCTTCCCTTGTCGTCAATGAAGACAAGGATGGGTATGATGGTGAATCCAGGCTGCTTGGTGGCATCCGCCAGACGCCGTATCTCCCTTTTGTTGAGGAGCAGTTTGCGGTCTCGGCGCATCTCATGGTTGGCGAAGGAGCCATAGAAATAGGGAGACACGCTCATTCCCTTCACCCACAACTCTCCGTTGATGATGGTGCAGTAGGTGTCCACGAGCGATGCCTTTCCCAACCTGATGGACTTGATTTCCGTCCCGGTAAGCACGATGCCGGCGGTGTACGTCTCCACGAGGAAATACTCGAAAGCGGCCTTCTTGTTCTTTATCTGCACCGGACTTTTCTTCCTTAGCAGTTCTTGTTCCTTGTTCATTTCAATGCATATCCAATGTTACAACCGAGGGGACGGTTTGAGGTTTTGAAGCCACACCTCTTTATTTGAGGACGGTGGCGAAGCGGTCCAAATGCTCGTCGATGTAGCAAGCCACGGCTTGTGTCCATTCCTCCTCGTTCTCCACGAACTCGTCGTCATAGTCATCAAATTCGGGCATTTGCTCGAAGAGTGCCATAAACTCCTCATCGGTACATTCCCTCTCTATCTCCTGATGATGGTGCGAATAGGGCTTGTGCGCCTTGTTGACGAGCGAAGCGAGGGAATCGAGCCCCCAATTCCTCATCATTTTGGAGAAGGGGTTTTTGAAGATGAACGGCCCGTAGCCGTTGTGGATGAGTTGGACGAAGCCCCCGTCCATCACCTCGTCGCGCAGAATGACGTATGCCAGGAGCGTCACCTGGTCGGCGTTGAGCAACGGCATGGTGTTTTCGTCGAGTTTTCCTCCCAAGCTGTCATAGATGGCCTTGACAAAGACGTTGACGAAAGCGTCCATGCCCTCCTCTGCGGCCTTCACCAATTCGTTCTCCTTTACAAAAACCTCGCTCATGATGATTTGAAATTCGTTTTGGGGTGCAAAGTTACAACAAAAATCGCAATCCGCTGCAAAAGTGAGTGAAAATCGTTTTGAAAGTTTTTTCAATCAATTTTTTCCATCTCATAATTTTGTGTTACCTTTGCATTCAAAACATATCTCAAGCAATAACAAAAAAGGAAACTAATAATGAGAAAAGACATTCTTCTATCCACGACCCCTCAGATAGAGGGGCGTCCCATTTTGGAATACAAGGGGGTGGTGACCGGCGAGACCATCATCGGCGCCAACTTCATGAAAGACTTCTTTGCCGGCATCCGCGACATCGTGGGCGGTCGCTCGGCAAGCTATGAGAAGGTGCTTCGCCAGGCGAAGGACACCTCGATGGACGAGATGGCGGAACGGGCCCGAGCCCTCGGCGCCAACGCCATCGTAGGCATCGACATCGACTACGAAACGATAGGCGAGACCAACTCCATGCTGATGGTCGCCACGAGCGGCACTGCTGTCGTGATATGAAAAAGGCATGGAAAAAGTGAGAATAAATTTGGCGTTTCACGTAAAAATGCCTATCTTTGCGGCGTAAACGCAAAATCAACACTATTCAACATCATTTAAATACAAAACAATCATTCGACATGACTTATTCCAATGAAGTCAACAACATGTGTGTTGTTGTGAAAGGTCCCCACCACGGACCCGCCCCCATCCCAGAGGAGGGCAAATGGATTCAGGCAAAGGAGATCAAGGACATCTCCGGCTATACGCATGGCGTGGGTTGGTGTGCCCCCCAACAGGGTACCTGCAAGCTCTCGCTGAACATCAAGGAAGGCATCATCGAGGAGTGCTTGGTGGAGACCATCGGCTGCACCGGCATGACCCACTCCGCCGCCATGGCTTCAGAAATCCTCCCTGGCAAGACGATTTTGGAGGCACTGAATACTGACTTGGTATGCGACGCCATCAACACCGCGATGCGCGAGCTCTTCCTCCAGGTGGTCTATGGCCGCACCCAGAGCGCCTTCTCCGAGGACGGCCTGGTGATCGGCGCCGGCCTTGAGGACCTTGGCAAGGGCCTTCGCAGCCAGACAGGCACACTCTATGGCACCAAAGCCAAAGGCACTCGCTACTTGGAGCTCACTGAGGGCTACATCACGAAGATGTTCCTTGACGAGGACTCCCAGGTTTGCGGCTACGAGTATGTACACCTCGGCAAGATGATGGAAGCCATCAAGAACGGCATGGACGCCAACGAAGCAGTGAAGAAATTCACCGGCACCTATGGCCGCACTAAGGCTGAGCAGGGTGTTGTGAAGACGATTGACCCACGTAAAGAATAAAGGAGGAAGAAACCATGATAAGAGAAGTGAAATTCGAGAGTCAAGAGCGCCGCATCGACCAAGTCATCGCCGCTCTGAATGCCAATGGCATCCAGTCCATCGAGGAGGCCAACGCCATCTGCGATGCCGCCGGTGTGGATCCCTACCAGATTTGCGAGGACACTCAGGGCATCTGCTTTGAGAATGCCAAATGGGCATACGTCTGCGGTGCCGCCATCGCCATCAAGAAGGGTGTGAAGAGCGCCGCCGAGGCCGCCGAGGCCATCGGCATCGGTCTTCAGAGCTTCTGCATCCCCGGCTCCGTTGCCGACGATCGCAAGGTAGGCATCGGCCATGGCAACCTCGCCGCCCGTCTGCTTCGCGAGGAGACAGAGTGCTTCGCCTTCCTCGCCGGCCACGAGTCATTCGCTGCCGCCGAGGGAGCCATCAAGATTGCCGAGATGGCCAACAAAGTTCGCAAGAAGCCGCTTCGCACCATCCTCAATGGTCTTGGCAAGGACGCCGCCATGATTATCAGCCGCATCAACGGCTTCACCTACGTCCAGACGAAGTTCGACTACTATACTGGCAAGTTGGAAATCGTGCAGAAGAAGGCCTACAGCAATGGGCCACGCGCCAAGGTGAACTGCTACGGCGCCGACGACGTGCGCGAGGGTGTGGCCATCCTCTGGCACGAGAACGTTGATGTGTCGATTACCGGCAACTCCACCAACCCCACCCGCTTCCAGCACCCGGTGGCCGGCACCTACAAGAAAGAGCGCGTGCTTGCCGGCAAGCCCTATTTCTCCGTGGCTTCCGGTGGTGGCACAGGCCGCACCTTGCACCCGGACAACATGGCCGCCGGTCCCGCCTCCTACGGCATGACCGACACCCTGGGCCGCATGCACAGCGATGCTCAGTTTGCCGGCTCGTCGTCAGTGCCCGCCCACGTTGAGATGATGGGCTTCTTGGGCATGGGCAACAACCCGATGGTGGGCGCCACCGTAGCCGTGGCTGTCACCGTGGACATGGCCCTGAACAAGAAATAAGCCATCAGCGCACATATTATTCCAAGCCGCTCCTTTCTTCAAGTGGGAGCGGCTTGGTGATTCATAGTGGTTCAATGGATGATCATTTCACCTGATGATGATAAAGCAAGAAAAAAACGGGATTTTTCTTGTTTTATAATAATATTATAATTATCTTTGCATAATCAAACCAATTCATAGGCTATGAGTATCGTGAATCCATTTATCACCAGCGGTTATGTTTCCCCACACTACTTCTGCGACCGTGTGGAAGAAACCAGTCTGCTTACCAGCATCATCACCAATGGCAACCATGTCGCCCTCATATCACCACGGCGATTGGGGAAAACGGGATTGCTATATCACTGCTTCAACCAAGCAACCATCAAGGACGGTTTCTATACATTTATCGTTGACATCTATGCCACGAAGAACCTCCAGGAATTTGTCTATGAGTTGGGAAAGGCCATATTAGGGTCATTGAAGTCGAAAGGCCGTAAAGTTTGGGAATTGTTTCTATACACCCTCGGCTCGCTCCGTAGCAGCATCTCATTTGATATCAATGGCAACCCCGAATGGGGCATAGGAATAGGGGACATCAGCGTGCCAGAAGCCACGCTCGATGAAATTTTCACTTATCTTGAACAGGCCGACAAGACGTGTCTTGTAGCCATTGATGAGTTTCAATCCATCATCAATTATCCAGAGAAGAACGTGGAAGCCATCCTCCGTTCCCGAATACAGAAATGCAGGAATGTGTGCTTTGTTTATGCAGGTTCGCAACGACACATGATGTCGGAGATATTTGTCTCGCCCTCACGTCCCTTCTACCAAAGCACAAGACTGATGTCATTGGGGCCTATTGACTGCGACCAATATGTGGTGTTTGCCCAGAATTTATTCAGGGAATACAAAAAAGACATCTCTCGTGACACCATTGTCGCCATATACAATCGGTATGAGGGGGTTACATGGTATGTCCAGTCTGTACTCAACGCTCTTTTCTCCCTGACGGAAGCTGGTTCGGTCTGCACACTTGACATCATGGAGGCAGCCATCAAAAAAATCATTGACCAACAGAGTTTCGCCTATGAGGCATTGCTCTACCAATTGCCACCCAAGCAGAAGGAAGTGCTGATGGCACTCTGTAAGGAATCAAAGGCTCAGAATGTCACGTCCCGTCCTTTCCTTCAGCGTTACAAACTGACAGCAAGCACGGTGCAGGCAGCCATCAAGGGTCTTTTGGAAAAAGACTTCATCACCCATGACTTGGGCACTTACACCCTATACGACCAATTCTTCGCACAATGGTTGCTTCAGCAATGAATGACTTTGCTGCAATATCGTCTGCATACCATCAGCCCAGGGTGCTACCCTGGGCTGATGGCATCATTATCCATTTCAAAATGTGAGGTTGCCGTTGTCCACATACGGGAGGAAGGTTTTTGGAACATAGACATTGCCAAATGAATACGCCTGGCGGAACAAAGGTGCCACCTGCTCCACGCCATATCCGGCAGCCCCACAACCAATGGCCGACAGCACGAACCTGACGTGAGGACGCTGGACAACGTATTCGTTGAAACGCTCGACAGCTTGTTTCAGTTCCTCAAAGGTATTCCCCTTTGTAGGAATGGCATAACTCCGTCCTTGTATTCCCTCCGCCTGTCCGTTGATGGCTCCAAAATGCTCCAGCGCATAGAGCGAGGCGCCTCCGTGATGCTGGCCATGGACATTGCTGCCGAAGACGAAGACCTCATCATTGCCCAACCTGTCGATGAAATCAGGTGCGACGCGCTTTTCCTCAACGAAATAGCCACTATTCAAGGCTCCGAGATCATGTCTTCTCCGCTCTTCGCTTGCCTCTCTATAGAATTTGCTTCTTCGAAGAAAATCCATTTTGGAGCTGTATGCCCTTCTGCTGCGCCTGTCTGCTTCAAACATTTCAGCCATTCCTTCTTCTGTCTGCTCGAATTTCATGTGGCTGTCAATGCCAAGGCTGTTTGCCGTCCTTTTCACGTCGATGTTGGCGCCAATGAAAGTGAAGACCCACCCCCGTCTTTTCAGAACCTCAATAAGCTTCACCACCATGTGATGGTTCCAAAGACGCGAGGCATTCTCATACCCATCGGTGATGATGGTCACCACTCCCACCGATTCGGACTTGTCCAAAAGTCTGGCAAGATTCGACACCGTATAACCGATGGCATCATAGAGCGGCGTACAGGCATTGGGGTTATAGTCTTCCACTGTCAAGTCACGGGTTTCCTCCACTGGCACGTCATGGAAGATGTAGCGTGAATAGGCGGTGTCGAAACAGAAGATGGAGACATATTGTTTGACATCCTTGTTTTCCTTGGCGGTGTTGCGAATGCTGTTCAGTGTCTCGTTGCACCCGGAAATGGTCTGAGCGCGCACCGGTGACATCGAGCCACTTTCATCGAGGATGATCAAGTTGTATGTGGCGACGCCGGGAGTCTCGTCCACTGTTGCCGACGGGGATTGTTCCTGGGGAGATGGTTGTGGAACTTCTTTGGAGGGACAGTCTTCCTGAATACCTGTGAAGACGGCGTCATCCTCTTTTTCAATGTTTATGCCCAAATGTGGCATATTCGCCTGCCTCCTCCCATCGTTTGGAGAAGAGGATGGTTGTTGGTTCTCTTTATCGGTTCCGTTACCGAATAATTCTTGAAAAATTGAAATGATGCGCATGGTTTTGATTGTAAATTTTTAAATGTTCATTATATTTGTGTCACCGTCGGTTCACAGTTTGGAACCCATCATCCCGACTTTGACGATTGCCATAAGGCACGAGTGGTTTCTGCCGACCTATTCCATCTCAATATATTCAATAGAAGTGATGTTTCTATCAATTGGCCTCATCAAACAATTCATTGATTTGACGATGCAAAGATACACATACTTGTTAGACAGAAAAAGATAATTCCGCCGCGTTGTATGAACTGGCAGGTTTGTTGTATGAAAAGAAAAAATTTTCCTTTTTGCTCGCTTTATGGGAAATTTTTAATATATTTGCAACTGAAACCTAACGAAGACAAAAATGAGAAAGAGTTTGATGCTGTTGATGGGGCTTCTGGTCGCCCTGTGCACCACAGCCCAGAATGAAGTGGCCACGTTCCGCACATGGGCGCCCACCCCTCCGATGGGTTGGAATTCATGGGATTGTTACTACTCCTCGGTGACGGAGAAGGAGGTGATGCAAAACGCGAAGTACCTTGTGGAGAATGACTTGGTGCGCCATGGCTGGGAATACGTGGTGGTGGACATCCGCTGGTATTGCAACCACCCGTCGCTCGGCGGCGGGGCCTACAACCAGAACGGCACACAGGACTATGTGCTCGACCCCCATGGCCGCTACCTCCCCTCCCCCACCCGCTTCCCCTCTGCGATGGTCGGCGGCGAGAACCGTGGGTTCAAGGCTCTTGCCGACAGCATTCACAAGATGGGACTGAAGTTCGGCATCCACATCATGCGCGGCGTTCCCCGCTCCGTGGTCGGCTCCACCTACACGTTGAAGGGCAGCGAACAAACCCCTTGGTCGCAAGTTTACAACGGCACGACATCGCCCTGCACCTGGCTGAAGGACAACCTCTTGGTGCGCAACAACGAATTTGGGCAACTCTACTATAACAGCATCATGGATCTCTACGCCGAATGGGGCGTGGATTTCATCAAGGTGGATGACCTCGCACGACCGTTCTATACCGACGAATTGCGCATGATCCGCCGCGCCATCGACCAGACGGGCCACCCCATCGTGCTCTCCATCAGTCCAGGCAAAACCCAATACAGCTACGTGGAAGAATGCCATGCCAACGCCAATATGTGGCGTATGATGGACGACCTGTGGGACAACTGGAGCGACGTGGACGCCGTGTTCAACGAGGCCCACGTCTGGAGCAACTACCACCAATGGGGCAACTACGCCGACTGCGACATGCTGCCGTTGGGACAGATATCGATGACCATCGGCGACCCCGGCTACACCTCGGCACAAGGTGGTCGCTGGACACGACTGACGCAGAACGAGCAGTTGTCGATGATGACCCTGTGGGGCATCTGCCACTCTCCCCTCTTCTTCGGTGGCGAGATGACGCGCAACGACGCCTTCACCCTCTCCCTTCTCACCAATGAGGAATACCACCAAATGCACAAATACGGGGAAGACGCCCACCAAGTGGAGAACGACGAGGACAACGGCCACGTGGCATGGACCTCCATCGACCCCGCCACGGGCAACCGCTACTTAGCCCTCTTCCAGCGCGACAACACACGATGGGTGGTGGGAAGCAAAGCTCTCTACAAGTCGGAGACGGTGACCTACACCACCGACGGCCACGCCGTCGATGTGGACATCGCCTGGCCGGAAGGCAGCAAGACGCTCGTCCTCGTGGTAGATGACGGCGGCGACAACTACAATTACGACCATGGCGACTGGATCAACCCTACATTGGTGCTTCGCGACGGCACGGAAATGCCTCTTACCGGCAGCTACAAGACGCGCTACTATACCAACTCCTATTTCAACCGCGTGTATGAGAACAAGAACGTGGACAATGGCGGCAAAATGAAGGTGATGGGTGTGAGTTACGACCGCGGCTTCTCCACCGACGCCAACGCCGCCCTCTTCTTCCAAATCCCCGAGGACATGGACGTGGTGCGCTTCAAGGCCATGGCGGCAGCCGATGACTCTGGCATCAACCAGACAGGTGCCACCACGAGCATCCGCTTCATGGTGTTCGACCAAAACCCGCTGAGCAGCGAGCAGGACGACTATGCCGCCCGCTCCGGCCTCATCTCCCGCACAGGCACGCGGAGCAAAACGATGGAATGTGACGTCACCGGCGCACAGCAGTTGAAGATTGTGGTGAGCAACTACGGCGACGGCTTCGCCTACGACCGTGCCGACCTCATCAACCCCGTGCTCATCGACGGCGAGGGCAAGGAGACGTCGCTCACCACCCTCGACGCGACCTCCTATACCTCGGAATGGGGTACGCTGCACAAGAACCAGAACGTGGAAGGCGGCACCCTGCGCGTGGATGGCGAGAGTTACACCACCGGCTTGGGTCTCAACGCCCAATGCACACTGGTGTATGACTTGCCGGAGGGACACGACTACTGCACCTTCCGCGCCCTCTGTGGCTACGACTCCAGCTGCGACAAGGATAATCCTTCATCCACCGGCACCACGATGGAGTTCTTCTTCTACGTGAAGGAGAAGGACGGCGGCTACGACTTCGACCTCATCCAACTGGGCTACGCTCCAGACGAGGCAGTGCCTGTCTATGACATCTGGGCAAGGGAGAGCATCGGCACGTCCACCGGTTTCCTCCATGCCGACGTTCCAAGCCACGGTGTAAAACTTTTCCGCCTTGGCGACAACACCAACAGCATCAAGCCCCTCATAACCCCAGAGGACGAGAGATGCGAAGGTCGTGAAAATCAAGCCAGAGGGAACAGCGACACCTACTATGACCTCCGTGGCGTGAGGACAACATCTCCCACCCACGGAGTGTATGTCAAACAAGGACGCAAAGTCGTGGTGAAATAACAACTCTGACATTCTGGCAACCAGTTGTTCCAAGTCAGAGGCTTGGTAAGGAACACCTAAGAAGCATAAAAATGTTTAAATATTTTGTATTGTCTATCACATTCGCTAAATTTGCACGTTGAAACAATCACCAATAATAACGTGAAATGACAAGCAAGAGATATGCAGCCTTCCTGATGGCCCTGATGGTGTGCGTGAGCCTCTACGCACAGAAGAAAACACTCATGGCCACTATGTATCATAAGAACAAAACGGCGACGGTGACGCTGAAGAGCGGCAAGACGGTGAAAACGCCCAATGCCAACATATTCCTGAAAAACGCTCACTTGCTATACTTCCAAGGCAACGATGTGAAGGAAGCACGGATGGACATCATCGACAAGGTGGCCTTTGAGGATCGCACGTTTTTCAACATTGAAAACCAACTGGCCTATTTGGTGGACTCCATCAACGGCAACAGCCTCTTCTGCGTGGAAATCATCGACATGGACGCCTTTGAACGGACACTGAAGAACAACGTCAACTACACCTTCATCGACTTGGCAAGCGACCGCTTGGACACATACACCAACGACCTCAACACGGAGGAGGATTTCGTCTTCCCCGTGGTGAAACACTTCTTCTTCAAAGTGAACAACAAGTTGGTGGAAGCCACCCTTCGCGACCTCAACCGCGTCTTGGACAAGCAACGCTACCGCCTCGCAAGAATTGAAGCCTCCGCCCCCGATTTCAGTTGGTCGGACACAAATTGTGTGAAAAAGGTGCTGGAAGCCATTTCTCGATGATACAGAAATCACAAAAAATAACTCACACACCATCATAGAAGTTCAACTCCTCCCTCCGGGCTTTCATCAAGCCCAGGGAACAACAACCATCAACAAGACATGTCAAACCAGGCAAAAAAACAACACAACAACATCCTGCTGGCCATTGCGGGATTTTCAGCAGTAGTGATCATCGTGGCCCTCATCGGTTTCCTCGCACTCGACCGCGCCCCTGATGTGATTCAGGGTGATATGGAAGTGGAGGAGTACCGTGTGTCGAGCAAGGTTCCCGGTCGCATTCTCAAGCTATGCGTGAAGGAAGGCGACTTCGTGCATGCTGGCGACACCCTTGCCATCATCGACGCCCCCGAGGTACATGCCAAGAAAGTGCAGGCCGAGAGTGCCCGCAACGCCGCCTCCGCCCTCAACGAAATGGCCGACAACGGAGCCCGTGAGGAAACCATCCGTGGCGCCTTCGAACTTCTTCAGCAGGCGAAGGCCGCCAATGACATCGCCCGCAAGACCTACGAGCGTGTCAACAACCTCTTCAACGAGGGAGTGGTGACCGCTCAGAAGCGCGACGAGGCGCTGGCTGCCGTGGAAGCCACCAATGCGCAGGTGAAAGCCGCCCAAAGCCAATATGACATGGCCCGCAACGGAAGTCGCAAGGAAGAGCGCAAGGCTGCATCCGCCCAGGTGAATCAAGCGAGCGGTGCCATCATGGAAGTGAACAGCTACCTCAACGAAACCATCCAGGTGGCCCAGATGGACGGCGAGGTGAGCGAGGTGTATCCCAAAGTGGGGGAACTGGTTGGCACTGGCACACCCATCATGACCATCTCGATGATGGACGACATGTGGGGGACATTCAACATCCGCGAGGACCAGTTGAACGACGTCACCATTGGTTCGGAAGTGACGGTCACCGTCCCTGCTCTCAACAAGGAGATGAAGATGAAGGTCTATCACATGAAGGACCAAGGCTCCTATGCCGCGTGGAAAGCCACGAAGGCCAGCGGCCAATATGACCAGAAGACTTTCGAGGTGAGGATGCACCCATTGGAGAAAGTCGAGGGCTTGCGCCCTGGCATGTCGCTGATTTTGAAAAAGTGACGAAAAAGGACAACGATGAGATATATCTCCCAAATCCTTGATGTCGCCTTGCGCGAGATTGGCATCCTCCGGAAGAACAGCATGTACGGCTTCTGCATGTTGGTGTTCCCACTGCTGATAGTGTTCTTCTTCACCTCGATGCTTGAAAAAGGTTTGCCAGAGGACTTGCCCATCGGTGTGGTGGACATGGACAACAGCAGCACGTCCCGCGCTCTCGTCCGCAAGCTCGACGCCATGCAAAGTTCGCGAGTCGTGGCCCGCTATCCGTCGGTGACAGAAGCCCGCTGCGCCATCCAGGAAAACAAGATTTACGCCTACCTCTATATTCCAAGTGGGATGTCTTCGAAACTTCTCTCCGGCCGTCAGCCCAAAATGTCCTACTACTACACGATGACGTGCATGACGGCGGGCTCGATGGCCATGAAAGACTTGAAGACCATTTCCATACTCGGCTCTGCCGCCTTGGGGCAGGCCACCCTGAGAGCCAAAGGAGCCACGCCCGAGCAAATCAAGAGCGCGTTGCAGCCGGTAGTCATCGACAGCCATCAAATCGCCAACCCCGAGGGCAGTTACAACGTCTATCTGACCACCGCCCTCGTTCCAGGCATCATGATGCTCTTCATGTCCCTCATCTCGGCCTACTCGTTAGGCATGGAGCTGAAGTTCGACACGGGCAAAGAGTGGCTTCATAGGGCGGGCGACAACATCCTCGTGGCCATCCTCGGCAAATATCTCGTCCACACCATCGTTTTCCTGCTCGTCGTCTTCCTATTCCAATATTACATCTACGGCGTGCTGCATTTCCCGCACTTGGGCGGTGTCTGGCACATCGTGAGGCTCTGCTTCCTACAGGTCATCGCCTCTCTCGGCTTCGGCATCTTCGCCTTCGGCCTCATGCCTTCGCTGCGCATGTCGATGAGCATCTGTTCGCTGTGGTCTGTGCTCAGCATCTCGATGTGCGGCTCTGCCTTTCCCATCATGGGGATGGACGCCCCCCTTCAGTCGCTTTCCTGGCTGTTCCCCCTGCGCCACTATTTCATGCTCTACCAGGTGACGGTGTTCAACGGCTTCCCCGTCCTCGACGCCTGGTTCCACCTCGTGGCGCTCATAGCTTTCACGCTTTTGCCCTGGTTCGTCATCCGCAAAGTTAAAAACGCCATGCTGACCTATGTCTATATTCCATAAACTCAAGGAACACATCACGGATGTCGCTTACATCTGGCGACAGGAGATGAAGCAAGTCTTCTTTGACGAGGGCGTGCTGATGTTCCTCGTCATCGTGCCATTAGGCTATCCGCTGCTCTATTCTTGGATATACAACAACGAGGCGGTTCACGAGGTGCCCGTGGCCGTGGTGGACCAGTCTCATTCCCGCCTCTCTCGCCAGTTCATCCGCGACTGCGACGCCTCCCCCGATGTTCGCATGGCTTACCATGCCGAGGACCTCGACGAGGCGAAATCGCTCGTCAGCAGGCAGTTGGTGAAAGGAGTCTATCTCATCCCCAGCGACTTCTCCACAAACCTCAACCGAGGTGACCAGAGCACGGTCAGCGTCTATTGCGACATGTCGCTCATGCTCACCTACAAGGCCATCTACCAGACGGCAGTGGTGGAGTCCCAGCGCATCGGCGCCGGATTGAAAATCAAGAAATCGGGCAATTACACCAAGCACGAGGATGCCATCACCGTCCAGCCCCTTGCCGTTGCCGACGTTCCCATGTTCAACCCTTCTGGCGGCTACGGCTCTTGCGTTCTGCCCGCCGTATTGATGCTCATCCTTCAACAGACACTCGCCTTAGGCATTGGCATGTCCGCCGGCACTGCCCGCGAGCGCAACCGCAACGGTCAGCTCATCCCCGACGACGACCCCCACTATCGCGGAGCCTACCGCATCGCCATCGGCAAGGCACTCTGCTACGGCATGATTTTCGCCATCATGGGAGCCTACCTTTCGATGGTCATCCCGAAGATGTTCTCCTTCCCCCAGATGGCCAACAGCCACGACCTTCTTCTCATGATGATTCCTTACGTCATCGCTTGCATTTTCTTTGGTATGACTTTCTCGTGCCTTGTGCGCTATCGCGAGAACGTGATGCTGCTGATGGTGTTCGTCTCCGTCCCCCTGCTCTTCCTTAGCGGCGTGTCGTGGCCCGAGGCCTGCATCCCCGGTTTCTGGCAGGGAGTGTCGTGGATCTTCCCCAGCACTTTTGGCATCCGTGCCTTCATCCGCATCAACTCCATGGGCGCCAGCATTGACCAAGTGTTGCCCGAGGTGCGTATTCTGTGGATTCAAGCCGCCGCCTACCTTGGCCTTGCCTGCCTGGTCTATCGCCACCAGTTCCGACTGGCAAAGAAATATGCACAATAAAATAAAGACAATCGATATTTGAATGGAGCATGAGTAAACCAACATTTCTTGCCTTAAGGCTTTTCGCTGTGGCGATGCTTCTGACTGTTGGCATGACGGCCACCGCACAATCTCGCGGTGAAAAATACCGAGCATTTTTGGACAGCGTGCTCACCTCCCGTTATTTCAAGAACTCCTATGACTCGAACTACGTGGTGAGACCCGAAGGTCGGCTGACCCTGAAAATCAGGTTGAACCAGACGGGTAACAGCCTCCATGCGAAAGGAACGGTGAATGGTGTGTACTCCAAGGCCGACCTTCACACCAGCCACAAGACCACCGTCGCCCTGGCTGCCACTTACCGCGGGTTGTCGGCAGGCCTTGCCATCAATCCCGCAAAGATAGGCGGTGTCTATAAGGACTACGAGTTTAATTTCAATTATTACAGCAGCCGTTTGAGCCTTGACTTCAGTTATCAACGCTCCAACACCCTGTCGGGCAAAATCGAACGCAACGGGGAAAGCCACTTGGAAGCCGAAGACGTCACGATGAAAGTGGCCAACATAGCGTGTAACTACACCTTCAACCACCGCCACTTTTCCTTCCCCGCCGCCTTTTCTCAAAGTTTTGTCCAACGTCGCTCCGCCGGCTCGTGGCTCGCGGGGTTCAGCTACCAGGGAGGCAGCATCAGGACCAATGAAGAGTTGAAAATGAGGAACCCCGACGCCCCCGACGTGCGCATTTATATCGGCCATTTCGGCATCGGCGGTGGCTATGGCTACAACCTCGTACTTGGCAAGAAGTGGTTGTTTCATCTCTCCACCTTGCCCACCATCGTCGTCTTTAACCGCAACAACTTCACCGTGAACGGCGAGCGTAAAAAAGCCGACCATATTCGTTTCAACATGCTTTTCAACGAGCGTCTGGCCATTGTGTACAATTACTCCCCCCGCTTCTTCATGGGGGCCACTTTTGTGGCAAACAACTCTGTCTTTGACGATGATGTGGTGGTAGTCAACCAAAACAAGTGGCGCGGTCGGGCCTTCGTTGGACTACGGCTATGACATCAGTTTATTGAAATGTATATTTGTCGGATAGATGCGGAAAAACAATTTCGGAAGGGATGGTCACTGACACGCATCGACGAAAAAGGTGAAAGTCTGAACAAATGTTCAGACTTTCACCTTTTACTATAGTTTTTTGTGGTTTGCCGAGGGAATATTGTTTTGCTTTTTCTAATTTTGCCAACAATTATTTGCCTTACCCTTCGTTATAAAAATGAATATGACCAAGCAAACCATCATCACCACATTCCCGGGCATAGTTCGCCTACCCATAGTGGCTCTCCTTGTTCTCGTCGCAATGTTTGCCTTTGCGACAACCGCTTCTGCCGACATCATACGAGGCCGAGTGATTGACTCCGAGACAAAGGAACCACTTGCGGAAGCATCTGTGAAACTGACACAAAGTTACGGTGACTACGGCTACTCGATGATGACTACCATGGCCGATTCTGCGGGCGTGTTCCATGTCTTCGCCTCTGGACGGTGCACATTGGAGGTGTCGATGTTGGGTTACTATTCGAAGAAGAAGACAGTGCTGGCCTTCACCGACAGTCGTAATGACACGATAGACATAGGGGCGATAGAACTGAAGATGTCGGCACAGATGCTGAAGATGGTGGAGGTGATGGGACATGCCCGAAGGTTCACCGTGAGGGGCGACACCATCATATTTCACCCTGAGGCGTTCCACCTGCAAGAAGGGGCGCGGCTCGACGAACTCATCCGCAAGTTGCCGGGCGTGGAGGTGGACGACGAAGGCCGTATGTCGTGGAACGGCAAGCCCATCCGTCTGACAATGGATGGAGAGAGCATGCTGGGCGGCGAAGGACTGATGAAGCAGTTGCCCGCCGAGGCCGTGCAGGACATCAAGGCATACAACAAGGCTTCGGAGTTCAGCGAACGCACTGGCAAGGACGACGGCACGCAGGACATGGTGCTCGACCTGACCATCAAACCCGGCTTCCTCGACCGCTGGTACGGCGACGTGAAGGCCGGCTACCAAACCCCAAAATACTCCGAGGGCGAACTATCGATGAACCGCCTGTCGAAAACCGACCCCATGATGGTGTTCGCCGATGCCAACAACACGAACAAGCGCCATCGTCGCTACATGGACCGCAGCATGGGCATGTGGGGCAGCGGTTTCGGACAAGAGCAAGGAGGCTCGGGCGGTTGGCAGCACAAATGGAAAGAGCAATCGGGAACACAGGAGTTGAGAAGTCAATACAGCTTCAGCGGCGGCGTTGCCCATGATGACGACTGGCACACATCGCGTACTGAGACCGAGAATTTTTTCCCCGACACTGCCGCCAGTCACATCACAAATGAGAACTACGGCCACAACCACGAACTGAACCCGACATTTTACGCCGACATGCATTGGGCCGCCGACACCATGAACACCTTTATGCTTCGCGCCAGCGTGGAGCATAATAGTAAACGCTCACACAGTCGCACGGACACCGAGCAAAGTGAAAGCACCATCCCAGGCGTCCCTTATGTTGCGACATTGTCACAGCATATCGCCTCCCACGGCGAAGGCCGCGAGACCAAGTTCAATGTCTCCGGCGGTTGGGAGCATTACATCGAGAATGGCCAATTAGGCGGCAGCATCAAAATGAACTATACAGACGGGAAAAATGAGAGTTGGACAGACCGCACCATAACATCCAAAGAGACGACATTGCTCACCCAGTCCTCCACCTCCCCCACCCATTCGTTGTTCTTGGAGGCAGAAATTCATCGTGGTCACTGGTTCACCAAGAACATTTTGGTGCAGGCGCACTACAGCATCCAGCACAACCGCAACAACAGCGATTGCGTCTTCCTGACCGACGGCTTGGCCGATTCCGCCAACAGCTACCGCGACCGCCATACCACCAACACCCATCACTTCGAATTGCTGTCCACCATCAATGTTGCACCCCTGCAAATCAGGCCAACTCTCACAACGAAATGGCAGCGAGAGAGCCAGGACTACCAACGTGGCGTCCTCGACACTGCCGCCGTGCGCCGCAACCTGTTTGTCGAGCCAGCACTTTTCGCCACTTGGAAATTGAGCAAAACCATCGGCTTCGAACTGAGTTACAGTTTCCGCACGTCACAGCCCCAAATCATCCAGACCATTGGCTACCACGACCTCACCAACCCGCTCTTCATCACCGAGGGCAACCCCGACTTGAAGGACACGCACATCCATGACATCAAACTGACCTACAACATGGTGCTCGCCCGCAGCCAGACTTCGTTCAGCACCAGCGTCAGCCATCAGGCCACCGACCGCGACCTGGTGACGGCTCTCAGCTACACGCCCTCCACCGCCGTCTATACCAGCCGCCCTGTGAACGTGCGTGGCAGCCGTTTATGGACGTTCAAACTGAACATCGACCAGGCGTTTGGCGACTATTTCCGTCTGCAGAACGACTTCCGTCTCAACATGGAACAACGATATGGATATTTGACCCTGCTGCCCACCCAAATCGAGCGGACGTTGAACCGTCAGACCAACTTCCACCCTCGTGACAAACTCACCATCTCATTCGACAAGGACTGGCTCAAAGCCTCCGTTTTTGGAGAAATCAACGCCGACCGCCTGCGCTTCACTGCCTCACCCGAGCAGAATACCACGCTTTGGGACAACAACTTCGGTCTTGAAGCCGAAGCCACTGTGGGCAACTTCGTCTTCTCCTCGACCCTTACCGAGCGCACCCGCCGGGGGTATGCCACGCAGTCGATGAACAAGAACCGTTTGATTTGGGATGGTTCCGTGACGTGGAAAATCCTCAAAAACAAAGCTCGCATTGCCTTTGAGTTTCAGGACATCCTCAACAACGAAGACGGCTTTTGGAGTAACCAGTCCGCCTACCAGTCCACCTCTATATGGCAGGATTTACGTCACCACTACGTCGGCATCAACTTCACCTACCATCTTGACGCTAAGAAAAAAGACTAATATGAAAAAGACAATCATCACCACCATCCTCCTCACCCTTGTTGCCGTAATGGGACAAGCGCAAGTGAAATCTGGCCTCGACCTCTGCCTTAGGGACGAGGCGACAGGCGAATGGCTCATAGGGCTGTTCAACGACTACGCCATCTACGATTGCGAGTATTGGGATTATGTGAATGTACGAAAGGACAAACTCGAACTGAAGTGTGGCGAGAAACGTATGAATGTCGTGTTGAAGAGAAAGGGACAAGCGGTGACGGCTGTCTCTATTGACGGCGTGAATCATAAAACGTCGATGCTTACCTCAAAACATCTTCCCGACTATCCCTCCAAGGACGAGAAAGCTTGGTCAACGGGCATATGTGCCAAAGAGGACAGCATCACGCTGCGTGTTTGCACTCGCACGATCAAAGATAGAACCGGATACCTCTCTTTCATCAGTCGCATAGTAGATGGCAAACAAATCACTGAACATATGAGTGCCGACAATCAAGGTCGTTCTGAGGTGAGAATGCCAGTGAGCGGCCCTACCGTGATGGGCATCCTCAATGAGTTCGAGCATCCGCTGGAACACTTTCACTCTGCAAGTCTGGCTGTTGATAACGGAGATACATTGCTGCTTTACATCGACGACATCAACGACCACGCCTACGTGATGGGCGGCAAATATGCCCGATTTAACAATGAACTGTTGGGAGGCAATTTTCACCCCGATTTTGAAAGGTCAGACAATTTGTCGATGGACAGTACGATGATGCGGCAGCAACATTGGATGGAAGTGTGCCAAACAAGGTTGGATTCTTTGTACACAGCTCGTCCCAACCTGTCACGTCGCTTCAGAACATATTATAAGGATGATATTCAAAACCAGTATATCCATCCCATGCTCCTCAAATGCTGCTGGCCAAAAAGCGGTGAGAATCAAAAAGAACTATTGAGCAAGACCGAAGCCGTAATGAATCCACAGCAATGGATGCGCTCTGAAGTGCCCCTGATGTGCCGCGGCGATTTTGATTTCAATATCAGTTATTATACTTCCGCACTCGAGGATGTGAGGAGTACGCCCCTACCCGACCCCGCTGAATTCATTTTGGAACTGTCCAATGAAGGCAAGGTGGAACTGACGGATGTGGAACTGCAGAAAATAAAGGATTTCCAGACATTGCTCACCAAGAAGAGTGAGGATGACTTGGTGAACAAAACCTTTCAGTCGGACATCATCCCCATCTTGGGCAAACCCATCGTAACACAATACTGGGATTGGAAACTGAGCGAACAGAGCATACCACTTATGATGGATATCCTCAATTCACTTGATATGGATGACTCCACCCGCGAAATACTCAAAACCCAGACCTTCATGAAGAATATTGATGGCAAAAGCCATGTGGCCTCTCAACGCATGATGGAACTGGCACATCAAGAGGTTCATCATCCCCACCTCATCGATGCCATCGATAGCGCCAACAGGCGCATAGAGGACTTCCTGGCAGATTATCAACGAACGCAAACGGTGGCGACTCCAAAAGCAGGGACTCCAGCCTCGCTGCGTGTGTCAGAAGAGGAATTGGAGGGCATCACCGACGGAAGAACACTCTTTGAGCACATCATAGCGCCGTTCCAAGGATATGTCATCTACGTTGACGTGTGGGGCACGTGGTGTGGCCCATGCCGTGCTGCGATGGAGAAAGTTCCCGCACTAAAGAAAATGCTGGAAGACAAGCCTGTCATCTATCTCTATTTCTGCAACAACAGTCCCGAGGACGCATGGCGTATCTTCATTCAACAGAAACATCTCGAAACCGACAACGCCATCCATTACAATCTGCCACAAGAACAGGAAAATGCCATCGAGCAATATTTGAAAGTCAGTGGTTTCCCCACCTATAGGTTGGTGGATACCACAGGGCGTCTTATGCCCGGCGGTGCTCCCTGGCCCTCCAACGCCAGCGCAGTGGTCGCTGCCATAGAGCAGTTGCTTCCTCGCTGACCAACAGTATCAATGAGAGAGCAAAGATACTGTCGCCTCGCCCACCAAGGATGGTTTCACCGTGATAAGTCAAATTCAGGAAGCCTCTGTCACTTAATGAGTTGAATGTCTTTGAGCGTAATTTTTCCTCGGAGTGAAATGATGGTGAGTTCACCGCTTTCCTCAGAGAGCAGGGCGAATTCCGACTTTTCCTTACTGAGTTTTTTGTGGTAGATGGTGACATGCTCTCCGTTTTCGTTGACTTGCATGGCCACTTCATACTGTCCATTTTTGAAAACCTCGAGCGCGTGTTTTTTGATGGAAGGGATAATGGAAGGTTTTTCACAAGTGAGCACCCTCAGTTGGTCGAGTTTTGCTGCGATACTGCTGATGTTGTGCTTCCCTGTTTTCACATTGGGTATCATCTGCAGCATGGTTTTCGAGATGTAGATGGTGGTGATGCCATCCACGTCATTATATTTCTCAAAGAGGGCATCCTGTGCCATTGTCTTCGCCGACGGGAAGACAATCAGCAGGGTGGTGAGCAGCAGGGTGTATATGAATTGTTTCATGAAGGGTATGGATTTGGTAAACGATTATTCTATGGCTTTGTTGATAGCTTCCGAGAATTTGACCAGCGCCCACTGTGCTTCAGCAGCCGCATCCTCCGGGTTGTCGTATGTGTCTTTCGGCATTTGCAGTTGGGCGTATTGCTTCTGCTTGTACTGATGATTGGCCACTAACGAGACCGACAGGATGAGCAGCAGCGATGCCGCCACGCCTGCGACCCATTTGAGTGTCACACTGATTGAGCGTCGCTCCGTCAGCCGTTCGTCCTTTTCCCATTGGTCGATTTGTTTTCCCATTCGTTGCTCCATACGCTGGAGCAGGTGCTCTGCCTGTTCCATTTCCTCATCTGTCGCACTGTTGTGGCACACTTGTTGGAACAGATGGTCGGGGTCGGGGTATTGGTTGCTCGGTTTCATGGTTTGTTGAATAATGCCCTTAAGTTTTTTCGTGCTCGGCTCAGAAGCGTCCGGATATTGACATAAGAGAGCCCTGTCTCGTTGTAGATTTCCTCTGAAGAGAGTTGGTCGATGTCATGCATGGTGATGACTTGCTGCTGTTGCAGGGGCAGTTGGCCGATGAGACGTTTCACTTGCTCCACCTCGTCGCGAACCTCCACCCGCCCCATCAGGTCATCCCCATCCGCCACCAGTATTTCCTCAACAGGTGCGCCAGCCATATTGACGTGTTTTCTCCTCCTTTGGTCAAGATACAGATGGCGGACAAGCGTGGTGAGATAAGCCTGGTCGTTGTCGATGTCGTCAAGTTCCTCCCTTTTCATCCAAAGTTTCAGGGAAGCCTCCTGCACCAAGTCCTCCGCGTCCTGCGTACAACCCGTCAACCGCCATGCCACCCAGAAGCAGTGACGCCAGTGAGGCATAAAACGTTGTTTGAAGGAGACGGCATCCATGAATGTGACGAGAAGCAAATGTGATAACTCTAATTTCTATTTTTTCATGACATCCACGACGGATTCCAGGTCTTCGGGTTTCACCTTGCCTTTGATTTGCACAAGCGAACAGTCATCATCTCCTGCACTGAGCAGGAGCACCTCGCGAATGGTGTCGCCCTTTAGACGGACGAGCACCCTTGTTTGCTCCCCCTCGCTGCATGAACTGGCCATCTCATGGTATCCCTTTGTCTTCAAGCCATTGGCTACCTTGGCAAACTGCTTTCTGACTTCCGGCTCACAGTCCTCCAAGTCGAGCGTCCTCAGCGAACGAACACAGCGCAAGGCGGTGCGAGCGGCAGGGTCGTCGGACTGATGATTGACGATGGGTCTGAAGACGGAAATGAGCAGTCGTCCGAAATGCACATATTCGGCGTTTTTCTTGCCTTTGAACTGCTGGAAGAGGTCGCCGGGTGTCTGAGCCTGTGCCGACACGCCAGCGACCATTATAATGAGAGAGATAAAGATGGTTCTCATTGTTGGGCGAATTACCTGACAGTTGTCAATGACCAATGTTTTGTAGTTTCTGCGTGTCCTCCGGGCTTATTTCGCCACATATTTGTACGAGAGCGCACTCATCGTCTTCGATGCTGATGATGAGCATCTCGGTGACGGTCTTGCCTTTCGTTTTGACGAGAATCTGGGCTTTCTCGCCATCCTCGTTGCTGTTCACCATCTGTTCGTAACCCTTCTTAGAAAGGGTTTTCACCCTTTGCTCAAACAGGCTTTTCAGTTGGCTGTTGTTCTCTATGGAAAGGATGCGGAGGGAGTCGATTTTCTTTATCAAATCGGCACCTGTCTCCTCTTTGATGGATCCAGCAGCAAGTCCCATCATAGCTTTGGGAACATCGAGGTATTCCACGTTGGGTTTGCCTTTAAACTCATTGAAGATGTCGTCGATGGTCTGTGCCATCACGCTGGTGGTCGTAGTGATAAACAAAGCCAGCATCAGAATCATTTTCTTTTTCATATAATGAATCGTTTAGTGGGTTAAAATTCCTCATGGATGAGCGTCTTTGTGGGCGCTTCATTTATTCAGACGTAAAAAAGGGAGGAAGTGTTGCACGAAAAATGATTTTTTTATTCATCACAGAACTGCACCACTTCATCACAACTCTATTCACCCTGTTGATTTGACCTGACAATTATATCATAATCCATACTGTTTATATAATTCAAAGACAAAAGTAGCATGATCATTTGAAATAACAAAATGAACTAATGATAGATTTGGAGTATCGCCTTCGCATCTCTCTTATTGATAGCTCTGTCACTTTGCCCATCGAAAAATCCCGATGTCATAAACCATAATATTTCTTTGTTTTTTCCTAAAAATCTGAACAAATGTTCAGACTTTTGCCCTCGGAGAACTTTTTTGTGTCTTTTTTGTGGGACTTTTGTGTGATTCATCGTACCTTTACAATCAAAAAACAACAAATGAGGCTATCCCAACTAAACCCTCTTCCCCCTGTGGAGGAAAGGTCATCTCATTCTCTTTGATACAATGAGAGACTTTGGGGAAAGAACTCTACTATGAACAAAACGAAACAAATATGAGCAAGAAAACCATTATCACCATCCTGCTCGCCCTCGTCGCAGTGACGGGACAGGCGCAGACTTTCATCCCTGTTGTGGAGGACAGCATTGATTTCGTCATTGAGGGGACGGTCAGCGAAGGAGCCGACTCTGTATGTATGGAGGAAAGACCCTATACTGGACCCTTATGGTTTCCCGTACACAATAAGCATTTTCGTATCGCCGTCCGTCAGCCCTTGCACAAGTTTTTGCAGATAGAGGATGGCAGGGACGGATGGATGCAAATCATCGTAGATAACCAACCGTCTCACATCGTTGTAGATTTTCGAACAAACACAGTGGTGGAAGGCTCACCACTCAACAAGCGCTTCAATCATTATAAACTCATTGAGGACAGCATCGAAAAAGAGATGGAGTTACATGAGGAGGACAATGACCGAACGGTCTATAACTCATTGGAGCAACGTTTGCATGATGCTGAATGGAAGAGCATCATTGAGAATACCGACAATGTGATTCCCGTTTACAACCTTGCTCTAAATGGTCAGTTCTGCATGATTACACCTGAAAGATTGACTAAGTGCATGAAGGAGGAATATGCCTTCGCGCACCATCCAGAAATGAAGCGTGTTTGGAAGTTTTATTGGGCAATGCAGAAGCGTCTGCCCGGTCAAGATTATCATGAACTTGAATTGCCAGACACAACAGGTACCATTCATCGTCTCTCCAGATATGTCGGTCAAGGCCACTATGTCCTACTCGATTTCTGGGCATCGTGGTGCGGCCCTTGTATTGGTTCCATGCCTTTAATGAAAGAGATTCACAAGGCCTACGCAGACAGAGGTCTGCAAATCATTGGCCTATCATTCGACAAGACTCGTGAAGCATGGCTTTCGGCCATTAATCAATATGAACTGCCGTGGCTACAA
>JAFZRU010000065.1 GCA_017619755.1 Prevotella sp.
CCACGGTCTCCAAACTGGCGTTGAAGGGACCGTCGCTCGGTTGCTTGCCGAAGGTCATTGCGTTGGGCGTGATGCCGATGGAGTCGTTCACTCCGATGGCGTCCTCGGCAGCGTCGGGGTTGCGCATAGAGGTGTCGCCGATGTTGTAGCCTAAGTTGAGGCTCTCCCAAGTCATCACCTGACCGATGGACTTGCAGACCCAGTCGCCACCGACGAGGGTCTCAGGCGGCAGCGGGTTGTAGATGATGGAGTCCTGACCCTCGGAACCCACGACCACCTCCTTGATGGAGTTGGTGTCGTAGTAGAGGCCGGCGCTCTTGCCCCAGGTGAAGAGGTAGTTGGCATTGATGATTTCACCGGCGTCGTTGGTCTGCTGGCCCTTGCCCTTCCAGTCGTCAGCGTTGGCGTCGAAGTGAGCCATAACGTCCCAGCGCACGGTGTTGGCGTCGAAGCCATCGACACCCACGAACTTGCCGACGACCGCGGAGGTGAGGAAGTCATCGCTGGCGGCGAAGGCATAGATGGTGGCCGGTTCGGTGAGAACCACCGGTTCGGCGTATTGCTTGGCCTCCGTGAGGGTGGTGGTGTTGTGGAAGCTGTAATAGACGTTGGCACCCTCCGTCGGGCATGTGATGGTGACGGTGGACTGACCAGCCTCCCTTGCCACGGCGATGACAGGAGCAGCAGCCTTTCCCATGATGGTGACGGCAGCCTCTGCGATCTCGCTGTCAAGGTATCCGTCGCCCACGCCGAAAGCCTTCACTGTGACAGGCTTTACTACAGCAAACGGCCCTTTGTAAAGAATGCCCCCCGCCGTTGTCGGATCTGAGCCATCTGTTGTGTAGTAAATTGCAGTGGAATTAGCAGCAGTGATAGTGACAATAGTCTGTCTGTCCTGCTTGTCCTGCTGGATGTTGGGCTTGCTCACGGCGACGACGTTGTTCTTGGTGGAAGCCACGGCGTAGAGCGCCTGTGAGGGAAGGCTGACAATGGCCTCCTCGGACACGGCGAGCATGTCGTCGAGGGTGAGCGGGAGGAGCATGTAAGCATTGCGCGTCTTGTTGTGGATGTGCATGGCCACGACGTCGCCGGCTTTGGCGAGGATGGCGTCGTTGGCGAAGTAGTCACCCAGTTCGACACCGGTGATGCCCCCAGCGGTGAGCAGTTCGATGCCCGCAGCGACGTCGAAGTTCTCAAAGACCGCGCTGGCCGGGTCGGTGACGGTGAGGGTGGTGGTTTCCGTCTTCACCGCCTTTCCATATCCGAGAGCCTCATAGAGGTTGGGGTTGAGGTTGAGCACCGGCACGAAAGCGATGGCCTGCTTGATGACGGGCAGGTAAGCGTTGTCGGCAGCGATGGTGGGGCTGATGACGATGGCGTCGTAAGCCTGCAGTTCAGCCGCCGTGGGCTGTGTGGCAGCCACGTCGATGTCGGTGACATTGAACTTGCTGTCACCACTGATGAACGCATAGACCAGGTCGTCGGCGTTGCTGCCACTGAAGAGGTAGCCGATATTCTTGGCATCCTGCACTTGCGGCTCGTCGCCGTCACCCACGGTGATGTAGTAGATGTGGCATCCGTTGGTGTTGTAGATCTGGATGTTGTAGGTGCCGTCGTCGTTGGGCGTATCGGGTGCATCGGTAGGCACCAACCACTCCTGTTCGGTATAGGCTGTCGGTGCAGACACGCTGTTGCCCTCGGGGTCTTTGAGCTGTGTGCCGGAGGTGCCGAAGCCGAGATAAAGGTTCACACCACGGGCATCGGTCACCTTGTGCGACTCCACACCCATCTTGATGATGGTTCCCGGAGCCACGTGAGGGATGACGAAGTAGTTCTTCTTCGAACCACCCAACCACAGGTAGGAGGCTCCTTGGTATGGGCCGAAACTGCTGGCGGCATTGGGCTCTTGATAGTTGACGGCGATGGCCAGCGAACGGTCGGTGGTGTTGGTGTAGAGGAGTCCTTCCAACTCGGCAATCGTCTCTCCGTTGGCTTGGAGGGTGGCACCTTCAGCTGTTCCCTGGTGGGTCACCTCCCAGAAACAGTTGTCCTTGGAGACCTCGGTGGGTTCTGTGGCGTCTTTCTTCTCCACGTCGGACCAAGCGCCCGTCGAGGGACCCTTGGCGGACTCCGCCTTGAGGTTTTCCACAGTCTTGGCGCTCCACTTGGTGAAGTCCCACGACTTACGATACGTCTCCTGCGCACTGACACAGAGGGTCAGGGCAAGGAGAAGGTTTAAAGTAAAGATTTTTTTCATAATGGTATAAATTAAAATAATGGTGAATAGTCTTTTTTGGGGGGAGGATAGGGGCTAGAGAATCTAGAGTATCTAGAGAATCTAGAGAAACTAGAGCATCTAGAGAAACTAGAAAATCTAGAGAATCTACAGCCCCCTACCCTCTCTATTGAAACTGGAGGTCGAAGGGGACCCAGTTGGCGCCGGACATGATTTTGGAGCGGACGGCGGCGGCGAGCGCGGCGTCGGAGTATTTGGCGCAGACGCGGTCGGCGACGATGGCCGGGTCGTTGTATCTGACGGCCATCCTGTTCATGAGCGGATAGACTTTGCCCTCAGCGGCGAACTCAAGCATGGCCTCGTCGAGGATGGCCATGTCGTTGAACCTGAAGGTGCCGGTCTCTCCCAGTTCGTGGGTGTTCTCCTTCACATCCCTTGGCACGAGGCCGGTGAAGCATCCCCTGATGCCCATGGAGGGGTATCTCCTTGTTCCCCAGTTGGCCGTACCCGTCCAATCGCACTTGGTGGGGTCGATGGTGCTTGCGAATCCCTCCCATTCCGGCATGCCGGTGTGGAAGCAGTTGTCTGCCTCTCCCGCCTTCACGCCAGAGTTGAAGACGGCGTTCATGGCGATGAAACGCTTGAGGTGGTTGAGTGCCTCGCAAAGCATGATATGGTATTGCGTGGCCCTGTAGAGGTAGATGTGGCAGTCGTCCTGGTAAGCGTTGACCCTTGCCGTACTTCCCACGGGTCTGAACTTGGCGATGTAGTCCTGTCCGGAGGAGTTGCCGAAGACACACTTGTACCGTGTGTCCGACGTGGTGGCTCCCGGGTTGAAGACGGCGTCGGTGAAGCGCGCCTTGCCGTTCTCCGATGGTCTCAGGAGGTACTTGTTGGGGTACTCATTGGAGAAGTGCTTGAGGAGCGTGTTGGTCTGGTTGTTCGTGTAGTCGTAGATGATGGCAGCCACCGCCTCGTAAGGGTAAGGCTGGTTGTTGTTCCAAATGGGCGAATAGTGTCCCGGTGTGGCGGCGGAAGGCAGCCAATAGACGTTGGAGCCCGGGTCCGAGGTGACGTTGATTTGCTTTCCGAGAGCGAGGAGCAAGATGTCCGCCGCCTTCTTGTACCACGCCGTGGCATCCTGGTTGGCAGCGTCGAGTGTCGCCCCCTTCCACAGACAGAGTTCGGCATACAGTCCGGCGTAAGGCGGTGACATGTAGTTCCATTTGCGGTACTGGCTGCTGGCGAGGCTGACGCTGTGGGTGGGGTCGAGCCATTCATACCAGTCGATGTCCTTGTCGGAAGCCACCCCGTCGAATCCCTGGTCGAGCGTGGTGATGCATTTGTCGATGAGTTGTTCAAGTGGCAGCATTTGGAACTTGTCCCCCGTCTTGATGTCCGTGACCTCGGTGATGGGGTCGTCGAACCACACGGCCTTTCCGTAGATTTCGGCGAGCGTCTTGTACGTCCACACCTTCACCCTGAGCGCCGAAGCGACGAGCGCCTCCCAAGCCTCGACGTTGACATTCGGCCTTGACTTGTATTCCCTCATGTTGCTGAGGTAGTCGTTGCATGCAATGATGACCTCGTAGTACCCTTGCGGGTTGGCGTAGGAGTTGGTTTGCAGGTTCTGGTCGTAATTGTAGAGCGCGATGAGTTCGTTGGTGGACTCGTCCGCCGGTTCGATGAGTTCACCCCTCGTCTCGGTGAGGAGGATCTCCTTGTCCCCTATTTCCTGCATCTTGGTCATGATACCCAGAAAACCTGTGTACATTTCGGTGTTGCTGGTGAAGCCCTCCTCTCCGTTGAACTCATCCTCTGTCTCGGGGTCCCAGAAGTCGGAGCAAGCCGCGAGTGCCGCCAAGCATGCGAAGAGGCATGCGATGCGAATGAATGGATTGATATGTTTCATGTCTTTTTCTTTTTTCTGTGATTAGAATCTGAGGTTGACTCCCAGTTTGACCGCCCTTGGCGCCGTGGCCTTTGCGTAATCGACGCCTTGCATGAGGGGGCTGTAAGAATAGGAAAATTCGGGGTCGAGTCCGAGGTAGTCGGTGATGCAGAAGAGGTTTTGCCCTGTGACGAAGATGGTCCCACCCTGGATGAAATTCCACAGCGGCTTGTTCCAGTCATAGCTGAAAGTGATGTCACGCAACTTGATGTAGCTGGCATCCTCTATCCACCTGTCACTGAAGGCGTTGTTTCCCACGCGGTCGTTGTACCTGACACGTGGGATGTCGGTGTCCTGCCCTTCCATGAGCCATCTGCGGTTGAGGGAAGTGGCCTGGTTGGAGAAGTCGCTTCCCGACTCCGTGACCCTTCTGACTGCGTTGTATGCGTCGTTTCCGTTAGAGAAGGCGAAAGTGAGGTCGAGCGCGAAGTTCTTGTACTCGAATCGGGTGAAGAGCGAACCGAAGATGTCGGGCGTGGCCGAACCTATGACGACGCGGTCGTCGCTGTCGATAACACCATCGTTGTTGGCATCGTAGTAATGAATGTCACCGGCCTGGAATTTCTGTCCGTTGGCCGTGAGGTTGGCGGCTTCCGCCTCGGCGGTCGTCTTGAACACCCCGAGGGACTTGAGGCCGTAGAATGCGTAGGGGTTCTCCCCCACCCTCGTGATGACCTGTGCGTCATCGTTGAGCGTGGTGACTATCTCGTTGAGCGTTCCGAGGGAGTTGACCTTGTTGTCGAGCGTGGAGAGCGTTCCACCGATGGTCCATCTGAAGTCCTTGGTGTAAATGGGCGAGACGGCAAGCGTGAATTCCAATCCCTTCGACTGGAGTTCCGCCTCGTTGTTGTAGTAGAGGCTTGAACCGAGGATGGGCGAGCGGTTTCCGGAAATCAACACGTCGGTGGCCTTGGTGGTGTAGTAGCCGGCGCCGAGGATGATGCGGTGGTGGAGGAGTGCTGCTTCGAGGCCGAAGTTGAGCGTCTGGTCCTTCTCCGCCTTGATGGCGGTGCTTGGCACGTTCGCCCTCACGATGCCGGAAATGGTCTGGTAGGGGTTGGACGTGTAGTAATACTTTCCGAACTTGGACGAGAAACGGCTGTTGCCCGTCATGGTGATGTTGGCGTGGAGGTTGAGTTTGTCAAGCCATTCCACGGTGCTCAGCGCGGCGAGGTTCTTGGCCATCAGCACGACGTCGGCCGCCGGATAGAGCGTCATCCTGGTGGCGTCCTTGCCCACCGACGATGCTCCGTCGAAGGAGGCAGTCAGCCCCACTTTCACGAGGTTTTGGAATGTCCAGTCAGCGTGTGCGTAGATGTTCATCCAATTCCACTTGTTGTTGTAGCCGGAGAAGTATCTTCCGAGGCTCTGTGCGTCACCAAGTGTCTGGTAGAAGTCGTTGTTGGAATTGCGCCCGAAGCCCGCGTCATACTCGTAAGAGGTGGTGACGGCCTGCCATCCGGCGTTGAAATTGAACTTGTGCTGTTCTCCCACGTCGAGGCGGTAGGCGGCGTTGGCGTTGTAATACATATTGAAGGTGTGGTTGGTGCCCACCCGGATGGTGTTGTCAGCCTGTCCGTACTGGTCGAAGAGTGGTACGATGTCCTGGTTGTTGATGCCCGGAATAAAGGCCTCCTCCTGGTTGTAGTTGTAGTACATACCCACGATGCCGTTGATGGTGAGGTTTTTGACGGGGTTGTAGATGAGCTGTATCTTGAGGTTCATGTCATACTGCCTGTTCTTTCCCGTCATGGTGTTGACGAGCGAGAGCGGGTTGCTGACGATGAAGTCCTCGTTCTCAATGGCCCCGAACCAGTAGCTGGCGTAGGTGTTGATGAGGTTGCCATACATGTCGCTCTTGTAGGGACTGAGGAGCGGCGCCCGTCTGTATGCGGCGAGCAAGGGGTTGGTTTCGAGTGACAGCCCTTGCTCCTGGTACTGTCCCTTGAGGTAAGCCGTGTTGATGTTGGCCCTGATTTCAAATTTCTTGCTGACGAGGACGGAGGCGTTGATTTGCGCGTTGTACCGGTCGCTGTTGGTGTTTTTGATGGTTCCCTGGTCGCCCATGTATCCGAGGGAGATGTTGTATTTGGCGATGTTGTCGCCACCCTCCACACGGAAGAGGTAGTCCATGGTGCTGCTGTTCCTGTAGATTTCGTCCTGCCAGTCGGTGTCATACTGGTAGAGGTACGACTTGTTGGCGTCGGGGTCGGAGAGGAAGTTGAAGTCAGCGAAGAAAGCCTCCATGTTGGGGTAGTAAGTCAGTCCGATGTCGCTGAGGTAGTTTTTGTATTCGGCTGCTTTCATGAGCGGCACGCGCTTGGAGTTCCAGTTCATGCCGGCGATGGCGGAGAAGGAGATGCGGGTGTTCATGTCCGACGAACTCGCCTGGTCGGTCTCGATCATGATGACCCCGTTGGCCCCCATCGACCCATAGGCCGCCGCCTCCGCTCCCTTCAGCACGGTGATGTTTCTGATGTCGAGGCTGTTGAGCGCCTGGAAGAAGGAGCGTGAATACCCTCCGATGATTTGGCTGAGGTTGGCGTCGGGCATGTAAGGCACTCCGTTGATGACGATGAGCGGTGCGTTCTCCGCCACGAGCGAACGCACACCCCTCAGTTGCAGGAAGGCCCCCTCTCCTGTCATTCCACTCTTGTTGGTGACCTGCAGTCCCGCCACCTCGCCCTTGAGGGCGTTGTCGATGGACAATGCTCCGAGGGCGAAGTCCTTGCGGTTGATGTTGGCCATGTCGGAGGCCGCCGGGTCTCCCTGCGTGGTGGCGAAGGGCGTGACGTTGGTTTCATTGTAGCGCGTCTTGCTCTCTTCGACGAGGAACACCTTGAGGTCACGGATGTTGTTGTCGTTGACATAGAGCATCCTCTGGTAGAAGCCATCGTGCCAGATGGTGACGGGTGCTCCCTTTTTCACTCCCTCGATGCTGAAGCTCCCGTCGTCGGCAGTCCTGACCGCTGTGCATCCCGGCGACGTGACGATGGCGTCGGCCACGGGCTGGTTGGTGGATGAGAGCACATGTCCGTTGACTTTCTGCGCCTGTGCGCCCACCGCCGCCATGAGCGTCCATGCGAGGCACAGGATGAGTTTCTTGATGTTATAGGTCATGTCTTATGGAAATTCAAAGGATTAATAATTGTTAGCTGTAGGCCTGAGGCACCAGTGATGGAATTTCACATTGGTCTTGCCCGCCCACGTGGCACAGCTGATTCTCATGACGATTCTCACGGGCGACCCGTCCCCCTTGATGTCGGGAATGACGAGTTCGTCTATCATCTGTCCGCCGTCGGTGTCGTAGTTGGCCGCCTTGCTGTTGCCTCCCACTTCCCTGACGTAGGTGGCATCGTACCCCTCGGGGTGCGTGTTGGACAGCGTGGTTCCCCTGTCGTAGTGGAACTCCGTGGAAGAGCCCCATGTGATGGTTCTCGACTTGTCGATTTCCTGTCCGTCAGCGAAGACGGTGACGACGACATCAAGTCCCTGGTTTTGCACGGAGCCCATGGCAAAGCGGTAGGCTCCCGGTGGGAAGAGCCATGGCCTGACGGTGCCGTCGTCGTTGAGTTTGACAGGCGTGAAGTCCAGTTGGAAACCGTCGTCATCGGCGATTTCCGATGGCTTGTCAAAGCGGATGATGCGGTTCTCATGGTAGGGCCACACACCCGGCAGCGGCGACCAGGCAGCCACCTCCGTGTTGCACTCCTTGAAATTGAGGTTCACCCCCTTGAAATAGTTGGCCTTCTGCTCGTCGGTGCAGTTCTCGTAGTAGTAGAAGAAGTCCTTGAGCCTGTACATGAGGAGGTTGTTGGGGAGGTGCATCTTTTTCACCTTATAGACGATGCCGTTGGAGAGTTCGATGGGTTCCGAAGTGTCCACCTGCTGCACGTTGGTCCTCCACTGGGTGCTGAAGATGCTCTTGAGGTCCTGCTGGTCGGTAGTTTGCATCTGAGCCGGCGTGTATCTTTTTGAGAAGAAGGAAGTCTTGAGTATCCAGTCCTTCATGATGCTGTCGCTCCTGGTCATCTCCCATGCGTCCAATCTCTGGTGCGCGTCTGCGAGGGCGTCGTTGATGACGTTGTTGGAGGGCAGCAGCATGGTGGCGGTGAGCGATTCGGAATTCATGTCGAAATTGACGTTCTCGAAGAAGGTGTTCCGGTAGATGAAGATGGAGTCATAGACGGTGTTCCCCTGGTCGTTGACCCCGATGGCCTTGCTGTTCGCCCTGTCGAACTCCTTCCCTCCCGATGCGAGCACCATCTCGCGGAAGATGGAATAGTCGTCACCCAGGTCGTTGATGAAGTCGTAGAGCGACGTCGGCGTCTCAATCATCTCGGAGATGACATACACATATCCCGTGGATGTCTTGACCACTTCCTTGACCGCTCCGTTGTTGAAGAGGATGTGGTCGATGATGTTTCCCTCCAGTCCGATGGAGTCGATGGAGACGTTGACATACTTGCCGTGCCACATCATGAGCCGCGTGCCGTTTTCGAGGTTGGCGGGCGAGATGGAGATGTCGCTGACGTGCGAGCGGGTGACGAAGTCCGTTTTCTCCTGCGGCGCCTTGAAATGGTCGTTGGTGACGACGAGCATGGTGCTCAACTGCCCCTTTTGCTTCAGTTCGTCGTAGATGCCCTGCGCCTCGAAGAGTTGGTCCATATTAGAGAGGTCACTTCGGCTCTTGATGTACTCAGCCGAAGAGATGTTGACGATTTTCAACTCGTTGTTGGAGATGACGGTGTCGGAATTGCCATAATGGTCGTCATCCTCGAGTTCTGAACATGCTGCCGGTATGCCGATGGCAAGGAGCATGAGGAATGTTTTGATGATGGTCTTCATATCTATTCGGTCTGATGGTTATTCGATGGGTGTGAACTTGATGCAGTCGAACTGCAGGCTGAAATTGCTGTTGGTGCTTGCCGCAGGGTCGAGGACGATGAAGCTGAAGTTGTGCGACGCCGTTTCGGGGAACTCGATTTCCTCATAGATGGTGCTGGTATAGACACCGGGCATGGCACTGGTGACCTTCGTGTAAGGCGCGTTGAAGACGGTGTATTCCTCCTTGTCGTCGAAGGCCATCTTGAGCATTCCTCCATTGCCGTCGCTCTGCTGCCTCATGAAGTTGTTGCCGGTCATGAAGATAATGGTCAACTCCACCTTGTATTTCCCCCTGACGATGGTGGGCGTGCGCATGGAAGCCTTTCCCATGTATCCGAGGTTGAAGACGATGCGGTCGTGGTTGTTGGCCTCCTTCATGTTGCTTCGGCAAGTGACGTAGTCGATGTCGCTATAGTTGCGGTTCTTGGTTCCGGCCTCCCCCATCTCATATTCGAAGCAAGCGGCGGTGGCCACGCGGAAGCGCTGCTCCGAAGCGGTAGGCTCCGCCGGCTGGTAGTACTCCGGATCGACCATGTTCTTGATTTCCGTGTAGTCGGCCAGGTCCCAGAGGACGGTGGCCTGCTTGGGCTCCCAGACGGGCATCCAAGCGTCGATGGTGTGGAGGTATCCGTTCTTGCAGAGGATGTTAGACTGCGCCGGAATGAAGCGGGCGGGTACGCCGGAGTTGTTGATGACATACTTGTCGGCCTCCGTCGTGGCGAGGCTGTCGTAGGTGACAGTAAACACCTGGTTGGCGGCTGAAGAGCTCCATATTCTCGTCACCTCGGAACCCGTCATGGCCCCCATCTCATCGGTGGTGTACTGGTTGGTGAGGATGTGGTAGCCCACGTATTTCCTGAGCAGGGAGTCCTCGCTCAACCCCTCCTCGTCGGCGGCCTTGAGCTGACTTCTGAGTTGGCTGAGTGAACTGATGCCCGCCTTGGCAAAGGTGGCGTCGGTGACGTTCAGCAGGGTGAAATAATAATGTGTGACCACTTTCTGCCGTTCCTCGTTGAGCGTGGTGTCCTGGACGACGGCGAGACGCCTCGCCCATCCCGTGGCTTCGAGGGCCTCGGCCATGATGGCGGACCCACCCTCCTGCACCACGCGGTCATAGACGGTTTCCACGAGCGGTGTCATGGCCTTTGACAGCACATACACCTTTCCGTTGTAGGCGCTGAGTCCCATCTCCACGACATGCCCCTCCTCATTGAGGATGGCCTGTCCGGCGTGGAGCGAGTCGATGCGTATGTTGATGACATCGCCGCTGAGGTTCTGCACAGACTTCTTCTGGACGAAGGATTCGGGCAGGATGGAGTCCTTGACGGTGTGGTAGAGGATGAACGCCCTGGCATATTCCGGTGTGAGTTGCTGCAAGCTATCCACTCCCCTTCTCTTATAAAACTCCCTCATGGCGTCGTCGGTAGGCACGAAAGCAGTGAAACTTGTTCCCGAAGACGACTGGTTGAGGGCGTTGAACATATTGGCGTAGTTGAGCATCTTGACATACTCCCCATACCCCTCTTGCTCCGCGAGGAAGGTGGAGATGGGTGACATGAGCGTGGTGTTATAGACCTCGTCCTTGAAGGGGTCGGTGTTGATGTCGAAGACATCCTTGTCGCAAGCGGTGAGGAGCATGGCAGCCGCTGCGATGCAGACGATGTTTCTTGTGTTGAATTTGAAGAGTTGCATGCTTTGTTCCTTTCCTTACTTGGTTGATGAATAATATGGGTTTTGTTCGAGGAGTTTGTTATGCTCGATGTCCGCCTGCGGAATGGGCATGTACCATGCGTTCTCATCCTGCAAGACGGAGCGTATCCACTGCTGGTTGGTGGTCTGGTTGCCTTCGACGACTTTGTTGATGAACTGGTTCTTGTACTTTCCTCCCGCCACTCTTCCGAGCCAGAGGAGGTCGTACCATCGTTTGGCTTCCGCCATAAACTCCATCTCCCTTTGGTCGAGGATTTCCTCGATGAGCGTCATCTCGTCGAGTTGGGAGATTTGCGCGGCAGCCTCCGGCGTGGCCGTGTCGATGTCCTTGAAATTGCCGAGCATGGCCCTGTTGCGCACCCTGTTGATGAGGCTGACGGCCTCCGCCCAAGCACCCTGCCCTTTCATGGTGAGGGCGAGCGCCTTCATGAGCATGACGTCAGCGACACGGTAGATGATGAAGTTGGCGTCCTGGTGCGCCCTTGCGCCGCCGGTGATGTCCGGGACGTCGGTGCCGTAGTATTTCCAGATGTAGTATTGGTTGGAAGCGGCCCATGCGTTCACCTGTCCGTTGTCAGGCACGTAGGTGGCCATGAGCATGCGCCCCATTCGTCCGTCCTCGGTAAGCCCTTCGTCCTTGAGGGTCTGTGTCTCCTCCTTCATCCGCTCGGTAGCCCTTGACGTGGGTCTCAGGGGTGTGGAGGCCGTGAGGGTGAAGAGCGAGTTGAAGTTGTTGGTCTGGTTGAAGGAATAGTCCCAGTTGAGTTCGAAGATGGACTCGTTGCTGTTGCCCGGATAGAACATGGTGTACCAATCGTTGGTGTTTGTCATGAAGACGGGTCGGAAAGCGTCAGTGGCATTGAGTATCAAGTTGCAATACTCGATGCACTGGTCGTAGTCCTCGCTCCAGAGGCAAGCGTCGGCCATGAGGGCATAGAGCGCCCACTTGGTGGCCCTTCCCTTGGTGGCCCATTCCTCCTCGTAGGTGCCCTTCGCCGCTCCTGTGGCGAGGGCGGTCTTGACATCCTCCTTCACCTGTGCGACAATTTCCTTTTCGGTAGATTTGGCCAGGTCGAAGCTGGCGTTGTCGTTGACGTAAGCCTGCATAACAAGCGGTGCCTCCCTGTAATTCTTGGCGAGCAGGAGGTAGCAGTATGCCCTGAGGAAATAGGCTTCCGAGAGATGTGAATTGAGAATGGATTCGTAGTAGGTGTCGTCCTTGACGTCGGGTGCGTAGAGAATGACAGAGTTGGCCATTCCAATCACTTTGTAGATGTTCGACCAGTCGCAAAGGGAGTGGTTGGGTGTCATATTGAAGTCCTGCAATTTAGCGTCGCTCGTATTGGTGGTGTAGATGGCCCCACCCCTCAACTCACCCCACTTAATGAACGTGGGTGCGCACTGCCGCATGTAGTAGTAACCGGATGCGATGACAGCCTCGACATCCTCTTTCGACTTCCAGTAGTCGTCGGTCACCTGCTCGTTGTTGGGCAGCACGTCGAGCCAGTCGTTGCAAGACGTGGCGGTGGTGATGGCGAGTGCGCCGATAACCAGGGTGTATAGTATGTTCTTCTTCATGATCTTATCAGTTAAAAGTCGAGGTTGATACCAATGGCGAAACGCCGAGAGACAGGCGTGGTGGCGTTGTCTCTGACGAGGCTGGTGGCGGATGGCATGGAGACCTCCGGGTCCTGTCCCTTGTACTTGGTCCATGTGAAGAGGTCGTATCCCGTGGCGAAGATGTTGAGTTTGCTGATGCCCCAGTTCTTGAGCCATTTCTTGGGCAGGTTGTAGCTCAGGGAGAGCGTCTTGAGACGTATGAAGGAGGCATCCTCCACGAAGCGGTCGCTACCGAGGTAGTTGTAGCCCATGCCGTAGAGCGCCCGTGGGATGTCGGTCTGGTCGCCCTCTGCCCGCCATCTGTGCAACACGGCGGTACTTTGGTTGTTCTTGCCGTACATGTTTTCGAGGGAGATGCGGGCGCCGTTGATGACCTTCTGTCCGTAGCGTCCATAGAAGAAGGTGGTGAGCGTGAGGTCCTTCCATCTCACCTGGAAGCCGCCGCCTCCGAAAAACTTGGGGTTGGCGTTTCCGAGATAGACAATGTCGTTTTCATTGATGACACCGTCGTGGTTGATGTCCTCATACTTGGCATCGCCCGGATAGGTCTGCACGGTGCCGTTCTTCATGGTGATGACGTTGCCCTGCCAGTCGTACATGATGTTTCCCTGTGCGTCGCGGGCGTAGGTCTCCGCCGTGTTCTGATACACTCCGAGGTACTTGTAACCGTAGAAGGAGCCGACGGGGGCGTTCTCCACGATGCGGAGGGCATAGTTGCCGTTTCCGAAGGAGTAGTTGTCCATCACCCATGTGCTGGGCAGTTCCTTCACCTTGTTGACATTGCGGCTGACGTTGGCGTTGGCGGAGATGGTCCACACCTTGTTTCTGAGGATGGTGTATTCAAACCTGAGCTCCACACCCTTGTTGCTCATCTTTCCGGAGTTGATGTATTTCACGGAATTGTAGCCAGTGGAAGCCGGCAGTTTGGTGTCCTTGAGGAGCATGTCGCTGGTCTGCTTGTCGTAGTAGTCGAAGGTGAACGACAGTCTGTTGAAGAGCCTGAAGTCCATACCGAGGTCCATCTCCCTTGTCGTCTCCCACTTGAGGTTGTCGAGCTGCATGCGGTCGGGTGTGATGGCCGCCATGTCCATGTACTGTCCGAGGCTCTTGTAGGCGCCGAGGTAGATGGAGGCTCCCGAAGGCGAGGTGCCCGACCATCCGTAACCGAAGCGCACCTTTCCTTCGTTGAACCATTTCTTGAAGCTGTCACTCCAGAAATGCTCCTGCTCGATGTTCCATGCCACACCGAAGGCGGGGAAGGTGCCCCATCTTTTCTCCTTGCCCATGGTGGAGTTGCCCTCGTGGTTGATGGTTCCCCTGAGGATGTATCTGTTGTCGTAGGAATAGACGGCTTGTCCAATCATGGAGATGGAGCGGCGCTCGGAGTTGCCGGAGCCGGAGGAGGCGACGACACTTCCCACGACGGGATCGCTAAGGTTGGCCGAGGCATTGCCGTATGTGCTGCTGGTGTAACTGAAGCTCTCGTTGTCGGAGGTCTTCACCAAGGCGGTTGCGATGATGTTGTGCTTCTCGGCGAAGGTGTTGTTGTAGATGAGTTTGTTTTCCGTCTGGAGGGAGAAGGCGTCGGTGGAGGCATCGACACTACGGTTGGCGTAGGAACTGGTCCACAGCACGCCGGTGGCCTCCTGTGGCAGGAACTGCTTGTTTTTCGTGGTGCGCATGTTGAGCGAGACCCATCCTTGGTACTGCAGGTGGAAGGGGAAGTCGTATTGCAGGGTGATGGTCATCTTCTCGTCGCGCTGCGTGGTCTTGTTGTAGCCTTCCTTCACCATGGCCACGGGGTTGTAGTTGGCCGAACTGACATTCGAACTGCCGGTGCTGGTGAAGGACCCTTGGAAGTCCTCGTCGCGTGAGAAATAGACATCGGTGGGCTTTCCCGTGGCGTCGTCAATCCAATAGGGGCTGAGGTTGGGCATCTTCTGCATGGCGATGCTTCTCACGGAAGAGAGCGCGTTGGCGTCCTTGTTGGTGTTGGAGAAGGAGAAGTCGGTGCGCACACGCAGGCGGTCGCTGAAGTTGTAGGTGATTTTCATGCCGGCGGAGAGTCGCTGCACACCCGTTCCCTTGGTGGTTCCCTGTTCGTCGTAGTAGCCGAGGTTGAGCTTATAGACAGCCTTCTCACCACCACCCGTCATGGAGAAGTTGTTGTCGGTGATGATGGCGTCCTGCTTGACGGCTTCGAGCCAGTCGGTATCGACGTTGTACTCGTCGTAGTATCGATATTGCGGGTCGTAGTTGATCTCGGGGTTGTTGAAGAGCATGTTCATCTCGTTGGTGGCGTTGCTGATGCCCTTGGCATTGGCGGCGTTCCAGATGGCATCCTGCATGAGGGAGACATACTGTGCCCCGTTGAGGAGGGGAATGCTCTCCGGCTCCTTCTTGGCGGTGAACTTGGAAGAGAAGGAGAACTTGGTCTTTCCCATAGAGCCGCGCTTGGTGTTGATGAGCAACACGCCGTTGGCGCCCTTGGTGCCGTAGATGGCGGTGGCGGAGGCGTCCTTCAGCACCTCGATGCTCTCGATGTTGGCCGGTGCGATGTTGAGCAAGGCTCCAAAGTCCTCCTCGTTGGCGGTGGAGAAGTTGAAGTCGTCGGTGATGTCCACATCCTGCGGCACGCCGTCGATGACGATGAGCGGCTCGTTGGAAGCGCTGAGCGAACTGGTTCCACGAATGCGAATGCTGCTCCTGGCTCCCGGGTCTCCTCCGAGGTTGATGTCAAGGCCGGCGATTTGTCCTTGCAATGCCTCCTCCACGGAAGTGACAGGTGCCGTTTCGACGATAGAAGCGAGGTCCACCTTCTGCACGGCGGAGGTTTGTTCGAGCCTGGAGATGCCCATTCCGTCCCTTCCGCCACGTGTGCCGGTGACGGTGACCTCATCGAGCATGGCCTCGTTTTCCATGGAGAAGTTGATTTCAGTCTGTCCGTTGTAATTGACGGTGATGGTTTTCATGCCGATGTAGGTGGCCCTTACCTTGAGGTTCTTGGCATCCGACGGCACTTGCAGCATGTAGTTGCCGTCGAAGTCGGTGACCGCTCCCTTGATGTAACGGTTTTGGCTGTTGACAAGCACGACGTTGGCTCCAATGATGGGATCTCCCGTACCGTTGTCGAGCTTCTCTATCACCTTTCCGGTGAGCACTTTCTCCTGTGCTGCGGTAGCAAGGGTGCACAGGAGCATGAGCAGTAGGATGAATATCTTATTCTGTTTCATAGCGGTCAATATTAATAGGTAGTGCCGTCGGTGGGTTGCGGCAGTGTGTCGATGAACTGCATGCACCCATCAGCGAATGCGAAGGGCAGGCCATGGTATTTCTGACTAACGGTCGCAGCGGTGTTGTTTCCAAATCCGACGACGAGTTGCCCGTTCACCTCGTTGATGACCACCGGCTCCGTACCCATGGAATTGAAGGTACCCTTGCACGTCGAGCCAGGATAAGGATAACTGGTGATGGTGTTCATCAGCGACGAGACGAAATAGTTGCGCAGGTAGTTGGCCAAAAGCGTCTTGTTGGTGGTGGAGAGATTTCCCGTGATGGTGTAGTCGTCGGCGATGGTGAGTTGCGAGCACCCGGGAATAGTGGCGATGCCAGCCTTGATGGCCTCGTTGGTCGGCACGAAGACGATATAGCGTGTGTCCTCGCTGGTGAGGGATGGCATTCCTCCGTTCTGGACAAGTCCCGCCTTCTGCAGCAGCTGTGCGAAGAGGTAGTACTCGTAGTTTTTGTCATTTCCCACGGCGAGCCGGTGTGTCAGTCCGTCACCCGATGCCTCCGCGAAGAGCATGGGGTAGTCGTAAGCGTATGCCCTTCCGTTGCTCCACGGCATTCCGTTGTTGGTGATTTCGTGGAACTCGACGAAGGGGTCTCCCTGATAGGAAGGATTAAGTTGCTCGTTGAAGAGTGCGCTGGTGGTGATGCGGCCGTTGTTGACATACCAGTAGTTGAAGGCGGTGTTGGTCTCCACCACCTGTATGCCGCTTGTGCGCAGTTGGGAGATATTGGAGGCGGTGTGCATGTTGACGATGCTCCGAGCCTGCCCCGAACCCATGTTGGCGAAGTTGCCGTCCACGTCGCTATACACCTCAAGGTTCCTACCGGCTGTGGTGGAGTTGAGGCGCATCTGCGGCTCGTTTTGGTTGAATTGGAGGTTGGACGGCACGAGGGTGACAAACTCCGACTTGTCGGAAGCGAGGGACAATACGAGGTCGCTCTTGTCGAGTGCGTACATGAAACACTGGTAGGTGGTGTCCCTGAACGCCGGTCCCACGACAGACGAGAAGATGGCTGGAGCCTCCATGTCGTTCATACCATACACGATACCGTTCTCGCAGAAGAGGCGGTCGTCCACCGCTGCGGTGTTGATGTTGACGGGCGTGCCGTAAGCCGTCTCCACCAATCCCTTGTCTATTTCCTCGGGGAAGACGGGTGTCGTCTCGTTGGCGAACGACTGCATGATGAAATACTGGAGGATGAGAGGGTCGAGGTCTTCGAGCGAGCGGTAGCCGCTCTCCGGTTTCCAGTAGTTGGTGAAGAACTTGGCGATGGCTTGGTTGGATGGTGCGAAGATGTTGTATGCCACCCTGTCGAGTTGCTCCATGGCCATCCAACTGTTGACGGGCCACTCGCAAGCGATGCTTGGCAGTGCTCCGTGGCTGACGGTATATACCACCTTCCCCACGGAAGTGCTGATGTCCTCGGAGGCGGGGGTGAACTCAGCGTAGGTGTCGTAGAGGCTGATGAAGTCGCTGTAGTTGGGGTTGGCCTTCAGCGTGGCGTGTATGGTCTCCAAGGGCGCCACCACCTGGTTGACGTGGTAGAGGTAACCGTTGTCGGTGACGACGGCCTCCTGGTCGGTGACGGAAGCGTTGGAGACATTGAAGCCGTTGGCTCCCCCACCCCATTGGCTGCCCGGGTAGAAATATTCGTAGTTGGTTTTGGCATCGATGCCCTTTGTGGCGAAGAGCAAGTGGCTGAGCACGGGCAGGTATCGCTCATAGTGATAGACGGTGACGGTGGTATCGACGCCGTTGAGTTTTCCGCGCATCTGCTCCATGTCGTCGGAGCTTCGAGTACGATGCTTGTAATAGAGGCCGGCATTGACCTGCTTTTGCTCCTCGGTGGCTCCGTCGCCCTCTGTGGGTCTGAAATTGACCATCTTCGCCCAGTCGTAGGCGTAGTACATCAGGTGGTAGCCCACGGTTTTCCGTAGTTCCGCCGGTGCTTTTGCGTGCATGTCCTCCACCGAAGAGAAGCCTTTTTGTTGGAGGAACGCCCTCCACGCTTCATCATCGGGTGCCATGACGGTCATCACGCTCTGCCCATTGACAACGGGCTTGTAGCCGGTCAGTTCGATGGCTTGCAGGAAAAGGGTGTGGTTTCCCTCCTTCTCCATCACCTCCCATGCGTTGCCCTTGAGCCATGACGGCGACTTGTAATGGTCGTCGTCGGCAATGTCATGGCATGCCGTGGTGAAGACGCTTGCAAGCACGATGCAGAGCATTGTCTTAATTGAACTTCTTCTTGTCATTTAGGTTATTAATTGGTTTTTTGATTCATCAGAACAGGGGCAGGGTCCAGTAAGGTTTCTTGCCCACAAATAAAGCAGATTGTCTTTAACAACATCATTAATTTTGCAAAGTTAATATCTTTTTTTGATTTTTCAACATTTGGGGCGAAGTTTAACAATAATAATTGGTGTTTGTCATTTATTCAAGGTATTTTATCATTACCGGTTTGTCGTGTAACAGGTCGTCTTTGCACAAAATCCATCTGCACAGAAGAAAAAAAACCGCTTCGCGATAAAAATAATAAGACGAATAAAAAGGGTCTCTGCAAATGAATTGAAACGCTCACGCTTGATAATAACGCCCAAGGGCGTGGAAAAAAAAGATATAAAAATTTTTCATAATGAGACAGGAGGACAGTGTTCACGTAGTGCATTACTTTATGTAATGCCTAAAGCCACAGATAGTTAGACTATGAACAAAGGCCGCTTCACAATCTTTGTGTGAAGCGGCCTCTTGGCGTTAGGAATTATATGAAATAATTCCCTACGGTTATGATGGGCCTCTTGGTAAAAACATCGATGCCGACTACTTTCCCACGGCCTGTTGCATTCCTTCGAAGAATTTTTCTTGCAGCTGGCGGGCGAGGTGGTTGTTGGGATTGATTTTCAGGGCTTTCTCATAATTTTGCATCACATCGAGGTAATAGCGCTGGCCATTTTTTGCAGGGTCCTGGACGATGCGCACCATGTAGAGGAAGCCTGTCAAGGTGCAGATGTCGGAGGGGTCGGCATTCTTCATCTTCTCCATTTGTGCGATGGTTTGCTGCGCTTCCATCATGACGTTCTCCGTCTGCTCGTGGTGCGGGTTCGTCACAGAGAAGCTGAGGCATTGCAAGGCCATTTGGTATTTCGGCTGAATGCTGTCGGGGAACATCGCGTCGATGCGTTTCAGTTCGGCAATGCAGTTGAGGCAAGCCTCGGGAGTGGGTTGGGTCAGTTTGCCAAGGGACTTCGCCATGAGTTCGTTCATGGAAGATTCCTGTGCGTTTGCGGTGGCCATGGCCATGCAGAACAATGCGACGGCCACCAGACGATTTTTAAAAATTCGAGATGTCATAAGCTTTAGTATTTTTAAGTGAAACAAAAATTCCGATGTAGAAAAAGCGGTCTCTTGATGCCGTGACGGGCCTTCCCTTGTCGTCGTAGCGGAAGACGTTGGTGCGTCCGAGAATGTTGCTCAACGAGGCATAGACGATGACTTTCGGGTGCAGCAGATGGGTGACGCATACGTCCACGCTGTTGTAAGGAGGGGTGTCGGCTAAGGTGAACCGTCTCCCGGAAGCATACGATTCCGACAGGGAGAAGATGGTCTTTCCAATGGCGTATTTCGCCGTCACTCTCAGGTTGTGACGTGAGACGAAGTCGGGCGTGCTGGGCCGGTCATAGTCAAGGTAGAGACGCTCGGAGTCATTGAAAGAGTAAGAGAGTGTGGTAGAGAGGTTTTGGAAAAGAGAATGGTTTTCCAAGAACAGGTCCACTCCCCTGCTTTTCCCATATCCATGAGGTTGGTAAAGGCCGTTCTCCCACAGGGGCAGTCGGCGGTATTTCTTCCAGTAAGGCTCTAAACGGAGGAGGGTTTCCGATGTCTTGTATTGGATGGAGAGAATGGCATGGTCTGCTGTGCCTTGTCCGAGCGTGTGGCCACCCTGCATCAAATACTCGTCGGATGCCACTTGACTGTATCTTCCTGTCACAAAGGAGCATTGGAGCCGTTTGTTGGGAAGGAAGGTCAGGGTGGCCCTTGGCATCATCAGCCAGTCGCCCCTCATCATTTCCGCCCTGACGGAGAGATGCAGGAACAACCGTGGCATAATACGCCACCGTGTGTCGGCGTGAGCGGCGAAGATGTTGTAATGCAACGGGCTTTGGAGGGTGTCGTATCTCAACTTGCTGTATCGGAGATAGTCCTCCACTCCCGCCGACATTTTTAAGCTTTGAGAACAGCCCTTTCTCATTTCGGCCTTCCAGTGAACCTCGTTCCTGAAATTGCGGTAATGGTCGCCGGCCACCCGTGCGCCGTCGATGTCATTAAAGACGGAAGAGTTGGCCACGCCCATAAAAAGCGAGCATCCTTTGGGGAGAGACTTCTTGCACGTGATGTTGGCGTATGCGTTATGCTCCTTGAAAGAAAGATTTCTTCCTTCCACTTGCTGGCCCACGGATGTCAAGTCATAGCCGATGTAGGATTTCAGGATGGTCGAAGTGGAAAATTCCCTCTTGTACTGCGCCTCGCCGGAGAGTTTGGCGTATGGGCGTACATAGTCATTTCGCTCGGAGAAAAGGCGGTTGTAAAGGTGCATGCTCGTCAGTGCGGCATTGGCAGAGAGGCTGCCGTTTTCAAAAGCCTTGGTGCCACCGGCGTTCCAGTCCACCAACGACGCACTCACTCCGTATTTGTCGCTCACGGCCATGTCGGTGGTCTCCATGGGAAGCACGGATGAAAGCGCCTGTCCATACTCCCCGTCGTAGCCTCCCAAGGAGAAATTGATGCCCTTGAAGAGGAAAGGTGAGAACCTTCCCCTGACGGCATTGTTCTCTGTGTTGGAAGAATAAGGCATCAGCACGTGCATCCCGTTGACGAAAGTCTGGCATTCCCCGCTATCTCCGCCACGGACATACAGTTTCCCGTCCTCCCCCACCTTCTGCGTTCCCGGGAGCGTCTGCAAGGCCGCCACGATGTCACCGCAGGAGTTGCCGGCCATCACCACGTCGAGGGCATCCATCGTCTGGTAATTCGAGGTCTTTCCGAAACTGAACGTGCTGGCGGTGACCACCACCTCGTCGATGGTCGTGGCTCGCTCGTGCATGCGGATGGAGAGATGGTTCATATTGCCGACATTAGCCGTCAAGGTTACTTCATCATATCCGATGCAAGTGACCTTGAGGGTGGCCTCACCCTTCTTGTCGGTGGTGAAGGTGAACCTTCCGAGCGAATCGGCAAGGCACCCGTCGATGGTGCCCATGATGAATACGTTGGCACCCGTGATGGGCTGCCTTCCGTCGGTGACGGTGCCGGAAACGAGGGTCTGGGCCGCCAGTGTGTTGATGGTCATCCATAAGAGGACGAGGTATGTGAGTCGCTGTTTCATGCCGCAAAGATACGACAGGAAACCATAGCCTCCAAATTCCCGTGACAGACAGCTACATCCTCTGACAGACAGCTAATTCAAAGTGCGAATGACTAAGAAAAATGACGAATGACTAAGCCATAAAAGCCTTTTTTCCATCCTCGTTTTCCATGCATGCGCACGCGTTTGTGGGGTTATTTTTTATTTTTTCTTCTTTAGGGGGTGCAGGGGGATTTTCTTCTTTTTTCTTTTTTAGCCATACAAAGACATTTTTTCAAGTTGTTGAAAATCAATGGATTTCGTATCACAAAATGTGAAAACTTCGCAAGAGGGAGTGAAAAATTCGCATTTGGAACAATTTTCTTGTCACATTATACTTGGTACCTATTGCTTGTCACATTTTGCTTGGTATCTATTGAAGCACAGAGTGATAGAAACAACATATTAGTCACCTCAATTAATACACATAAAAAAAACTTTTTGCGTAAAAATTACACAAAAAGTTTGGAGGTTTCAAAAATAGTTCGTAATTTTGCAAAGGAAACACGACGAATATAATAAAAGGAGAAAGGAATACGACTATGTTAGGTGCAATCATTGGTGATATTGTTGGGTCAACGAGAGAGTGGCACAACATCAAGACAGAAGATTTTGAATTAGTTCCCAAAGGAAGTCGCTTTACAGATGACACCGTGATGACGTTGGCTGTGGCCAAGTGGCTGATGGATGACCCGTTACATGAAGTAGGCAGTCTTGTCAGGATCATGCAGGACTTGGGACGCAAATACCCTTATGCAGGATATGGCGGTATGTTCCGCAAATGGTTGAAATCCAACAACCCTCAGCCCTACAACAGTTATGGCAACGGCTCTGCCATGCGAGTAAGTCCTGTGGGATTATATGCCAAAACCCTTCGAGAGGCATTGGAACTGGCACGCATCACAGCAATTGTAAGCCACAACCACCCAGAGGGAATCAAGGGTGCGCAAGCCATTGCCGCCTGTGTATTCATGCAGAAGAATGAAAGGTGGAACGCAAAAGACCGTATAAAACAATTCATACAGGATGCTTTCGGCTACAAACTTGATATTGACCTGAAGGACATACGCAATCAATACAAGTTTGACTCCAGCTGCCAGGGCAGTGTACCCATAGCCATCATGGCGTATCTGCAAGGAGGGAATGCGATGGGTGCGTTGCGGTTGGCCATTTCGATGGGAGGAGATTCCGACACCATTGGCGCCATGACAGCCTCCATAGCGAATGCGGAACCACCATTTCGCTACCCACAGGATAATTATCCGGGAGACTTGATAGAGAGATGTCGGCAACTGCTCCCCCAGGAGTTGCTTGACATCAACGACCGTTTTGAGGCATTCGTCAGCCGACCACTCTACCAATCTTTTTATATAGGTTCCGGTCAAGTATTCGCCGGAGAGTACCCGGGTGACAAGAATGGAGAAAGAGCCAAGGACAAGATACGGCACATGCTTCATTTCGGCGTGCGCCATTTCATCGACCTGACCGAGGAGGGCGAGCTGCGTCCCTACGCCCATTTGCTGCCGGAAGACGCCACCTACGACCGCTTCCCCATCCGCGACGTGAGCATCCCCAAGAACGTGGACGACGTGCATAGGCTTGTTGACAGGGTCTTTGAATTGTCGAAACGCGACGACGGTTATGTCTATATCCACTGCTGGGGAGGTGTGGGGCGCACAGGAACCATTGTAGCCTGCCTATTGGCTGAAAGCATGGAAGAACCAACATGCGAGAATGCCCTAAAGTGTCTGCGCTACCAATTTTCAGAAATGCCCAAGTCCAGTCATCGTGTAACCCCTGAGACGAGAGAACAAGAGAGATTTATCAACCAATATGTCGAGAGTATTTTCAGTAGAAGGAAAGAACGCGAAGAGCGAATAAAGGACTGTATCAGAGGTAGTTTGATGGCGGGCGCTGCCGGCGACGCTCTTGGCTATCCCGTGGAATTCATGAGTCGCTCGGCCATCCTCCATCAATACGGCAAACAGGGGATCACACAGTTTGAAATAGACAGGCACATCGGCAAAGCACTGGTCAGCGACGACACACAGATGACACTCTTTACTGCCAACGGCATACTGATGGGGGTGACAAGAGGTTGTATGCGGGGCATTGGCGGACAGCCTGAGAACTATGTGGACGGAGCCTATTTGGACTGGTATTTTACGCAAACAGGCCGCAAGCGTGAAATCCTCATAGATGATTTCCACTTCACCTGGTTGCGCGACCTTCCAGAACTGGCGCATCGCCGTGCGCCCGGGACCACCTGCATGAGTGCTTGTGAAGCCCTTCTCAACCAAAATCAACCTCAGAACAACAGCAAAGGTTGTGGTGGCATCATGCGAGTGGCGCCGATGGGGTTGTTTGATGCCGCACATGGTTGCTACCACGCATCCCGTCTCGCCGAAGCCGGGGCCAAGATAGCGAAGGTCACCCACTTGCATCCCTTGGGATACCTGCCCGCCGCGCTTATGACCTTGCTCCTGTCGCGCATCACCCTACTTACCCCAAAAGAAGCCAAGGAGTCCATCAAGGAATTCGTAAACGACGGCATTGATGTCATGATGAAAATGGACGAACCCCAGAAAGACAAGGAGTTTCTGAAGAACCTCACATTAACGGCTGTTCATCTTGCGGAGAGCGACATCCCCGACGCGGAAGCCATTCGACAGTTGGGGGAAGGCTGGACGGCTGAGGAAGCATGGGCCATCTCGCTCTATTGTGCCATCCGCCATATCGACAACATGCAGGAAGCCATCATCGCAGCGGTCAACCATGACGGCGACAGCGATTCCACAGGTTCCATTACCGGCAATATCATGGGTGCCATTTACGGGTATGAAGCCATCAAGAAAGAGCGGATGTTCTGTCCGAAAGACAGAGAGTTTGAGGACACGATGGAATTGGCCAACATCATCCTTGCACTTGCAGATGACTTATATACGGGTTGCATCATCTCTGAATATGACCCAATTGAAACACCTGAAAAGAAACAATGGTATGAACGATATTGCCATATGAAACCCGTGGGGATTTAATCAGAAATCTTCCTAACGCCAAGAGGCCGTGTGCCAAACATTCGCCCTTTCGGGCGAGCGGATGGACATAAAGTCCACCCCTACAGCAACACCGCCCTCTTGGCGTTTTTGGGAATCACATACGGAAAGATGCGGATAATCATATTTTATTTTTTCATTTCTCGCATCCCACACTCCGCAATTATGAAGGACAGAGTTGCCATAGCCATCCTGCTCGACGGTTAAGGAACGTTAATGTGGTAGGATTTTCACATCCTTTAATTGTATTTGGATATGAAAACAGGTTTTGAATCGTTTAAAATACGAAGACATGAGAATTTGGTTGGCCATATTAATCCTTGCCCTATCCGCCATATCTGCGACAGCACAAACCGTCTCTCGCAGATACGATGGCGTATCGATGGCGGAGGCCCTTGCAGACATTGCCAAATCCTCTGACTACTACAAAATCAATTTCATCTATGATGAATTGGATGAATTCCCCGTCAACTGCCACTTTAACCAACGAAATATCATAGATGCCATCATATCGGTCATCGGCCATTATCCGGTCAAGGTGACCATTCGAGGGCAGTACATCTTCGTGGAGTGTGTGGAAAAGAGACAGACCAAAGTCAGAGGCAGGGTATTGGGTGCAAGGTCGGCTCCATTGCCCAATGCCAACATCACCATCTTCGATGCCCGCACGGGTGAGAGAATTTGTTTCGGTGTCAGCAACGAGGGTGGCGAGTTTTCCATACCTTGCGATTCCATACGCATCCGTGTCAAAATCAGCCATGTGGGGTACAAGACGTTCTTCAAGACTTGTCAGGCTGGCAAGTTGGGCGTCATTCAGTTGCACTTCACCAATCAAGAGTTGCAAAATGTCAATGTCACCCCCACCACCCATCGGAATCAGTCAATGGAAAAAACAAGTTACAAAAAGAAAGCCGACAAGATAAGGAAACAAATATGGAGCGACACCGACTCGGCGTTCACACAAACCAGTTTGGACGACAGCCTTCTTCATTATTCCTCCGTGACACTGGCCGAATCCTTCAAAGGTGAATATGATCGTCACCACTCATGGAATCCATTGCATTTGCTCACCAACCTCTTTTTCAGTGGAACAAATTCCTATCACACCACATCACGCCAAATCGTGCGACGAAGAGTGATGCTGAACGATTCCGCCGCCGTGGAAAGATTCTCTATGTTGGACTATCCGAAAGACTTGTTGTTGGAGGGAAACAAGAACCTCAACGTGGTGATGGGGGTAAGAGTCATCAGTCCGGAAGGCGACATTTGCGAGATTGACACCGACCCTTTCACACTACCACTTTTGTATGTCGGCGAGCAACGCCCCGACAAGATTTACATCCCTCAACTTACTGAGGGGTGCATCATTGATTATTTCACATGGTCGGAGCAAAAGACATCAGGTATCCATCCACCTCCCTTCTTCATTCAAGCAACAGACGATTTCCCTGTTTTACATTCCCAAATCAATGTGACAACAGACAAGAACCTTTCCATCCAATATCGCCATTCAGGCAACACACCCAAATTGTCAGTGAGAGACGACAAGAACAACGGTCTATGCCTGTTTAGTCAAGTCAGTGCAACACCTTTCTGCAGCAGCGATACAACAATGGCATACGCTGTTTATGTTCGTGATCCACAGATGAACATCAACAGACCTCTAAATGCACTCAAACGACACGTCATAGAAAACCCCACTATTGATGACATCCTGAACACCACATCCCATCTTTACAAGCAAATATGTTCTAAAGTTTCTTCCAAGCAATGGGCTTCAGCCTACTGGAATAAAACAGACACGACAATCATCGGCTTGAAAGTGGACAATCTATGTCAGACATCCGCCTCGCGCCCCATGCTGGAGCAACATCTGTATGAGATGGTGATGAGCGACCCACCATTTTATGTTTGGCAGACCACACCCATGGGATTCAACAGGGTGTACACCGAGAAATTGGCCTATACATTTGACAGAGCCGGCCTTCCTTATCAATTGGCTATGTCCACACGTTCCGACAGGGAAGACATCCTTGAATTGATGGATGAAGAGAACATCGTGTGGATGTTGGTCACCGATGATGGCAAATGTTTCATCCCATTCCCAAAAGAGGAAATGTCCGACAATATGATTGGCAGGAAAGCTGCCACAACGGATTTCAAAAACACATTCATTATACAATAACGTTATGAATTACAGAAGTATTTTGTTTCTTTCCATCCTGACTTTCGCATTGTCCGTCCAAGCACAAGAAGGCGACAATACACGTAGCACCAATACTGTCAAACCAAAAACCTCCACTCAAACCTTATCGTTTGATGTGGGGCCGGCATGGATTACATCAAGGATGTACACCCCTGGAGGAGACTACACATGGACGAACGGCATAGAGATTGGGCTTGATTACTCTTGTGTATTTTCAAAAGGATATGGATTTGGTTTCTCAATTCTTCACAACTCTACAAGTTATCCTAAAGCTAAAGTCAAGTTGGAGTACGCCGGCCCATCGTTTGTCTATGCTGGTTTTCTCTCAAGCAGATGGCGTGGAATGGCAGAGATAGGCATGGGGCTTTCCCTTTTCCATGATCAAGGATTTTCAAATGAAACTGGGTTAGGACTCAAGTATTCCACCAGCTTGGAATACTTGTTGACCAAGGATATTGGAATCAACATGAAACTACAGAGTGTAACCGTCTATTTTGGCGGAAAACAAAAACACTATGGTGGAGATGATGATGAGGTAAACGGGGTGGCTCGCGTAGCTTTCCAGTTAGGTGCATGCTTCCATTTCTAATCATTTTCAGTTTTACACTAAGACGGAAATTCAGACTATTATGAGTATATTCAGTTTAAAAAGGATAAATGGGGGCATACTTGCCATATATGTATGTTTAAGTTTGATGTCTTGCAGAAATGTGTCGGACCATTATATTCTGCCAAATTTCCTTGAGAGAGTTTTAAATTACGAAACAAACAGTAATATTGATGATTTTAGCATTAACATAATTACCCATAGGCCATCATCATTCTCTTTTTTTTGGGTGGATTTATCATTTGAAAGTGATAGTTGCTTTGAAATTAACGAGCATGACATATGTGCGACAATCGGAAAGGATACGCTAAAAATTCATTCATGGGCACTCTTCTTTAACAAAGATAACACTTATAATGGGAAGTTGTTAAGAACGCCATCATTTGGCCGATATGATAGTTGGGATTCGATATATTTCCCTATGGTACCACAATTGAAAGTGCCTATGGGAAAAAACACCTTGCGTTTTGGTACTCATCAATATCATCCATTTTCATTACCCCTTAGGATATCTGTCATTTTAAGTGGAGTGCAAACGACTCCTGTTGTCTTGGAGTTGAAACCAGAAAAGGCCATCATGTACAGTCAAGATATAAAACTTGTGAAATGGGATGAGACCAAAATAATTTGTGAAAATGACAGTGTAAATGTATATTTATCAAGACAACCATTGAAAAAAGATTCTTGCGAATTTCTTTGCTTGTTGTATTTTGATATGTTAGACAATGTAATTCTAAATAAAGGTAAGACAGTGGAAAATAAGAAGGAGTTGCCCATATCTTATATAGACTTTAATTTAGATGACATTGATTTGCGTCTCTCTGACACCTCCTATTGTGTTGAGGTCTTGGATGATATTCCATTTGATTTTTTCAATCCGTTTATCAGTAAAAAAGAAAGCCTGTCACAGGCTTGCATCCCTTTCAAAATAAGGCGTAAGGACGGAAGACCTGTTGACTACATCCCGGACCTAATCCTCCCTCCAGGCAATCTCTTACTCAAGGATGGGAAGCCGCTCTTGGTTGATACTATTGTATTTAAAGGCACCCTATCTCCTATTATCACCCCATAATAACAGAAGTGAATAATAAAAATGAATCTTATGAAGCCTTTCATCTTTTTCATTCTGGCGGTTTTCTCACTCCAAACGGAAGCACAATGCAGATATTGCAACAGTTATGAGGACTACAAGACAGACAACTGGAAGGAACTGCCTTCCATTGACATCAAACATTATTCCAATTCGAAACAACTATGGACAAATAAACATGAGTATCAATTAAAAACAGACCTCAAGTCAACCAAAAAGATGTTGAGCAAGGAGGCTCTTATCATTCAGAAAGGAGACACGATGTATGTCAACCTACGCTATTTGAGATGTGAAAAGGAGAATTTCGGCAAAGGTCTTGCCTATGGCATCCCCCTCATAGGCAAAAAGATTCTCTTCATCAGCAAACGTGTGGACAAAAAGTCTTCCAACAATCAATTGTTCTCATATCTTTTGTTTGGGGTGATGGGGAGTCTGATATCCTCATCGTTGAATATCAAAAACAATGCCTGCTACATACTGGACACAGGCCGCAATGGAAAATACACCGACGTACTGATCATAGATGACGAGGTGATGAAAAAATTGCTTGTTAACGACAAGGAATTGCTTGACAAATATTTCATGATTGCAGACCAGAACGAGCGCGAGACACCCTCCAACATCCTGCCCCTGCTGAAGGAGAAAGGACTCATCGAACAATAACCTATGGACGACAAGGAGCTTGCTTCTCTCTACAAGCGGCACTATGCCGAAATGCTGAACCACGCAAGGACGTTACTCTACGACGAAGAGGAGAGCCGTGACGTCGTAGCCGAAGTATTTGCAGCCATAGCCCATGAAGACACCGTCATCCATACTGCGACGGAAAGGACGTTCCTGCTGAGATGTGTGAAAAACCGCTGCATCAACATCATCAACAGGATGAATACGCGGCAACGCGTGTCACGATTGTTCACCATGCGCACCTTGGAAGAAGGGGATGAGGACGAAGGAGAGAATGCAGAAAGGCTGAAACTGTTCATGGAACAATGGTTGAGCAAACGCGCCATCGACATCCTCCACATGAGATTCGTCGAAGGAATGAAATACCAGGAGATAGCGGAAAGCCTGCACATCAGCGAAGCTGCCGTTTATAAATACCTCTCACAGTCACTGACTACGATACGCCAACATTTCAAAGCAAAATAACCCCACGAACATGAATGAAGACAAAATGAAATCCTTGCTCGACATAATCGACCATGTGGAACAATTTTCAGACGCCGAGATGGAGCGTGTCCTGCGCGACAAGGAAACCTTGGCTTTCTACGAGACCATCGTCATGGTGAGACAGGCCCTACAATCCAAGGAAGTTCGAGGGAAGAACCTTTTGCTGCACCAAGGCTTTTTTTGGAAAGCGGCTTCCGTCATCATCATCCTGTTTGTCGTGGGAGCACTTGGCTATGCTGCATTCCACTTCATCGGTGGTCAGCCACGCGAAGAGCCGACCATCACCTCCACGTCCGTTTCCAACAGTTATTCAGAGGAAGGGTTGGCAGACAAGGAAATGGAAAAAGCTCCCATGGCAAAAACCGTTTTGTTTGAGAACAAGACGTTGCGTGAGGTGCTGGACAATGTATCCAAAGCCTACAAAGTGAAAGTCAAATACGAAAAGGTGGAAATTGCCAACCTGCGCCTATATTTCAATTGGGACACTTCTGTGGATATCCATGAGGTGTTGAACATACTCAACAGTTTCGATCATTTCCATCTGGAACTCGAAGGTAACACCATCGTCGTAAGCAAGTAACATAATCATTCTGGAAATATGTAAATAAATTGTACAGTTTTCAAGTTTAAAAATGGAACACTTAATGTATGTAAGAATTTATGAAATCTAATAGGAATCCTACGGAAGAAGAGAAACTAATCATAAGTTTCTTGGCTACTAAAGCCAATTATTCACATAATAATTGGGAGAAAGACCTAAAAGTTGCCGAGATGAATGATGGCGGTATGGGTAATCTGCTCCTGATGCCAGTGGGTCAAGTCAATACAAAACGACTATTTAAAGCACTAATCAGTTAAGGCCGACCTTTGAATGATGACAGAGTTGTTACTATTGGGTTAAATAAATGGAAAAAAAAACATAAAATGCAATTTGAATGAAGAGAATTTACTAATTTTGCACTGACAATGTTGTTTGAAATGTAAGAAGTATGATTGACAAGATAGACATAAAGAATTTCAAGTCGATAGCTCAAGCAAGTATGACTCTGGGTCGCGTTAATTTGTTTATTGGCGCAAACGGCTCCGGTAAGTCAAATATTCTTGAGGCAGTGGGTATGGCTGCCGCTATACGGAATAAGGAGGTGGCACTTGACAGCCTTGTGCAACGTGGCGTGAGAATCGCACGGCCCGAGCTAATGACAAACTCGTTTTTTGGTCAGTCTTCGTCAAAGCTCATCCGCATCAGCTTCTACGAAGGTGAAACGATGGCAAGCTATGATATAGAACGTCTGAAGAGTTCGGATATTTATGCTCCATGGAAGGTGAGTGAAATGTCGTTTCATCAAGAGGAAGAGAATTTGAAGAACCTTCAGGAAATGATCTTCCGCTATGCTATTTATTCTCCAGACATTGATGCATTGCGAGGACTGACGTCAGGAGCAACCCTCTATCCGTTAGGCCTGCATGGAGAAGGACTCGATGTGTTGCTTGGTCAGTTGCCCAAAGAGGAATTGGGAATTATCAAGGATACGGTGAAACGATTTGTCTCATGGGTGGATGATATGACCTTTGACTTTGAGGGCATGTATAAGTTCCAAGGATATAAGTTGGGACGTAGCAAGTCAGACTTGTATTTCCGTGACTCATTCATGCAAAAGAAGAATAACCTTTTCTCTGCGGAGAATGCCAATGAGGGTGTGCTGGTATTGCTGTTCTATTTGGCTCTGCTCGTGAGCAAGAGCACACCAAAGTTCTTCGCCATTGATAATATAGACACGGCACTGAATCCGCGTCTTTGCAGGTATCTGATGAAAGTGATAGGGAAGTTGGCGGCACAATACGACAAACAGTTGCTGATAACCACTCACAACCCTGCCATTCTGGATGGTATCACCCTGAATGGAGACGGAACTCATCTTTTCATTGTAGAGCGTAGCGATGAGGGTGACACCCGTATCAACGAGTTGAAGATAAAGCCCGCTACGGAACGAAGGATGAAATTGTCTGAAATGTGGATGAACGGATTGATAGGTGGTATCCCTGAGGAGTTCTAAATATGAGGGTAGGAGTCATAGCAGAGGGTTTTGCTGATGTCAATGTGATCAAGGCGATTCTGAAAAAGATAGCAGGAATCGACGGTAGTGAGGTGAGATTGCTGCGACCACAGGAGCAACTGGACGAGACGGATTTGAACGAACTGAACTTCAGCAGCTGGCAATTGGTGTTTGAAAGTTGCAAGGACGAGGAAAAGCTTAGTGCCTTTTTTGAAGACATTGAAGGCGAAGCCCTTTTGATAGTTCATGTTGACACTGCGGAGAGAGGTTTAAAGGGGTTTGACATACCAGAACCGCAAAGAACTGGTTCGACTGATTATGCTGCTTATTCGGAACAAGTGAGGGTGAAGGTGATAGAAAAGCTCAAGTTTTTGCTTCCAGAGCGTTTCCATAAGAATATTGCCTATGCCATTGCCATAGAGGAGACGGATGCCTGGCTGATACCACTCTTTGAGAACAACGCGAAGGACACGGCCTCACATACGAAAGCTAAAGAGACGCTTTCTAAACTAATAGGCAAGGACAAGAAGCGCCAGAAGGAATATACTGATACGTCGAAGAAGTCCCTGAACTACAAGAACCTTGGGAAACTGTTTGCGAAGAATCTGTCACTATGCAGGACACGAAACAAAAGTTTAGACCTGTTTTGTGCGGAAATAGAGGAGAGGAAACTCCACCATCTTGACTATCCTTGTTCTCGTATGAAAAGAGTATGATGTGTAACATACTTGAAAACAAGAAGATAAAAAATATAAAGCAATAAAAAGGTCTTCTGCAAATAATCTTAACCGCAGCCGCTTGATAAAAACACTTGACGGTGTCGCAAAAAAAATAAAAACATTCTTGGAACATGAGCCAAGAGGTCCGTTGCAACTGATAGGGACAGACTTTATGTCGTCCTAATACCAAGAGGCCGTGTGCCAAACATTCGCCCTTTCGGGCGAACGGATGGACATAAAGTCCACCCCTACAGCAACACCGCCCTCTTGGCGTTTTTGGGATTTTTCAACCGCACAGCACGGTATTTTTCGGGTTTTAGGGAAATGAAAATCGCCAAGCACTGAGGTTCAGTTGCTTGGCGTTTTAAATGGTTGGGATACTCGGACTCGAACCAAGAATGACAGGACCAGAATCTGTAGTGTTACCATTACACCATATCCCAATAAGTAGATGCAAATATCTCATTGCGTTTGCAAAGGTAGGTCTTTTTCCTGAAACATGCAAGTTTTTCCTTACTTTTTTTTAAAAAAAGTTGTGTTTTGCTCTTTTTGGTCATTTTTTTTTGCTATTAGCGCAGTTTGCAGTATCTTTGCATATCAATTGCAAACAATATTTGAATGAACGAAGCAAAGAAATTAGTAGAAAACATTACGGAGGGCATTCAGGAGAAGAAAGGCCATGGCATCGTTGTTGCCGACATGACGGGCGTTGAAGGAGCCATCTGTCGCTATTTCGTCATCTGCCAGGGCAACTCCCCGATGCAGGTGGAGGCCATCAGCGAGTCGGTGAGCGACACTGTTCGCGAGCGTCTTGGTGAGAAACCGGTGAAAGTGGTAGGTCTGACCCACGCCCAGTGGGTGGCGATGGACTACAGTGATGTCATCGTGCATGTCTTCCTCCCCGAGACCCGAGCCTATTACAACCTTGAGGGCCTTTGGGAAGACGCCCGTCTGACCCGTCTTCCCGACTTGGACTGACCCACCCCTCCCCAATCAGCCCCTCTCCTTCCCCAACCGACATCAACCATCATCATGGAACAAGGAAACGACAAGAAACCCAACATGCCCAAGTTCAACATGACTTGGCTATACATCACCATCCTCGCAGCACTGGCAGTGTTGTGGTTCACCTCCAATGGTTCGGATGCCCAGTCCGGTGCCACGGGCGGCATCTCGAAGAAAGAGAACTACAGCAATTTCAAGGTGTGGGTGATGAAAGGCGCCGCCGACGAGGTGGTGATCAACAACGACGAGAAGGAACTCCGCATGTATGTGAAGCCGGAGTTCATCCAAACCGTCTTCGAGGCCGACGTGAAGCAGACCGGCAAAAACCCCTACTTGGAAGTGGAGTTCGGTTCTGTAGAGACCCTTGAGACCTTCTTGGACGAGGCCCAGAAAGCCGGCAAGTTCAACGGCAACCTCAACTACAAGAACGAGAAGAGCGGCGACATGGTCAACATGTTCCTCAACGTCTTCACCATCCTCTTCTTCGTCATCATTATGGTGATGTTCTTCCGCCGCATGGGCGGCACCGGTGGTGGTGGCGTGTTCAGCGTGGGCAAGAGCAAGGCCAAGATGTACGAGAAGGGCAACGACTTGGGTGTCACCTTCAAGGACGTCGCCGGTCAGGCAGGAGCGAAGGAGGAGGTGCAGGAAATTGTCGATTTCCTGAAGAACCCCCAGAAATACACCAACCTTGGCGCCAAGATTCCCAAGGGAGCCCTGTTGGTAGGCCCTCCCGGCACAGGAAAGACACTGTTGGCCAAGGCTGTAGCCGGCGAGGCCGGTGTTCCCTTCTTCTCCATGAGCGGCTCCGACTTCGTGGAGATGTTCGTCGGCGTGGGTGCGAGCCGCGTCCGCGACCTCTTCCGCCAGGCAAAGGAGAAATCCCCCTGCATCATCTTCATCGACGAGATCGACGCCGTGGGTCGTGCACGTTCCAAAAACCCCGCCATGGGCGGCAATGACGAGCGTGAGAACACCCTCAACGCCCTTCTGACGGAGATGGACGGTTTCGGCACCAACAGCGGTGTGATCATCATGGCCGCCACGAACCGTGCCGACATGCTCGACTCCGCCCTTCTCCGCGCCGGTCGTTTCGACCGTCAGATCCACGTGGATTTGCCCGACCTGAACGAGCGCAAGGAAATCTTCATCGTACACCTCAAGCCCGTGAAAGTAGATGACTCCGTTGACATCGACCTTCTCGCCCGCCAGACGCCCGGTTTCTCCGGTGCCGACATCGCCAACGTGTGCAACGAGGCCGCCCTCATCGCCGCCCGTCGCAACTCCGAGACGGTGTGCCGCCAGGACTTCTTGGACGCCGTGGACCGCATCATCGGCGGATTGGAGAAGAAGACCAAGGTGATGACCGCCCACGAAAAGCGCACCATCGCGCTGCACGAGGCCGGCCACGCCACCATCTCCTGGTTCTGCGAGCACGCCAACCCCCTCATCAAAGTCTCCATCGTGCCAAGAGGCAAAGCCCTTGGAGCCGCCTGGTACCTCCCCGAAGAGCGTCAAATCACCACCAAGGAGGAGATGCTCGACGAGATGTGCTCGCTCATGGGCGGACGTGCCGCCGAGGAACTCTTCACCGGCCACATCTCCACCGGTGCGATGAACGACCTGGAGCGCGCCACGAAGAGCGCCTACGGCATGATCGCCTACGCCGGCATGGGCGAGGAACTCCCTAACATCTGCTACTACAACCAAGAGGCACAGTTCCAACGCCCCTACAGCGAGACCACCGCCAAAGTCATCGACGACGAGGTGCTCAAGATGGTGAACGAGCAATACGACCGTGCCAAGCAAATCCTCCTTGAGCACAAGGAAGGTCACAACGCCCTTGCCGAACTTCTCATCAACCGCGAGGTCATCTTCGCCGAAGACGTGGAGAAGATTTTTGGCAAACGCCCCTGGATAAGCCGTTCTCAGGAAATTATGGGATTAGGTGTTAGCGAGCCATCCGCATCAACAGATGGAAACGAGACAACCGATCAAGCTGATGGAACTGATCAAGCTGACACAACTGAGCCAGCTGATGGAACTGAAACCCCTGTGAAATCATGAAGAACTTCATCACACGAACCATCACCGGCGTGCTCTTCGTAGTCGTCTTGGTGGGTTGTTTCCTCAATCCCACGGCGATGGTGGTCCTTTTCGCCCTCATCACCGGGTTGACCGTCTGGGAATACAGCGGCTTGGTGAACGAATGGGACGACATCCAAGTGAACCGTTTCATCAGCACCGCCGCCGGCGTGTACCTCTTTTTGGCGATGGCCGGTTACTGCACCGGCATGACCAACGGTACGGTATTCATCCCCTACCTCATCACATTGCTCTACCTGATCATATCAGAACTCTTCACCCAAGCCCCCAACCCCATCAACAACTGGGCGTATGCGATGCTCAGCCAGACCTACATCGCACTCCCCCTCTCCACCATCAACGTCCTGGCCTTCCAGACCGGCCCCACGGTGGAATACAACTACATCCTCCCGCTCTGCGTCTTCGTCTTCCTCTGGATCAACGACACCGGGGCCTATTGCACCGGTTCGCTTCTCGGCCGCCACAAACTCTTCCCCCGCGTCTCGCCCGGCAAGACATGGGAGGGAAGCATCGGCGGAGCCGTCTTCGTCCTTGCAGCCGCAGCCTTGGTGGGGGTGCTCACCGGCGACGACATGCACACCCTCTCCATCCCCGTGTGGATGGGCTTAGGTCTCGTGGTGGTCGTTTTCGGCACGTTAGGTGACTTGGTTGAGTCTCTTTTCAAGCGCACGTTGGGCATCAAGGACAGCGGGAACATCCTTCCCGGCCACGGCGGCATGCTCGACCGCTTCGACTCGTCGCTCATGGCCATCCCCGCCAGCGTCATCTACATCTACTCCCTGTCCCTGTTCTGAGAATGCGAGCCATGTTCTTCATCGTCTTCCCCCTCCTTGTCCTGTGCACCATGAGTTACGTGCTGTGGCACGTATGGTGCATCCTCCCCTTGGGCAAGGTGGTCAAGTGGTTGGTGGTGATGGCCATGGCAGCCTGTCTGATCAGTTTGTTTTTCTTCTTGGGAGGAAAGCTCGACCACATCCCCCTCGACACCGCCTCCGTGTGTTACAACGTGAGCACCTCGTCGATCATCATCCTCCTCTACCTTCTTATGACCTTCCTTGTGGCCGACGTCCTGCGTCTCGTCCGCCTGCTACCCTCGCGGCTGCTCCATGACAGTTGGCCCGGCACTTTGTTCGTCCTTGCCCTCATGCTCGTCATCTTCATCAGCGGCAACATCCACTATCGCCACAAGGTGCGCGTACCCTTGGAACTCACCACTTCCAAACATTTGGACAAAGAATACAAGATTGTGATGGTCAGCGACCTACACTTGGGTTACCACAACCGTCGCAGCGAGTTGGCCCGATGGGTGGATTTGGTGAATGCCGAGAAACCCGACTTGGTGCTTGTCGCCGGCGACATCATCGACAACAGCGTGCGTCCGCTCTTGGAAGAGCACATGGCAGAGGAGTTTCACCGCGTGAAGGCTCCCATCTACGCCTGCCTTGGCAACCATGAGTACTACAGCCACCAACCCCGTGCGAAGGAATTCTACCAAGACGCCGGCATCCACCTGCTCATCGACCAACAAGCCGTGGTGGACAGCACCATCACCATCATCGGCCGCGACGACCGCACCAACCCGCAGCGCCACTCGCTTGAGGAGTTGGCGAAGAATGCCGCAGACAGCACCTACACCATTGTCCTCGACCACCAACCCTACGAATTGGACAAGACCGAGGCGAGCCACATCGACTTCCAGTTGAGCGGTCACACCCACCGTGGACAGATATGGCCCATCTCGTGGATTACCGACCACGTGTATGAGTGTTCCCACGGCCCCTGGCAACGTGGTGCGACACACTTCTACGTCAGTTCGGGCCTCGGCATCTGGGGAGGCAAATACCGAATCGGCACACAGTCGGAATACGTCGTGGCCACCCTGCGCCAAGCCAACGGAGCGCCATGAAACGCCCCACGCGCCAACCTTGTCCCATCAAGCATTGAAAACATAAACTACATTTATATAACCTATCAAACCCATCAACTAAAATGAAAACACCAAAACGAACCATTCTTTTCGCCCTTGCAGCCGCCATAACCCTGCAAGTCGGCGCCATCGACATCAAGTTGAAGAAAGACCGTGCCACCATCGACGGCATCACCTACGCCCTCAATGCGAAGAAGCAGTCGGCCAACGTGGTGAAAGGCCAAGAGCCTTACGTGGGCGACATCGTCATCCCCGAGAAGATTGAGGTGGACAGCGTCACCTTCTACGTGGAGGAAATCAGTGCCAACGCCTTCAAGGACAGTCCGGGTATGACCTCCATCACCATCCCCAACTGCATCACGAAGATCGGTGCCTCTGCCTTCGAAGGCTGCGCCAGCCTGACAGAAGTCACCATCCCCTCCCGCATCCTCAACCTGCCATCACAACTCTTCAAGAACTGCACCAGCCTGACCACCATCATCCTCCCCGACAACACCAAAAGCTTCTCCTCAGAAGTTTTCAGAGGCTGCAAGTCGCTCGTGGAGTTCGAAATCCCTCAAGGTGTCACCGAACTTCCCTCCAACCTCTTCACCGACTGCAGCGAACTGCGCCACATCACCCTTCCCTCCGGTCTGAAGAAAATCGGGAACAGTGCCTTTGAGAACTGCAACAGTTTGGAATATATTGAAATCCCCACCGGCGTGAGCAGCATTGCTGACGAAGCCTTCCAAGGCTGCACCAGCCTCAAGGAATTCCACACCCCCGCCGGCCTGAGCACCCTCTCAGCAGAGATTTTCAAAGGCTGTGTGGAACTGAAGACGATGGAGCTCTCCAACTCCATCTCGAAGATTGAGCACGACGCCTTCAACGGTTGCTGCGCCCTCGACTCCATTTTCCTCAGCAACTCCGTCACCTCTCTTGGCAGCAGCGTCTTCGAAGGATGCACCGCACTGAAAAAGGTGAGGATCCCGAACAGCATCGTAGAACTGCCTAACGACATCTTCAAGAACTGCTCCAGCCTGACAGAGTTGAATTTCCCCAACTCCCTGAAGAAGATAGGCAGCGGAGCCTTCGAGGGCTGCGCCAGCATGACTACCGTCTCTCTTCCCGTCTCGCTCATAGAGATCGGCAGCAGTGCCTTCGACAAGTGCAACAGCATCCGCGACGTTTACTGCAACAGTTCCACACCGGTAAAAATTAGCAGCAACTCCTTCAGCAAGGCCACCCAAAAGGAAGCCATCATCCATGTGAAGAAAGGAGTGACCAACAGCTACAACCTCCACAAGCAATGGGGTAAATTCCTCAATATTGTGGGAATGGAATAAAAAGCCTCACCCCCAAAAGCCTCACCCCCAACCCCTCTCCAAAAGGAGAGGGGAGTGGTGTGAACTGCGGAAATGGGGGGATTTTGGGGGAGACGAAGGGATGAAGGAGGAATAGTTACAAAATGAAGGGGGACGCGTCTTGATTATGATCATCCACTTTATAGATTATGACAATCCCTTTTTAAGATATGGAGACGATGATGAAGAGACGTGTCATACTTTTTGCGGCGGCATGCCTTCTGCTGCTACCTGATTTGCTTTGGGCGCAGGAGCGCTACCAAGTGGGCGTATGCGACTGGATGGTGCTCAAGCGTCAGAAATTGGGGGAATTTGCACTCGCTCATGAACTTGGCTGCGACGGAGTGGAGCTCGACATGGGCTCGTTGGGCCGTCGCGACAGTTTTGAGAACAAGCTTCGCGATGCACGCGAGGCGGCCCTCTTCAAGCACACCGCCGACAGCCTCGGCGTGGCTGTGGGGGCAGTGGCGATGAGCGGCTTCTATGCCCAAGACCTGACCCAGAAACCCACTTATTTGTCGCTTGTGGAAGACTGTTTCGACACGATGGACCGCATGGGCGGCACCACGGTGGCTTTCCTCCCCCTTGGCGGCTGCGGCAACGACTGGACCACCAACAAGGACAAGCGTGCCGCCATCGTGCAACGCCTGCACGAGATAGGCGAGGCCGCCAAGGCCCGTGGCAAAGTGGTGGGCATCGACACCCCTCTTGACGCCAAGGGCAACCTCCGCCTTTTGAAAGAGGTGAAAAGCGACGGCATCCGCATCTTCTACAAATTTCAGACCATCGTGGAGCATGGTTGGGACCTGGTTTCCGACCTCCGACACCTTGGCGCCCGCAACATCTGCGCCATCCACGCCAGCAACACCGACAGCCTGTGGCTCCGCAACGACCCCGCCATCAACATGCCCGCCGTGAAAGAGGCACTCGACCAGATGGGTTGGAGCGGTTGGCTCTTCGTGGAGCGCAGCCGTGACACCAAGATGGTGAAAAACGTGAAGATGAATTACGGCAGCAACGTCCGATACCTCAAGGAACTCTTCAACACCTACCCCACCCCCGCCGTTCCCCTGAAAAGCGAAGGACGCGATGCCGACTACGTGAGCATCATCGTCAGTCGTGCCGAGAAAGCCACCGACGCCCTCAGCATCACCTGGACACCCCGTGGTGAGAACGTTCGCAACATCATTGCCAACCGCTATTTCCAACTCAATGACATCTACGCCGAGCGCGACTCGCTGAAGCAGCGCGACAAGCAGTTGGCCGCCGCCACCGCCGACTCCAAGCTTTACCGCTCCCATTTCGGCTTCGACGCCGACCTCTCCACCTACCTCTCCCCCGGCGACATCATCAAGGTGAAAGACGTGATGACCTACAACGTGGTGCAAGTGACCTACGACGCCTACTGCGACATGATTCCCCGTCTCACCACCGAGGAGAAGGAACAAATCATGGCCTGGTTGGTGGAGGCCCGCGAGTTGGCCATCGATGCCGAGAGTTCCAACAAGAAGCACGAGATCTTCAAGAAATACAAAGGCCGCATCAACAACTACCTCTCCGCCCGAGGGTACGACATCCAGAAAGAGCGCGAGGAGTGGGAGAAGCGCGTAAACGCCCGAGGCGGCAAACTCTGACCCCCAAGCCATGAGAACCATCCTAAAAACCCTTGCAGGAGTCCTCCTGCTGCTCACCCCCACCCTCGCCAGCAGTCAAGGCACCGGCCTCAGCGCCACCCATTCCAGCCCCCATGCCGTGATGCACAGCCTCCCCCTTGACGCCACGCGTTGGTCTGGTGGTTTCTGGGGCGAGCGTTTCCAAGTCTTCAGCCACACCTCCGTCCAAAGCATGTGGGACACCTGGCAAAGTCCCGAAGGCAAGGGCTTCAACAATTTCCTCATCGCCTCCGGCGAGAAGCAAGGCGAGCATCACGGCCCCCCCTTCCACGACGGCGACATGTACAAATGGTTGGAGGCCGTCGCCTCCGTCTATGCCATCACCCACGACCCCGAGTTGGAGCAAGTGATGGACCGCTTCATCGGTTGCGTGGTGAAGTCCCAACGCGCCGACGGCTACATCCACACCCCCGTCATCATCGCCGAGTTGAACAAACGCATGGCCCAAGGCGCCAGCGACCAAGACAACACCGTGGTGGGCACCGCCACGGGGAAGAAAGACGACAGCGCCTTTGGCAATCGCCTCAATTTCGAGACCTACAACCTGGGACACCTCATCACCGCCGGCATCATCCACAAGCGCGCCACGGGGAAAAGCACCCTCTTCCAAGCCGCTGTGAAAGCTGCCGACTTCCTCTACCGCTTCTGCATGGAAGCCCCCGAGGAACTCGCCGGCAACGCCATCTGCCCCTCCCATTACATGGCCGTCGCCGAACTATACCGCGAGACCAATGACACGCGCTACTTGGAGTTGTGCAAGAAATTCATCGACATCCGGGGCATGGTGCAGAGCGGCACCGACGACAACCAAGACCGCATCCCCTTCCGCGAGCAATACAACGCCATGGGACACGCCGTGAGAGCCAACTACCTCTACGCCGGCGTTGCCGACCTCTTCTTGGAATCCGGCGAGGCACAGCTCATGCGCAACCTCACCTCCATCTGGGACGACATCGTGACCCGCAAAATGTATATCAACGGAGCCTGCGGCGCCCTTTACGACGGCACCTCGCCCGACGGCACCGACTACACCCCCGACAACATTCAGAAAGTTCACCAAAGCTACGGCCGCCCCTACCAACTGCCCCAGTCCACCGCCCACAACGAGACGTGCGCCAACATCGGCAACATGCTCTTCAACTGGCGCATGCTGATGGCCACGGGCGACGGCAAATACGCCGACATCATGGAGAACTGCTACTACAACAGCATCCTCCCCGGCATCTCCCTCGACGGCGAAAAATACTTCTACACCAATCCCTTGCGGTTGAGCGACGAACTGCCCTACAAGCTACGCTGGCCCAAGGAGCGGAAGAAACTCATCAGTTGCTTCTGCTGCCCGCCCAACACCCTGCGCACCCTCTGCCAAGCCCAGGACTACGCCTACGCCGTTAGCAACGCCACCCTGTGGGTCAACCTCTACGGCTCCAGCACACTCACCGCCACCCTCGACGGCGTGGGAGCACTCACCGTCGAACAGAGCGGCGACTACCCGTGGGATGGACACATCACCCTCCGCATCACGAAAATGAAAGGCAAGAAAGCCTTCAAGTTCAAACTCCGAAAGCCAGAATGGTGCGAAGACATGGAGGTGAAGGCCAGCAACGGCGCCACCCCCATCGCGGAGCACGGCTACCTCACCCTTGAAGGCACCTGGCAGACGGGCAGCGAGGTGAGCATCTACATGCCCATGCCCGTAAGGCTGTTGGAGGCCAACCCCTTGGTGGAGGAAGCCCGCGGCCAGGTTGCCGTTCAGCGCGGTCCCATCATCTATTGCGCCGAGAGCCAAGACCTTGGCGGAGCCGACATCGACGCCCTCCAACTCCCTCTCGACGCCACATTTACTCCTATGGAGACCCATATCGACGGCAGCCGCATCATGGCCTTGGAATGTGAAGCCGTTGTGAGAGACCAACAGCCGTGGAGCGGCACCCTCTACCGCCCCGCCGCCAATGCCAAACACCGTCAAACCATCCGCCTCATCCCCTACTATGCCTGGGGAAATCGCGGAAAAAGCGAGATGACCGTATGGATACCCGCCGCTTGGTGACCATCTTGGCCACCCTCCTCCTCACCACCCCCGTCCTGTGTGCCGAGCGAGTGGAGATTGTCGTGCAGCCTGGAGAGTACACCATCGAGCAAGCCCTCCAAGCCGCCCGTCTTCGTCGTCTTCAAGGCGAAGACATTCATCCCGTGCTGCGCCTGCAAGCCGGCACCTACCGCCTCACCCAACCCATCATCCTGCGCCCCGAAGACCACCACACCACCCTGCTTGCCGACGGTCCCGTGATGGTCAGCGGCGGTGTCGTCATCAGCGATTGGCGCAAGAAAGGCCGTTTGTGGGAAGCCGATGTGCCAGAATGGAACGGCCGTCCCTTGGAGTTCCGCCAACTGTGGGTGAACGGGAAAAAAGCCATCCGCGCCCGCGACGTGTCCGACTTCGAGCAAATGCACCGCATCCTCTCCATGGACAAGAGCCTTGAGACCCTCTACGTACCCGCGAAGGCCGTGAGCAAGGTGAAAAACGCCCGTGGGTTGGAGATGGTGCTACACGAGATGTGGTGCGTGGCCAACCTCCGCGTGAAGGCCATCCGCATGATGGGCGACAGCGCCGCCGTCACCTTCCAAAACCCTGAGAGCCACATCCACTTCATGCACCCCTGGCCTTCTCCCATGACCGGCACCAACGGCCACAACTCCGCCTTCTACCTCACCAACGCCATCGAGTTGCTTGACCAACCCGGCGAGTGGCACTTAGACCCTCGTGCCGGCAAAGTCTATTACCTCCCCCGCCCTGGTGAGGACATGCGCACCGCCGTAGTGGAGGTTCCCGCCTTGGAGACCCTCCTCCGCGTGGAAGGCACCCCCGACCATCCCGTGTCGCATGTCACCCTCCGTGGCATCACCTTCCAATACGCCACGTGGCTGCGACCCTCCTTGCAAGGACACGCCCCGCTGCAAGCCGGCATGTACATGGTGGAAGCCTACAAAATACGTCCGCAAATCCGCCGCCCCAACGGCGACCACAAGCTCGACAACCAAGGGTGGGTGGGCCGCCCTGCCGCCGCCGTGGTGGTGAACACCGCCACCGAGGTGAGTTTCGAGGGCTGCACCTTCGAGCATTGCGCCTCCACCGGCCTCGACTACCACGCCTACACCCTTGGCGGCCATGTGAGCCGTTGCATCTTCCGCGACCTCGGCGGTTCCGGCATCCTCGCCGGAAGTTTCGGCCCCGAGGGTCACGAGGCACACCTGCCCTACCATCCTTCCGACCCCCGCACCATCTGCACCGGCCTCACCATCAGCGACTGCCTCATCGACGACGTCACCAACGAAGACTGGGGCTGCGTGGGCATCAGCGCCGGCTACGTTCGCGACATCCTCATCGAGCACAACGAAATATGCAACGTGTCGTACACCGGCATCAGTTTGGGATGGGGATGGAACCAGCAACCCTGTGCGATGTCCAACAACCGCGTGCTTGGCAACCTCATCCACCACTACGCCCGCCACATGTACGACACCGCCGGCATCTACACCTTGGGCGCCCAGCCCCACACCACCATCTCCGGCAACGTAGTGCGTGACATCCACACCCCCGGCTACGTACACGACCCGGAGCACTGGTTCTACCTCTACACCGACGAGGGTTCCTCCTACATCACCATGCGCGACAACTGGACCCCCTCGGAGAAATTTCTCAAAAACGCCAACGGTCCCGGCAACACGTGGGAGAACAACGGCCCCATGGTGTCCGACAGCATCAAGGCTCTTGCCGGGATAAGACAACAACAATAAGGGAAAACAAATGGAAAAGAAGAACAGCAGTCTGAAGAGCACCCTCGCCGTGTCGCTCACCAACTACCTCGACGCCGGCGCCATCGTCGCCGGTGCCAGCGGCCTCACCCTTTGGAAAGACTACTTAGGCCTGACGGAAGGCCACCTTGGTTGGCTCAACGCCATCAGCGCCAACTGCCTCGGTGCCGCCATCGGCGCCATCATCGGTGGCTTCCTTGCCGACCGCTATGGGCGCAAGGCCATCTACACCTACAACATGCTCGTCTACATGGCCGGCGTGGCCCTCATCCTTTGTTCCGTCAACTTCCCCATGCTCCTTGCAGGCTTCTTGGTCACAGGCATCTCCGTAGGCGTGGGTGTTCCCGCCTCATGGACCTACATCTCAGAAAGTTCCGAGACTGGCAACCGCGGTCGCAACATCGGCATCTCGCAGATGGCCTGGGGCATCGGCCCCACCATCATCCTCATCCTCGGCACCCTGCTCGCCCCTCCCACCGGCGGCGCCGGCAGCGAGGGAGTGCTTTTTGGCTTTGTGAAAGGTGTCGCCTCCCTCTTCGGCGCCACGGGAGCCGGCCTTCACGTCTTCAGCAGCCGCATCGTCTTCGCCTCGCTCTTCATCGTGGCCTTCATCGCCTGGCTGTTGCAGCGTAGGTTGGAAGAGTCAAAGGAGTGGGTCAACTTGCAATCAGACACTTCCACGGACACCGAGGAACAGACATCCTCCAACAAAAGCCTCTTCGCCTCCTTCGGCGACCTGTTCACCAACCGCATCAACGTTCGCACGATGCTCTTCCTCGCCGGCATGTACCTCACCTGGAATCTCGTGAGTTCCGTCATGGGCTTCTTCCAGCAGCACATCTACGAGACCGCCGGAGGCTTGTCCAACGAGCACGCCAACCTGCTCAGCGTGGGCCAATGGCTCATCATCATCGTCACCACCTTCTTCTTCTCGATGATTGTTGACAAGGTGAACCAACGCTGGCTCTACTTCATCGGCGTGAGTTTCGCCGTCCTTGCCTGGTTGCTCATCATCACCATCGGGGTGAACAGCATTGCCGGTCTGCTCGTCTTCACCCTCTTGTGGGGCTTGCAGGCGGGCATCTCCGTCCAGTCATTCTATGCCTTGTGGGCCTCCGAATTGTTCCCCGCCCGTTACCGTGCCGCCGCCCAAGGCGTCATGTTCTTCATCGTGCGCGGCTTGTCAGCTGTCTGGGGACTGTGCTTCGTCAACATTTACGGCGAGGAGGGCGAAGGCTTCACCATCGCCGCGTGGGTCATGCTCGCCCTGCTTCTCATCTCGCTCATCATCGGCACCGCCGGCGCCCCTGAGACCCGCGGCAAGTCATTGGAAGAAATCACCAGAGAAAGATACAACCCATGAGCCATTCCCCCTTGTGCGGCATCATCCCGCCCCTTGTCACCCCCCTCATCGACAACAACACACTCGACGTGGAGAGTCTGGAGCGTCTCATCGAGCATCTTGTCTCCGGCGGTGTTCACGGCCTGTTCATCCTCGGCACCACTGGCGAGGAGCAGAGTCTGAGTTACTCACTACGCAAGCAGATGATCATCCGTTCCGCTCGCATCAACCGCGGACGCCTGCCGCTGCTTGTCTGCATCACCGACACCTCCATCGAGGAGAGCATCCACCTGGCACAGGTGGCCGCCGACCAAGGCGCCGACGGCGTGGTCTCCGCCCCACCCTACTATTTCGCCCCCGGCCAGCCGGAGTTGGCACAATTTTATGAGGAATTGGTGCCGCAACTCCCCCTCCCCGTCTATCTCTACAACATGCCCTCCCACGTGAAGGTGAACTTCGCCCCCGACACCGTGCGGCGCATCGCCCGCAATCCCCAAGTGGTGGGTTTCAAGGACAGTTCCGCCAACGCCGTCTATTTCCAGTCGGTGCTTTACACGATGCGCGAGCGTCCCGACTTCGCCATGCTCGTGGGACCGGAGGAAATCACCGGCGAATGCGTGTTACTTGGCGCCCATGGCGGCATCAACGGCGGCGCCAACATGTTCCCCGAGTTGTACGTGGAGATGTACAACGCTGCGAGGGCCGGCGACCTGAAGCGCATCGTGCAGTTGCAGCAACTCATCATGCAAATCTCCACCACCATCTACACGGTGGGCAAGCACGGTTCGAGTTACCTGAAAGGCCTGAAATGCGCCCTCTCGCTGTTGGGCATCATCAATGACGATTTCGTGGCCTCCCCCTTCTACAAGTTCAATCCCCCCGAGCGCGACCGCATCCGCCAGGCACTGGCCGCCCTCCCCATCGAAAACGGCAAGTTGAAACTATGAACAACATCGACCTCGTCATCTTCTTGGTCTTCACCCTTGGCGTGGTGGTCTTCGGCTGCTCGTTCTACAAGAAAGACAACACGTCATCCGACTTCACCCAAGCCGGACGCTCACTCCCCGGATGGGTGGTGGGCATGAGCATCTTTGCCACCTATGTATCAAGCATCAGCTACATCGGCTATCCCGGCAAGGCTTTCGCCAGCAACTGGAACGCCTTTGTCTTCTCCCTTTCCATCCCCATCGCCAGCTATTTCGCCGCCCGCTATTTCGTACCCTTCTACCGCCGAGGCGGCAGTGTGTCGGCCTACACCTTCTTGGAGGCGAAATTCGGCCGCTGGGCCCGCCTCTACGCCTCCGCCTGCTACCTGTTGACACAGATAGCCCGCATGGGCAGCATCCTCTACCTCCTCGCCGTGCCGATGCACATCCTGATGGGTTGGAATCTCCACATGGTCATCATCGCCACATCCCTGGCCATCATCCTCTACTCCATGCTCGGCGGTCTGAAGGCCGTCATCTGGGCCGACGCCATCCAAGGCATCATCCTCATCGGCGGTGCCCTGCTGTGCCTGTGCATCCTCTGCTTCTCCATGCCCGAGGGGCCGGGACAGGTGTTCGACCTTGCCATTCACTCCCCCGAGGGCAACAAGTTCTCCTTGGGCGAGTTCACCTCCGACCTCACCACCTCCACCTTCTGGGTATGCCTTATCTACGGCATCTTCATCAACCTGCAGAACTACGGCATCGACCAGAACTACGTGCAACGTTACCATGCAGCGAAGACCGACGCCGACGCCCGCTTCTCAGCCCTTTTCGGCGGTTACCTGTTCATCCCCGTCTCCGCCCTCTTCTTCCTCATCGGCTCCGCCCTCTATAGCTACTACACTGCGCATCCCGGACTCCTTCCGGCCGACATCGCCGCGAAGCCCGACTACGTATTTCCTTTCTTCATCGTCAACGCCCTGCCGGTGGGCCTTCGCGGATTGCTCATCGCCTCCATCTTCGCCGCCGGCATGAGCACCGTGTCCACCAGTGTCACGTCCGCCGCCACCATCATCCTCACCGATTATTTCAAACCCTTTGTCAGCCGCTCCTCGGAGCGCACCGACGTCTTTGTACTACGCCTCTCCAGCGTCGTGGTGGGGGTGATAGGCATCGTGGTGGCCATTGCCATGCTCAGCGTAGAGAGCATCATCGATGCCTGGTGGACGCTGTCATCCATCTTCTCCGGCGGCATGCTCGGCCTCTTCCTCTTGGGCATCCTCCCCCGTCACATTGGCCGGTGGGCCGCCTTGGTCGGATGCTTAGCTGGCATTGCCGTCATCGCCTGGATTTCGCTCGCCGGTCTCTACGACCTGCCCGGCGTGCATCTCCACGAATACCTCGCCATCGTCCTCGGGACGACAACCATCTTCGTCACCGGCTTCCTGCTTTCCTACCTATTCCGAGGCAAAAGCCAAGGACAGTAAAAAAACTTCACACCATCGTTCCAAAAACATCAAGACATGAATCACCAAGCTACATGGATATGGTATCCCGGCGACTTTGAGATTTGGTTAGGCAACCGCTTCAACAACCGCCGCACGGAACGTGGTGCCATGATGCCACCATTTTGGAAGCAAGACAGCCACTGGCCCACGGTGGTGTTCACCAAGACCGTGGTGCTGCAAGAGCCCACCCGTGTGGAGATTGTCGCCGAGGGTCGCCACGTCGTCTCCATCGACGGCCAGACACAGTTTGGCATGCCCTCCCATGTCCTCCTGCCCGCCGGTGAGCATCAGTTGAACATCAAGGTGCACAACCCCGCCACACCCCCCGCCCTCTACGTCGCCGGCGGCGAGGTGTGCAGCGACAACACATGGCAAGTCACCTATGAGGACAAGATTTGGATTGACGAAGACGGCACGCCCCACGGCAGTGGCATCTATGTTCCCGCCGGCTGTTGGAACTTCACCGACCCCGACCACGGTCCCTCCACCTACGCCCTCATGCGCCGCCCGGAACAACCGGCCTCGATGAGCGAGGAAGGTCGCGGCCTTCTTGTCGATTTCGGCAAGGAGACAATGGGTTACCTCACCTTCGAAGGTCTCACAGGCGAGGGCATGATCAACATCTTCTACGGCGAGAGTCGCCAGGAGGCCCTTGACCGCGCCTTCTGCGAGACGCTCGACCAATTGGAAGTGGACAAGGAGGCCATCCTCGACCTCGCCACCAACACCGTCCACCCCCGCACCAATGACTTCACCCTCGCGGAGAGCAAAGCTTTCCGCCACGTTTACATCGAGGGAACCGGTAACCTCCGCCTCGACGGCGTATCGATGCAATACGAATACGCCCCCCTCACCACGCAACGCAAGGGATGGTTCAAATCCTCCGACGAGGAACTCAACCGCATCTGGGAGGTTTCCGCCTACACCCTCGACCTCACCACCCGTGAGTTCTTCACCGACGGCATCAAGCGCGACCGGTGGACATGGAGCGGCGACGCCATCCAGAGCTACCTGATGAACTACTACCTGCGCTATGACAACGAATGTGTGAAGCGCACCATCCGGCAGTTGCGCGGCAAAAACCCGGTGACCTCGCACATCAACACCATCATGGACTACACCTTCTATTGGTTCAAGTCCATCCTCGACTACCACCTCTACACCGGCGACTTGGACTTCGTGCGCGAGATGTGGCCCCGCATGACCACCCTCATGGACTACTGCCTGAGTCGCACCGACGCCGAAGGAATGATGGCCGGACAGGCCGACGACTGGGTGTTCATCGACTGGGTGGATTTCCCCATGCACAAGCGCGGCGTGGTGTGTTTCGAGCAACTCCTCTTCTGCAAGGCATTGGAAACCATACACACCTGTGCCACATTGCTCGGCATCGACAGTCCCTATGGTGAGATGGCCACCCGACTGCTCGCAAAAGTAAAAAAACTGTTCTGGAGCGACGAACGCCACGCCTTCCTACATTCCTTGGAAGACGGCAAGTTGAACGAGATGGTGACGAAATTTCCCAACATGTTCGCCATCCTCTATGGGTTCGCCGACGACAGCGAGCGCGAGGCCATCCTCCACCACGTGCTGCTCAACGACAAAGTGGAGGCCATCACCACGCCCTACATGCGCTTCTACGAACTGGAAGCCCTCTGCATGACAGGGCAACATGCCACCGTCCTGAACGAAATCAAGTCCTATTGGGGCGGCATGCTCCGCGAGGGCGCCACCACCTTCTGGGAGAAATACAACCCCGAGGAGCGTGGCATCGAGCATTTGGCAATGTACGGCCGCCCCTACGGCAAGAGTCTCTGTCACTCATGGGGCGCCAGTCCCATCTACCTCCTTGGCCGCTATTTCCTCGGCGTGAATCCCACTGCCCCCGGCTATTCCAGCTACGAAGTCCGCCCCGTCCTCGCCGGTCTGGAGTGGATGGAGGGCGAGGTACCCACGCCCTTTGGCTCCATCTATGTTCGCGTCACCCCTGACGAGGTGACGACACACCCCAACCTATTCAATCCCTAAAAACCTACGTCTATGAGAACAGCAACATGGCTTCTCTGCCTCTTGGTCGCCCTTCCCACATTTGGCAAGGTACGCATCAAAGTGAAGAGCGACACGCCACAAGCCCAATACGCCGCCACCCGCCTGTCGGGCATCAAGGGCAAATACACCATCACCATCAGCGTGAGTAACACCGGCCCCGCCGAAGGGTACACCCTGACCGTGAAAGGCAAGAAGGTGAGCATCGTCGGCAACGACGCCAACGGCACCATCCACGGTGCCAACGGCCTGTTGGAGCAATACTTGCTCCACAACCACGCCCTCCCTCGCAGATTCAGCAGGAGCAGCGCCCCCAAGATGCTGATGCGCGGCGCCTGCGTGGGTCTGCAGAAAACCACCTACCTCCCGGGACACAAGGTGTATGAATATCCCTACACCCCCGAGAACTTCCCATGGTTCTACGACAAGCAACTGTGGCTGCGTTATCTCGACCTGTTGGCGGAGAACGACATAAACACCGTCTATCTGTGGAACGGACATCCCTTTGCCTCACTCGTCAAACTCGAAGACTATCCCTTCGCACCGGAAGTCGATGACGCCACGATGAAGAAGAACCAGGAGATGTTTGACTTTCTCACGACGGAGGCCGGTCGCCGAGGCATCCGCGTCATCCAGATGTTCTACAACATTATTGTTTCCAAACCCTTCGCCGACCATTACGGCATCAAGACGCAAGACCGCAACCGCCCCATCACCCCCCTCATCGCCGACTACACCCGCAAGTCCATCGCCGCTTTCGTGCAGAAATATCCCGACGTGGGGTTCCTCGTCTGCTTGGGCGAGGCCATGTCGGGCATAGAGACCGACATCGAGTGGATGACCGGCACCATCATCCCCGGCATCAAGGACGGCCTTGCCGCCTCCGGGCGCACCGACACGCCACCCATCATCCTCCGCTCGCACGACACCGACGGCCCCAAGGTATTGGAGAAAGCCCTTCCCCTTTACCCCAACATCTATACGATGAGCAAATACACCGGCGAGAGCCTCACCACCTACGAGCCAGGCGGTCCCTGGGGTGAGACACACCGCCAACTGGCAGCCGCCGCACCGATACACATCGACAATGTTCACATCTTGGCCAACTTGGAACCTTGGCGGTGGTCGTCGCCCGCCTTCGTCCAGAAAGCGGTGAATGCCATGCACAAAGTCCACCACTCCAAGGGCCTCCACCTATACCCCCAAGCCAACTATTGGGAGTGGCCCTACACCGCCGACAAGATGAGAGATGGCAGCCGACTGTTGCAAATCGACCGCGACTGGATGTGGTACAAGGCGTGGGGACGCTATGCATGGGACGACAGCAGCGACTACAGCACCACCGGCACCGACTATTGGAAAAAGGTGCTAGCCGAGCACTATGCCACCGACGAGGAAACCGCCGGCAAGTTGCTCACCGCCTACGACGAGATGGGAGAAATCGCCCCCAAACTCATCCGTCGCTTCGGCATCACCGAGGGCAACCGCCAGACCCTCCTTTTGGGAATGAAGATGTCGCAACTCGTCAACCCCTACAAATACAACGTCTATCCGGGCTTCTACGAGAGTTGCGGCCCTCCGGGCGAGAAACTCATCGAATTTATAGAGAAAAATTTCACCGGCAAGAAGCACGTGGGAGAGCAGCCCTTGGCAATCGCCAAGAGTTGCAAGACCCACGCCGAGAATGCCGTTGGCGCCCTCTTCTCCCTTCGCCACTCCCCCATCGCCCGCAACCCGGAGTTCATACGCCTCTACAACGATGCCTGCTGCTACCTTCTCTTCACCCAGGCGTTTGAGTCGAAAGTCATCGCCGCCCAAAACGTATTAGTTTACAAATGGGACAAAAACAAATTCATCAGTGACCTCGAACACGCCGCCGATGCCCTGAAATACAGTCTGAAATGCTGGAGGCAGTTGGCGAGAATCACCGACGAGACCTACTACCACGCCAACAGCATGCAGACGGCACAGCGGCGCATCCCCGTGGGAGGCAACGACGGCAAGTACAAGACTTGGTCGGAGATGCTGCCCGTCTATGAGGAGGAACTGGCACACTTGGAGGCCAACACCAAGAAGTTGAAGGAGGAGCGCATCCAGTCCGATAATGACAAGCGCAGGGGCATACAGAGGACCGCCCCAAAGGTGAAACACGCCATCGCCGCCGACTTCGTCACTTTGAAGCAAGCCGGATCACCACATAGCACGAAAGCCCCTTTTGTCATCACTTTGCAGAAAGGTGCGCGCCTCTTCGAGCAGCGTGAAGAAGCCATCGACACCATCGCCCCCGAATTGGAGGGTCTGCAAGCACTCATCCTCAACCGCGACACCACGCGCATTGAAGGTACACGGGTGGTGTTCGACTGCAAACGCCCCGTGCAGATGCTCGTGGGCTTCTTCATCGACGACGACCCGAAATGGGCCAGCCCGCCCAAATTAGAGACAGATGCCACCGGCAATGACTATGGCCAGGCGGAGCCTGTCATCAGCAATGCCATCTACATGAAGGGCATGCCCATCGTCAACATCCACTCCTATCACTTCAATGCCGGACACCATGACATCAACCTCCCCAGAGGAATCATCATGGTGGCAGGCTTCACCGCTACTGAGCTCCAACCACGAGACGCCAACCTCCAAGGCGCCGGCGACGAGATAGACTGGCTCTTTCAATGATTGATAGGAGAATCTAGAAAATCTAGAGTATCTAGAATATCTAGAGAATCTAGAAAATCTAAAAAGACCAAAAACGATGAAAAAGAGCATCCTCCTCGCCATGCTGCTGGCAGTGACATCTGCCGCCTCCTCGCAGACCGTCCCACCCTCTCGGATGCAGGCCATTTATGAGACGGCTTCCACCCCTTGGAAATATGGGTTGGTGGTGGCTCCGCAGTCGAATTTGATGAAATACGACTGCCCCACGGTGTTTCGCGAGGGTGGAAGGTGGTGCATGACCTTCGTGTGCTATGACGGCAAGGACGGCACCGACGGACGAGGCTACACCACCTGGCTCGCCCACAGCGACGACCTGCTGCACTGGGAGGTGAAGGGGAAAGTGCTCGACCTGCCCCCCGCCGGGCAACAACCCGAGGCGTGGGACCAGAACCAACGTGGCGGCTTCCCCGCCTTGGTGGATCCAACTTGGGGCGGCAGTTACGCCATGGAGGCTTACAAAGGCCGACACTGGATGACCTATATCGGCGGCCCTGGCACGGGCTATGAGGCGGTGAACGCCCCCCTTGACATCGGGATGGCCTCCACCATTGGGGACATCTCCACCGCCCACCCATGGACCACATCCCCCGCTCCGCTGCTTCGCCACGACGAGGCAGCTGCCCAATGGTGGGAACAGTTGACCCAATACAAAAGCACCATCTACTGGTTGAAAGACAAGTCGTGGCGCATCAAGGGCGAAGAAAAATATCCCTTCGTCATGTTCTATAACGCAGGGGGCAAGGATGCCACCCACCCCAAGGGCGAGCGCATCGGCATCGCCCTTTCCAAGGACTTGAAGCGGTGGAAACGCTACGCCGGCAACCCCGTCTTCGCTCACGACAGCGACGGCACCATCACCGGCGACGCACAGTTGGTGCGTATGGACGACGTGTGGGTGATGTTCTACTTTTCCGCCTACAACCCCACCCGCGAATACAACGCCTACAACACCTTCGCCGCGAGCTACGACCTGGTGCATTGGACCGACTGGGAGGGTCCCGACCTCATCATCCCCTCCAAACCCTACGACGAGATGTTCGCCCATAAGAGTTGGGTGGTGGAATACGACGGCGTGGTGTATCATTTCTACTGCGCAGTGAACGATGCCGGGCAGCGCGGCATCGCCTTGGCCACCAGCAAACACTTGGGGCAGAGCGAGGTGCACTTCCCCACACCGGAACCCACCGGCCACCGCCACATCCTGTCGCTCAACGACGAATGGGAGGTGACGCATGGCGACCGCACCTTCCACAGCGACATTCCCCTCAACCTCGACGACTACCACGGTGCCCTGCAGTTGGAACACGGTAACCTTCACGGCACGGCCCTCTTCAAAAAAACCTTCATCAAGCCCACCCTCCCCGGCAAGCAGTTCTTCATCCGCTTCGAGGGTGTCGGCACCTACGCCCACATCACCCTCAACGGTCACGACCTGGGCCGCCACGACATCGGGCGCACCACGGAGACCATTGACGTGACCCGCCACCTGCGCGACGGCAGCAACCTCTTGGAGGTGCTTGTGGAGCATCCCGCCGGCATCACCGACATGCCATGGGTGTGTGGCGGTTGCAGCAGCGAGTGGGGCTTCAGCGAGGGCAGCCAACCTTTCGGCATCTTCCGCCCCGTGACCTTGGAGGTCACCGACGTTGTGCGCATCGAGCCATTCGGCACCCACGTGTGGAACAACGCCGCATGCGACAGCCTCTTCATCGAGACGGAGGTGCGCAACTACGGCACGGAGACGGCGAGCATCGAACTCGTCAACAAACTCTGCGAGAAAAGTGGCAAGCAAGTGGTGCGGCTCACCGACCAAGTGGAGTTGGCTCCCAACGAGACAAAGACCATCCGTCAGGCTTGCGTTATGGTCAATCCCCGCCTTTGGACATTGGAGAAGCCCTATCTCTACACCGTCAACACCATCTTGAAACGCGGCAGAAAGGCCACCGACAGCAACAACACCTCCTACGGCTTCTCTTCGCCCTCCTGGCCCCTCACGCGGCACGACGGCGACCATCGCTTCCTGCTCAACAGCAAGCCAGTGTTCATCAACGGCACTTGCGAATACGAGCACGCACTGGGTCAGAGCCATGCCTTCTCCCCCGAACAGGTGGAAGCACGTGTGAAATTGGCCAAAGACGCCGGATTCAACGCCTGGCGCGACGCCCACCAACCCCACAACCTTCACTACCAAGAACTCCTCGACAAGGAAGGCATGCTGTGGTGGCCACAATTCTCCGCCCATATCTGGTATGACACACCCGAATTTCGCGAGAGTTTCAAGCGCCACTTGCGACAGTGGGTGAAGGAGCGCCGCAACTCCCCCTCCATCATCCTCTGGGGGCTTCAGAACGAGAGTACGATGCCCGCCGACTTCACCCGTGAATGCTGCGACATCATCCGTGAGATGGACCCGCGTTGCGGCAGTCAGCGTCTCATCACCACCTGCAACGGCGGCGAGGGCGCCGACTGGAACGTGGTGCAGAACTGGAGCGGCACCTACGGCGGCGACGTGGACAATTACGGCAACGAACTGAAGCAACCCGACCAGTTGCTCAATGGGGAGTATGGTGCCTGGCGCACCCTTGGCAACCACACGGGGGAGGGTTATACGGAAGAGAATTTCGGCGACCTGCTGATGAAGAAAGTGACGTTGGCGGAGAGCGTGTCCGACAGCGTGTGCGGACAGTTTCACTGGCTTCTCGTGAGCCACGACAACCCCGGTCGGCGGCAACCCGACGAGGGGTTGCGTCGCGTGGACAAGGTAGGGCCATTCAACCACAAGGGACTGCTCACCATCTGGGAACAACCCACCGATGCCTACTACCGCTATATGGAGCATTACAACCCACAGGCCATCGCACCGACGGCAAGCACCATCGACGAGGAAGTGCTGCGCCCGGCAGAGGGAATGACCTACCTCTACCGCATCAACTGCGGCGGCGACGCCTATACCGACACCCATGGCAACCGCTGGATGCAGGACAACACCCACTGGTCGCACTCGTGGGCGCAAGCACTCAGCGACACCTTCAACCCCTACCTCGCCTCACAGACACGCAATGCCGACTTCTCGTCGCCCCTCTTCCAAACCTCCCGTTTCGGGCGGCACCATCTCAGCTACCATTTCCCTGCACAGCCCGGCCATTACCGCTTGGAACTCTATTTCATCGAGCCATGGTACCGCCAGTCCGACGCCGAGGGGTTGCGCCTCTTCGACGTGGCCGTCAACGACAGCACCGTCGTCCGCTACCTCGACATCTGGGCACAGTCACACTATGGCAAACCCTACAAGCGCGTGGTGGACATCATGCATCGCGGTGGCGATCTCACGGTGCATTTCCCCAAGGTGAAAGCCGGGCAGGCCATCATCTCCGCCATCGCCATCGCCACCACAGAGAAAGGGAAAACCGCCACTATCACCCCCGACACGACACCAGCGACCCTCTGGGCCGACTTCGACAAGGACATCTTGGTGAAGACACCCGACTCCCTGCTTCCTCCCCGCACCAACATGGCATTGACTGTGGAGGGCAAGCAACGAAAGGGACGAATGGAATGGGACTTCAGCGTGGGGGTGGGCAAAGTGTATGCCCTTCGGTGGAAATACTACAACCCAGAGCAACCCCGTGTGCTGCACGTGCACATCACCGACTCCAAGGGAGTGGTTTACAAGGACGATGACATCACCTTCGTACAGACCCAGCAAAAGAAGACCAAGCGGAAGACGACGAGCATCACCACCGGCACACAGGTGAACGCCGGCACCTACCAAGTGACACTCACCGGCGAGGGTTTGGATGCCATGGTCTTCGACCCCCTCACCGTGGAGTGAAAGGAAAGGTTATGCCTTGAGTTGCTGGAGCATGATTTTTATTTCATATAAAGTCACCTCCGGCGGGCAAAGTGCCTTGATGGGCGCCGGACCGTCACCAGTTCCCACCATGTTGATGATGCGCTTGATGGCGGCCTGATGCTCCGGTGAAACGAGGTCGTCGATTTTCACCACACCCTGCGGAATGAACTTCAGGAGATGACCGATGACGGTATTGATGGAGAGTTCCCTCTCCTTTGCCACCTGTGCCGGGGTCTTCCCGCTGAGGAACAATTTGAGCGAGATGTTCTCCGTCTTTTCCTTGGGAGCCTTGTTTTTCCGCTCTGCCGTCCGCCTTTTCGGCGTCGCCCCCCCACTGAAACGTTCCATGGTCTCAAGCAGCGTCATCTGCTTCTGTTTCAGATAAGTGGTGATGGAGAATCCCTCCTTTTCGATGCTTTGCAGGAGGAGTGTTTTCGCCCTCACCGTCAGCATCAGTTCCGCCAGAACATTGTCCAAACGCGCCATGGCCTGCTTGTTGTTGGACTTCACCTGTTGAGAGAGACTGACGGGTTTGGTGAATAATTCTTGAAGGGAAGTGGCGAAATAGCCGGCGCTGCGCTTCACTCGCTCCATAAAGGGTTGTGCTGTCACTGCTTGCGGCGTCATCATGGCGATGCCCTGGGTCCACTTGGCAGCCACGTCGTTCACCTTTGTCCGCAGGTCGTTTTGCGTCTTCCGCTGCAACTGTTCCAGTTGAGGATAGCTTCTTGAGAAGAACTCTATGAACACCCTGACAATCTGGTCCTGCAACCGTGTGAGCAATTGGAAGTCGAAGAGTTCGATGAGCAGGTGCTTGAAATACTCCTCCTTGAGTTGCGGCAGTCGTGCGATGCTCTGTTGCGCATTCTGCTCCTGGTGTTCGATGTAGTTGTCCACCCTTGGGTCGTTGATGATGGCCTGCTTGGAGAGTGGTGTGGCAAGCACCATTCCTTCGAGCGTCCGACATCGGCTGAGGGCCACATACACCTGTCCGGGTGCGAAGGAGAGGTTGGCGTCGATGATGGCGCGGTCGAAAGTGAGTCCCTGACTCTTGTGTATGGTGATGGCCCAAGCCAACCGCAGCGGGTACTGTGTGAAGGTGCCTTGCACCTCGGTCTCTATCTCGCGAGTGGTGGGGTTGAGGGTGTATTTGGCATTCTCCCACACGAGAGCCTCCACCTCGATGTGATGGGTCTCACCTTGGCATTGCACGAGGATTTTCTCTTCATCCACGTAGGTCACCTTTCCAATTCTGCCGTTGTAGTACCGTTGCTGTCCGGTGGGGTCGTTTTTCACGAACATCACCTGCGTGCCGGTTTTCAGCACGAGCCTTGGGCTGGTGGGGTAAGACAATTCCGGGAAGGAGCCTTCCACCTTTGCGTCGAACGAGAACGAACGCGATGGCAGTTTGCGCAGTTCGTTCTCATTATAATGGTCGGCCATTCGGTTGTGCGTGGTGAGGCGTATGTAACCGTCGTCCTCCTTTGGGAAGAAAGCCGGTATGTATCTTCTGTTGAGTTGTTGGAGGTCGGCATCGGAGACCTGTCCGTTGCGGATATGGTTGAGGATGTCGATGAAGGAGTTGTCTTGCTGCCGATAGACCTTTTCGAGTTGGATGGTGAGATAGTCGGTCTGTTCCAGGGCTTTCGCCCCGAAGAAATAGGGAGTGTCGTAATAGGGAGCGAGTATCCTTTCGTCCTCTGGTGTCACCACGGGAGTGAGTTGCTGGAGGTCGCCAATCATAAGCAGCTGCACGCCGCCGAAGGGTTTGAAATGGTCGCGGAAACGCCTCAGCACATGATCGACGGCATCGAGAAGGTCGCTGCGCACCATGGAGATTTCATCGATGATGAGGAGGTCAAGCGATGCGATGATGCTCCTCTTCTCCTTGCTGAAGTCAAACCGGTTTTTGATGTTGGCGTTGGGAACGAAGGGAGTGAGCGGCAGTTGGAAGAAAGAGTGTATGGTGACTCCTCCAGCGTTGATGGCCGCCACCCCGGTGGGAGCCACGACGATGGTGCGCTTTCGAGAGCGTTCCACCACCGTTTTGAGGAAGGTGGTCTTCCCCGTACCAGCCTTGCCGGTGAGGAAGATGCTCTTTCCCGTGTTCTCCACAAATTCCCACGCAGTGCGTAGTTGGCTGTTTCGTTCCATATTATTCTGGATGATTGTTCTATTTTATTAAGATCTATTTATCATCAAAACAAGTCATCAAGAGTGATTTGTTGGTTGACATCCTTGGAATGTACATTCTGTGTTACGCCATTTGTTGTCACCATGACCAGTTGAACGGAGTGCGTCTTTGTATGCTGCTTGCTGTTTATAAATGCTTCTATCTTGTTACCTAACTCCTTTTCGTACTGCTTGTCAATAGTAAACTCATGTTCGCTAAATTTCATTTCACAGATATAATCGGTACGCTCACCTTTCCATTCGAGCACCAAGTCAATTTGGCAGGTATCTCCGCTTGGTGCGGCACCTCTCCAACAATAGTTGCGGTTGATGGTTGCAATACGCAATTTTTCTTTTATCTGTGGCAGATGCTCAATGCAGAGCATTTCAAAGGTGTTTCCCGCCCAAGTGTAAAATGTGGGTGTACGCTGGATGGTTCGCCAGTTGCCGGCATCCGTTCCTTTTCCATAGATAAAGTGCAGATAAAACAATGAGAAAAAGTCTTTCAGCTGATAGACGGTTTCCACACGTTCTTTTCCATAGCGAGGATATTCACGCGTGATACCTGATTCATGTAAGTTGTCAAGAATCTTACTAAAGGTTCCGCCGAGTTGTATGCCAACAGCTTCCGCCAGTTCGCTGCGCGTCATACCGTAGAACTTGGTTCCAAGAGCCTTGACGATATCCACATAACGTTCTGATGTGGCATATAGTCCTGCATAGACATCCTTGAATTCCTGGTTGATGCGCTTTTCTTTGAAGAAGAATTCGTCAATATTCTCCGATAGGTTTTTCTCGTTGTCGATACGGTCAAGATAATATGGAATACCACCGAAAGCCATGTATGCCACAGCCATCTCGTAACGAGAGAGATGGAAGCCCCGACTTTTGAAATACATTTCGCACTCTCTGAGGGTGAAAGGTAGCAGGCGTATTGTTCCCGTCAGGCGTCCATGTAGTCCTCCGTAGTCGCGGATGACATTATCGAGCATCCAACTGGTAGCAGAGCCGCACACCACAAGGACGATGTTGCGCTGACGGTCGGCCCAAGAGTTCCAAAAATAGCCCAACTCAGTAATCATTTCGGCAGACTGCGAGCCAGCAAGCCACGGCAATTCATCAAGGAAGACGACACGTCGCTTGGCCTTTTCTTTTTCCAAGCATTTTCTGAGCAGTCTGAATGCCTCGCGCCAGTTGGTAGGACGCGGCGTTTCGTCCGCCATGCCACTGTCAAGGAGACTCTCATAGAAATGGTCAAGCTGTGTCTGCCTATAAGACTTCGCATCCTTGTCTTTGATGTAGGAGCCAATAGCACGAAACACTATCTTTCCCCGATAAACCTCCTCTACGAGATAGGACTTGCCAACACGTCTGCGACCGTAAATAGCCACAAACTCTGATTTGGGAGATTTCAAAAATCTTTCAAGTTTCTTGATTTCCTCGTTTCTTCCTATGATGCTTTGATATGCCATAACCTTGTATTTTCATAATGTACAAACAGTGTCAACCAAACATCAAACAACTTTTCTGTTGATTCGCAACTTGTTTTGCATTGCAAAGGTACGAAAAAAGTCTTCAAACCCAATCAGAAAATCAGCCATTTTCGAGATTTTTTCTGAAAATGGCTGATTTTCTGACAAGATTTTATCCAAAATCCGAAACCACAAACAATAGAGTAGGCGAATAGTCGCCAAGGACTCTAAGGTTTTTAGGGTCTTTAAGGACTTTAAGGACTTTAGGGTCTTTAAGGATCTTACTTAAGTTTCACCACTTCGAGGAGCTTGACTTTGAAGATGAGGGCGGAGTGAGGTGGAATACCTTTTGAGCCCTCCTCGCCATATCCGAGTTGCCAGGGGATGTAAATTTCCCAGAGGGAGCCTTCGGGCATCATGGTGAGTGCGTTTTGCAGACCCGGAATGACGTTCATCACCCCCACTTCAGCGATATCCTTCCCTTGGTGTGACTCCACGAGTTTTCCATTGGTGAGTCTGAGGTCGAAATTCATCTTCACCCTCTTGCGGAGGTTGGGTTTGTCGCCTGTACCCTCCTGTAGCACCTTGTACTGTATGCCGTTGGCTTCAACCACTCCCTCCTTTTGCTTGTTTTCAAACATCCACTGGTCATCGGGGAAGGTGTCGCGTGGAGCCTCCAAAGTGTCCTTCACTTGCTCCTCAGCCTCCGGAGCCTCTTTCTTTTCATTTCCGCCTCCGCAAGAGACGAAAGTCGTCATGGCAGCGATGGCCATGAAAAACATCCATTTTCTCATAGTTTTCCTTTTTTGTCAATATGATTATTGTTTGCAAATTTAGTGATTTTTCCGTTATCATCACCCATTTGTTCTGATAAAAAGTCATTTTTTTCCATCCCATATAAATGTGAGAAAAGACGAGACATCAAAAATAATTTCATTTTTCGCTCGATAATTCGGAAAAAAGTTATATATTTGCAGACAATTATACCTTTATCAATACATTTTCAAGAAATGAGAACAATCTACGATTTCTCTGTCAAGGACAGAAAAGGAAACAGCGTTTCACTCAAGGAGTATTCCAACGAGGTCATCCTCATCGTCAACACCGCCACCAAATGCGGTTTCACCCCCCAATATGAAGAGTTGGAGAAGCTCTATGAGAAGCACCACTCCGAGGGTTTCACGATTTTGGACTTCCCCTGCAACCAATTCGGCAAGCAAGCCCCCGGCACCGACGAGTCGATACACAGTTTCTGCAAGCTGAATTATGGCACAGAGTTTCCTCGCTTCAAGAAAGTGAAGGTGAACGGTCCTGATGCCGACCCCCTCTTCACCTATCTGAAAGAGCAGAAAGGTTTTTCCGGCTTCAACATGGAACACCCGATAGCCGGCATATTGGACAACATGCTTAGCGAGGCCGACCCCAACTACAAAGACAACCCCGACATCAAGTGGAATTTCACCAAGTTCCTCATCAACAAGCGCGGCCAGGTTGTGGCCCGTTTCGAACCTACCGCACCCATCGATGAAATAGAGAAAAGCATCATGGAACTCCTCAAATAGCATGTCCATGAGCAACAAGGAACATATTCGCTGCCTCATTATCGGCAGTGGCCCGGCCGGCTACACGGCAGCCATCTACGCCAGCCGGGCCAACCTCCATCCAGTAGAATATTGCGGCCTCATCACCGGTGGCCAACTCACCCAAACCACCGTGGTGGAAAATTTCCCGGGCTACCCCGACGGTGTTGACGGGAATGAGATGATGCTCGACCTCCGCCGCCAAGCCGAGCGTCTCGGTGCCGACATCCGCGATGGAGAAATTATAAAAGCCGACCTCGGCAGCCGCCCCTACCAGTTCACCACCGACGGCGGTGTGGAGTTGGAAGCCGACACGGTGATCATCGCCACCGGTGCCTCTGCCAAATACTTGGGTTTGGATGACGAAAAGAAATACAACGGCCAGGGTGTTTCCGCCTGCGCCACCTGCGACGGTTTCTTCTACCGCAAGCGCACCGTGGCCGTCGTTGGCGGCGGCGACACGGCTTGTGAGGAGGCTCTCTACCTCGCCTCCCTTGCCAAGAAGGTTTACATGATTGTTCGTAAACCTTTCCTCCGCGCCTCGGATGCCATGCAGCGTCGAGTGTTTGACAACGAGAAGATAGAAGTCCTCTTCGAGCATAACGCCGTGGGTCTCTACGGAGAAGACGGCGTGGAGGGCGCCCATGTGGTGAAGCGTATGGGCCAGCCCGACGAGGAACGCTATGACCTCCCCATCGACGGTTTCTTCCTCGCCATTGGCCACAAGCCCAACAGCGACCTTTTCTCCCCGTGGTTGGAGACCGACGAGACAGGCTACATTGTCACCATCGACGGCACGCCCCGCACCGCCCTTCCCGGCGTCTTTGCCGCCGGCGACGTCGCCGACCCCCACTATCGTCAAGCCATCACCGCCGCCGCGAGCGGCTGCAAGGCCGCCATCGAGGCCGACCGATATCTGAGAGGGGTATAGGAGCTATAGGAGATTATAGGAGGTTATAGGAGATAATAGGAGATAATAGGAGATAATAGGAGGTTATAGGAGCTATAGCCGCTATAGCCTTTTTCTTCCGCTGAACAGCAGCCCGAGGAAGGTGAGGGTACCATTGAGCATGAGCAGCTCGTATCCGAAGCGGTAGGCGGTGAAATGCTGGGTGAGCTGGTCGGCGGCGAAGCACAACAATGGCGAGGCGACGGCAATGAAAGGCACCGCCTTGTCGTTGACGGCTCTTTTTGTGAAGAGGCTGAAGGCGAAGAGCCCGAGCAGCGGGCCATAGGTGTAGGAGCACATCACGTAGATGGCATCGATGACACTCGGTGAGTTGACCACGCGGAAAGCGAGGACGAGAGCCACGAAGCCTATCGCGACCGCGACATGCACGCGCCTTCTGAGCCTTTCATCGTCGGGTTTTTGCACGAGATCGACGCAGCAACTTGTGGTGAGAGCGGTGAGTGCGGAGTCAGCGCTTGAGAATGCCGCCGCCACGATGCCGAGCGTGAACAGCACCACCACAGCCTGCCCCAACCTTCCTGTTGCTGCAAACATCGGCAGCAACTCATCTCCTGCCTGAGGCAATGCAATCCCTTGTCGTGCAGCCAGCACGGTGAGCAAGATGCCGAGAGCGAGGAAGAGCAAATTGGCGGGCAAGAACGCGAAACCATAGCTGCACATGTCCTTTTGCGCCTCTTTTAGCGATTTGCAAGTGAGGTTTTTCTGCATCATGTCCTGGTCGAGTCCCGTCATGACGATGGTGATGAAAATCCCGGAGAGGAACTGCTTCCAGAAAAACTGCTTCGACATAGGGTCGTCGAAGACAAAGATACGGCTTTTAGAGTTGTCTGCCACTGCCTTGGCCGCCTCCGAGACAGTCATTCCCAATTGGTTGATGACGCAATAGATGATCAGCGCGAGAGCAGCAAACATACAGAAAGTTTGCAGCGTGTCGGTCCACACCAGTGTCTTGATTCCGCTGTGTCGCGTGTAGAGCCATATCAGCGCCACCATGGCAAGGACGGTGCAAGGGAACGGCACGCCAAAACCGTCGAGTACGAAGCGCTGCAATACGATGCACACCACATAGAATCTTGCCGCCGCCCCCGTAGCCTTTGAGAGAATGAAGAAGGATGCTCCTGTCTTATATGCTCTTCCTCCGAGCCTTTTTTTCAGGAAGGAGTAGATGGTGGTGAGGTTGTGCTTGTAATAGACGGGCAGCAACACGAATGCGACGGCGAAATATCCCAAGACAAAGCCCATGCATGTCTGCATGTAGGTCATGTCGATGGCCATCACCATTCCCGGCACGCTGACGAAGGTGACGCCGGAGATGGACGCCCCCACCATGCCAAACGCCACGAGGTACCACGGAGACTGTCTGTTCCCCCTGAAAAAGGCATCGTTGTCATGACGTACCGAGGTCAGTCGTCCCACAATGAGCAGCAGGGCGAAATAGGCCGCCACGGTGGCGAGAATGCTGAAAGCTGCCGTGCTATGCATCTATAAGAACTTTCTCGTTGATGATCTCCCTGAGGATGGCCACCGCCTCCCTGACGGATGTCACATTGGCCACCACCATCATATTGCGCCCTTTCGCTTCCTTGAGGTTGCATCGCCGCAGGTGGTGGTTGATGAAATGCAGCACTTTTGAGAAAGCCGTACTTCGGTAGAAGGGGCTGGCGGTGTTGCTGACGAACTGCATCTGCATCCTCCCCTGGTTGAGCAGTATTTTCTCGCATCCGAGCATTCTCCCCAACCTTCGCAGCGGCACCACCTGCATAAGTTCCACTCCCTCCTTTGGCACTTTTCCGAAGCGGTCTTCGAGGCGTCTTCGGTACGCCTCCAGTTCTTCGTCGCTGTTGATGTTGTCGAGTTCGCGGTAGAGGAGCATCCTCTCGCTGCTCCCCGGCACGTAACTGTCGGGGAAATACATTTCCAAGTCGCTCTCCAACGAGCAGTCGTCCACGAAGTCGTCGCCTCTCACCTCCCGACCTTTCGCCAGGTCCTCCTCGTAAAGGTCCCCGAACTCCTCGTTCTTCAATTCCGTGACCGCCTGGTTGAGGATTTTTTGGTACGTCTCGTACCCCAAGTCCTCCATGAAGCCACTCTGCTCCGCCCCGAGGAGGTTGCCAGCCCCCCTTATGTCGAGGTCCTGCATGGCAAGGTTGAAACCGCTTCCCAATTCGGAGAAGTTCTCCAAGGCTTCCAGCCTCCTCCTGGCGTCGGCTGGCAGGAGGCTTTTAGGTGGTGCGATGAGATAGCAGAAAGCTTTTCTGTTGGAGCGCCCCACCCTTCCCCTCATCTGGTGGATGTCGGAGAGACCAAAGCGATGTGCGTCGTTGATGAAGATGGTGTTGGCGTTGGGAATGTCGATGCCGTTCTCGATGATGGTGGTAGAGACGAGCACGTCGTAGTCGTGGTTGATGAAACCAAGCACCACATTCTCCAGTTCCTCGGGCTTCATCTGCCCATGGCCGATGGCGATGCGCGCGTCTGGCACGTGTTTGCGTATGACCATCTCGATGTCCTGGAGGGTGGCGATGCGGCTGCTGACAAAATACACCTGTCCGTTTCTGCTCATCTCGAAATTAACGGCGTCGGCGATGACTTCCGGACTGAACGTGGTGAGTTCCGTATAAACGGGGTGCCTGTTGGGCGGCGGCGTTCTGATGATGCTCATGTCACGCGCCCCCATGAGGGAGAACTGCAACGTTCTCGGTATGGGTGTCGCCGACATGGTGAGCGTGTCGATGTTCGACTTGAGCTGTCTCAATTTCTCCTTGGTAGAGACTCCAAATTTCTGCTCCTCGTCGATGACGAGCAGTCCCAGGTCCTTCCATTGGACGTTCTTTCCGAGTATTTTGTGCGTACCGATGAGGATGTCCACCTTCCCTTCCTTGAGGCGGTTGGTGATGTCCTTCACCTGCTTGGCCGTCCTTGCCCTTGACAGGTACTCGATGTTGACGGGGAAATCCCGAAGACGCTCGGTGAAAGTCTTGTAATGTTGGAATGCGAGCACCGTCGTAGGCACGAGCACCGCCACCTGCTTGTTGTCGCAGGCCGCCTTGAAAGCCGCCCTGACGGCCACCTCCGTCTTTCCGAATCCCACGTCTCCGCAGACGAGGCGGTCCATAGGTCTGTCGCTCTCCATATCGGCCTTCACCTCGTTGGTGGCTCGCAGTTGGTCAGGGGTGTCCTCATACAGAAAACTGCCCTCCAGTTCGTGCTGCATGTAGTTGTCGGGGCTAAAAGCAAAGCCCTTTTGGTGCCTTCGCTTGGCATAGAGTTTGATGAGGTCTCTGGCAATGTCCTTGATGCGCTTCTTCGCCCTTTCCTTCATACGCTCCCACGCTCCCGTTCCGAGGGTGCTCATGCGCGGCGGTTCTCCTGTGTCGGCCCTCCTGTATTTGGATATTTTGTAGAGAGAGTGAATGGAAACGTCAACGGTATCACCTCGTTGATATAGGATGCGTATCATCTCCTGGTAACTTCCCCCCGTTGCCACCCTGACGAGCCCTGCGAATTTGCCAATGCCGAAATCGACGTGCACGATGAAGTCTCCCGGTTCCATCTCCTGCAATTCCTTCATGGTGAGCGCCATCTTCCCCGCTCTGGCGGTGTCGGAGCGCAGGTTGTACTTGTGGAAGCGTTCGAACACCTGGTGGTCAGTGAAGAGGCAGATGCGCTCGATATTGTCCACAAAGCCGGCGTGGAGGGTTTTGTCCACGTCGATGAAGGTGATGGGAGGTTGCTGTGATACAGCAACAGACGGAACGGGTGTGGCAGAGGCGGGGTCTTCCTCTGCAGTGAGGATGTCTCTCAGTCGCTGGAGCTGTTTTTGGCTGTCGGAAAGCACCATGAGTTGGTATCCGCGCTGGAGGTAGTCGGCGAAGGTATCCCGCAGGAGGGTGAAATTCTTATGGAAGATGGGTTGTGGCGAAATGTCGAACTTGATGGTGGTTTTCGGCACTCCAAGAGGCTTGTTTCCGAAGTCGATGCGCCTCAAGCCTTCGAGGCCGCTGATGAAGGTGGATGGTTTCACCAGTTGGCTCTCCCTGCTCAGTTGCTCCAAGATGGCAGCCTTCTCCGGCTCCGTGGCCCCTTCAAGCCTCTCCGTGACCGCCTGTTGTGAGAAGCCCTCCTCATAGACGCGCCCGATGACATCATAGACGTATGCGAGGTCCTTGGTCGCCACGATGGCGTCCTTGGGCAGGAAGGAGGTGAAGGGTGTCTTCTCCTGGGTGTAAACGAGCCTTGGCACCACCTCCACCTGCGTCTTTTTCTCTCGTGAGAGTTGGCTTTGAATGTCGAAGGTGCGGATGGTGTCTATCTCGTCTCCGAAGAAGTCGATGCGGAAGGGATACTCACTGCTGTAAGAATAAACGTCGATGATGCTTCCCCTCATGGCGAACTGCCCCGGCTCATAGACATACTCCTGCATGTGGAAACCGAGTTCACGCAATTGCTCCATCACGTCCGTAATGTCGATGCTCTGCCCCACCTTGAGAGTGAGCGTCCTCTCGTCCAGCTTGTGCTTCGATACGACCAGTTCGCCCAATGCCTCTGGGAAAGTCACCACGTAGGTGGGTTTTCCCACTTTCTGCGCCCCTTCCGCCACCGTTGAGAGGCGTGTGAGCACCTCTGTTCGCAGGATTTCGTTGGCTGCGTCCCTCTGCCCGTACTTCACTGCCCTGCGATAAGACGAAGGATAGAAAAGCACGTCGTCCTGCCCCATCACCTGTGTGAGGTCATGGTAGAAATATCCTGCCTCGTCGTTGTCCTGTAGGACGAAGAGGATGGTTGCCGGCAGTCTTGTCGCCACCGCTGCGAAAACCAGAGGCGCGGAAGATGCCGACAGCCCTTGAAGAAACACATGCGGTGTATCTTTCGACAATTGCTGAGCCAATGCACCGCATTGCGGGGACCGCCCGTAGCGCCGTTGGAGTTCCTGAATGGTCATCTGAAATGTCTCGCTGTTGGAAATTGGCTGCAAAAATACGAAAAAAGAGCGACAATCGTGCAAACATACATGGTGTTTTACAGATAGAAAAGCAACAAAACAAATGAATGTTGAGATGTATGGGCATTTTTTTTCAATACAAATGGCAAATACAACAAATAATTTGTATCTTTGCAAAAACATTCATCAAATATCACATTATGGAAAAAACTCTTGTATTGTTGAAGCCCAGCTGCGTACAGCGTCAGCTGATTGGCGAGATTGTGAACCGTTTTGAGCGTCGCGGACTTCGCGTGGCAGGTATGAAGATGATGCAGCTCTCTGACGAGATTCTGCGCGAGCATTATGCCCACCTTGTGGACCGTCCTTTCTTCCCCTCTTTGGCTGCCTCCATGCAGGCCTCGCCGGTAGTGGCCCTTGCCCTCGAAGGTGTGGATGCCGTACAGGTGGTACGTACGATGACAGGCTCCACCAACGGGCGTGAGGCTGCTCCGGGAACCATCCGTGGCGACTACTCGATGAGCAACCAGCAGAACATCGTCCACGCCAGCGACTCCACCTCCAACGCCGAGATAGAACTGAAACGTTTCTTCCGTGACGAAGAAATCTTCGAATATCCAAGTGCCACCTTCGGCTTCATCTACGGCGAAGGCGAGGCGAAATGAGCTTGTAGGCCATCTTTGAAACTGGCATAAAACAAGACTTTTTATGAAACAGACAAAACGATGGCTGCGGTGAGCAGCCATCGTTTTCTGTTGTATCTCCACTCAAGCAAAGATGAAACGCTCGGACGATTTCCAGGCAAGGCAGTTCTTCTTCTGCTTCCTCCTTAATATTATTATACGACTACAGCCTTTCCTTTGTAGATATAGACACCCATAACGGTGGAACATCCCTCTCGCAACGAACGAATACAAGAAAAAAGGTACAGGGAGGCTCGTTATCAAAAAAAATGCGTAAATTTGCGGCAAAATGTGGAAAATGACAAAAAAGAAAACCAACAGTTTAGGTGAGAAGATGATGAAAATCATCTACTTGCTTTCGCTGTCCTTTCTTCTTGCGCCTTGTCCGCTCCTTGCACAGGACATCGACCTCTCCCCCGACTTCGTGGGCGAAGGCGAGATGATGGAAAGCTTGCTGCAGATGGTTGCCGATTTCAGCCAATACATGGCCGCCGACTATATGGGCTGCGACACGCCCAACAACGTAGGCGAGGAATGTGGCTGCTTCATGGGCGAGCGGACGATGGAGAGCAACGAGGCCGGTGTGAGGACCAACGCCGACCTCTCCATGCTCTGCGCCTTCCTCGTGAAACACGGACAACCCGCCGGCATACGCCTCCCCGAGGGCGAGACCTGGGAACATCTAAGCGACATCGCCCGCAAGTCACTCGTTTTCGCCTACTCCACCCACAAAGCCAACCGGTTGAAAACCTGCGCCAAGGGCGACTACTGGGGAAGCACCGGGAATGCCGACCACGTGTGGGAAAGTTCACTATGGGCCCTCTCCGTAGCCTGGTCGGCCTTCTTCCAGTGGGAGGAGCTTAGCGAGGCACAACGCACCTGCATCCACCGACTGCTGAAAGCAGAATGCGACTATGAGTTGCAGCGCGACATCCCCACGGGCTACCGTGGCGACACCAAGGCAGAGGAGAACGGATGGGAGGCCGGCGTGTTGGCAGCGGCCATCGGCCTCTTCCCCGACGACCCCCTCGCCCCGAAGTGGTGGCAGCGGATGAGGGAATTCGCCATCAACAGCTACAGCCACCCCTCCGACGCCGACAACCACAGCATCATCGACCCTGGGAATGAGGCGACGGTGGCCGACCTCTACCGAGGTGCCAACCTCTACCCCGACTACACACTGCAAAACCACAACCTTTTCCACACCTCCTACCAAAATGTGGTGATGCAGGAGTTGGGCGAGGCCGCCCTCACCTTGGAGATGTTCCAAAAAGGTCTGGGACGCGAGGAACAGTGGAAGAGCAACGCACTGATGCACCACAACCGCGAGGTGATGGACAGCGTGCTGTGCTGGTTGGCACTCACCGACGGCGAACTGGCCATGCCCAACGGCAACGACTGGAGCCTCTTCCTCTACGACCAGATCACCTCCTACTCCACGATGGCCACCATGATGGGCGACGCCGACGCACTGATGTTGGAAAACCGAGCATGGAAACACATTCGTGCACGACAACGCACCACCACCGACGGCAGTTGGCTGCTGCGCCCCGACGTGCAAGCCCGTCGCATGGGCGTGCAAGGACACCGCGTGATGATGACCTATCTGATGCACCTGGCACATAGCACCGCCCACCTGCAACCCACGACATGGGAGGCATTTCGCGAGCGACACAGCGCGGCACGCCTCCTGCCCTGCCAGAACGTGGTGCGTGCATTCACCAAAGACCGCTTCACCACCTTTTCCTGGAGCGAGGGGCTCCGCAGCTACACCGGCTACATCGCCGCCAACAGCATGGACCGCAACAAGACCTTCGTGCCTTTCCGCGCTTGGAACACCGGCAACCTCCTCGGGTGGTACACCGTGGAGGGACGCCGCACCGACGCCACCCCCGTGGTGAGCGGACAGCACCACCTCGAAGGCGACAGCTACACGATGAGCGGGGAACTGCACACCAACCAAGCCACGCTCGACCATCGCTTCGCCCTCTACTCCACCCCCGGCAACGCCGTGCTTTACACCGACGTGGTGACCGCCCTCGACAGCGGCGTCATCACCCGCGAGCAGGGGGGGCTGACGGCCATCTCGGTGGACGAGCTGACGCGCACACAGCGCACCCTGCACCACGCCGGCGGTGCGCTGACAACCAACGGCGACGGCCAGACCACCCTTTACACTCCCTGGTTGAACATCGACGACGAACTGGGCCTTGTGTGCCGCGAGGCGAAAGCCATGGCTTTTGGCGGACGAGCCAACAACAACAGCGTGATGACCGCCAAGGCCATCCCTTCCTACAACGAAGAGCGGCGACCTTTTGCCAAAGGCGACCTCATCGACCGCCGCAACATCGCCTGGTACAGCCTCGTCACTGCGGAGACCACCAAGCGGATGGCAGAGCGGCAGACATCCCTCGGCAACCTGCTGCCACGGGGATGGAACGGCCAATTAGCCGCCGACCCCGACCTTACCCACTACTTGTTGGTGGCCAACTTCACCGACCAGCCGGGCGAGGCCACTTTGAGAGGACTGCACTGCGACACCGGAGCACCCGTGCTCGACGTGGAGACACACATCACCAACAGCCAGGCAGACGCCACCCTGCACCTCGATGCCAACAGCTGCGAGGGAAAGACGCTGCGGGTGTTTGTGGAGGGCGACGGCATCACCGCCACCTTGGCTCCCTGCGAAGAAACAGCTGCCATCCTCACCGCCAAGCATCCCGTCACCATCACCCTCCGCATCATCGCCGACGGCACGACACACGAAATCACAAAAAAACTGAAAGCGAGCCGTAAAACCCGCTTCTATCTGAAAAACGACAAAATAAGAACCCGAAATGAGAATTGACATCATCACCGTCCTGCCCGAAATGCTCGAAGGCTTCGTACACGAGTCCATCCTGGCCAGGGCACAGAAGAAAGGCTTGGCAGAAATCCACCTCCACAACCTCAGAGACTACACCCTTGACAAATGGCGGCGCGTGGACGACTACCCTTACGGGGGCTTCGCCGGCATGGTGATGCAGTGCGAACCCATCGACCGCGCCATCTCGGCCCTCAAAGCGGAGCGTGAATACGACGAAGTGGTCTTCACCTCCCCCGACGGCGAACAGTTCTCCCAGCAAATCGCCAACGACATGTCGATGCTGACAAACATCATCATCCTCTGCGGGCATTACAAGGGCATCGACCAACGCATCCGCGACCACCTCATCACGAGGGAAATCTCCATCGGCGACTATGTGCTCACCGGCGGCGAACTGGCAGCAGCCGTCATGGCCGACGCCATCGTGCGCCTCGTCCCAGGGGTGATCAGCGACGACCAAAGTGCCCTTTCCGACTGTTTCCAGGACGGTCTGCTCTCGGCACCCATCTACACGCGACCGGCTGAATACAAGGGGTGGCGTGTGCCAGACATCCTCCTCAGCGGAAACGAGGGAAAAATCAAGGACTGGGAGATAGAGCAAAGTTTGGAGCGAACACGCCGCCTCCGCCCCGACCTGCTGAAGTAAGAATCCCCCTCGACATCATTTGAGTGCCAAAGCCAAAAAAAAGAGAGAAAATTTGGCAAAGACCAAAAAATGCCGTAAATTTGCGGTTTGAAACAAAAATATAAACAACATTCAATACCTTTATTAATATGATTATGCGAAAACTCTACGCATCCTTGCTGATGCTTGCATCCACCTTTTTTGTGGCATCGCAAGCCGGTGCACAGACCATCCTGAACGAGAATTTCGAGACATCCACCACCGCAACCTATTCCCAGCCCATTGCCGTGGGACCAGGATGGAGCACCATCAACAGCTATAATGGCAACGAGCAGACCTTCGTCTGGCACAACTACTACTCCGAACGTGGCACGATTGGCGGCACACACGTCGCAGGCTGCGACGGCCCCACTTATGATTCCGACCCCAAGAAAGGCTTCGGCCCCCGCGAGGAAATCCTCCTTACGCCTGAGCTGAACCTTGACAACACCTATGAATTGGCGTTCACCTTCATCGTCAGTCCGATGAACGCCTACCAAAGTTCCATGTACGATCTTCAAGTGCGCGTGGTGGAAGACGGCAACCTCTCCGACGCAGAGACCGTCTTCTCCATCCAGAACCAGGCGATGCTGAAGGAGAGCGGCATACTCACCTACCCCATCTCCAACTGGGACCCACACACCGCCAAAGTGGATTTGAGCGACTGGCAGGGCAAGAAGGTGAAAATCGCCTTCGTCTATAAGATGATGACCACCATCGCCAACGTGGTATGGATCGATGACGTATCGGTGAAGCAGCACACGCCGGACACCGCCCCCGTGCCAGTACTGAGCACCGACCGCTACAACTTCGGCGAGATGTATGTGGGCGAGAAGCACTACACGGAGTTCATCACCCTCACCAACCAAGGTAAAAACGGCCTGAAAATCACTGGCTTCGACTTCCCAGAGGGTGTCGGCACGACACTCGCTGCCGAGACGGTGAACCTTGACAAGTACGAGAGCGTCACCTTCCGGATGATTTACACCGCCTCTCTCACCAGCCCAGCCAACGCCAACGCCGTCATCCACACCAACGGCGGCGACGTCAACATCGCCTTGCAGGCCACCAAGCAGGTGGTGCCGGAGGGCTACACCTTGGAGACCTTTGAGAAATACTTCCCTCCCGCCGGATGGAAGAACAACGGATGGGGCAAGGCTTTCGCAGAGCTTGAGGGCGACGTCTCCGCCTACGCCACCGGCTCCTTGAGCGACAACTACCTCACCTCTCCCCGCCTCGACCTCTCCGAGGGCGGCAGCGTCACTTTCACCTATCGCAACATCTTCGACAGCTATGAGGGCGACACCTACCAGATGAACGACATCTCCGTGGAGGTGAGCTACGACGGTGGTGACACCTGGACGCAGAAATGGATTTTCAACTATGAGTTGGCCACCTACGGCGAGACTGTCACGGTGGACTTGGGACGAGGCACCGACAACTCCTACGTCCGCTGGAAGAACTCCGCCATCGGCTACGATGACGACGGAGCCGAAGAGTTCAGCAACTTCTATTTCGACCGCGTACTCCTTCCCAAACTCTTCGGAGCCGACGACGTGCCTTGCGCCGCCTACCTCATCAAACCCGCCATTGGAGCCTCCGACATCTACCCGAAGGATGTGGAACTGCAATGGGGTCCGGCACAGTTTGCCGACGGTTACAAGCTCTATGTGGGCAGCAACAGTGCCGCCAACGACCTCATCAACGGCCTCGACCTTGGAGAAGCCCTCACCTACACCATCCCCGCATGCGACTATGAGACCACTTACCGCTGGCGCGTGGTGCCTTACAACAACTACGGCAACACCCCCAACCGCGACGTGACGACATGGACCTTCACCACCCAGCCCGACGCCTCCAACGTCACCTTCCCATACGAGGAGAACTTCGAGGACAAGAACAACCTCCCCACCGGCTGGCTGTCCACCGTTGCCGCCAACTCCTACAACCGCTCATGGTATGTGAACACCTACTATCCCTACAAGACGGAGAGCGTGACGAGCAACGCCCTGACCTCCGGCTACCTGAACGCCGGCGACCAGAACAGCGTGACGACACAAGAGTTCCGCCTACCCGCCGACATGCGCATGTCCATCTCCTTCGTCTGGGGCGACGAGCATCCCAGCGACTTGAAGGTGGACCCCACCGGCATGGTGAAGAAGCAGAACGTGTCTCCCAACAACGGCGTCAGCGAGGGCATCTTCGAGATCTGTGTGGATGGCGAGTGGAGCACCCTCTCCGTCATCTCAGAGAAAGCCGAGACCAAATACTGGATTAGCGAGAAATTCGACCTTGGCGAATATGCCGGAAAGACCGTGCAGTTCCGCTGGACCCACAAGAGCTACAATGCTGGCGGCGACGGCGGCACCTCCCTCGCCCACGTGGTGATTGAGGAACTGGCAGACTACAAGGCCGTCTTCAACAAGAACGAATGGTTAGCCGGCAAGGTGAACTATGAGAAGGCCGTCAACTCCGGCGAGGTGTTCACCATCCTCAACCGAGGCACCAACGAACTGAAAGTGGGTCGCGCCTATTTCGGCACACCCAACTTCACCTCCTCCATCGAGCCTGGCACCGTCATCGCCCCCGAGGAAGGCATGAAGTTCAGCATGCAGTTCAATGCACTCACCACCTCCGCCATCGTGGAGGACCTGCTCACCGTGGAATTTGAGGGCGGCCTCATCGTCACCCTCCCCGTCAGCGGCGAGGCACTGGCCTCCGACATCCTTTACTACGCCTTCGAGGACAATCCCCTTGACTATCCCTGGACCGACTTCACCACCATCGACGCCGACAAGAAAACCTCATACGCCTTCGGTTCTTGGTGGATCAACTTCGAGAAGAGCGGACAGGTATTCGCCTTCTGGCCTGGCGATGACGAGCAGATGTACGGCATCATGAGCCCCGTCTCCGGCCATTGGGCCTTGGTGGCCGCCTCCCCGGTGGATGACAACGCCGACAACTGGATTGTGAGCAAGCAGTTGCACGCCACCCATCAGTCCACCTTCAAGTTCTGGGTGCGCAACTGGGAATGCTTGCAAAGCGTGCTTCCCTCGCCCAACCACCACGTGAGCGTGCTTGTGGCTGAGCAGAATCCTCAGAACACCAGTTCCTTCACCGCTGTGATGAAAGACACCGAAGTACCCTTCCTCGACGGTGACGAATGGCAAGACTACGAGGTGGACCTCTCCGCCTACGCCGGCAAAGACATCTACATTGCCGTCCGTCACACCACCAACGGTGCGAGCAACGTCGCCTTCTTCGACGACTTCACCTTCAGCCACTTCGGCGAAGAGACCGGCCTGCGTTCCGTCGTCAGCATCTCCGACGATGCAGAGGTGAGCGTCTATACCGTCAATGGCGCCTTGGTAAGGAGCGGCCATGGCATGAAGACGCTGCAGTCGCTCGCCAAGGGTGTGTATGTGGTCCGCGCCACGAACGGCGAGACCGTCACCACGCAACGGATAGTAAAAAAATAAACCCTTCCACACGCAAAAAAGGTAATGAGCGCACCGCGCCCATTACCTTTTTTCGCTAACGACCACACATCCACCACACAACGACAATGAAAAGACTATACACCTTACTATTGTTCACCCTCATTGCATTGTCCTTGGTTCAAGCCCAAAGTCGCAACAAACTACTCACCATCAACGTCACCACCGACACTGGCGAGAACCTGGAAGGCCAGTTGGTGGTGGTGACGCAGACCGACTACGCCCTCAGTTATGGTACGCTGCTTCTTGACGCACAAGGCACTTGCCAGGTGAAAGTATATGCAGGACCACACGAGCTGAGTTGCACACGCCCCGGCTATGAGCCAGCCACCACGTCATTCACCATCCCCGAGGACGCCCAAACATTCACCGCCACCCTCCACATCGTAGAGAAAGTGCGCACGCCCTTCGCCCTGACCGCTCATCCCCTCCACGATGCCTACACTGGTGGCAACAGCGTGGAACTGACGTGGAACACCGAGGCACCGGCCTTCTTCGACGACTTCGAGAGCTACGAGCCTTTCGCCATCCACTTCGGCGAGTGGACGGGCATCGACGCCGACTTGGAAGCCGCCGCCCCCATCGTGGGCGACTACCCCAACCGCTGCGTGATGCAATACGCCCAAATCATCAACCCGTTGGAAGTCACGCCCACGTGGTGGTACGACTACCCCATCCTTCGCCCCTACAGCGGCAAGCAGTACGTAGGCTTCACCCGAACCAGTTCCGGCAACGCCAATGACGACTGGCTCATCTCGCCCGTGGTGACGGTGGGCAAAGAGCACTCCCTGATGTTCATGGCCAAGGCCGCCGACCGCTTCGACGAGCGCTTTATGGTGTATGCCACCTTGAAGACCGACAACCCCGAGCCATCCGATTTCTTCCGCATCGACGAGGGCAACTACGAAACGGCAGACTACAAAGGCTGGAAGCAGTATGAATATCCCCTCGACGCATACGCCGGGCAGGAAGTGCGGTTCGCCATCCGCTACATCAGCCATTACAACATGTACGGCTCCTTCATGCTCATGCTGGACGACGTGTATGTGGGGCAGTCCAAGGACTACGGCAACGCGGCCGCCAAGGCCAAGGCCCGCCGAAGCCCCCGGCGCTCGGAGGCCAACCCCAACGAGTTGTTCCACATCTACATGGATGGCCAAGAGGTGGGCAGCACGGAAGCCTACACCTACACCTTGGGCGACGTGCCGCTTGGCACGCACACCATGGGCGTAAAGGCCACCTACCGTGCCGCAGAGAGCGAGATGGTGAACACCACGGTGGACATCTCCGGCTCGTGGGCGGCCCTCTCCTTCCTCGTGTCATCTGAAAGCATCCTATCCCCTGACGGCCAGACCATCCGCCTCGTCAGCACCTCCACCTCGGAGAGTTACGAACTGACGGTGAACGAGGGCAAGGCCACCATCCCCTCGCTGCCCTGCGGCAAATACGTGGTGCATATCGACGAGGGGGCATTCAACGCCTACCAGCAATCGCTCGACGTACAGGCCGACATGGAAGTGGCACTCACCCTTACCGACCGCATCGTCACTCCCTACAACATCACCGGCGACATGGGCGACGACGGTTCGCTGACGCTGCGCTGGAACCAGGAACTGCTCTTCAACGACAGTTTCGAGGAATACGACGATTTCGCCACCGGCACGTTCGGCGAGTGGCGCAGCGTGGACCGCGACCAGATGCCCGTCTATCCCATCGCCTTGGGCGACATCAGCAACGTCGTTTCCTTCCCCGGCTCCGGCACCGCCTCCAACCCACAACCCGTGGCACCCATCGTCTTCAACCCATGGAAGACCACCCCGTCGATGCTACCTGCCGACCCCGCCGTCGCCGCCCCCACGGGCGAGAAGACCATCGTCTTCTTCTCTCCCCAGCGTGCGAAGGCCGACAAGTGGCTCATCTCCCCCTTGGTGGACGTGCGTGAAGGCTACGCCGTGAGTGCACTGCTCAAGTCCTACGATGCCATGTACGCCGAGTCGGTGGAATTCTGCGTCTCCGACGGCGGCACCGATCCCTCCGACTTCACCGCCATCAGCACCGCCGCCAACATACCCGCTGGTGAGTGGACGCAATATGTCACCAGCCTTGCCGACTACGAAGGCCAAAAAGTGCGCGTGGCCGTGCATTACATCTCCTACGACACCTTCTTCCTGCAGTTGGACGACTTCACCATCGGCCCTGAGAACGGCGAGGCTCCCTTCGTGGACTACGGCAACGTGCTGCACTACGACATCTATTTGGACGGCACGAAGGTGGGAGAAAGCACGACGCCCACCTACACCATCTCCCATCTGACCGAAGGCACACACATCGTGGGGGTGACAGCCGTGTACCAAGGTGGCGAATCACCCGCTGGCACGTTCACCATCACCGTCACCGGCATCGCCCGCGAGACCCTCTCCCCTGCCAGCACGCCTTCCTTCATTTACAACATCGCCGGCCAGCAAGTGGGGAACGACCCCTCGCGCCTGTCCCGCGGCTTCTACATCATCCATCAAGGCTCACAGACCAAGAAAACCCTCCAACGATGAGAAAGACAATCCTCCTGCTTCTCGCCACCCTCTCCCTCTCCGTTCACGGCCAGCAGCGCATCGACCCGCAAGTAGCACACCCCGCACGTTGGGACGCCCCTGCCGCCCCCGTTGCCCAAGCCACCGCCCCCCGCAAGGTGGACGGCCTCTCGGCCACACAACGCCCCGTGGGCTACATCTTCGACCACAACCCCGACAGCATCACCCACAAAGGAGTGATGACCGGCACCGCCGGCACCTATCCCGTGGGAGTGGCCATCCCGCCCTCCATTCTCGACCCTTACGCCGGTTGCAAGGTGGTGGGCATCCGCATGGCAGCCGCCCGAACTTTAGGGAAGACCAACACCTTCCTCTACACCATCGCCAACAACACCCTCTCCTCGCCGCTCACGAAGAGCCAGCGCCTCTACGAAGGATGGAACAACGTCTTCTTCAACGGCGACACGTCTTTGGAAATCGAAGAGGGTATGACGCTGCTCGCCGGTTTCGAATATGTGGAGACAGAGCAAATGGTGGAGGAAGAGAGCGGCGGCCTTTGCACCGTGGGCGAGTCTGCGGGCAACGACTTCCTCATCTACTCCGACTTCGGCAGCGGCATGGGATGGTATTCCATCTCCAACTTGGGTGCCCTCTGCGTGCAACTCATCGTCGATGTGAGCAACCTGCCCCAAAAAGCCCTTGAAATGGCCTACCTCGACACCGGCTTCCGATACAAGAGGGCCGGTGAAAGGGTGGAGATGTATGTCATCGCCGCCAACACCGGCCGCGAAGACATCAACGGCTACCACATCGCTTGCCAACTGGACGACAGCGAGACAGTTACATTCGACTACGACAAGACGCTGCGCGAGCAATCCATGGACCACCAGCAACCCGTCCTCACCCTCCCCCAAGACATCTCCATTGGACGGCACGTCCTGCACGTCAACCTCTTGGCCGAGGACGAGACAGCAGCCGCCAACGAGGCGGCCAGCGACAGCGCCATCTTCTACGTTTATGACCACTTCCTGGCCCGCCAGCAAAACTACGTGGAGCAATACAACAGCCAGAACGAGTACATGGCCTCCATCGTCAACCCCCTCATCAACCAAGTGGCCAATGGCAACAAGGAGATGGCCTTGGTGAACGTCCACGCCCCCGGCACACCCTTGGCCATCGACGAGGGTGCCTACCTCCACACCCTCTATGCCTACACCCTGCCCTCGTTCACCGTCAACCGCTCCTACTTCCCCGGTGAGAATTACATCGCCTACGACGTGAACGACTACGCCACCCAGTACGCCTCCTTGGTGCCGAGCATCATCAGCGAACTGGTTCAGCAGGACATGAGCCAACCAGCCTTCGCCACCATCGACATCGAGGCCCGTTATGACGAGGAGACCCGACAATTGACGGTGGACGTGACAGGCGACCTGGCCGACGGCGCCCTCGACATCCTCGGCACGCCCTCGCTCACCTTGCTGCTCACAGAGGACAACGTCCACTCACAGCAAATGGTGCTGAACAAGGTGACGCAGCGCACCACCATGCAAAGCGACTACACCCACCACCATGTGCTCAGGCAGTTTGTCACATCACCCCTCGGCGCACCCGTCGAGGTGAGTGGCTCACACTACACAGCGCACCACTCCACCACCCTCGACCCTTCTTGGAACCCCTTGGAAATGACCCTCGTGGCCTTCATCACCCGCCCGGCGGAAGAGGTGACCAACGCCAACGTGCTGCAGATGGACATCACCAACTGCAACAGCCTCCCCTTGGCCCCTCTCACCACCATCCACGCCCTTGAAAGCAACGTCGAGACGGAAACAACAGAATACCACCTCACCAACGGACAACGCGTGAGCGGCAAGCACCTGGCTCCCGGCATCTACATCATCAGGCAAGGAGGAAAGAGCAAAAAAGTGGTGGTGAAATAAGAAGATGGAAATATCTTCCAAAAAAGTGCCATGAAATTTGCATTGTTGGAAAATTTTCGTAACTTTGCACATCCAAGTGCTCGTACGCATTACCAAAAACCGACAACCTTAAAAGAACAGACAAAATCATTTTTTACTCACCAAATCAATCTACGCTTATGAAAAGAGCAAAATTACTAATTCTAACCCTGCTGGCCGTAATCGGATGGAACACGGCACAAGCAGAGACAGTTTCTCCGTATGAGGTGGATTTCAACTCTGCCATCACTACGAGGAACCACGACTTCGCGGTGTCTTCCAACTGGGGGCACATCGTGGGCATGTATGAAGACTCATGGGACAACGGCTACATGAGCTACACTTACTCGTCGAGCGAAGGCATCGGCGAAAGCGGCACACTCCTCGCCTACCGTCAGTACGCACAAAACATGTACAACGAAGGCGCCGTGTGCTACGACCTCCTTGTTACGCCAAAAGTGACCGGCGTGGTGACCTTGATGGTCAAACCCAGTTCGGCTGCCACCAGCGCCTACCCGGCCATGGTGGAGTTTTACGACGTGGACGAGGCTGTAACCACCCGCGGTGAGCTGATTCAGAAATTCACCGCCGACGATGGTTTCATAGCCGACGAAGCCAATCCGGGATGGTACGCCGTCTCCATTTCTGTCGATACAGAGAAGCGCGTGGGCATCCGTGCACAGTATGTCTACATGGACAACTTCAGCGCCACCTCCGCCACCATCGTGCCGGAGAAGAAGCTCACCATCAAGAGCGTGGCCGACGTGAACGGCGCCAGCACCACCTACTTCGACCAGCAGGAGGACGGCACCATCCTTGCACGCTACTTGGTGACACTGACCAACTCCGGCGACGTTGACCTGAAGCCCAATGACGAGAACTACACCCTCTCGCTCTTCAACCGCTCCGTGCCAGCCACTCTCTACGGTGCATTCCCCATCCCCGTGCCAATAGCTGTCGGCGAGACCTCCGAGCCTTTCGAGATGCAAGTATCACTGCCCGCCGACCAGAAAGGCTGGAAATACTGGGATGTGAAGGAGAACATCAGCGGCACGACGCTTCAAGGCAAATGGTGCGGCACCAACGCCTACGAGTCGATATTCGTCTTCGACAAGGCCGGCACCTCCTACTCCAGCAGTCCCTCTCCCACCAAGACAGAAATCGCCTTCGGCAAGGTAACAGAGGCCACCACTGTGAACTATGAGATTTACAACGCCGGCATCGCCCCGTTGACCATCAACAGCTTCACCATCGACGCCCCCTTCACCACCACCGCCCCCGCCGGTGAGTTCACCGTGGCAGCCAAGGAGAAGAAGGCCATCGACATCACCTTCCCCGCCACAGAGCCGGGTGTCTTCAAAGGCAACATCACCATCACCTACACTGATTTCGGCAAGGAGCAAGCCACCTACACCCTGCCCGTGTCGGCAACCGTGATTGACCCATCGAAGAACCTCATCACCTTCGACAACGGCAAGGCCGGCGATGAGTTCAACGGACAATTCCCCGCAGGCTCCATCCACTACGACCAGGTTTACATCACATCCTCCGGCTCTGGCGACGAAATCAACTACTACCTCCAGAGCGTCAACGACAAGATCACGAAGTTCGTCACACCGCTCCTCACAGCAGAGAATGGCGAGACCTTCACCTTCGACGCATGGAACACCAACTCATGGACCACCAGCACCGCCTCCGTGACTGTTTATACCTCGAAGGACCGCGAGAACTGGACACAGTTGCTCAAGACCGAAAACAACGCCTTGGGTTCCACGCCTAAGACCTTCACGGCCACCATCGAAGAGGGCGGCGACATCTACCTTGCATTCGAATTGAACAACAACGC